>CAWIGY010000055.1:0-28389 GCA_963835565.1 uncultured delta proteobacterium
GGCTCTGCTGGGAGGTTAGTGTCGCCTGCGCCGCAGGCGCTTGACGAGCTGCCACCGGTTGCCACCATCCCGCCGGTTGCTGCGCCCACCCGTTGCGGCCGCGCCACCGGTCGCCTTGCTTCCTCCCGTGGATGCTAAACCACCAGTACTTGAGTCCCGCCGGTAGTCTTCGTCCCTCCGGTGCTCGCCGTCCCTCCGACACCCCGGTTCCCCGGTTGTCGCAGCACCACCTGCTGGCTTGCTTCCTCCGGTGCTCGTTGTTCCACCGGTGGCTGGCGCCCCACCGGCGCTCGTTGCGCCGCCGCCATGTACACATTTGCACTCGCCAGTTGCATTAGACGACACGCCACCGGAGGTGGAACTTCCAACGGTCGAATTGCCACCGCCTGATGTTTTGCTGCCACCGGTCGAAACACTTCCGCCGGTCGCATTGCTACCGCCGACTGCCACGGTCAACGAGCCGCCGGATGCGGCAGCTCCGCCGGTCCCACCGGCGCCTCCGGGGCCAGCCGTTGAATCCGAACCGCTACATCCACCGAGCCAGGGCAGAACAGTCAGCCATCCGTACGCCAATATTCGAGCGGTGCCGCGGGCTGAAGAATATTTCATAGTCGCCAATTCCAGTTGTATTTGAGCGGTTTTTCGATTGAGGTGGTTGGACCGTCTCAGAAGCATTTCGTTCTATGGTCCAAAATTACAACTACTAAGACCAACCATCTACATAAGTCGTTGTCTTTGCCGATTTGAAGCTCAACATTCGCCAGGAGATGCATGCGGCACTGGGCCGGTCGAAGTGAAATAGCCGAAGCAGCCGCGTGGGCAATAAACAGCAGGCAATGTGCCGCGTCTGGGCAGGGCGCAGGGCCTCGGCAAGGTCCGATTACGGACCGCCTGACACGGGCCAGCCATTGGCGTCCAGGACAAGCTGGGATATCCGCAGCGTGGGGTTGGCGTTGTTCGAATCGAGGGCATGATAGAAGTTGTACGTGCCGTTGGCAGTGACCAGCACGGCGTTGTGGCCCGGCGCGTGCCAGGTTGAGTTGCCCGTGACTATCTGGGTACCGCCACCGTTCAGCATGTTCGTGCCGGCTTGATCAACGTACGGTCCGGTAACGCTCGTCGAACGACCCACGCGGATGTTGTAGTCGTAGGGGCTGCTGCAACAGCTGCCAAAGGAGACGAACAGGTAGTAATAGCCGCATTGGTGGATGATGTACGGCCCTTCGATCGAGCTGTTGCGTGCGATGTTTTGAGGTGCCGAGGTACCCATCCTGGCACCCGTCGAGTCGAGCTGGATCAACATGATGCCATTCCAGAAACTTCCGAAGTCCAGCCAAGCTTGGCCGGTGTCATCGACGATGACGTTCGGATCGATCGCGTTCCAATTGTCCGTCTCCGTGACGTTGGAGCAAATCACCGCCCCATGATCCGTCCACGATCCGGAGCTGAGGCTCGCGCGGGTCGCATGCCCAATGCACGATTTATTGCTGCCGAATGTCGAGACGGCATAGTAAAGGTGATACTGACCGCCCCAGAATGAGATATCCGGTGCCCAGATATTCGTGACGCCGCTGACCTGACCCGCTACCCATGCGGGAATGCTGGAAAACACATCAGGCGTGCCCGTCCAGGCGGTTACATTAGTGCTGGTCTTCGTACCAATACCGTTGCCCGTCGCGAACAGGTAGTAAGTGCCATTGGCCAAAATCGCGGATGGATCGTGAGTGCCGAGGTTGCCGGTCAACGTGAGTGCCTGAGGCGGATTGGCTGAATCTAATGTTGGAATGGCACAGCTGGACGTGGTGCCACCCGCGCTTGTCGTGCCACCCGTAGCCGGTGATCCTCCGGTGGCCGTCGTACCGCCGGTAGCCTTCGAGCCGCCGGTTGCGGCAGAACCGCCAGTAGCCTTCGAGCCGCCCGTAGCCACGGTACCTCCCGTGTTCGTAGTGCCGCCGGTGCTCGTCGTGCCGGTCTTGCTTCCGCCGGTGGCTACGGTACCACCGCTGTTCGTCGTTCCACCTGTCGCCGGGCTTGCGCCAGTGGCTGCCGCGCCACCGGGGCTGGCCGTCCCACCCGTCGCTTTGCTTCCGCCGGTGGCTGGCGCGCCACTCGTCGTCAGAGATCCGCCAGCGCCCGGCATTCCACCCGTGCTGACGTTGCCGGCGGCGTTGCCACCTCCCGTGTTAGGTGCGCCGCCGATTGCCGTCGAGCCTGCCGCACTGGTGCCGCCACCCGCGCTCGTGTTGCCACCGGAACCCGAAGGGCCGCTGGAGTCAGAGCCAGAACATCCCAAAAGAAATGACCCAACTATGCCGAAAAGCAGCAAGGATTTTGGATTGGGCTTTGAATTTCGAAACATAGACATTATCTCCGGATCCGCGCACGAAAATGCCAACGGGCTTCCCCCTAGTCAGTGCAATCGATTGCACTTTTCGGGTGGCTAAAAAGATTTTGCGGAATTCAACAACCGCCAGAACGGAAAACTTCACTGTTGACGCCCTAAGAATTCTGAAGTCCCGAACAATACTCAGCAAAATACCGCGTTCAGGGCCGGGCCCCTGCGCGCCCACATGATCGAAAAATTCAAGGATTGGTAGAGAGACTTGTGTGCTGTCGCAAGCAAGAGACTTCACAGACTCGCGAAAATGAGACTGCAAAAGCCAGCGATAAGTCCGCAATATCGCCCAAGCCTTCTCGTTTGACAAATTCAATTATCCGGGCGTAATCGTCAGACGATAACCGGAACTAGTGATCATATTGTTTATGGTGACGATGATTTGCCCGCCGCCGATCGGGTAGTCCGTTTCAAAGAGCGTCGTCGGGGCCGAAACGGCCGAGTTCTGGCCGTTCCAGGGCGTGGATTGCGCGACCACGTGGGCGTTGCAACTGAAGAACGGAGCTGAACTGAAGCCTTGGATTACTATGGCATTATTCCCACTGGCTCCTCCGAAGACCACCTGAACATTCTGGGCGGTGGCGTCGATACTAGCGACGCCATCTAGAGCCAAAACCGTCGCGCCCGTGGCCGAGGGAGTGGTCATGGCCATAGTGCCGGTCATGTCACCATAAAACTTAAACAGCCACCAGCCACCGTTAGCCACGTGCGCGTTCGTGAGCAGATCGCTGAGGAGTCCTGATTGGTGCCAATACGCGATGCAGGCACTCTCGACGCCTTGCCGTTCGAATTGCGCGATGTAGCGAATCATGCTCCCCGGAACGCCCTCTTCCGCTACAACCCCGTACTCATCAATACTGATCGGTCTGTTCGAGATCCCGAGGCTGGTTTCCATCGCTCGATAGGCAGCGACACTGGTCGGAACGTATCCTGGCCTTGCGACGCCGTTTGCGTCACCCAATTCGTGCCAACTGACAATGTCGGGCAGGCAGTTGTTGGTCTTGCAGTATGACAGAAAGCTTTGCATGAAGTTTGGATCCCAAATGGATATGCTCGGACCCATGATCTTGGTGGTCGTATCCTTGGTCTTGATGCGTAGATACGTGTTATTCCAGCCGTCGTTGAAGGTGGTGCCTGTATTGTTAGGATTGTTCCAAGTCCAGTTGGGCTCATTCCAAATCTCGTACGCGTAGATGTTGGTCGCTCCGGAATTGACGGTTGCCGCAACCATCGCGTCAACCCGGCTATACCAGTCCGCCCAACTCACCCATTGATAGGGGAAGTTCGGATAGGTGTCGGGCATTCGGATGGTGACTTTGGCGCCGGCCCTTGCAGCCGCCGGCGCAACCTTAAGAGCATCACCGGTGGGCGTTGTGGCTCCGTTGCCCAGCTGCTGCCCGTTGGGTGCCATTTGAGTGAACATGAAAGGCTTGATGGGCCCAATCATGCTGTCGGGGGGCACCCCGTCATTAGCCAAACCGTAGAGCGAACCAGAAGCTGCATGCGTTACTGGCCTGAATTGGTTGGACAGTTGCACGCCAAGAGTAGGTAGCGTCGTGCTGGTTGCACCCGCCGCCGGACATGAAGTTGCCGAACCTCCTGTCGCACTGGTACCACCGGTGGCCTTGGTACCGCCTGTGGCTGCGCCGCCGGTTGCCGATTTACCTCCCGTCGCAACACCACCTGTTGTTGCGCCACCCGTTGACGACTTACCACCGGTTGCAGCGCCGCCCGCTGCTGACTTACCACCGGTTGCAGCGCCGCCCGTCGCAGCAATGCCACCCGTCGAATTAGCACCTCCCGGTGCGGCAATGCCTCCCGTTGAATGGTTGCCACCAATAGCCGGCGCGCCACCACTGACGGCGACTCCGCCCGCACTGCTTGTGGATGTGGTACCTCCTGTCGATATAGTGCCGGCAATTCCGGTCGATCCGCCGGCAGCAACCGCGCCACCTTGACCTGTCGCGCCGCCGGAACTCGAGCTGGTTGTGCTATCTGACCCGCTACAGCCGCATGAGGCAGAAGCTAGTAGCATTGCAGCCCATGCGGGCACTGGACTTCGAAATATGGTCATCTCCTCCGCCATTTGGATAAATGGACACACCGTTCGGTCCATTTAAGTAAGTGCAATCATCGGCGCCTTTCGGGCGGCGAAATACGTCCGGCTACGCGTCGGATGCGACCGAAGACGCCGTCCAGGCCAACATCGTCGCTGCGGGTTACGGGCGGTGACGGCTCGAACTTCACCCACTGTTGTAGTAGGTGCCGCCCCGCCCGTTGCGGATATTCCGAGAGCGGCAACGCCTATCGGGCGGTACGCCGGTCCTATACGAACAATCGAGGTTCAGAAGGCGATTTCGGCTTGGAGCTTCACGACGTTGCGGTCGGGCGTCATACCCCCGTAGGGGCCCTCTTGAAGCACCGTGCTGCCTGCCACGATCGGCTGGCCCCAGGGGGCGGGCCATGTCCCCGCGAGCTTCATATTGTCACCGTACTTGTAACGCGAATACTGAATGTACATGCGTTCGCTGGAGAGGAAGTGCGAGGAGAAAATCATCCGGGGCGTGATGGAATAAAAAACGTATCCGGGGTGGTCCATATCCATGTTGACGAAGTCGTAGCGGAGCATGAAACCGAACCAGTTCGTAGCTTGCAGTGTCGCGTCCGCGCCGTACTTGAATTCATTGAGAGTACTTTGCGTGAGCGGCGTGATGCCCGGGGTGGGGGCCGGTAAATCGGCTTTGGCCTTCGTCAAGAGGCCGAACAAGCTGAACGATACGTCCGGCAGCACAGTCCCGAACTGCTTACCCTGGATGCTCGAGAGCGAGTTCTCGTAAAGAAAGCCCACGTCGGTCACTGACCCGGTGCCGGTCGAGACGGCGGGGGTGTTGCCCCAAAACAAGTAGTTCGTGGCGACGCCCATGCCGCCCAACGAATGCAAGACCTCGGTGCCCGCTTGGTTGAGCGCCCAACCATTTCGAACGTGGATATACGACGGCGATAGCCACAAATGGCCAAAGTACGGCGCGCGCAGATTTGCCTCGCCGCCGATGACTGTCAGGTGGGCCTGCTTGACCGCGCCATAAGATTTGTCACCCGGCGTGCCTTGCTGAGCTAGATTGGGGTCGGCGGTCCACTCGGTGTTGTAGTGAAGCCCTACGTCGAACAACTTCTTATACATGAGCTTGACGTTTGCCCACGTAACCAAGTCGAGGGCCGTGATGGCCCCGTAGATCGGGGGTTGCACGGTATTGTTGAAGGAACCATCCCGACCGGCACCAAAGCCCTCCGTAAAAACCGCACTGATATCGGAATTGAAGGGGACCGTGAAATTGAGCTCTTCGCCGATCTGACGAAAGCGCCCGAGCGTATAGGTGTCGTATTTCTCGAAGTAGCCATATTTTGGCCAAAACGCACCCATAGTGGCCGCAAGGTTCGGTTTAATGCTTCCTGCATCGAGGTCCGTGTCGAGCGTAAGATACGCGAGACCCGGTAACCAAGCCGCGTCGGGGTTCCGAAAGCCGACCCCTTGAAACCAATAGCCCATCCACCCGACAGCAGCGTCGACGTGCTTCTTCTTCATGTGGAAGAAGAGCTCGGCCCAGTCTTGCTCCTGTATTCGCGTATAGGCGAAGCTGTAGTAGCTTGAGTTAACCGTGCGATTCGGCCCGTAAGAAATCTGCGTGCTGGGGGGCCCGTTCATGTTGTCCGGGTCCGGGCGGTGGCTGAGGCCCAAAGTTAAGGGTGCACGGAAATAGCCGTGGACCTCTGTGTGCCAGCCTCCCGCTTGCTCGTCAGGTTTCACTTCAGTGGTGGGCGGCGGAGCGGCTGCGGGCGCCTCGGTGGCTACTGGCGCCTTGGCGGCTGGCGCCTCCTTCGCGGCGGCTGGCGCCTCCTTCGCGGCGGGTGTCCCGTCAGCCGTGGCCGCGGCCGGCGCGTCCTTGTTCGCCGCGGGCGCCTCGCCAGGTGTGCTCAGATCTACATCCTCGGGCTCTACGGCGGCCACTGGAATTGACACAACACAAACACCCAACACAACTAACGCTTGCAATCTTCGCAGCACGGCTGTCCCTTCCTCTGTGGCAACGACGAATGTCTTAGGCACGCTAACAAGCAAAGCGGGCTCGGGCTAGCGAAACTTCGCGAGTGCGCACCCACGAGACACGGTAACCGAGGTTCACACTTTGGAGTCCCGATGTCGCGGCGTGGTGGCGGGGAGCAGCTCGCTCGTCCGCGCCACCCACAGCTGTTTCAACAAGATGTCCGTGCATACAGCGCTCTTCGCGGAATGTCGTAAAATCGCCTATTGCCCGTATTTCGCAGCGACGATATTGGCTTGGACGGCGTTCATTGTCGCGAGCGTCGCAGCACCGCTCGCCATCACGCCTTCGTACCAGCGGCCGCCACCACTGTCGCTGTTGTCGCCGCCAGTGCCGAGAATGATCGACCCCTGTTTCGCCATGGGGACGTAGCCTGACTTGGCGGGGCGTACTCCGTCGTACTCGGTCGTCAGCGTGCCGTTCGTCGCATCGCCGCCATAGAGCGCAAAGCGGCCCTTGCCCGAGTTTGCCGACGCCACGTCGCCAACGAGCATGGCCGTGACGAAATCGAATTTGAGAGGAGTATTGGTCGAGATGTTCTGGTCTTGATTGTTTTGCCAGCCGGCATACAGGCCGTTTTCGAGATCGGCCATGACCCACGGGCCGTTTGTGTGACCGCCGGGAGAGCCGGTACCCCAAACGACACCGCCTCCAAAGTAAACGGCTTCCATGGTGCCGTTGCCGTCGTCATGCGAGTCCGTTTCGGCGTTGCCATAGTCGAAGCAGCAGCTATCGATCAGCTGCTGCTGACTGGTCACCATGTACTCGGTCTCAGGCTGGTCGCCAGTCGCCGTCCCATTCGGCGTCTTGGTGTTGCAGCCACTGCAACCGCCACGATACCCAATACCAGCCGTGACGAGGATGCCGTAAACCGCATGGCCGTTGAGCGTCGTCTTGAGAGCCGTAGCGCTTGCTGGGTTGTTAGGACTGCCTTTGGCACCGCCGGCGGGGGAAGGCTCGAGGTCATTCTTTTTAGTGGTTTGGTCGTAGATCTTAGTGATGGTGCAAGCTGCCGCCGGAACAGAATGAGTCTTGAGTTGCGGAGTCGGCGTAGCCGCCCACGGAACCGATGTCTTGGGTCGTCCCTTTGCAAGAACTCGGCCCAGCGGCCGCAGTTCCTTTGCAGACCTGGTAGAGCGGCCCGGTGTAGCCGCTCACGAGAACCCGCGTGGTGCTATGCGCCGCAACGCACGGGATGCCGGCGGCTGCCAAGATGTCGCAGACCGTCTGAGTCGTGGTGGTGCTAGTGCAGATGCCGGCAGTGCACGTCTGCCCGGTCGCACACGCTTTCCCGCAAGTGCCGCAGTTGGCCGTGTCCGTTTGCAGATTGCTTGCAGCTGCCCGAACAAAGAGTCTGACCGGTGCCGCAGGCGCATGCGCCGCAGTGCAGGTCTGACCCGTCCCGCACGCAGTGCCGCATGTGCCGCAGTTGGCCGCGTCCGTTTGCAGGTTCTTGCAGCTGCCCGAACAAATGCTCTGACCAGTGCCGCAGGCGCATGCGCCGGCAGTGCAGGTCTGACCACTCCCGCACGCCGTGCCGCAATTGCCGCAGTTGGCCGCGTCCGTTTGCAGATTCTTGCAGCTGCCCGAACAAATGCTCTGACCAGTGCCGCAGGCGCATGCGCCGGCAGTGCAGGTCTGACCACTCCCGCACACAGTGCCGCAAGTGCCGCAGTTGGTCGCGTCCGTTTGCAGATTCTTGCAGCTGCCCGAGCAGCTCGTCATGCCAGTCGTGCACGTACAGCTGCTGGCGGTGCAGGTCTGGCCGCTCGAGGCTGAGCACGCGGCCGCGCACTTGCCGCAATTTGCGATATCGCTCGTCAAATTCACGCAGGCGCCGGAGCATGCGGTAAGCCCGGTACCACACGTTGTCGCGCACGTTCCGCTCGAGCAAACTTGACCCGTGTGCAGGCATGCCCGCAGCTACCGCAGTTCGCAGGATCCGCGGTGGTGTCGATGCAGGTAGAGCCCCCCGCGCATTGGACGCGGCCGGCAGTGCACGCGCAGCTGCCGCTTTGGCACGTTTGGTCGGCCGAGCACCCGTTCCCGCACGTGCCGCAGTTGGCCGCGTCCGTTTGCAGATTCTTGCAGCTGCCCGAACAAATGCTCTGACCGGTGCCGCAGGCGCATGCGCCCGCAGTGCAGCTCTGCCCGGACCCGCACGCGTTGCCGCACGTGCCGCAGTTGGCCGCGTCCGTTTGCAGATTCTTGCAGCTGCCCGAACAAATGCTCTGACCGGTGCCACAGGCGCATGCGCCCGCAGTGCAGCTCTGCCCGGACCCGCACGCATTACCGCATGTGCCGCAGTTGGCGTTGTCGGTATTGGGATCGACGCACACGGCGTTACACTGGAGAGCCGGGCAAGAGGCGCCGCCGCCGCTGGCGGAGCTCGCCCCCACGCCGCCGGCAGAGCTCGCCCCCACGCCGCCGGCAGAGCTCGCCCCCACGCCGCCGCTGGTGGAGCTACCCCCGCCGCTGCCCAAGCTGTTTCCGCTGCCGTTCTGCGAGGAGGAGAACGATCCACATCCTGCGACAGTTGCGCCGAACAAGAGCCCAAATGAGACGAACTGAAAAGAGCGGTACCAAAACATTTGAATCCTCGTGCGTTCGTGTGTGCGTGGAGGGTCACATGGGGCGGAATAAAATGCCGTAGTGCTCACAAATTAGGTCGAATCGGCATGAGCGACACCCGACGGAGTAGTTGCGCAAGGGTAATGTAAGAGGCCAACAAATCGATCACCGTACGTCCAAAGGGCATAACAACGGTCAAAGCTGTTCCATTGGGTCAAAATCGAAGTCGCGGCACGCCAGGAATCCTGAGTGGACGCGGGGTTGAGCCGCTCCCACCACCGTCACAATGGAAAACTCCGCTGCTAGTTAACCTTGAGGCGCAAAAATCATGTCGGTCGAGGCATGCGGGTTTTCTTGGCCTTGATCCAGAATCGCGACCGCTGATTTAGCATTACGGCCCGCCGGATACAGGCCATCCGTCATTGTCAAAATCTAGTTCGGCAATTCGCAACGTAGCCTGCCCGTTCGAATCCGCATCGTAGGCGTGATAAACGTTGTATCGCTTGCCCGCGTCCGTAAAGACCATGTTGCTTCCAGGCCCCTTCCAACGGCTGTCACCCGCAAGAACCAGCGTACCGCCGCCAGGTTGCGAGCTATCGAAAACCATGTTGAAGCCATCGCGATCAACGTAGGGACCCAGCAAATTCGTGGCGCGTCCTACTCGAATGGAGTGATCGCTGTCAACGCCTTCGCAACAGTGGTCGAATGACACAAATAGATAGTAGTAGTCCCGCCATTTCATTAAGAAGGGCGCCTGGATAGCCGGGTTGTCGCTGGACCGGGCAGCCACGGAGGTCATCTGAGAATCGAGGCGACTTCCATCGGCAGCAAGCGCGATGAGCTTAATTCCGCTGTCGTAGCTGCCAAAAACCATCCAAGGTTGACTTTCATTATCAAAATATATGCTCGGGTCGATCGCATTGAAATTATCAACGGCACCGCTCACATTGGAGCAAATGACCGAACCTTGATCGACGAATGGTGAACCTTGACCCACCGAAGCTGCCGTAGCGTGCCCAATGCAAGACTGGTCGCTCCCGTAGGTGGATGCAGCATAGTAAAGGTGATATTGACTGCCAAAGAAGGCAACCGAGGGCGACCAGAGGTCGGTGGCATTGGGCACCAGATTGGCAATCCAACTCGGATTTTGGTCAAAGATTGGATTTTCGTCTTGCCAAAGATGAAGGTCGGCTGAACTTCTGGCTTCTATTCCCGGTCCAGTCGAATAGAGCCATACGCGCTGCCCAACTTGGAACGCCATCGGATCGTTGAGTAGAATAGAGCCACTCAAACTCAGTGCCTGAGGTGGATAATTCGGATCGAAATCGCCGTAAGACGAAGCGACTAGGTCAGCAGGACCACTACAGGCGCTAACCAAAGTCCAAGGGCCAATCACTGAAAGCCTCGGCAATAGTGCGTCTCTGCGAAACCAGCGGCGCATCACGGTTGCCGCGTCTGAAGCCGACTGCGAAGGCTCGCTGACTGGACGCTGTTCGGATAGTCCTTCAAGAACTCGGCAATTGCCGCTTGTTGCTCGGCATCACGTCCAAGCAATTGCAGTGCCCGAATTTTTCCGTAGCGAGCCTCACGTGTCAGTGGTCCAGGCAGGCGCAAGTAGTTTTCGAAGTCACGCAGAGCTAGCCCAGGTTGGCCGAGTTCCGATATTTCAAGTTCACCGAGCGATACGAAGGAGACTCTGGCCTCGTCGCTGCGCGGGAAACTAGCCACCAATTGACGATAGGTTGTCGCACATTCACGGTACTTGGCCTGGGAGCGCAGGGCTTGAGCGCGAGCCAGCAGCGCGCCTGGGCTCGACGCTGTTGACAAAATGGTGGGTAGGTTAGCTTTCTGCTCCGGGTCCGCGGGAACTGGCAAAGATTCGTCGGGTGTTTGCAATGCCGAGAGTTCAAAGCTGCGCTCGATGGTGTCACTGGACTCCCTCGGCAGTAGTTCCGTCACCGGAGCATAACCATCCATCGACACCGAGAGACGATTTCCCTCTGCAAGAAACGCCGACACGGGTGTTGGACCAAGCATCAGATCATCGACGGTAACACTGGCTCCGTTTGGGTGCGTTATCACATCGAGCCGAGTTCGCTTACCCGTTCGTGGAAGGCCAGAAAGAGCGAGGAGAACCCGATCCTCAATGACAGCCTGGTCCGACCAGGCCTCGACCTGTATCCCCTGTTGAATGACGGCCTGCGAGGGCGCGGTCAAACTACCGGTCTGATTCGTCGCTGTCCGCAACCATACGCGGCCCTCGTGCAACCGCACCGTAACGTCATTTGGGGCATCGAGCTTTACTGAAAATACAGTGCCTTTGGCTACAATCACAGCCTTCGGCGTATCCACACGAAACGTGCGGTCAGGGGGCTGGCGGTCGAGGCGCGACAACAACCGTCCTCGGTTCAGCCGTACCGAGAGCTGTGTCGGATCTTCGAGCGAAAGCGTAGCTTCGCTATTGACATCGAGGCAGGTGGTGATCGACGTGCCGAGAGCTATACAGGCCAGGCCCTGCTCCGTGTGCAGGCTTTCGGTCGGGCTCACCGCTTCTCCTGCGTGCGCCGGTCTCGAACCCAGCAGCACTTTACCGGCAATTGACACCAGCTGGGCAGCAGGAGTCCCCGGATCGACCCATGACGCCTTTGGCTTATCTCGCAGCAGCCACGCGGTCGATACGGTAAGCGCTATTCCAGCGGCGAGTCCAAGCAGCCAACTATGGCGACCATGAAGCCACATCGCAACACGATGCGACCTTTTTTCGTGCATTTCATTCGAAATACCCACAATCGACGTATCCAGGATATCACTATGGGTCATTACATTGCCGAGCGCCGACCAGAACCTTGATTCCCCACCACAATCGGGACAATTGGCAGCATGGTCCATGAGCCACCGGCGTTCGACGTCGGAAAGCTGCTCTCCAATCGCAGCACTATCTGCAAGTGTTATCCAACGGCGACAATTCGAGTCGGTCATTTTTGGCTCCCGGTCGTTCTCGTCAACGAAAGATCGCGCCGAATCAAGCGGCGCAGTTGGGCACGTCCGTGCAGCAATCGATCTTTGACGGTATTTGGAGACACTTCGGTCATCTCCGCAACTTCATCGACCGAGTAGTCCATCACATGCCGCAAGACTACGGCAACTCGCCGTGTCTCGGGCAAGAGCGCTAGGTAATCTACCATCTTTCGCGGCAGTGTTGGTTCGAGGTCTGGTAAGTTACTCGCGTCGCTAAAGTTCTCCAAATCGCCGCGAACCTCACATTGCATGGCTCGCATGCGGCGCTGGCGCGCATGGCGGATCGCCGTGCGTGCAGCAATGCGGTCGGCCCAGCCGAGCAAGTTTTCGCCCCGGAATGTGCCGGCGCTACCTAAGATTTCGACCAGGATTGCTTGCGTCGTATCTTCAGCATCGTGCGCGCTGCCTAAAAATTGAGAGAGCTATTGCATGCACGCGACGGCGAAGCCGCTCGACCAGGCAGCGCTGGGCATTTAGATCACCCGCGGCGGCCAGGCTGACCAACTCGAGGGACTCGTTTTGCTTGGCAGCAGTCATTGAGAGATCGATATTTTTAGCGGGATTTCTGCCAGCAGGTACCGTTAGGGTCACTTTAAATACCCTAGTGGCTTCACATTCAACTTTCGGGCGGAAGCTTCAACCGAATTACGACCGGTCTTCATCGCCAACCCACGACCAAGCCCATTTCAAAAGTTGGCCGAACCGATAAAATCCTGGCTAGTCTCTGACGCTGTTCGGCGACCGCGAGCTCAAAAGCATAGGGATTGAGCGGGAATTCTGCGCCGGCCGCTGCCGTAAACCAGACTGGGGAAAAGAGACGAGTCTCAAAGCGTAGACGTGCCGAAACGGACCACAGCCAGCGCCAATTGGGCGGCTGGCCTGTGAGAGGAGGCTGGGCGAGAGCCGTCTCGCGCCGAATTGGATCGGCGCAAAACGCAGACTCCGCCAGAACATTCACGGCGCCCGTCCCGATTCTAACCCCAACAAAGGCTTCAATCGGATGTCGATAGATAGTAATTTCCGCCAGGTCCGACGACACTGAGAGACCCGGAAAGATCGAATAGCTGAGGCCAAAGCGAATGGGTCGGGCTTGAGCCCAAGCGCGAAGGACGAGCCCCTCCTGCCAGTCGGCATCGCTGAGGGGTCGGCTGGTAACACCGCTCAATCCCGCCGCTCCCCGGAGCTCCCTCGGTATCGTCACCACCTTGCCCGTTGGAGGCGTCCAGACACGCGGTGTGGTGGGACGCTTGGGAACCGCCGGTTTTGGCAGGGCTATCTCTGCCATTGCCAGATCGCCCCCATCAATTCGGGCTTGAATTGCCGAGCGTAGGATGATCGCGAGTTCTTCGGAAGCAGCCGCCGGTGATTCACTGACAGCCACCTCCCGCGCATACAAATGCGGTCCCTTAGGGTCGTAGAGGTATACGTTGGTGCGATCTCGCTGGTGCGTGATAAAGGCTACCAAGAATGCCTCGGAAGTACCCGCGACTCGTTGGGCCTCGGTTACATAATCGATCAATTCAAAGGAGGCGGGTGCCGTCCTTTCAGTCAGTGTCAGGTCAAGCTCGGCGAGCTGCCAGCGCAAATTGGGCAGAAAATCGACTTCTCAGCATCCGAGCTCGGCACGTGAATAAGCACTACTACGCGAGCCTGCGCGGTGGGTTGCTGCGGGGCATTTTCTATTGGTAAAGGCGGCGGGACCGCACATAAGGCCTGACCTTCGCATAGTACAACGACAAGAGCGAAGGCTCCGCCCCATTGTCGTTGTATGCTCAGTCGAAAACTCATTAGTATTTCACTTCTGACCCGCAAGTTCGTTCACTACGCCCTTCGGGCGTTCCTCGCTACGTGAGGAACGTCTACCTCCGTGAAAAAGTGCAGCGGGCTGCACTTTTTCACTCCGGTTCCGACGTTTTGATTGTGTTGGTTGTCTGGGGCCCTGCCAGACAACTGCATTGCCGAAGAAAATACCTCCGCCACTTGATGGGCACTTTCAGCAGTTACTTCCGAGGAATTAAGGATGCGCGTTCGGCCACGTCATCCAGGTCGAGCCGCAAGGTGACTACGGACAAGTGAATATCCCAGATGAATGTGCCGACTGAGCCAACCAGACAAACCAAGCACAGCGAGAAGGCAAGAATCACCGGTAACGCTGATTCTATACTCAGCAACGCCTGAGCAAAAAGCAGAAGAATCAAGGTGGAAACGAACAAAATACTCAAAGACGCCAGGCCGATCGATGCCCGATTCCACAGAGCCCGCAGTCGCAGCAGGCGAATCAATTCGACCTGGCGAGGGTGACGATCGGCCGCATCCACGCGCAATTGATGGGCAAGCAGCCGTGCCCGGTCGAGAATACGAGCGAAGCGATTAGTGAGGCTCAGCAAAAGCAGGCCTACGCCCGAGATCAAAATCACGGGACCGATTGCCCCCTGCAATACGGGAATGATTTGAGAAAGGCTCTTGGTCATGATTTAGTCCTTGTGCATCGTAACTTGCTCATGCAAAAAGATAATCGCTTTTTTTATGTCGGCACGGCACGGAAAAGTTCGTTGCGGTTTTTGAACGGTTGATTTAGGGTCGCTGTCCGAACATAATGAGTGTTTCAGGCCAGTGTAACCAGCGGCAAACCGGCGTTCGCGCCTCAGTTCTTCGCTGGCAAGGCTCGGTAGTTCGGCGAACACTCGCACTCTGCACCTGGGAAGCCATGTCTGCGGTAGCGATGCTGATCCTCTGCCTGCCGAAGCAAGCGCGCGCACAGTCCGCCATTGAGTTGCAGTTGGAAGCGCCCAGCGGTTGCCCCGGTCGTGCCGCAATACTTTCCGCGGTCGGTCGACTCGTTCAAAAGCCGCCGCGAGAACCACTCAACGCCCGGGCGCGCTTCGCTCGACAAGGCGAGGATTGGGTTGTGGAACTCGCGTTTGATCAAGGCCAGCGTCGCGTCACCGGTGACACTTGTGTTGCCGTTGCCGAAGCCCTGGTTGTGATTCTTGCGCTGGCCGTGGATCCGAGTGCAAAACTCAACGTCGCAACATTTACCGAGTTCGAGCACCCGAAAGACGAACCCCCCAACAACGCAGCGGCGCTTGGCACGCAACCACCACTCACTTTACAGGGCGCGATTGCACCTGCGCCCGTTGTTTACCCGACTGGGTCCCCAGGCGCAGCCGCGCCTGCGACGCACCGCGATGATTCCGTGCCGAACCAACCAGAAGGTCCGGCAAGACTCGGATTATCTGTGTCGATGCTCGCGGAAAAGGGCGCTTTGCCCAGTGGGTCGCTGGGGCCCAGCCTGTTTTTCCGCTATGGAAAGCGCCGCGCTTGGGGAGAATTGTCGATCCTTTGGCTCTTGCCGCGCTGGGCGTCGGTGGACCCGACGATAAATCCGAACAAAGGGGGCAACATCTCGTTGCTGGCGGGGCAGATGGCAGGCTGCTTTGCGCCGCTTTCGGCTCCGGTGCTCGGCGGTTGCCTGGGTGCCGAGCTCGGCGATCTCATCGGCAAAGGCGCGGGCGTTGACCATCCTCAAACGGCCTACGCGCTGTGGCCCGCGGTGACTGCCAACGCGGTCCTGCGAACGGAAATTCGATCCGCGTTGGGTCTCGAAGCGCGCCTGGGCTTGGCGGTGCCTGCGCTTCGGCCGGAATTTGGATTGGCAGGTTACCGCGGCTTTTTCAGCCCAAACTGGGGTTCGCTGCGCGCTTCTTTAGGTTTTTCGTGGCGGTAGTCACGGAAAGCCGCTTTGCCGGCCACGGCTCAAGAACGAACGTGCCGCTAAGCGCAGAACTGAACCCTTTTCCGAAAGAGCGTAATCTGATCGGGCCAGCCGTGAGTTTTGCTGCGCTCTATTCCGAACACTTCGCCTTCGTGTGGCGCAATTTGCGCCGGCTCGGCGTGCCGGAGGCGGGGCTGCGCGACGCGGCGCAAGACGTGTTCTTGGTCGTGCATCGGCGACTGACCGAGTTCGAGGGGCGCGGCACGATCCAAGCCTGGCTTTATTCGATTTTGCGGCGCGTGGCCGCGGATCACAGACGTCGCGGCCGACGCAAGGACTTGATCGATCAAGAGCAATCCGAAGGTCTCGCGGACCGCAGCGATCCGGGTCCAGAGGATCAGGCAGCGCGTGGCGAAGCGCTGCAGCTCCTGCTCAAATTGCTCGGCGAGCTGGATGAAGACAAACGCGATATTTTGGTCTTGGTCGATCTCGAGGGAATGACCGTTCCCCAGGCCGCCCAGGCCGTCAGCTGCAATCTCAATACCGCCTATTCGCGCCTGCGCGCCGCAAGACAACAAATGCAGGAAGGCCTCGAGCGGCACCGCGCCGAAGAATGGAGTCCACCATGAAGCCAGCTTATAACGATCTGCGCGCGCTGTATCGGGCGGCGCGGCGCGAAGAAGAGCCGAAGCGCGCCGATCGCCGCGCGGTGCGTGCCGCCTTGCTCGGCGCGGGCGCTGCATCAGTCGCGGTGCATGCGTCAGCCGCCGGCGCGAAGTTCGCTGCCGCAATTCCCGGCGCGGCTAAGTTGTTCACCGCTGGACAATTGGTAAGTCTGATCGGCGTGGGTGTGGCTCTGGGAAGCGGAGTCGCGGTGATTGGAGCCATTGCGAGCCCCAAGCCGGCAGCTCCGGCATTCTCCGTTTCCGTGACGAAGCAACCAGCGGCGCGGTATAACCCAAAATTGCCCGAGGTGACCCGGCCCGCACCTGAGTCTAACCCTGAATCTTCCGCAACAGCTGACGTCGCTGCTCCGGCGCCATTGCCCTCATCGTTGAGAGCTCAACCAGGCTTTCCGCAGGCAATCAACCCGCAAGCAGCAACTAGCAACCCACAGACGGCAACGCTGGTGGCCGAAAGCCGGGGTTTGGCTGAGGTTCAAAGCGCGCTCAGCGCGCAGGATCCCGCGCGAGCGCTGCAATTGCTGTCCGCTCAAGACCATGCCTTTCGCGCGGGCTCGCTCGGCCAGGAGCGCGCCGCGGCCCGAGTCATTGCGCTGTGCGCCGCGGGTCGAATTGCGGAGGCCACCGCCGCGCGAGAGCAATTCTTGATTGCTTACCCGACTTCTCCGCTGGCCAAACGCGTCAGCGGCGTTTGCGCAAAATGAGCACGTCGTCACGGATTCGGTGGCAAGCGGCCACTGTCAGTTTTGAGACGGAAAGGTGATCATGAAATCTTCAACTTTGGGACCGCTTTCTTCCTTATCTTTACTCACATCGCTCGGTCTTGCGGCTTTGCCGGGCTGCAGTGCCAAGGTCGACGGTTTTGTGTCGATGGGCGAGGATACGGGCGGAGCTTCTGGAATTGGCGGCACGAACAGCCAGATTTCGACGGGCGGGACGTCCGCATTGGGCCTAAGCAGCACGGGCGGAACCTCCGCGCTAAGCCAAAGCGGCGCGGGTGGTGCAAACCCGCAGTCCAGATGCGGAGACGGCATCCTGCAGTCGGGTGAGCAATGTGACAACGGTAGCGCTAACGCGAACAACCAATGCGGCGGCTGCAGCACGAGTTGCACACTAAACCCCTACTGTGGTGACGGTATCGTGCAGTCGCAGTGCGGAGAACAATGTGATGACGGCACCGCCAACGCATCGCTCGATAACGTTCCGTATGATAGTTGCCTGGCAACCTGCACACTCGGACCACATTGCGGCGACGGTATTGTGCAAAATCCGCCCGAGCAATGCGACCTGGGCGCTGCTGCCAACGGGCCCAATAGTCCGTGCAGCAGTGCTTGCGTGCTGCAAACTTCCTTGCCCTGTACACCGGCAACCTGCGAAGATATCTGTCCTGTACAAGCCAACGGCACGCGCGCCTGTCAATCAACTGAAGACGATGTGAACGGTTACATGCTTCAGTGCTTGAAGTTGACGGGCTGTGCGAACCCTTCACTTGAGACGTGCTGGTGCTTCCCGGCGTAGGAATCGTAAATTGACCGCCGAGTAAGCTCGTGATTAGCGCTCAACACCCGCAGGCCACGATACAAGCCGGCGCGTTAACACAGCCGGCATAGCATGTCCAATTGCAGGTTGAGCTGGTGCCGGTGCCGGTCGAGGTTGAACTTGCGACCTGGGTGCAGTAGCCGAGCGAAACCTGATTACAGATGTCAGCCGAGGTGGTGCTGGTAAAGAGCGCCGTCACTTGCTGACAGGTGGAGACAACGCCCATCGGACACAGGTAATTTCCAAAGCACACGCATTCCAAGTCAAAGTCGGGGTCGAACGTGCGAAACCCGCAATTGGGAAATTGTGTAGAATCAACGAGCACGTTGGGGCAGGCGGTGGTTCCGAGGCACAGGGAACCGGCTGAAGTATTGGTAGCCGTGCACGCAATTCCCGTTGAGCTGCCCGACGTTGCTGCTGCGTCCGAACCGTTCAGGGAGCTGGACCCTGACCCTAACGGGGATGTACCCACGTTGGCGCAGGCTACGGCACTCAGAAGCATCAAATTATGGATTTGGACCATGGCAATCCGTAAATGAGCTATACACTTCCAGATAGATAATGCATCAGATTCTTGGCCAGAAATTGACCAGAAGCCGCGTTTGGGGCCGGGGCCCCAAGCGCCAGCACAATAAAACAATCCCAGTCTCGCTTCAACACCCAAACTTGCCATGGCTGCGTAGAGGTCACAAGCGCAGCCGTAGGCAATTCTGAAGCGAGCGATCCGTCAAGAGTCAGGGTGTTGATGCGTCAATTAGGAATAATCCAGCAGGGAAATCCAATGTTTGGGATGTCGTATTGCCCGCTGAAATTACCACATTGGTGGCTCTAGCCGCGGAACTCACTGGCTGACCATCAGCGTTCAACATTTGCGCGGTCACAGAATAGGTTCCAGGCTCTATGTTGGGAATGGTTTCCGTTTGGGCGGAGCACTGAACGGTTACTGCAGTGGAAGGGTTTCCAGTTGAATCAATGAGAGCAATAGAAAGATTGAGCGCTTCATAGGTCGCGCATTGCGCAGCGGCTGGGCTCGACGCGATCGTCCAATTGACGGTGAGCGTCCCAGTTGAAGGGTAGTTATTAAATGCTGTTTTGGCAAAATCAAAGTTCTGACCTACCGTATTGTTCTTAGTCACGCTCACGGCGATTGGGCCAGCAGAATTACTTACGGGATCACCGGAGTCCCCCAACATCTGCGTGGTCACGTTGTAAACGCCGACGGGAACATTCTGAAAGTTGGTGCTGAGCGCGCTACATTCCGGCGTAGTATGACTGTACGGGTTACCCGAAGCATTAACCACTAAAACGGCCACATTGCTGGCACCGTACTGGGCGCAGAGGGAAGGATCTGAATTGGAAGCGATCGTCCAGCTCACCGTGAGCGAACCGTCGCCGGCGGCGCAAGCGGGCACGATTAGCGCTAGAGCGAGAAGTCCGAAAAGCGAAAAAATAGAGCGAAGTCCAAGTAAACGAGCTAAACCAGATTGCATTTTCGATGTGTCTCCCAAGAAAACGGCATTAATTGCGTCGGCATTTTCGACGGCCATTAGTCAAATCGATGCGGCATTGCAGGCCAGCAACGCAGCATCCACGGCCGGCTCAGGCGTAAGCACAGCCTAAAAGGGCCTCTGCTCCGCCTATTGCCAATGCCCTTCCACCCACACGTGACCGCGGTCGCGCTGTTCCCAATGGCCGGTAACGTATTGGGCATTCGGGCGAGGCCTGCGCTCATAGTGTCCGGCTTGCCAATCGTAGGCACGACCATTCCACCGATGATAACCTGGTACCCAAACATGCTCGGGGCTGGGGGCAGCAGGCACTGCTTCTGGGGGCGGCGGAGGTGGCGCCGGCGGCGGGGCCTGGACATACGTGGGATCAGCCGCTGCTGGCGGACCCGATTCAACATAGCAACCGCTGACTAGCAAAGCGGAAAGCAGAGGCAGCGCAGCGACGATTCGATTTACTGTAATCACGATACGTCCTTTCGTTTTAGTCCCTTAGCGGTGAGATCTTGACCCATTTTGGCAAGAAATTTCTCAATGTTTTCATGGCAATCAGCAATCAGCTGTCAGCAATCAGGATTGCTGATTTCAGTCTGAGAGCTGATTGCTGATAGCCAAGTGTCATGTTTGGTTCTGGCTCGTCCAGATTAGGGGATTGCTCTAGAGAAATCCCCTCATTTTCTTGGCACAAATTGGCCTAATGCCGTCAGCGGGCCCGGGAGCTCACTGACCAATTTCTTTTTCTAGCTTGTCGAGCTCTTGAGTTGTACTACTCGGGGTAATTGCAGTCTCCGCCTTTTGTTCGAAGTCTTCTTCAACAGGTACCGAGGCCGCACTGACTTCGGTGGGCGCAGCCGCAGCAACCGGCGCCGCAACACTGGCGACAGCAGGTGGCGTGGCGGACGCAATGAGCGCGGCGTTCTGGTTATCATTGCTCTTCTTGTTGCAACCCGCTAACGACAGTACAATCACGCAACTAATCAGTATGGATTTCATGGCCCACCTGTCCTTGCCCTAATGGCGGCGATAACCCTTGCGCTGCGCGCGTTTTCGCGACGTATTAGCTCATTGGCTCGATTAACGATCGTGGTTTCTGCCTTTTCTTCGGCCAGGTCCAATATGCGATTGAGCCGAGCCATGCGGTCAGCATGAGTGGCAAGTTCAGACCTTGCCTCGGGGATGTTGACTAAATTGGCATACGTCTGAGCAAGATCCCGGCGGTGGGTTTCAGCCCGCAAACTGCGTCCGTCGTTCCAAGCTCTAATATCCTTGCGAATATCCTTGCGACGCGCGCGTGCGGCATCTTGTGCCTGCCTGAGGTGTTCCTCGTACCGCGAGCGCAAATCCTGCTCGGAGGGACGGTTTCCTGCGGGCGGTGGTGGAACGACCCGATTGGGTTCATTCCTGGGTTCGTTCGGACGCCCAGGTTGGTCACGCCGCAGATCGCGAAGGTCTCGGCGGTCCTTGTTGTCATTAGGTTGAGAGATGGCGAGCGATGGCAGCCCTAGGCAAAATGCCACGACGGCCATTGGGACAATTCGGTGTTTCATAGCTCACTACCTTTACCTTATTTCAGACGAATCAAGCAGTGAAATGTCGCCTTAAATGCGCATTTGTTCATCCGCGCGACCCACTGACAACGGCGGTTTGTGGTAACGTTCCAGCGGCAGGAGTCCCTACGCGCGCCAGTGAACATTTCTGAAACAAAGGGCCGAGCTTGAATATTTCACCATGATTATGTGGACTTGTGGACTCGTGGCTACGATTCGTAGAGCGGTTTCGCGTGTTCAGGCTCTTGACAGATCCCAGGCTCGAGAATTGCTTGTGGTCGCATCTATCGAGATGTGTATGGGGCGTCACACTTGGCAGCCAAGATAAAGTCGCTCTCGGTTAACCCGTTAATCTTGTGGGTCCAGACCGTGATGCGAACCTTGCCCCAGGCCAAGTAAATGTCGGGATGATGGCCATTGTCTTCAGCGATTTGTCCAACCTGGTTGACGAACGCCAGCGCCTCAACAAAATCCTTGAACTCAAACGTCTTCTCGAGATGGTGACCCTCAATCACGCTCCACCCTTGGAGTTGAGCCAGCAATGGCTCGACCCTCTCCGGTGTCAGCGGCGCCGCGCCCCCACGACAAGGGATACATTCGCGCGACGCCAATTCTAACTGCTGAGAAACCAATGGATCGACAGTCATAGCCAGCACTTGACTAAGACGCGAGGCCACGCATGTCAATTTGCCGCGAGTGGTGGCTGCGTTTCTCCGCCGAAAGTATCCGTCTCATGGGGGATCAGGCTTAGATTCATCCCGAGTACTAGCAGCGCTACTAGGCCAAAGTACATGAGCGCCATGCTCCAGCGTTGCAGAGCGGTCACCTCGAAATAGCGACGCTGTTCCTTACTTTTGCGCCTGAACAGGGAAATCAGGCGCGGCACGGAGAATACCAATATGAGGATGAGAATAAAGTTAGGATGTGCAAGCGTCAGGGCCAGCAGAATCACAAAACCGACGAGCCACAACCAAGGCGATAGGGCGGTCACGACGCGGCCACCGTCAAGAAAGCCAACCGGAGCAAGATTGAACAGATTGAGCAAGAATCCGGTGTAAGCGAGGGCTCTAAAAAGAGGCATGCCGGACACGAGGAAAACCACCTCGCACAAGGCCGCACCCAGTGTCCCCAACATCGGCCCGCCGATACCCACCTGAGCTTCAATCCAAGCGTTGCGCGGCGCTTCTTTCAGCGCAATGAAGGCTCCCATAAACGGAATGAACACAGGCGCACCCACCTTGAGCCCAATTCGCTTGGCCGCCAGCAAGTGTCCGCATTCGTGAACGAGAATGAGTAAGACGAAGCCAACCGCAAACCATACACCCCAGGTCATCGCATAAACGCCAACCGTGAGTAGCATGGTGCCGCCGGTCTTGAGAATCACCGGAAGGAATTTCAAGACTGGGGCGAGGAACTTCGCCAACAGGGCAGCCGCAACTCCCAAAGGAGCAAATAGCCGCCTTAAGCTATGCCGGAGTGTTGGCGGCGGCAAATGCTGCTCGGGAAGGCTTGGCGATGGTGTTTCGGGCAATTGCATTGCAACCACTCTGACGTCAATGCTCGTTTGGTCAAGACCTGCCCCAACGTCGTGAGACCCGGGTCCTGAAACTACATTTGTCTGATCGGTTCCGACACCCGGCGCATTAAAACGGTGTCGGCTGACATCAGCTCGGCGTCCGATGGCCTGGGTGTCGTCCTGTGCCTGTTCTGGGTCAGGTTTTGTCGCGAGGTTTAGTATTCCATCTGGGTCGGCCGGGTAGGTGTCGCAGATTAGCGCGCAAGTGCACTGCACTTGGGTGCCACTGACGCAATTCTGAACGGAGCCACCATCATGAGACTTCTCAAGTTCACTGCATATCCAAGTATTGGCAGAATATCTGTTGCCGCAGTTCTTGCCGTTTTGGGCTCAGGTTGCTCCGGCTCGGACAGCAGCACAGGTCCGGAATCGTCGGGTGGCGCCTCAGCTGCGGGTGGCTCCACAGCCACCGCGGGCGCTTCGTTGAACGTTGGCTGGAGCGAACAGTACCGGAGGCAGCACGACCACAGGTGGGGCAACTTCGGCGGCAGGCAACCCAGCTACCGGTGGTGTCACTTCAACAACAGCCGGTGGAGCGCCCAATACGGGTGGCAGCAAGGCGGCGGGCGGGAGCAGTGCCGTGAGCACCGGCGGTGCTCAAACGTCCGGGGGCGCGACGAGCACGGGAGGCAGCAAGACCAACGGTGGCGCCACTTCCACGGGCGGAGCTGTTACTACGGGCGGAGCCGTCACCACGGGAGGCAGCAAGACTAACGGCGGCGCCAGTTCAACGGGCGGGACAGTTGCCACGGGTGGCAGCAAAGCCACAACCGGGGGAGCACCGACCACGGGTGGTAGCAAAGCCACCGGCGGCGTCACTCCTACGGGTGGAACGTCAGGCACTGGCGGAGCCACGCAGACCGGGTCCTGTGCGGCTCCAACAACCGGCCATTACCAAATGGAGGACTTGGATCGCGGGGTAGTGGCCGTGAAGGTATCAGGCGGCGTCTATGTTGGTTGGCGAATGATGGGTTACGAGTATAACGCTACGAGCCCTACCAGCATTTCGTACAACGTCTACAAGGGAGGCACCAAGCTGGCGTCGGTGACCGATAGCACTAACTACTTGGACGCGGCCGGCACCACCAGCTCGAGCTACACGGTGTCCGCTGTGATCAACGGGACCGAGTGTCCGCAATCGCCCGCGGTCACGCCCTGGGCGCAGAACTACATCAGTATCCCCACCACCCCGCCTCCCACTGGCCCCAATGGGGGCACGTACAGCGCGGGTGATGGAAGCCCTGGGGATCTCGATGGCGATGGCAAACTCGACATCGTGCTCAAGTGGGACCCATCAAACCAGCAAGACAATTCCAACTCAGGCATCACTGACGACGTCTTCCTCGACGGATACACGTTAGCTGGCACACGCCTGTGGCGCATCGATTTGGGGCCGAATATTCGCGCCGGCGCGCATTACACTCAATTCTCCGTGTACGATTTTGACGGTGATGGGAAGGCGGAAGTGGCGTGCAAGACCGCCCCGGGAACCAAGGACGGAACGGGCAACTATTTGAGCACAGGGCCTGCCGTTGGCGCCGACAACACGGCTATTTACCGTAATTCGGACGGCTACATTCTCACCGGGCCGGAGTGGATTACTGTCTTCGATGGGGTCACCGGCAAGGAACGCGCAACCATCAACTATCCGGTGCCGCGTGGCACGGTGTCCAGTTGGGGCGACTCTTACGGCAACCGCGTGGACCGCTTCAACGGTGGGTTTGCGTTCGTCAAGGATGGCGGCACTGCAACGGGGCGACCGAGCATCATCCAGGGCCGCGGGTACTACACGCGTCTGACGGTGTCTGCGCTAACCTACCGCAATGGGACGTTGGCGAACAACTGGATTTACGACAGCGTGACCACTTTGAACACCAATGGTGCAGGCGACCATTCAGAGATGGCGGCCGACACGGACGGCGATCTTGGACAGGAGATTATTACCGGCCAAACCACCATCAGTAGCAGCGGAGCCTTACAGTGCCAGTCGGGAATGGGCCATGGCGATGCCATGGACGTAGGTGAGCTGGTTCCTGGCAAGGGCATCTCGGTGTTCTCAATTCACGAGGGTCTAGGCGGCATGGATGCTCATGATGGCGCCACCTGCTCATTTTACTTCCAGACTACAGAATCCGGTGTCGACTCCAATCGAGGCCGAGCCGAATATGTCGGCACGGGCAACGAGAACAGCGCATCGTGTTACTGTGCGTCGTGCACCGAGCATCTGGCCTTGTGTGCCACGGGCGCCACAACTGGTACGATCCCCTCGGCTGGAAGCAACTTCGTCATGTACTGGGATGCCTCTGACTGGCGTGACCTTGAGAACGCAACGTCAATCACCAACGCCGCCGGCACGACTTTGTTGAGCGCGAGCGGTTGCGCGTCGAATAACGGGACTAAGTCCACACCCGACGCTAACCGCGGATCTACTGGGCGATTGGCGCGAGGAGATCGTCTATCGCACATCCGACAATACGGCATTGCGCGTGTACACTACGACCAATGTGACCGCGCCGGCGCATCTACACGCTCATGCACGATCCCACGTACCGGGCGCAGGTATCGTTTGAGCAATCAGCCTACAACCAGCCGCCCCACCCGGGTTTCCGCATCAGCCCCAACATGGCCGATCCACCCAAGCCCGACATTTACGTTAAATAGCTCATTTAGGCTCCCCCAGCTCAATCGACCCATGTCCGAATTGTCGGAGTTAGCTGTAATTCCGCCGAACCAATATAGGTCCAATACAAAGCCGTCTATCGGGAACTTGTTTTGACGCAGGGTCGCCAGTTTGCTCTCTGGCTCAGCCCAGCTGTGATAGCCATATTCGGACACCCAAAGCCCCAATACCTTCTTTGGCGGTACTGGCGGGCGGCCCACGAGCTCCATGTAATCTTTACGCAAATCAGGCAGATCAGCACCGGTCATGACATAACCGCGGATTTGGTCACCAGGGGTTGACACTTGCCAGGGATCTCCACTGAACGTCCATTGTTGCTTGTAGATGTGGTCGAGGAACAGCGCATAATTCAAACCATTGACGCCCACGGCGTACATTACTGGGATCTGGGCGTTGCCCGTCGAGCCGCAGCTAAGGCCTGTCATCTGATTGCCGAAATTGTCCCCTGGCGTTCTCGTGCGCCCCACCCAATCCCCGTCGGGATCGTTCAGCGCAATGAACTGCTCACCGAGCCCATAGGCGTTCTGCATCGTTCCCACCGTTGCGGTCAAGCGTTGGCTTGGTCGTCCCAGGTCCTTTTCGGTGACATTGGACGGAACACAAGGGCGGTCGCGCACTGTGGGCACACACTACTAGCTCCAGTCCGCAGACCTACGGGGATCGTCTCATCAACCCATGCCGCAATCACCGCCCAAGTTCATCGTCGCTCACTCAGCCACTGCTTGACGGCAAAATTGGAGCAGCCTTGGAACCCAAAAACAGAACATTGGTGATTACGTCTGCCAAGCCGCGGATGGAAGTAACAGCCGAGCCCCGATTCCAGTTCACGTGCTTCGGAAACTTCTCCAAGCCTGAATTGAACATGGCACGCCGGCTGCATGAACACGCCCATCGTGAGCTTGTTCCAGTACTTTGCTTCTATTCTCCATTCTCGAGACGGACGGTTTGCGCAAGGGCTTCGCACAATCGGCACAGTGTGCCAGAACAACTACACTAGACTCGCTCGCATTCGCTGGATAATCCCGGGTGCGTTGTTCGGCCTGGGGTTGCTCCTTTGCTTTCGGATGTGTCAGGCGCTCAACTGGCGTCTGAAAGACTTGGGAGTGGCCATGCATCGACTGCCTCTGTTGTCTGAACGTGCGCATCGGTTGAAAAATGATGCAGTAACGTGCGAGCGTAGAGGCTGGATTGCGAAGAACCGCCGGTTTCCCATCGCATCGTAGGTGTAAGTCGTGGTGCCCGTTGAGTCGTTGATTGGAGTTCAGCTCCCGGATGGAAGGCTGATTGAATACATCACAGATGGCAGAGGCCGTCGTATTGCGAAGATGATCAACGGGGTCATCGATCCCCGAGTCGGACGTTGGGTGAGCAAGGACGCAATTCGCTTTAGGTCAGAAACGAATTTGTTCGTTTACTCATGGAACGATCCGGTGAACGTACTTGATCCAAATGGGCTCGCTCCTAGCTTGATTAATTGCATAATTATGGCGGGAAACAATTTGATCAATGCTCTGACAGTTGCCAATCCCTCTGGGGTACCTTCTGCGCGGCAATAGGATTCCCCCTCGACTCCCAACAAGTGCCTCATCGATAACGAGTCATGTATTTCTTCGAACCGATCCGTCGGTTAGACGCAGACTTGATGATCGAATGGCATGTGGGCGTGATTTCCGAATCGGCACCCAGACTAACGACGGAAGGAAAAGAAATTCTGTGTAAATTGGCCATCGCGTCCAACGATCGGCTTAAGCTGCGGGCGGCGCACATGACGTAACCATCGTAAATTGCCGGCACCGACCGCCAGCTTCAAGCCCCTGTTGGACCGGGCCTCAGCTAACCGCTCGGGGCGCGGCCACGACGCGAGCGATTGCTTCGGCATCAAGCTCGATACCCCGCGGTCCGAATTCCTACATTTCCCGTTCTTACGCGCATTGGCTGCATTTGCCGAAGATTCGTGATCTACACGCAGTATGGGACGAATCGCACAACTGCTGCTAATTTCAAGCCTTGGCTATGCGTGAACGTTGTTTGCAGCACGGGTTGGCGGTCGGACCTGACGGGGCCGGCGTACTTTGTCGGTCTCGAACTCGAAAAAAGCGAACGCCGTATTTGGGCCTGATGCTTGTTGTTTTGTCGGCGATTGCTGCTGGCTTTCTCATTTGGAGACCTACTCACCGCGCAGAGAATCGTGAAGCTCCGGGAGCGGCGCCAGCGAGTTCGACGACTGGAACAGAGGCTTCTGCGGTTGCGCTGGACTCGGCGAGATCTTCCTTGGGTGAGCATTCCACCGTGCCGATGGATCGAGCTGAACATCATGTACTTACGGAACGTGATTCACGTGGACTAGCGCCCGAACTTCGAGCGCGAGGTGAGACCGATGTCGGCGGCCAGTATTTCACAGGGAAAGAAACCTACGAGTTGTTTCTTCCAGCAGCTGCCGTGCAGCGGGTGCCGCACGGAATGCTGGTGTGGATTAGCTCCGATCCCAGTGGAGCAATTCCGGTTCCGCAGTGGCGGCCAATTCTAGCAGCACACCATCTCGTTTGGGTTGGCCCCAATCGCGTCGGCAACGAGCGCGAGATAGCGCTTCGGATTGGCTTGGCCTTGGACGCCATTCGTGCCAGCAGGCACCACTTCGCTTTGGATGAGGCTCGAGTTTACATAGGCGGCCTATCGGGTGGTGCGAAGTCGGCATTTCGCGCGCTTCTATTCTATCCAGAGGTCTTTCGCGGAGCATTGCTAGCCAGTGGCATCGAGTACTATCGTCAAGTTGCCGCACGCTCTCACGCGACAGGGAGCCTCTGGCCAGCGCGAATCGGACTCCCGACGAATCTCGCGTTGGCTAAGTCTCGACCAGTGGCTCTCACGACTGGACCCAACGACTTCAACTACGGGCAAATTTCCGACGTTGTGGCAGGAATGCACGAAGACTCCTTCGCCCACGTGCAGATCTTCAGCTGGCAAGATTGGGGCATGCGCCGCCACCGGCCGATGCTCTGGGCCGCGCACTCACGTGGCTCGAAAGTCAGCAGTGAGTGACAAGGTGAGCCGGACCGGACC
>CAWIGY010000056.1:0-50333 GCA_963835565.1 uncultured delta proteobacterium
CACCGGAAAACAAAATCGAGCGTCAAATTTTTGATCTCGAGCAAGTTCATCTTTGGCGGAGCCAGAATTTATGCAAGCAACGAAACACGCGCGCGACGCCTGACTTCCGACCTCTGACTTCTGGATTCTGGATCCTGTTTTCATGACTCTGTCTGCGGCGTCTCTTAGACCATCGCCGAGGAAGTTGAAAGCGAGAACAGTGATAAAAATCGCCGCGCCCGGCGCGAGCAGCCACGGAAAATTCCGCAGATATGGGTGTTTTGCGCGGCGGTCAGCATGTTGCCCCAGCTCGCACTTGGCTCCTGAATGCCCACGCCGAGAAAGCTCAACACGACTTCGCCTAAAATATAATACGGCACACTGAACGTCGCCGCGACGATGACATAGGAAAATGTGTTCGGCAAAACGTGGCGCACGATGATTTTCAGATGTATTGGCCGAACGCGCGCGCCGCGAGGACAAATTGCTGTTCGCGCAGCGACAACGCCATGCCGCGAATCACCCGCGCCATGCTCGCCCAGCCGATAAAGCTCAAAATAATGACAATCATCCATAAACCTGCGCGGAACTCATTCCCGGCGGAAATGTCGCGCGCAGCGAAATGATGAGATAGAGCGCGGACTTGCCGGTTATGAAGAGCACCTCGCCCGAAAGCGTAATCACCAGGCCGCGTTGATCTCTGGCGACCTTGGCGATTTCCTCCAGCGACTTCAAAGCCTCGGCGAGTTTCTTTTCGGCGAGCGCGCGCGCCGCCTTTTCGGCTTCGAGCTCCTTTTGACGCTGCTTCTAGCTCGGCCTTTTTGGCGGCTAGATCCGCCTCTTGCTTGGCAAGCATTTTAGCCTGTTCGCCGACTTTGTTGTTCTCGTCGGCAAGATCCTTGCGCACCTTGTCCAGCTTCTCCTGATTGGCACGCAGGGCCATGGCAGTGCGGGCGGCCTCATCTTGAGCTTGCTTGCGCATGCTCTCCTGGACTTCGTCGAACTGCTTTTCCGCGTCCGCTACGTCCTTTTGAGCCTGGGCTTGGCCGGCGAGCGCTACCGCTAATTCCGCCATTCGTTGTGCCACGTAGGAAAAACTTTTCTCCTGAACTGAGCCCGAATCATCGTTATGCGCAGCTTCGGCGCGGTCCAGGGCCTGCTTGGCCGAGAGCAGCTTATCGGGAACTAATTCAGCGGCTTTACCTTGTGCCGCGTCTTTGTAAGCGGCTCTTGCATCCTGCAGTTCTTTGGTGGGCATTGATGCGCCGCAGCCGATCAGCAGTGCCGCTGCGATACCAAGAATTGCGATTGATTGGGTCCTATTTGCCATCATGGGTCTCCGTGGGCTATTCGGCATCATTGCGCCGCAGGCTTTGAATTGCCCGCTTCCTCTCGCAGCTTCTTGATTTTATCCAGGGCCTCCTGCGCCTTTTGGCGGAAGGCTGCCTCGCGCGCCAGGGCCAAGGCCAATTCCGCATCGACGCGCGCGCGGTCGAGGGTAAGCTTAGCTTGCTCATTGTCGGCTTGAGCCATCAAAGCCTGAGCCGTCTGCAATTGATCTTTCGCCATCTTTAGGTGAAGTGCGGCCTTCGGCACGCTGGGGGCGCCGACTTCTTCAGCCGCGCGAATCGCAGCTTGCGTTTCCGTCACCTGTCCTTGGGGCACGGGAGCGGCCGCTCCGCAAGCCACGGCCAGACATGCAGCAAGCGCTGCAACGATACCGGTCACTAACCTCATGTTGCCTCCATTGAGTCGCTATTTAGACTAGCGCTCAAGGGCACGAAGTTTCAACCACTTCTCACGGGGCGGAGAAGTCTTTGGGGCCGAAAGGCCTTTTCCCTCCCACATTTCGGCGGATCGTTCGAAATGGCCTCAGATTTTTGGAAATACCGGCACGGAAAAGCCAAAATCTTACTGGGGGCCGTCTTCAATAGGCCGAAAAAACTACGCTTGACATTCGGACTGGGACGGCTTTTGCTCGAAAATCACGAGCCCTTTTCGGTCGCTTTCGGCGGCAGTGGAGAGGTGTACAAAGGGGCGAGCGGCAGTTCACTCGAAGGCCGATAGGCGGGTAACTTGATGACGAAGCGTAGTCCCTTTGTCCCTCGATCGACCCGGTAAATAGTCCCGCCGTGCAATTCGATGATCGAGCGCGCAAGGCCCATCCCCAGGGCTAGACCGCGATGCGGACTGGGCATCGATTTGTATTCACCCGAAGCCTCTCCCGAGTCGCTATCGCGAATATCGCGCGCCGCAGGAATTTCGAGTGCAAAGCCAACCTGGCTGCCCTGCAAGGGCGCAATGAACAGCCGCACCAAAGCGCCGGGAACACTCCGACCCGCATGTCCGACAAATGTTGCCAGCGCGTTCGAAAAGCGGACCCGATCGACTTCAACCAAACCAACTTCACCGGCTATATCACCGATAACGTCCACTGCGTTGTCGCCGGCCAAGTGACGCCCCTTCTCGACAATGTCCGACACCAACTCATCGATACTTACGGCCTCGCGAACCAGCTGTAGTTGGCGGGCTTCCACCCGGGCCGCGTCCAAAATTGTCTCGATGAGCGCCAGCAATTCTCGGCCGCTGCGCTCGATGACTGTCAGACTTTCCTCCTGCCCAGCCGTCAAGAATTCGCTGCGTCGAACGATCTCGGTAAACCCTAAGATTGAGTTTAGCGGACTTTTTAGGTCGTGACTAACGCTGGCGAAGAACAGTCCGCGCATGCGTGTCGTAGCTTCACCGAGCAAAATGGCTCGTTCCTGGGCTTGAGCAAAGACTCGAAATCGCCCGGCGAGTTTTTCCACCGATGCGCTCAGCTCCGCCACGATTTCGAATCGCGGCGCGTAGGCTACGTGCTGTCCTTCTGCGACAATCAGCTGAGTATCCAAGGCGCGGACTTCACGCGTTGCGCTGGTTAGATCTTCGACCAAATAGCGGGCGAGCAATCTCCCGAGCCAAGCGGCTGTCAATACTGCGGCGGCTGTCACGATCCATGCGAACCAGCCAATTTCACCAAATCGGCCCGACTGCAAGTGCACCGAGACGCTGCCTGAGTCGAGAGGTGCAATCAGCTGCAAGTCGCCTCCCGGCGTGTGGCGTCGAAGGTAAGCTTGCGGTTCGGACGACCACGAGACTTGCAGCCCGTAACTTTTTGCAACTTCGGTAGCTTCGGTCAGGCCTGCAGTGCGTGACAATCCCGGGGGATTCCTCAAATGCGCTTCGCGCGACCGCCAGTGCCGTCGCTTCGCGCTGTTGTTCGTCCGATCGTCGAATGTGCGAACTTACGACAAGTGTCGAGCCAAGCGTCACGAAAGCTACTGGCGCGACGACGGCAATCAGGAGTCGGAACCGGATTAATCGAACCGCACGTTGCGATTGCTCCTCGTCTGCCACTAGCTCGGCCATTACCTGCGGTGGAGCCAATTCGATGATACCGAGCAACGTTGCTCGCAACGCTGCGTAAAGCGGCAAGGCTGCCGCAGAAACGACCAATAACGCAAGCAAGGAAACGCCGAGAGTGGTTGCAGGGTCCAGTAAGTCAGGACGGGCAAATACCGCCAATGTGACAATGGCGATTGCGTTTGAAAGTAGCCAAGTCACAGTTGAGCGAAAGGCTTCTCGAGACAAACCAACCAGGTCTTGTACTTCGACTGCGCTCGAGCCGAGCGCCAAGGCCCGCAACAAAAATCGATATCGGTGCAGCGAGATTAGGGAACGCATCGGTGCTGCCAATCCACCAAACAGGATGGCCAGGCCGAGCAGATAGGCGCTGGCGTCGGCGGCTTTCGCTTCCAGCACGAGCAACCAGCGTGCCATCGATATAATCAGAAAGACTGTGAAGGAACAGAGCAGCTCGAGGCCTAGAATCCGAAATACCAAGCGATTAACCTGGGAGTTCATGGCCGGCTCCCGAGCATTCGTTTCGGAGCTTATCGGCTCGATCGGAGTGTAATCTTGCCGACGTTCTTCCTCGGATTCGCTCGGCAGAAGTACCGCGAACGTAGATCCTTTCCCGAGCGTGCTATCGAGTCTTATCGAACCGCCGTGCATTTCGATCAGTCGACGGCTAATGGCCAGGCCAAGGCCGGTACCCGCGCGGCGCCATCTTGGCTCCCCGGACTGGCGATATTCTTCGAATATTGCGGCCTGATCGTCGGGAGCGATTCCGGGTCCGGTGTCACTCACGGAAACAGATGTCGTGTCACGCCCGATGCGGCCAACCCGAATGCTCACGCGCCCTTGGTGTGTAAATTTTACGGCGTTGCCGATGACATTGTTCAAAATCTGTCGCAGCCGTCGCTGATCGGCCCATGCAGGCGCCCGCTCGCCGTCGAGTTGCAACTCGAGCCCCTTTTTGTCCGCAGTTACCTGAATTTCCCGGACGACGGCCTCCGCAACCTCGAGTACGTCAACGTAGGTGCGGGTCAGCCTCAACTGTCCGGACTCAATTGCCGACAAGTCGAGGATATCATCAATGAGTGCGGCCAAATGACGGCCGCTGGTATGGACAATCGTTAGATTCTCGCGGGCCTCGTGACTCAATGGACCATCGACTTCCGCCAGAAGTACGTCCGTAAATCCTAGAATAGCGTTCAGGGGTGTTCGCAATTCGTGGCTCAGCGCCGCAAGAAATGCACTGCGATCACGATCGTACGTTAGCGTTCTTTGAAGATCCTTCCGATAGCGCTTTTCCGCTTCGGAGAAACGCGAGGCCAATTCATTGAATGCACTGGTCAAGACACCCACAAGATCGGTTGAACGCACCGGAATTGTCTGTCCTAACGGTTCGGTGTCTCGAGCCGACATCGCGCCAATGCGAACTCGCACATAGTCAACATCGGCGTGAACATTACGAGCTAGCCAGTAGGCAACTAGCGCAGCTGCGCCAATCAGCAGCGATGAAAGTAATCCCAGGGATGTCACCATCGGAACCGCTGGTGTCGGCGGCTTCGGTGCTCGAGCAAAGACGAGCAGACTCGAAAGCTCGCGGGGAGTGCGCACCGGCGAAGCCGCGAAACTGACGCGCCCCAGTTGTGTGTTGGTGGTGCCGGTTTCGTCCACGAGCATGGTGGTGATTTGTTCGCGCGATGGAGGCTGCAATGTGCTGTCTACTAGAATTGCCCCATACGTATCTACCAAAAGTAGTTCCACTCCGGCACGCCGTGCGGCCCGCTCTATGACGACCGCGCGCTGCTCGATGGGAGTTACGCGCAATCGCTCGGCTAGGATTGCGCAAAGGGCGCGCGCCTGCTGCAGTGAATACTCGTCGCTATGGTTGGTCAGGGTGCTAAAGCCCAGTATTCCAAAGGCGGCAGCCGCAAAGGTGCCGAGCGCAATCACGACAGCCGGGGCCAGCGCGACGAAGGGCAGGGGACGCAGTTGCCAACGCACGCCCACAGGCTACCGAACCGCGGCCAATGCGCCAATGCAGTTGTGAGAGAATAGCGCTTCTTCGGGGTGCTTTGGCGGTCGCGCAGGAAAATGACAGCTCAAGCGACCAAAAAACCGGCGTCAAGGGTCAGTCGCAAGTCGGGCGAATACAGCGTGATCGAGCCATCGGGAATCGACGAACTCCGCTTGACGTGCGATGCCCTCGAAATGAAATCCTAGGCGGCCTATTACCGCAAGACTCCGAAAGTTGGTGGTTGCCGCAGCACAGCGCACTCGATGTACGCCGGCCCGAAGAAAGGCAAACTGCAGGCAGGCGTCGGCTGCTTCAGTCATATAGCCGTTACCACAGGCTTCCTGGTGTAACCAATAGCCGAGCTCGCAGGAACGGTGTAGGTGTACACAATTATCGAACCCAACCAGGCCCACCAATTGCTGCGAAGCAAGGTCTCGTACGATGAACCGCAATGCGCGACCATTGTCCCAATCCGATGCGCTACCGCTTGCGAAGCGTTGACTGGCTTCTTCGGAATCGTTGTACGGCACCCAGGGCAGCCAACGCTGTAGGTGGCGTCGGGAGCTTTCAATGGCATCCCACAATTCCCTGCTGTCCGGCGGCTCTAGAGGCGTTAGAACCAGTCTCGACGAAACGATTGGATTGTTTCGGAGAAATGTTCGCGAAGGAAAATTGAGCATTGAAAGGTGCCCACCGTGTTAGAGCAGGCTACTGGCCGCTGCTCTTGCATTCAGCTCGCGCCAGCATTGCCTCAATGTGGCCGGATTCATAGTCTCGCCAAGCAACATACCATTGGTGCGCGCTACGGGAAGGTGCAACTTCCGGGTAAGGTTGAATACCCGTGCCGCTTACCTTGGCGATGACGCTGGGGCCTCGGATGCCGCTTCGCGAGGCGATTGCCATTTGAACGCGCGAGGTCTCGTACCAGGCGACCGCGGCTTCGTTCTCCGTAGCCGACACGGTGCCGTGAGCGCCGTGTTTGCCGATACTTCGCCTCCATATCGACTCACCCGATTGCGAGTCCAAATACTCCGCCTGCATACCGCTACTATCGTTCCAGACTGCCACGCAATAACTGGCGGCGCAGGCCAGTCTCACATCGTCAGAGCTCTGTGCGCCTTGCCCATTCTTTCGCCCAGCGGCTCCACCGTCCGCCGCCCCTGCTCGATTATCGTCGGGCGTCGAAGCATTTGAATCGAGCGAGCGAATCTTCCCCAAAAAGCGGTCTTTTGTCGCGATCTTCCCCTTAGCGGAGGATAGACCCGATTGTAGATCCGTGCTGCTAAGGTCAATACTCATCCATTGCACCTTTTTCGCATTGTGCCGGCGAAGGACGAATGAGACATTTAGATGACCCCCGGCAATAGCGATTGACGGCTTAGTCGCTCCCGGCCGAGCCGCTCGGTCTGGCTTCAATGCAGTGAGCTGAATTACACTTCCAACCGGAGCCAAATCGCGGTCAATATGACGAGCTACGAGGTTCGTGACACCATCAACCGAATCGTCCTCCCACACCACCCACGACGTGCCGTCCGGTGCGGCGGCCATGGACGGTGAATAATTACCGTGACCAATGGGTCCAACGCGACGGATGGGTCCCCAAAATTTGCCCCTCCTCGTTGAGGGCTCGAACGAACACTCCTGGCTCACTGCCAATGCCGTTCCAAAATAAAAGTGTCAACCTTGCCCCAGTACGAATTAATTGGGGATGTCGGGCGTTGGCCGCTTCGGGGGCGACCACAATCGGGCTTACTTGACCGCAGGTTAGCGTCGAGCAGAGTCGTAAATACCTGGTGTTGAGCCCAGCCGAATATGATTCCCGTGCCGGAATCAACCACGGATGGCCGGGTAACATCTTCTGCGGTATTGGCATTAAAGGGCCGTGGGCGCGCCAAACCCGCTAGGTGGCAAGGGGCATTCGGGCTTTCCAAAGCCGCTCGCACATGGGAACGGAGATTGGTTGCCAAGCCTTCTCCACCGTTGCGAATTGCGACCTCAAGCTCGGACAAGGCCTGTTGCGGATTGCCTTGGGCCAATGCGTCTTGCGCTCGGAATATAGATTCAGCATACGCGATCCCCTCCAGGTTGGGTTTGACGCGATCCGTGGACGCAGAGCCGCTGGAAGTCGCCGAAGTACGTGCCGATGATACTGGGGAAGCTGGCGAGCGCCTCCAATTGCGATAGCCATAAAATAGGCCGCCAGCGGCAGCCGCGACCACCATCAGGGCCAACAGTCCTCCGCCCGATCGGCTGCGACCGAGCGGGGCGGTTGAAACTCCCAGGGCGGGCCCCGCAGCTCCCAGGGATTTACCCGAGTCAGCCGTACGCGATTGCGCGTTCGCGGGAGTCGGAGATGATACCGCAGTGGATCGGTTTACACTCGCGGGACCGCGATCTTCCGATGCGGATGCCAGTTCAACTGGTTAATTCGTCAACGTCGACAAGCAGCGACGGTGTTTGAACCGAAGCCTTGTCTTTTGGGCTCAGAACATCCGCCAGCGCCAGGGCAAACTCACGGGCCGTCTGAAAACGCTTGTTGGGATCGCGCTCCAGTGACTTTTCAAACCAAGCGTCGAAAGCGGGCGTCAAATCGGGACGCAGGTGCGACGGCACTGGGATTGCGGAACTAGCGACTTGGGCAAGGATCATCGCGACGCCTTGCTCGACGTTCCACACGGTTTGACCCGTGAGGCACTCGTATGTAATACATCCTAGTGCCCAAAGATCGCTCCGATGGTCTACCTCACCCCGTCCGCGCGCCTGTTCCGGACTCATATAAGCGGGTGTTCCAAATAGGGCTCCCTCGCGCGTAAGACGTACTTGTTCCACTGAATCGTCGGATGGCACGTAGAACTTGGCCAGTCCGAAGTCCAATAGTTTCGTAACGAGTTCGCCTTCTTCGTTTCGGGTCAAAAATAGGTTTTCAGGCTTCAAATCACGATGGACGACATGGGCGGCATGGGCTTTCGCCAGACCCTTCGCGGTTTGAACTATGATCTTGAGTGTCTGCTCCGTGTCCAGCCGCCGAACGTTCGACATTAAGTCGTACAGACTCTCTCCTTCGAGCAACTCCATAACCAAAAATGGTCGATTATCGAACTCGCCCGCGTCATAGACGTCGCAAATATACGGGCTGCGAACGGCTGCAGCGGCGCGAGCCTCTCGTAGAAAACGCTCGCGTACTACCCGCGAAGTAATCAGCTCCGCCGCCAGGACCTTGACCGCGACACGCTTGCCAATCTGAACGTTCTCAGCTTCGTACACGACGGCCATGCCGCCTCTGCCGATTTCCCTCGTGATGCGATATTTGCCGACAAGAACTGTTCCGATCGGAACTTTGGAGGTGGGGTCAGCAGCCATCGTCACAGGAGTACTGGAAAGTCAATCGCGCGGATCATCATGGCGAGCAAGGCCGAAGCAGCCCTCGAACATTGCGGGGTAGGTTTGTCGCTCTTGCTGACTCATGATAAAGGAGGCAGGGCGCGCTCAGTGTATGCCAATACAACACGTGGCAAGGTGGCTTTCCAGCGTATGGCGTACCGGAATCGTCAGGTTGACCAATTTTTCTACCTTTCACCAAAGACAAAGCTCCTGCAAATGCTTTCGCTGTATAGGTTGGGTCGAGCGGAAGGTCGAGTGACGCGGCTTTGAGCGTCGCAGCGCGGCCAGGCTTTGATTCGTAACCGTACCCTGCACCCAGCCAGCGTGAATCAATAATAAGCCTATCCGATCTTATGGTGGATGCCGAACCAACTGAGCGCAATATTGCATTGGCCAATCGCCGTGCATACACAGCACGCCCCTTAGCTCTTAGTACCGACACTCCAACTACTTTTGACTTCAAACCAGCGAATTCGGTTCCAGCCAATAAGCCGGCAACAGTCCCAGCAGTTCCAAAAGCTAACACAATGTAGTCCGGTTCGGGCAAATCGCCTCGTTTGACCTGCTGCGCAAGTTCGATCGCAGCCTCAAAATAGCCGAATGAACCGCAAAGATTCGAACCGCCTGGGGGAATTAATTCAGACTCTGAATCAAATAGTACTGTCGCCCCTTTGACTGCATCCAAAAGTGTCTGTGCGGGGATCAATTCAATGCCGCAAGCGGCGCTGGCGCACAGCACTTGCTCCGCGTGCGTCGACCAGGGTTGAGAAACGACAAAGGCCCTTACGGTGAAGCCTCGCGATTTGCCGAGGAGACCAGTGGCCAGAACGTGATGCGACCCCGCCGCCCCAAATGTTGCAATTCGAGTCTTCTTTCGACACTCTGCCTCTCTTAGTAGGTGCGCGAGCTTTCGACACTTGTTTCCGCTGTAAATTGGATGAAGACGACTGTCATCTTTCATCCACAGAGTTGCGCTCTCGCTGACCCTCTCAAGGCACCGAACGGGACTTGGAGTAGTAATTTCAGCAAATATGGATAATTGCTGTTTCATTGGAGTCGAGCTTCAACAAGCGACGTTATAGCTTCAGGCGACGTTGCGACAGAGTCTTGTCCGGTAATTTCAGCTGAACCCGCCATGCCTTGAGCGAAATGGCTTCTAAATACGTACCCAAACTGCTATTCCATTGATTCCTTCGGGCGACTCGAATATGAAACAGTTTAGAAACATTGTGCAGTCTACCTAGGATAGTCGTGGCGCGTAATGCTACTGACGAGTGATCTGACCCGCGGGTCAAACCATTGCAACTGGACCAGAACCGAATTTCCGGGAGCGAAAAGATGAAGAAGGTTGAGGCGATAATTAAGCCGTTCAAATTGGATGAAGTGAAGGATGCGCTTTCAGAAGTCGGCATCCAAGGCATGACGGTGACGGAGGTAAAGGGGTTCGGCCGTACGGGTGGAAAAAAGGAAGTCTATCGAGGCTCCGCCTACGTTGTCGATTTCGTTCCCAAGGTGAAAATCGAGATTGTCGTAACGGACGACATGGTTGGTCCTGTCATTGATGCCATCGAGAAAAGTGCCAAGACCGGGCGTATCGGTGACGGAAAAATTTTCGTAGTAGCACTCGACGAGGCAGTTCGAATAAGAACTGGCGAGCGTGGCGAAGCCGCTATCTAGAGTAGGCCAGCACTGCGGCAGAGGAGAAATTAACTAATGAATGCCAAGGAAGCAATTGCACTCGGACAACAAAACAGCGCTGTCATGGTCGATTTGAAATTCATCGATCTGGTGGGCAAATGGCAACATACAAGTGTTCCCTTCCATCGCCTGGACGAGGACTCATTCGAAGATGGATTCGGTTTCGACGGGTCCTCGATTCGGGGATTTCAACCGATTAATCAAAGCGACATGCTTCTGATTCCCGATCCTGACACAGCCGTGATGGATCCGTTTACTTCCCATCCGACATTGTCGCTTCAATGCAACGTGCAGGACACAATTACCAGGCAAGCCTATTCTCGCGACCCGAGGTACATTGCACAAAAGGCTGAGAGCTACCTGCGCAGCACGGGAATTGCAGATACCTGTTACGTGGGGCCCGAGGCCGAGTTCTTTATTTTTGACGATGTCAGATTTAAAGCTGATCACAATGAAGGGTTCTTCTCAGTTGATTCCGTCGAAGCGGATTGGAATACCGGGCGCGATGAGATGCCCAATCTTGGGCACAAGCTCCGGCATAAGGAGGGGTATTTTCCCGTTCCCCCCAGGATACTCTAAACGATCTTCGCACGAGTATCGTTCTGCAAATGCAGAAGGTGGGTATTGAGATAGAGGTGAGTCACCACGAAGTCGCTACTGCCGGCCAGGGAGAAATCGACATGCGTTTCGACCGCCTCTTGCGAATGGCCGACAAACTAATGTGGTTCAAATACGTAGTGAAGAACGAGTCCCGCGCGGCGGGCAAGACGGCCACATTCATGCCCAAGCCGCTCTTCGGGGACAACGGCAATGGCATGCACGTGCACATGTCACTTTGGAAAGAGGATCGGCCATTATTTGCGGGAGATGGCTATGGCGGGCTGAGTGAATTGGCACTCTATTACATCGGCGGCGTTCTCAAGCACGCCAATGCCCTAACGGCCATTACTAACCCGACGGTCAACAGTTACAAGCGACTGGTGCCCGGGTTCGAGGCGCCGGTGAATCTTGCATACTCGAGTAGAAATCGGTCTGCTGCAATTAGAATTGCGACCTATTCGCCCTCACCGAAGGCTCGCCGCATCGAGATACGTTTCCCCGATCCGACCACAAATCCCTATATCGGATTTACGGCTTTGATGATGGCGGGCTTGGACGGTATTCAGAACAAAGTTGATCCCGGAGATCCTCTGGACAAAGACATTTATGCCCTGAGTCCCGAAGAGCTGGAAAGCGTGCCCCATGTGCCGGGTTCGCTTGAGGATTCTTTGGCTGCGTTGGAAGCCGATCATGATTTCTTACTCAAGGGTGACGTATTCACCAAGGACGTCATTCAAATGTGGGTGGACTACAAGCGCGAGCGGGAGATCAACCCTTGCCGGATGCATCCCACCCCGATGGAGTATTACCTCTACTACGATATTTGAAGCAGCATGCGGAGCGCTCCGCAGAATCAAGCGTCAGCGGGCACGGGACCCATTGACTCGCACAATCAGCAAATTCCCACGCACTGCTGAGCTGTGTACCCCCAAATGCGGGATGATTTAGGCGTCATGGCATGACGGCCCGCTTGGTTCTGGTCCAGGCGGGCCGTTTACTGTATGCCTTGGGACGTGTCGGAGCAGCTCAATGACGATCCGCAAGCATTGGTCGGCCAACTAATTGCCGACCGATATCGCGTTGAGAAGCTGTTGGGCGTTGGGGGTATGGGCTCAGTTTACCGCGCAAGCCACGTGCAACTGCGAAAGACCGTGGCGCTAAAAACCTTGCACCCGGAGATGACGCGCCTGCCCGAAGCGGTCGCTCGATTCGAACGCGAAGCCATTGCAGCTTCTCGAATTGAACACAAGAATGTTGCAGCTGCCACAGACTTTGGAAGACTGAGCGACGGCACTTTCTACTTGATTCTCGAGTACGTCGAGGGTGAGAGTTTGCGAGAACGGCTTCATCGCGACAAATGCTGGATCCGCAGTTCTCGCTTCACATTACTCGACAGATCGCGGATGCCTTGCAGGCGGCTCACGCGCAAGGAATTGTTCATCGCGACCTAAAACCGGAAAACGTGATGCTGGTGTCACGTCCCAGTGCACCGAATCAAGTCAAAGTCCTCGACTTTGGCATTGCCAAAGTTCCGCTGGAAGAGTCCCCCCAAGGCATAACGGCAATTGGTTCCGTGCTAGGGACGCCGGCTTACATGTCGCCGGAGCAATGTGCAGGCCGCGTAACGGACGCACGGTGCGACCTGTATTCTTTGGGGATTATTCTCTACGAAATGCTTAACGGAAGAATACCCTTTGCAACTGATGACGCGCTGGCATTGCTGTCGCACCACCTGGCAGTTCCGCCGGCCCCCATGAATAGCGACGTGCCACCGCAGCTTGCCGACATTATATCTAAACTCCTAGAGAAGGAACCGGAAAATCGAGTTCAAACCGCTCAAGAATTGCTGCGAATTATCGATTCGGCCGCTCTAGTCAATCAAGACACGGTTTTCTCGCCAGATGCCGGCCTTCACGGGATGCACGCTGGACTAACAGTTGGGAATGCTCCAGGCCGTTGGTATGCCGGCTTGAAAGTGATTGGAACTTGGTCCAGAAGTGTATATCGCTTGGGGTTAACATGGTTGAAGCAGTCTGCAGAGCGGCGCATTCATGTAAAGAAGCTGCAGTTGCCGCTTGGAATAGCTGCAATACTTGGCCTAAGCTTGGCCATTTGTTGTCTGTGGATCATTACGCGAATATGGCATCTCCATGGTTCGGTTACCTCTCCGTCAGACAGCGCTGCCGCCACAGTAGCGCATCTTGATTCGGTGTTGCCCAGAGGTACGAGAGCCGAGTTTCAACGGCAAGTGGAACGAATCGAGATGCTTAAAGTGTATGAGCGCAGCGAACGCGACTGGACATTATTGGCGCGCGGTTATGCAGAACTGGGCCAGTGGCAAAAATGTGCGCAAGCGTATCGGTCAGTGTTGTCGCTGCACCCTAGCTTGAAATCCGACCCACTGCTGCTTAGCGACATGCAGCTGGCTGCGCAAGATCCTGAGGCCTTTAAGCTTATTTTGAACTTGTCGGAAACGGTACTTGGCCAATACGGTGTGGATTTGCTTTGGCTACTTTGGCAACAGATTAGTCACAACAGCGAACAGTCGGAAAATGCAGAGAAACTTCGCAAGAAGTTGATCGTGCTTAGCCATCGCGCTCGGCCGTCGCTGCGCGTGGCGATTGAGCTTGATTATTATCAAACTTGCCCAACCCTCGAAGGCGTCGTCAATCGTGCCTCAAGAGTTGCCGACAATCGAAGTCTTGCGGCTTTGGAAGCGCTGAGTAAGACGACCGGGTGCGGTCCCAGGCAAGAATACGATTGCACCCCCTGCGTGCGCGCCGAGGGGTTGCTGGACAAAGCAATCGCGCGCGCGAGAGAGAATAGCCCGCCTCCGCTTGGGGCTGATTAGCGATTCCGCAATGAACATGCCATGGCGATTGGGTCTTGGCTTCAGAATGCCGTTTTCGGGGCAGGGGCCCCGAAAACAAGCACAATCAAAATGTCGGAACGACCCTCAGGTCAGCAGCGAAAATCTAACGTTCGGGTTGGCGACGGTTCCCGTTGCGATGATGAGACTAACGGTATCGGAAGGGAATGCCCACATTCTTCTAGTCTGGCGATTATTTTTTGGCAGGTTTCTTGACGGACTTAGCCAGAGCGGCCTTGGCAGGCTTCGCTGAAGCGGATTTCTTGTCCGACCTCAGCGCGTAGCGGGCTGAGGTTCCGAGCAGCGTTTGCGCCATGGCTTCGGCGTGATCGTTACGCTCCCATGAGAACTCCGAGCGGCCGAAGTGACCGTAGGCTGCCGTTTGACGATAGATGGGTCGCAGCAGATCCAATTCTTCAATTAGCGCCTTGGGGCGGAAATCGAAATTCTTCTTCACGTAATCGGCGAGCTTGCCCTCGTCTATTTCGGATGTGCCAAACGTGTTGACATACACGCCGACCGGCTGCGCAACTCCGATTGCGTAGGCTACTTGAACCTCGACACGGCGTGCTACACCGGAAGCTACAATATTCTTGGCCACGTAGCGTGCGTAGTAGCAGGCGGAGCGATCCACCTTGGAGGGATCTTTGCCACTGAATGCGCCGCCGCCATGTCGCCCCATGCCTCCGTACGTGTCTACGATAATCTTGCGCCCAGTTAGGCCGGCGTCGCCGTAAGGTCCACCGATCACGAACCGCCCGGTTGGATTGACAAAATACTTCGTTTTGTTGTCGAGCAGATTGGCCGGCAGTGATTTCTTGATGACAAGCTCCATCACCGCTTCCTTGAGATCCTTGTATTTTACATCGGGTGAATGCTGCGTTGACACGACGACTGCGTCAATGCGCGCGGGTCGATCATCTTCATATTCAACCGTAACTTGGCTCTTGCTGTCAGGCCGAAGGAAACTCAGTTTCTTGGCCTTGCGGACCTTGGCCAAATTGAGCACCAATTCATGGGCGTACATGATGGGCGCGGGCATCAACTCAGGCGTCTCGTCGCACGCATATCCAAACATCAAGCCTTGGTCGCCGGCACCCTGATCCTTGAACAGACCTTGGCCCTCGGTGACGCCTTGAGAGATATCCGGTGATTGCGGTTCGATGGCTATCAACACCGCGCAAGTGGTGGCGTCGAAACCCATGGCTGAGTCGGTGTAGCCGATATCGCTGACGACTTTTCGGGCAATCTTTCCAAAGTCCAGATTCTTGGCCTGCGTGGTAATTTCCCCAGCAACCACGATAAAGCCCGTCTTGCACAACGTCTCGCAGGCGACGCGACTCCTCGGATCTTCGGTGATGGCAGCATCAAGTACTGCGTCTGAAACCTGGTCACAAAGCTTATCGGGATGGCCTTCACTGACTGATTCGGATGTAAATAGATAACGACTCATCGGGCTTTCTCACTTGGCGGGGCCTTGGGTGTTCGCAGACCCGCCGGTTGCTATAGCGGCGGCACGCTAGCACGTTTTTGGGCGAGAACAGCCCACCGTTGGCCCTGGTGTGCGTCCCGGGGCTTTTCCGTGCCACGGCGCCCCAAATAAATCAGAATTCAGCGCTGAATTTTGACGGCTGAGCCCCTATCAAAAGGTGCCCTCGAGGCCGACGCGATTGAGGCCCACAAAGGCGTGGGGTTGGAAACCCATGCGCGGGTGCTCGGTGGTTGTACTGGAGCCGGCCGTGAAATACAGTAGCGTTCCGAGGGCCAGGCCCGCTGCTCCCGCGCCCACTAGCACGGTTGAGACCGTAGCGGTGCGATTGGCCGTGTCCAATGTCCCTTTCGAACTGGTCGGGCAAGCGTTATTCGGGCATTGGTTGTCCAAAGATTTCTTGTCGCTCAGTGCGAGATACCCGAACACGCCTCCGGTAGCAACGACGGCGCCGCCCGTGATCCAAAGGATAGTGCTTGCCGTTCGATTGGGTGGAGCCTGCTTCGTTGGATTAGGCTCGGTCCATGCCACTGTTGACGAATACGACTGGGGTGCTGTTTTAGCCGTGGCAGCGTGGCTTTCATCGGGCTTGGGTGTCGCGAGCGGCGGCGCTGCGGCTTGTGGATCAACGCGGAGTTTCAGCGTCACTTCCTGACTTTGTCCCTCACTTAGGGTCAGGCTTCGCGAGGCTTTGAAATAGCCAGTCGCAGTTGCATCTATGACATGCTCACCAGGGTCGGTAGGGCGACCATGTTCAAGTAATAATGACGGTACCGGCTGACCATCAACAGTGACCACCACATTTTCAGTCGGGCCGCGGACGGCAATCGTCAACATAGCTATCCTCGGTTTTGCGGCATCCAGAGCCGTTTGTGCTCGTTCGCGTGCGCGCAAAAAGTTTGCGGGTGCATTCGCTGGCAGCGTTTCATGAAGCATTCGCTGCAAATCTTCGGTGCCGTCAACAATTTTTCCCTCTTCGATTTGACATTCGCCAAGCCGTCCGAGCACAATCGGCGAATGCCGCAATTTTTCAGCGCGGTACAGTTTATCAATGGCCTGAGCGCAGTGGCCCGCATCGGCAAGTTTCAATCCCTCGATGGCAAGTCCTCTGGCAGCGGCAGTATCTGCCGAACTTGGCTCATCTTGTGCCTGGGCCAAGGTGGTGGAAAGCCCCACGATCAGAGAACTAATCAATGCAATTCGACGTCGATTCATCGGCGCGAACAATTCGGGATTCTGAGCGGGTGTGTTGATTTTCATGAGGCTCTCCGCGCTGCAATCCGGCCGGTAATAATTACTGTGTGGTTGCTGGTTACGATGTCGTGATAGGCGACGTATGGCGACAATGTAAGTCGCAATGGGCGATTGCTTTACAGACCATGCGGCCGCCGAATCCCGGACGGCACAGGACGCCCCGTTCTTAAGAATCAATCGGCCTCGTCGTTGTCGTTGGAGCTTTGAATGAGGATGCCGGTTTCAATCGACGGGAGGCTGCAATGCCAAGAATGCTTCAACAGGCGCTGGTACGAACCCTAGGCCTTGCCATTACCGGATGCCTATTTTGCTGCAATTCCGTACTAGGGCTCAACAAAATGTCCATTAGTTCGGACGCCTCTTCGAACGTTGTTGGCTGCGCGACAAATGCGGAGTGTACTGAACAAGCGACGCTAGCTGCAACGAACGATCCTGCCAATTCGAATAATGACGCCGGCGCTGGGACCACCACGGTGCCAGCCGTCTGTATGCAACCCGAAGGTCGCTGCGTCACGCTAACTAGCGAAGATTGTTCGACTGTGACGGGTGATTACCAGAATGATAAGTCAATTGTAATTGGATCGCTCTTCGCGACGCAGGGTTCAACGGCCGCGCAGAACATTCCGCGTCAGCAGAGCGCCGTAATGGCCGTCGAGGAAATCAACCTTCTTGGAGGAATCCCGACCAACGTCGCTGGGATCTCCCGACCGTTGGTGATGGTGTCTTGCAATGCATCCGTGAATGCGATTCGCGCGGCAACACATCTAGTCAGCGATGTGCGCGTTCCCGCGATCGTCGGTCCGAATACCAGCCAAGATACGCTGAATGTCTCCAATCAGGTGACCATTCAGGCCGGCGTTGCGGTGATAAGCCCGACTGCCCAGGCCTTCAGCATTGCCGATCTCAACGACAATGACTTAACCTGGCTAATGATTCCGCTGGACAATCAGCGCGGGCAATTGATGATTCAGCAAATCAATGCCCTGGAAACTAGTTTGGAGACGCAGCGTTCGGAAACTAGCGTTAAGCTGTCAATTATCTACCGGAACGATGTGACCGGAATGGGTACGCAAGCCTCCCTGAGTGGATTGGTGATTAACGGAAAGTCTTTGAACGATCCGGTGAACGCCGGCAGCGCGACCGGCAATGTCCAAATTGTTCCTTACGATCCGAGTCAGACCAACCAAAACGCGATCGTTACCCAGCAAGTCAACTTCGCTCCGGATATTGTTGTTTTGGCCGGCACTGCCGAAACGGTCACAGAAATAATGACGCCGCTGGAACAGCAGTGGACGGGCGTGAATCGACCGTATTACCTGTTCATTGATCCATCGAAAGGGCCCGACTTGCTCGCTGCTGTCACGGGTAACGACAACTTGCGTCTGCGCGTCCAAGGCACGGGCACCACACCGGGCCCTGACTCGCAAGGCGTGTATACTAGCTTTAGCATCGACTATCACGCTCGCTATGGCAGCACCCCGACGGCATCGGGGTGCGGTCCGTCATACGACACCGTGTATTCAATTGCGTATGCGCTCGCCGCCACTACCAACTTGCCGGTCAGCGGCGCGAACATCGCGGCGGGACTGCGAAAGCTCGCCGGAGGAACGGTCACGATCGATACGGGAACCCAGCTACTGCTCACGGCATTTCAGACTCTCGTTTCCGGCCAGAACATCAACGGCTTTGGCACGTATTGCCCGCTGCAATGGGATGCCAATGGATCGGTGTTGGGAGGCACGATCGAGATATGGTGCATTGGCCTCCCAAGCAACACACCAACATTCGAGAGCTCGGGACTCACGTTTGATACCCAGACTCAAACCGTTTCTGGTACGTACCTGCAGTGCCAGTAGGTGATCCACCAATCTGAAGGAGACTTTATTTTGCCTATATCCATTCGGCGCGGGGTGGGGCGCGACAGAGCCACCCCGCTTCCGGATTCGGATTTGCAGGTACTCTCGACGGTATCGCGTGTACGGGCCTGGACTCTTACGGGACTTGCAACGCTAGCACTTGCAATCACGCTAATCCACCGGCAAGCGCTGGCCGCGCTGGCGGTCACCGTGACGGCGTCCCTTGGGATCTCGGACGTAAAATATGGCTGGCTGTCGTCAGGTTTGGCCGGCGCGTTTTTGATTGGGTCGTTGCCGGGGGCTCGGTTTGTCCAGCGAATTGGTCCGCAGCTAGGGTTAGCTCTAACCGTCGCGGTCACGTCGATTGTTATCGGGATGCACTCCGATTGTTGGGAGTTTTACCGCATTATTGTGGCTGCGCATCGCGATGGGTTTCGGCGCCGCGACGTCGATGCCATCAGCGACTCAAACCGTGCATCGAGTGCTCCCGTTCAAGGATCGCGCCCGAGGGATAGGCCTATTATATTTGGGGAATGCATTGGGCTCGGCAATGTGTCCGCCTCTGGCGATAATGCTTGAGTCGAATGTCGGCTGGCGAGGGACATTCTTTTGGGTCGCAGTTATTGGTATTGTCTGGATACCGGCTTGGATTGTCGTGGCGTTCGGTGGCCAGAGCATGGCCAAATATAATGCGTATAATCTCAACAACCCGTCGCTGCCTGTCGAACGACTTAGTATTTTCCAATTGGCACGGATTCCAGGCGTTCTGCGCGGCGGTTTGCTGGTCGCTGCCGCGGCACCAATTACACTGGTGATGCTCATATGGGCTGCAAAATACTTAGTAGCAGAACACAAAGTACCCCAACAGCACCTGGGAGAATACCTCTGGTTACCTGCACTGTTGTTTGGGGTAGGTTCGCTGCTGTTTGGTGAACTTCGGGCGCGCTCCGCTAAAACGCGGGCGAGTGCGCGGCCTCCGCGCGCTCTCGTCGCTCAAGCCACGCTGCTGTGCTGTATCTTCGCGCTGGTACCCTTCATGTATGGTCCAAGAGCTTGCATAGCTGTTTCGAGCGCCGCAATGCTGGGCGCTGGTGGTCTCTACACCCTCGCGACTAGCGACATGCTCGCACATACGCCGCGGCAGTCTGTCCCGTTAACCGCTGGGATTACCACACTTGCGCAAAGTCTGATTTACATTGTGGCTAGCCCAATCGTCGGAAAATGCGTAGAGTATTTCGGTAACTATGATTGGGTTATGATTGGCTCAGGCCTTTGGGTCTTACCTCTCACGGTGTTCTGGCTGGTCGAGGCTTCAATCCGCTGACAACGGATTATGCGCCAACCAATAGCCACTTGTGAGCGCAGCTAAAGGAACCCAATTGCTGGCCGTTGGGTAAAAGGCAGCCTGAGTGCTGCATCAATGAATTCGGATTCAAATATGGCGTTTAGGTGAATAGGTGAGCTCCTATGGATTCGAAAGCTTTGACCAGAGATGACAAGTGGGGCGCCTCGGTGACGAGCGGACCACAGCCCGTTGCTGAACCGCCATTCGTCATGCCGTTTAGGCCCGGACAAGTCGTGGGGCGCAAGTACGAAATCATTGAGATGTTGGGAGTTGGAGGGGTCGGATTCGTCGTAGCGGCCAATCATATTGAACTGGGACGAGAAGGTGGCGCTCAAGTTCCTGAAACCTGAAATGCTGGTAAATCCCGAGGTCGTTGGACGATTTGCCCATGAAGCTCTGGCGGCGGTTAGAATCAAAAGTGAACATGTGGCCCGCGTATTCGACGTAGGTTCGATGCCTGACGGCACGCCATTCATCGTGATGGAATTTCTAGAAGGTCGGGATCTTTTCGACGTTGTCGCTCAAGATGGTCCGCAGCCAATTCGGCGTGCTGTCGATTACGTTTTGCAGGCATGCGAGGCACTTGCCGACGCCCATGCTTGCGGCGTAGTTCACCGCGATATCAAGCCGGAGAACCTATTCTTGCTGCAGCGCTCGGAGGGAATTGAGCTAATTAAAGTGTTGGATTTTGGAATTTCCAAACTGGCGCTGACCGGTTCGGCCGTTGAAAGCAAGGTCCCGCTAGTTCGAACCATGCTTCCCATGGGCTCGCCGGTCTATATGTCACCGGAGCAGATCCGTGCGTCCAAGGATATCGATTGTCGCACGGATATCTGGTCCCTAGGTTGCGTATTATACGAGCTACTGACAGGCAGCGCCGCCTTTGACGCACCATCACTCACTCAATTGAGCGCGACAATCTTGGAGCAGAACCCAGCGCCACCAAGTTTTAGTCATCCCGAGATTCCTGTCGAGGTTGACGCGATTGTGTCGCGCTGTCTCGAAAAGAACCCCAAAGATCGGTTTCAAAATGTGGCAGAACTCGCGTTGGCGCTTTATCCTTGGGGCCCACGCCGGGCCCGCGTTTCGGCTGAGCGCTGTTGCCTACTGCTGAAGGTGAACGGATCATCGGCAGCGGAATTCGAATTGCCCAGCGTGCGCCCGCCCAGTTGGAACGGAATGCCGAGCGGCTCGTTTCCGACTCCTCAAAAACTCATCTCGCCCATTGCAAAAGCAATGGACAGCCCTAACGAAAGGAATCCGTTTCGCCCTCGGAATCGTTCCAAGACATTTGCGCTCGTCACGGGCGGAATTATCGGCACAATTGTCGCCGGATACATCGGCTTTAGAAGCCTGGCGAACCAACCGGCTCCGACGACCACTCAAGCGACCAAAGTGCGCCTTGATTCACTGACCTCTGCCGCCTCACCGAAGTCGCCGATCGGTTCGACTGTGACCCAACCGAATCTTCAAAGTGACGTAAAATCGGCGGTTCCCGGCAGTGCTGCTTCGAGCGCGCCCGCGACTGAGCCCGCCATTTCGGTGGCGAGATTGCCGGTCGTGGTTGCTCCGGCCAATCAACAGCGGGCAATCGCTCGTCCTTCCCGAGGGAAGAAATCTGCCAATGGGGAGACCACTTCAAACGCCGGTGCGGACCCAGATCCGGGATTTTAGCACCCCCATGACTCGCCGTATTCGACTGGGTGTATTTGTCAACGATCTGTTGTCACCGTATCAAATCCGGTTGTTCAACAGCCTCAAGCGTGCGGCTGAGGCTCAAGGTGTTAGACTGATTGGTTTCCAGGGCAGTTATCTGATTAATCCTGAACAAGAGCGGCGCACAGCTTTCGACGGTTCTTTCGTGTACGGTTTGGCAGGCGAGGAATCTGTCGAACGGTCTCATCATTGCATCGAATGTATTATCTAGTCGTGCCGGTAGTGAAGCCGTTGGCGACTTATGCAGAAAAACTAGCTTGCCCATCGTAAGCGTGGGCCAATTATCAGGTGTCCCCAGTGTCGAGGTTGGTGCACGAGAAGCGCTGCGCCAAGTAGTCGAGCATTTGGTAGAAAAGCATGGTCGGCACAAGATTGTCTTTATACAAGGCGCAGTTGGTAATTCAGACAGTATCGAACGCGAACACATCGTCAGGACCATACTCAGTGAATTAGACGTTCCGTTGCCGGATGAATTTGTACTGCCCGGAGACTTCTTGGAATCATCAGGAGCGACAGCGATTAGAACACTTTTCGATGTTCGAGGCGCTTCGCTCGCTAGCATTGACGCAGTGATAGCTTCGAACGACCAAATGGCAGTTGGAGCCATGCATGAATTGACTCAACGCGGCCTGCGCGTTCCTATTGATATTTCAGTTGTGGGATTTGACGACGACGACTTTGCACGCAGCGCTAACCCCCCGCTTACTACCGTTTCTCAACCTGTCGAATTGATTGGTGAGCGCGCGCTCGCGACCATCCTGAACCGATTGCAAGGCAATCCCGTTCCGGACCGCTTCGTATTGGACGCCGAACCCGTGTGGCGGCGCTCCTGCGGTTGCAGTTTGCCTCACTCAATGCGCACACCGAGTGCAGATCCTGCACAACCAATATCTTTTGTCATTGATGATTGTCGCAACGCTTGTGTTGAACGATACCGGCGACTTGCGGGGATAAAGGCCGATCCTCAGGCAGTGAATGCAGTCATTGGATTGCTCCAATCGAGAAATGAGGAAGAGTCAGCCGCATTACTGCAAGAAGTGGAGAGGCATATATTGGCAGCCTGTACCGCCGGAGTTGACCCTCTACACTGGCATGACCTTTTATTGCCGCTCAACAATGAAATAGAACGCCGCGCGACGTTGGAAGGTGATACAGGCCGTGGCATGGACCGGCAAATGCGCCGAGTAAACCACTTGATCAATGAGGTGGCAGCGCGTATTCGAGCGTTAGGCCAGTTGCACACGATGCAATGGGCCAACGCGGCCCGCGTTTTGGCAAGTGCATTGTTGTCTGTGCGACACGCTCGAAGTTTGGCTTCCGTTCTCCAAGTCGGCCTACCTAGCCTTGGAATTCGCTACTGTTGCGTATGCCTGTTCGTGGGCGACTCCGAACCTCGAACTGCGCGTGTGGCAGCACTGTACAATCCAAGTGTGCCCCCGCCTGCCGAGTCGCCTCGCAGCGCTGAGCAATTATGGATGGCTATTCCGGGATCTTTACCGCCAGAATCCTCGCAGCAAACGCCGGTTGGCTCGATTTTTCCGGCGTTTGAATTGGTACACCCGCGATTGCCCCAATCCTCCGCGGATGCCTTGGATTTGTCCGTGTACCCCTTGGTGCATGCGCATCGAACACTTGGCTATGTGGTGTTCGACGCGCCCGGTGACGGGCAGAGGTCTTGGCTGCTCGAGGGGCTGGCTGGAAGCCTCAGTAGCGCCGTGTACTCAATTGAGCGCAGTGCCGAGCTGCAACGGGCCCGGGAAGTCGCAGAGCGTGCGAATGCGGCAAAAACTGAATTCGTTGCGATGATCTCTCATGAGGTGAGAACACCACTGACCGCTATTATGGGACACATCGACCTGTGTTTGCAGACCAAACTGTTGCGGGAGCAAGTTCATCACCTCAAACAGGCACGCAATTCTTCAAAAGCATTGTTGGGTATAGTGAACGACATCCTTGATTTCTCCAGAATTGAGGCGCAGAAAATTGACCTGGAGCATGTGCCGTTTGCGCTTGACGACGTGCTCGACCAAGTGATTGCCACTTGCGCCTCGGCGACTAATAGTAAGGGGCTGCAGCTAATCGTTGACGTCGATGTCGATGTGCCGAGGTGGATTAATGGCGATCCGTTGCGTCTGACCCAGGTGCTCCTTAATTTAGTCGGCAATGCGATTAAGTTCTCTTCACGCGGCGATGTGCGGGTGACCGCCCAACGCGCAGAGTCCAATGAGCCTGCTGACGTTTTATTGAGATTTTCCGTGCAAGACGACGGCATAGGAATGTGCGCCGACGAGATAGCACGAGTGTTCGATCCATTCACTCAGGGTGATGGGTCTATGACACGGCGTTACGGAGGTACCGGTCTTGGGCTTACTATTAGTAGACGGCTAATCATGCTCATGGGAGGCCAACTTTCAGTTACCAGCCAGCCGGGTCAGGGCAGTCGGTTCGTATTTGACGCACGATTCAAGCTGCATGACACAATTGCGTTGAGCCAACCGAGCGGTTCTGGGGAGAATGTCCTGCTGGTTGTAAGTCACACCTTTTTGTGTCAATCGATTGAGCGGTTGCTGAAATCGCACGGCTTTCAAGTAACTAGCGTTGCTAGTGCAGAATCCGCGCTGGAAAGCCTCGCGCATGCCCAGGGCGAAGGCCCTGGTTTCGACCTGCTCATTTGTGATTATGATTTGCCCGATCTTAACCGGTACGACTTGTTGCGTCGGGCGGCCACGGATACAAGTCTTGCAGGACTCAATGTCGTGTTGCTCCGCTCACCAGACATAGATCCTTCATCGTCGGTTCGTTCGGATGGGTCAAGGTTGGTCGCTGAAGTCGAGAAGCCCTTTCAGCGCGGTCATTTACTGCAAGCAATCGCCAAAGCCCTATCCTTTGCAACCAGTCAGGGTCCGGCGTCGAGGGCGGATCTGCTAAGTGGGGACGTCTTGCCGCCCGGCACGCGAATTCTGCTCGTTCAGGATGATCCTACTTCGAGGGACGTCGTGCGGGAGATGCTAATGCGTGCCGGTGCCAATGTCAGCGTGGCTGCCACCGGAGAGGAAGGCATAACCCTGGCAGGGCGTCAATCATTCGAGCTTATTTTGCAGGACGTGCACCTGCCTGGAATGGATGGGTACGAAGCTGCGCGGGCAATTCGAAAGCAACCGGGGGGAGCACAGGTGCCAATAATCGCGCTGTCAGCTAGCCCGATGCGAAACAGTCTGGAACGGTGTCTGGCCGCTGGATTCAATGATTTCCTGGTAGCACCTGTCGAGGCTGACACTCTGCTCAAAACTGCGCGGCTTTGGATTGGGGGTGAAGCAATGGCTCCACCGCTAAGCCAGCGCTTCAATTCGGTGACATACTCGGGATTGCATCAGACGCCCGCGCGGGTGACAACGACTCCCACATTGGGAGCGGAGCTGGAGGTTGATCGAGCATTGAGTTCAACTCGGTGGCGATCAAGCGATGTACCAGAAATTGCTGGACCGCTTTGCTGGCTCGCATGAGCACACGGCGCGGGAAATTCGACGGGCGATAGAGCAGGGCAATCCGGATTCCGCAGTTCTGGCTGTCCATACGCTGGCATCGGCAGCTGGCAACATTGGTGCAACTTGGCTTCACGAAGTGGCACGCGTGGTCGAAGTGACGCTCCGCGATGGGGATGCGGATTATGCCGATAAGTTAGTTGATTTGGAGCTAGCTGAGAGTAGGACAATGCGTGCGATCGAAGGGTTCTTGTCGGCACAAGTGACCAGTGATTTCCCTACGCTGGAACCCAAAGCTGGCAATATCGACGAGGTATTGAAGCACCTTAGCGTCTTAATTGAAGGACACGATACGGCCGTTTTTGAACAACTACTGAGATTGAAAACCATTCTGGGTGCCAAGCGTTTAGCCTGTGACCCCTTTCATAAACTCGAGTCTAGTATTAGCGTGTACGATTTCGACCAAGCTCGTGAACACTTCGAAGAGGTCGTAAATTGGATTGCCCATTCTGAAGAACTGTTCTCTTCAATAGTCTGAATGATTACACAGATGGATGCTCAGCCTTCATTGCCCACAGTCCTTATCGTCGATGATTCCCCGGAAAGCATTGACGTTTTGCGAAGCGTCTTAGGGTCGGAGTTCCGTTTGCGCGTTGCAATAAATGGTACCAAGGCGCTTGAGATTACCGAGTGTGTAAACCCAGACGTCATCCTTTTGGACGTAATGATGCCGGAGATGGATGGCTATGAGACGTGTCGGCGTCTCAAAGAGAACGCCAGCACCAGCAATGTGCCAGTAATCTTCGTGACGACTCTTTCGGAAACGGACAGCCAACTCAAGGGGCTCGAGCTGGGTGCCGTAGACTACATTACGAAGCCTTACACAGCGTCCTTGGTACGCTCCCGCGTAAGGACGCATGTGGCGCTGCATCGCCACAATGAAGAGCTCAAGGAATTGGTCAAACAGCGCACCCAGGAATTGCTGGAAACCCGCTTGGAAATAATTCGACGACTGGGTAGAGCCGCCGAGTATCGTGACAACGAAACCGGCATGCATGTCTTGCGAATGAGCCACATTACGCGGCTCTTAGCGGTTGCCCATGGCCTCAATGAAACAAGGGCGGAACTGTTGTTTCAGGCATCCCCGATGCACGATGTCGGCAAGATTGGCATCCCGGACCAGATCCTTCTCAAACCCGGTAAACTTACGCCGGACGAGTGGGAGATAATCAGGCGACACACCACCATTGGCGCTGAGATCATTGGTAACCATGAGTCCGACTTAATTGTCATGGCGCGAATGGTAGCGTTGCGTCACCACGAACGTTGGAATGGCGGCGGTTATCCGGGTGGGTTGCAAAAGACAGATATTCCCATTGAAGCGCGCATCGTCGCGTTAGCCGACGTATTCGATGCGTTGTTGTCAGTGCGGCCGTATAAGCTTGCCTGGACGCTTGACGACACCCTAAAGTACATGTTCTCGCAGCGCGCTCAACACTTTGACCCCGACTTGATTGACACCTTCGTGCAAGTGTTACCCGAATGCTTACGAGTTCGCGAAACGTATCGGGATGATTAATCTATCCCGTCGCGGCTGTCCATCCCAAAAACCTCATCCCGACCGAAGAGGGACCGAGATGAATGACCCTAGAGCTTTGGGGCACACGCGGTTACGCGGCTCGCGGCAGCCGCCAAGGTCCTCTTGGGCATACCAGTCGGTGTTGCCAGATGCGGTACTGCGCAGCACGGACTGCCCGGAGATGTTTACGTTGCCCGCCGTGTGTACCGATGATGCAGTCCGCCAACCAGCGGCAACTCGACCACCTTCCCCATCGCGGGCGTTTCCACTGCTCGCGGTTCGGGGGAGTCCTTGCCGAGCGAGAGATGCGTGCGGTACCTCACCGTGGATTCGAGGGGCGCCCCAAAGGTTAGTGGTGGCCATACGCTTGATGAGCGAGCGAATTTCCGGATCAATAGCGGGACGCCCACCCTTGGACCGGCTGCGCCAAGCCCAATACTAGCGAAAGCCTGCCCGATGCCACCGGATGATCGTGGCCGGTTTGACGATGATCAGCGATGCGCTCCAGCGTGCCCACCGACGCGAGAGCAGCACCCAAAGCTTGCGGTTGACATTGGTTAGCCGCGGCCGCTTGACAGAGCGCTTCAGGACCCCGAGTTGGTGGCGCAGGGCAAGGATCTCAGCGGCCAACTGACGGCGGGTTCTGAAGAAGGCGAGACCGGCAAGGACTAAGGATCGGAGGAGGTTCAGCACGGCTAGGGGCAGCGTGGTCCGGAAGCGCTCAAACTTCAACAACTACGCACTGGTACGGGTTTTCAGGAGGCACAGGTCCAAAACTGGTCCAGGCCAACAAAAAACGGGAACCCGCTGCTTGCAGATTCCCGTTCGTTTTCGTTTGGTTGCGCGGGGAGGATTTGAACCTCCGACCTTCGGGTTATGAGGAGGCAGATTTGAACTTGCTCAGCTTGGTTTCCTTGCAAAACAGTAGTTTAGCGCATCGTGGATCTTGGTCAACCTTGTCAAACTTGTGTCGCGTCGGCATTCTGTGGCCCAAGAAATGGCCCAAGACGTCGATAACTCAAGACCAGCGGCGAACGAAAACCTGCCAAGTATACAGGACGTCCGCACAGCAGTACTGCACTTGGTCGAGTTAGCTGCGGCCTACGAAAGTCGCGGCATTGAGGTGGCGCTGCCACATGCCGCGAATGATGCCGACCGCCGAGCCTTCGCCAAGGTCGAAGCGGATGACCGGCGAACTCTCGAGAAGGTCGTCGAATTGCTTCTGAAGCACTTGAAGAGGTCACGACTCGAACAACGTAATGCCATTATTGGCGCTCAGATTCATGCCCTAAGCGAGGTGTACAGGGACGGCACCAATTTGTCGGCGGCGGACCTTCAGAAGAATATAATTGACTTGCTTGGCCTATGGGAAATTGAACCCACCGACGAGCAGCTGGACGAGCTTGTCAAACTTCGTGACGGCGAGACTGGATCAATCAAAGAGTTGGGCGGTCCGATCGATGCTGCAAAAAATGCTCTAGCCAAATCTGTCGGCCTTAGTGAAGGCACTGTCGCGAGCGTACGACGGCGTACCCCGTTCATGCCACTTCCGAGGATTGCGTTCGGTCACTGGGTGATGATTAGCAAGAGAAATGCGTACATGGGTGAACACTGCGAGTTTGACCGTAATGCCTCGATGCAGCATGCCGGGTCATTATTATCCCTTCGCGAAATAGATGTGACAACCGGCGTCGTGCTTGACTCGACCATTGAACGCCTTACCCGTGAGCTTACAACCACAGACGGCCTGAATCACCTTGTCTTGAGTAGTTCAAAGGCGCCACAAGTAATCGAGTTTCAAGAGCAATTTCGCAGACGATGGTCTGAGCGCTGTAGGTTCTACCTAGCGCTGATCGAAGTGTGCCCCGATGCCATCGAAAAGTGTCTGGAAGAACCATCCAGCCTTGATAAAGAGCTGCGAGATTCAATTCGTGCTTTGATTGATGCTCGAAGGAATCTGGACGCGAATGCGGTGGACTTGGCACAGCAGAATATGGGACTAGCCCTATGGAAATCGGTCATTGAATCTGGACGTGATAATCTGGCCACGCTTTTTGGCGAGCCTGATGGTGGCGGCGATTAGGAATTGGACGCCTGTCTTGTCTTGGCTCCCTGTGGAATCCGCCCATTAGATATGGGGTCGCTCGCCATTTCTTGGCTTTCCGGGGCAGACGACGCCGTCGTGTGCCAAATTAGTTAGGAACGAGCCAAAAAGACGCGATTCTGCGTAGGCCCGCAGCACGCGGCTTCGGCTGACGCCGCCGCGGTGGGCACGTTGAATGTTGGACGATTCGCATGTCCCGCGCTGGCACCGCCAAAAGCGCCGCGGGAACAACCGAAGTGCGGGCGCCCGGCCTATCCAAGCACTCGGCAAGTTTGTTGGCTGCCAGACCAATGTCACGTGCCGTCGATGACGGCCATGAATCGGGAAGAGCAAGTCGCGGGTTGTCCTTATGTCCCTTCGGCTTAGCTCATGATGCCAGGACGGCACGAAGCAATGAGCCACACCATGATTCTGGTCGCGGGAATATCTGGACGGTCTTAGTGGCCGCTACCAACGCGATACCGCATGATTTTAGCTCGTTTCTGTTTTGGCACCACACTAGGGGCTGCCTTGCTTTTGCTGCATAATGGGCGTCATGACGATGGCGAACAACTGGCCGATTACATCCAATCACCAGCGCCATATCCTCGTCGTCGATGACGAGCCCGCCATTCGCACTCTGATCACTCGGGTGTTGAGTGTCCGCTACCGTGTCACGTCATCAGGCAATCCCAACGACGCGCTGGCCTTAGCCGCACAAATCAGCAACGTCAATCTACTGATCTTGGACGTCATGATGCCAGGCATGGACGGATTTACCCTTGCTCAGCGCCTGCGAATCGTTCCCAGCTGTGCCAAAGCTGCGCTGCTTTTTCTGACCGCCAAGGACACTGCGGCAGACAAAATTCGCGCTATCCAGGCTGGTGCGCGGCAGTACATTACGAAACCGTTCTCGATGGATGACCTATTGGCTCGTGTCAGAGAGGTCCTTGCCGAGTGACTTCGCCAGCTACGGGAACACGCTGTGCGGACTTAGGAGATTGAACTCCGAGTTCATGCAGCAATACTGCTGGGTCATCGACAATTCGAACTCTGGCTCCGAATAGTTGCGAATATACCAGATTTCCTGTCTGAACCGCCATGTGCAACATAGGGTTCGCGCCGGTAATGACCGCCGCGCCACGGCTGTAACCCCTCGTGCGTGCCCGCATTCGTTCAAGAAAGACTAGACGCCCTCGACTCGTGTACGTCTTCATTGCACGAAAATCGTGCACGATAAACAATCCGCCAACTTCACGCAAGCGCGGTGCCCTTGCTAACAAAACACGATCGATAGCGTCGTGAATGCCACAAGCGGTTTGTTCACCACCCGATTCAATGTCCAATTGGCTAACGAAGACGCCGGGCTCTACATACCATGCATAGCCGAAGCGCAGATCATGCAATTGAACACTCCACTTATCAAACGGAGGTTGCGGTTTGTCGCATTCGCGCACGGGCTTTTGACGTGGCATTGGGGCACCTTTACATGATGTTCATCTTTCCATCCCGTGCATCATAAGTCTTTTATCGAAGGATCAAATATGCGATTTGCTGCGATAAACTCACCTAAATTGCGTTTTCCGCCGAGAGCAGAATCTGCATGACAACGGTAGCGATGAGAGGCTGTCGTTCCAGGAGGTCATGTCCTTGCAGTAAGACGTTCCATACTTCCATACGAATCCGCGAGTTGAAAAGTAATCGGGGCCACGGTTGGAGCGCACAGTCGGCCAGCAATCATGAAGTTGTCAGTTACGAGTCCAGGTTGTGCCATCGAAAACGCCTGCTGGACATCCAGAGGAACGGTTATGGCGATGGTGATGCCATAACCTGGGCCAGAAAGGCGAACAGCCAGCAAGATCGAGGCAACCCACCAAGGGCAATGCCAGAAGAAACAGTCGCACCGTTCCCACGATGGGAAGAATATCACGGCGAGGCAATGGCTGTCATCGGGTTCAGTGGAAGCAATTTAGAGAACCCGCCGCGTCTCGATCATGTTGAATTCGCCCAATAGTCTAACGAATCTTGGGACTGGCGCTCGGGATGACGGTCTGCCTGCAGCTCGCCACAGAGCAGCCGAAGCGCACTTGGTCTGAGCAAGCGTCGTTGACTCGGCTTGTGCCTGTCGAGCGAGCTTCGGGCCAGACGGGCTTCTCTTGGTCGAGAAGCACCGTAAGGTATGAACCCCAACGCAGTGCCAGGGCAGCAGCCGACATGCCCTCACGGCCTGCTATCGATCCAGATGGACGCGCACTTGGATTTGGTTTCGATCGCAAGTATGCCAGTACTTGGTGGAAAAGAGTGGTGTCCGGCGGCCGGATTAGTAGCTCCGGGCTGTCGGGTCCTAGTATCTTTTCGGTAGTCCCCGCGTCGAGCAGCAGCTCGTCATTGACCCGAACTTTGATGTGGTCACCGGAGGTCGTCATTTCGCACTACGTCGGAGCGATATCAGTCAGCAGATAAGTTCATGCGGTGTTCATGCGGTTCACCTGTCATTTTCCGTGGGCGGGGACGAGCTGCAATTTCCGCTTCTCCAGAGTGTTGATCTGAGTCTTCAATCGCCTGAGTTCACGATTAATGCGGTTGAGTTCTGTCTTCAATTGCTGCTCCTTCAGGTAGGCCGCTCCGTGCTTCTCCTTAATCAGCGTTTCGACTTCTCGACGAAGTAGCCGCAGGAATGGGTTTCCATAGATCGAGGTAGGTCGGAACTGGAGCTTACCGGCCCGGATCGCCTTGTGGATCTCATCCTGCGTCAGCCCGAATTCCTTTTTGGCGGTCTTATCGCTGAGGGTCCCCCCCGTGCGCTGCCATTCATTATCCATGTCATTCATTGGCTTGTTCTCCGGATGTTCCCGCAGTTCGCTACTTCTTTGAGTTCCGGCGAGTCCTCTTCGCCGCCGACCTCTTCAGAACTTCAGCTTCTTTCCATGCGGACTTGGTCACTTCGTCGAGCAATTCGTTTTGCAGAGCATACCGCAAGTTGAACGGGGGCACACTTAACTACATTTTGAAAAAGCTGGCGCCAGAAAAAAGGGCCAACAAAGGTTCCAAATCGTCCCGTATGCAGTTGGAGCTATTTCCTCGCACCATTGAGAAGGAAGGGCGTGAACGATAGGCGTTACCGAACTTACGATTCTCGCTAAGTCAAAAACCCACTTGTCATCTTCAGCGGTCCGCTGCTTTGGTCTGTGGGCCCTGGAGGGTCGGCGGGAACGCGGCAGGTCGTAATCAATCGAATTTAATCGCAGATCGGGCGCGGCGCAGGTGAATCTTGGTGGGCGATACCATATCGCCCCACCATTCACCGGCACTTCTTCGATCGGGCAGATCGACCCCCTCGACGAGGTGCTGTGAATTGTGCCGTATTCGAGGAACTCATCTGCCGGCTGCCCTTGCTGCGTTCAAAAGGACATCATCCTGCCAACCTACGCCGCAATCACCGCCGTAGTTCACCGTCGCTCACTCAGTCGCTACCTGGCTGCTAGATTGGAGCAGCCCCGGGACCTGAATTTACCGACCAATTACCGCCGTGCCGCCTCTCACGACTGGGCGAAGAACACTACCAGACTCCTACGAGGCTCAGTCCCGCGGAGTTATGTTTGGGGTCAATTGCAGGCACCAGCGCGACTCGCCGAGCCGTTGATTGACGAACTTCTTTGTAAGAGAGAATGGAAATATCGATAACGCTGGCAGTAATCGCACCGACGGTGAATCCGATGAGACCGCCAATGACAGTTCCAGGTGGAATTTCACCGTTACATCCTTGGTCGCTTGAACAGCTGTCTTGGTAACTCTTCGATGGTGCTCCTGAGCCAATGCCCGCGCCAACAATCGTACCAACGACTACTAAGCCGACGCGAATTCCAAGACTTGCGCCTGCCATTCCGAGCTGGCCATTACTAGCATGAACAATAGGACCGCCTAGAGAATAGACCAGGCCTGCTCCAATGGCAGCTGGACCCGCGTAGCTTCGTGTGGCGCTCGAATTCGAGATACCAGTCCCGACAAATGTGATTCCAAGTCCAAGAGCCACCAAGTCAAGCCCCATAATTGGAGCGCCGTACCATACGCGGTTTGGTAGGGACGAATGAACATTGACTTCAGATGTCGGGACGGGAGAAGCGGGCGGCGACACAGATTGCGGACTTACCCCAACGTCATTGGAGATGGCAGTCGGCTCGGAATCGCCGGGCGCGGCTGGGGCGGCACTTGAATTTAGGACAGATAGTAGACCTGCCCCAAGTATCGCCCAAACGGAACGCCGAATCATAAACTCTGGTAACAGCAAGCAACGTGCCACGTTCGGGAGCCGCTGCCCAATCCGCCTGATCAGGTCGAACATTGTGGCCCATCTGGCTCCGAAGTTCAGCGAAATTGTCGTCGTATCATCGCTCGTGACTTGGCGACAACACTATCAGCCCTCTTGGAGGCTCAAGCGCGCTTTTCCTTGACGTGGCGGGCGGATTGGGAGTCAGCTGTTTCTCGTGGTTCTGAGACGCTTACTAATCAAATTCGCGGTGCGCTATGCGGAGCATGGTCATGTCCACCAATGATCCAAAAGAACCAGCCGTGCAGCAAGTCGCACAACAATTATTGGCGCTATTTGAGCACGCGCAGCATGGCGTGGTTCTGTACGAAGTCATCCTGGGGCCCAATCAGAAGCCTGTGGATTACCGAATCTTGGACTTGAATCCTGCATACGAAGCACAAACCGGTCTGTCAAGAAGTCAAGTAGCTGGCAAACTTGCTACGGAGGCTTACGCTGCACCTGAGCCCCCTTTCTTTCAACAATTCACGCAGGTAACGACCGGTGCGGGAGCTACGTTGTACGAAATTTGGGCACCTTCTGCGACTCAATACTTCAGCATTTCAATCGTGCCAGTGGGCGACTTGGTATTTGCCGCCACGCTCACGGACATAACACAATTGAAGCGTCAGGAACTGGAGTTGAGCAAAAGTGCTTCCGCCATGCGCACCATGATGGAGAATCAGCCATACCTCGCGTGGCTCAAGGATAGAGAGGGCCGTTTTCTAGCAGTGAATTCTGCTTTTGCGCATGCTTGCGGCAGAAACGCTCCCGAGGAAGTGGTTGGCAAGACGGATTTCGACGTTTGGCCCCAAGAGCTCGCGCAGGGTTACGTGAACGACGACTTGGAAGTGATGAACAGCCGAACGAAGAAGATCGTCGAGGAACCGATTCTCAATGGTCAAGAAACATTTTGGTTTGAGACTTTCAAGTCGCCGATTGTCAATGATCAGGACGAGGTGATTGGCACGGCGGGTTCCTCGCGCGACATTTCCGAGCGTAAGCGAGCTGAAGAGGAACGTCGCGAACTTGAGCTACAAGTGATGCAAGCCCAAAAGCTAGAAAGTCTGGGTATTCTGGCTGGTGGAATCGCGCACGATTTCAACAACCTGTTGACCACCATCCTGGGCAACGCTGACCTCGCGTTGGATGAACTGTCACCTGTGGCACCAGCGCGCGAACATGTGCACGACATTGTGAGGGCGAGCCGTCGCGCGGCTGAACTGTGTCGCCAAATGCTTGCCTATTCTGGCAAAGGCCACTTTGTGGTCCAGGTACTGTCAGTCAATGAGATCGTGGAGGAGATGACACACTTACTGTCGGTGTCCATTAGCAAGAAGGCCATCATCAAGTACAATCTGTACGCCAACTTGCCAATGGTCAAGGCGGACGCCACCCAGCTGCGCCAGGTGGTAATGAACTTGATCACGAATGCGTCGGAAGCAATTGGCGACCGCAGTGGTGTCATCGCCCTGACGAGCGGTGTAATGGATTGCGATGACCAATACCTCCAAGGCGCGGCTGGAAGCGGTGACAACCTCGCTTCAGGACAGTATGTGTATCTCGAGGTGAGCGATACGGGTCACGGCATGGACCACGACACGCTATCTCGCATATTCGACCCGTTTTTCAGCACCAAATTTACTGGTCGTGGTTTGGGACTGGCCGCGGTGTTGGGGATTATGCGCGGCCACAAAGGCTGCATCGATGTTGACAGCGAGTTAGGCAAAGGCACTACCTTCAAGATGCTATTACCCGTTTGCGAGCAACCCGAGGAGACTGAAAGTCACCCGGGTCAGCAACCCGGAAGCTGGAGTGGCCGGGGATTGGTATTGCTAGCCGACGATGAAGAGACAATCCGCAGCATGGGCCGTCACATTCTCGAAAAAGGTGGTTTCGCAGTGCTTACTGCCGCAGACGGGCGAGAGGCCGTCGAAGTCTTCAAGCAACATCTGGGAAAGATCAGTCTTGTGGTACTCGACATGACGATGCCCCATCTAGGCGGCGAGGCTTGCTTTAAGGAATTAAGGCGACTCGACCCAGGTGTAAAAGTCATCATTACTAGTGGCTACAATGAGCAGGACATCATTGGCCGTTTTATTGGCAAGGGTTTGGCTGGATTCGTACAGAAACCTTACTCGGGTTCGGTACTATTACCCAAGATAAAAGAATTGCTGGGTGGGTGAATGCAAAGGGTTTCGGATAATGCGCCGGAATCCCCGGACGTCCGGGATTGCGGGAACGCCAACGCCAATAGCGTTGGAAGCCACGCCGATGCCATGCGATTACGGTGTCAGGTTTGACGATTATCAAAGCTGAACGCCAAGCGGCCCAGACTTTGGACAGAGCTAACCAGAACATTCGTTCCCGGGGCTCTACGTGGACGCGCTTCTGGCAGCGGTCATAGGCAGCAAGCTGTTGTCGCAGGGGCAAGGTTCTCAATGACAAGTGCGTCGGGGTGATGATGGCCACGCCGCTGGCCCCAGCCCACACAGCGCAGCGTGCAAGCTCGACGGCGAGGTCGGCGCCCATGTCGTTGCCCCGTGACCGGCTGCCGCTCGCCACCTCGCAGCGGCTCTGGCCACAAGTGTTGACAACGACCAAGGCATCACCCGCAAACGGTTCACCCGCGGCGATGGTCTCGCGCCCCTTCACGCAGAAAGAAACAGAAGATTCCGTGCCACAGCCAATCAAATGAATCGCAGGACTGCTCGCGGTACGGGCAAGCAATCCCACGATCTTGACGTATTGAATCGAAATATCCCCTGGCTGGCCCCGATCCCAACGCCGCTGCCAGCTGAGATCTTTATGTCACAGTGGCACTCGTTCGATTGAATGCTTCGCGTCCCTAAACACACGGCTACTGTGGATTGTGACAACTGCGAGACGGCCTGGGCGTTGGTAGCCGGACCTGGCTAGCCCAGCGTTCGTGTGACATGGTCCCTGCTCTCGTGCCCAACAATCAACCGCTTTCGCGTCGGGCGCTACGCTTTTTACGTGCTTTGATCGTGGGCAGCGGCGCAACATTCGTAGATTTTTCGCTATTCACGACGTGCGTCCGTGTGGCTGGCGTCGCGCCCACGGTCGCACGGTTGCCTGCCCTGTGCGCTGGCGCTTTGGTTCAGTTCTTCGGTAACCGCACCTACACATTTCGCGCTCAAGCGGGCCGTCTATCACGTCAGGCCAAGTGGTTCGTTGCTGCTGAACTCTGCACGCTGGGACTCAATTGGCTGCTGTTTCGGGTGCTCGCGGCTCATACTCGTAGGGTGCCTCCGGAACTGCTTAGTTTCGCGGGCACGTTCCTGGTTTTTGTAACATTTGCGTATCCACTGCGGCAGCTTGTGATTTTCAAAGTGCCCGGTCCTGACAAAAGCTGAACATCACGTCCCTCGAGTCTGCGTCGCACTGTAATGTCGATAGATGAGCCCAAGCTTCAAAGCACTTCATCAACGCATCAGGTCACCACGCAGCCATCGGTTTACCGTCCGTGACCCCTCTGGACTCGAAGTTCACCGAATAATTGCTGCTTTGGAGATGGGGCAAGTGATCGAGCTGTCGGAAGTCGGTGGCCTGCATCATCGGTACGTGAGGGAGGCAGCATGATTTGCGTGCGGACAGGGTTTTCGGTATGCACAAGACGAAATGGACATGCACATTACCGGATTTTCCCGTTTCAATGCCGTAAACGAGTCCAGCACCCGGGCAGTGCAGTGCCCATTGCCCCTCATTGCGGCGAGTCTTACGCCACGCATGGTTAAGGGCCGTCTGGAGACCCAAAACCCGCTCTCGGAGTGCTTTGCTTGGAAGCGGTCATCAGATTACGCCGCGTTTCGATCACGTCGACTTCTCCGGATAGTGCAGCGAATCTCGACCCTTGAGTTAGAAGTGGGCACGATCGGAACGCGGCGTTATGTGGAGCGCCGGATTATGTGGAGTACATTGACGAAGCGCGGGATTTTCCGGGGTACTGACTGCACGAGCTCGGCATAATCAGAGCTTCGCCAGGAAGCCGAGCAGAGCGTCGTTGGGACGGAACCGGGTAATTGACGTTGCCGGTGGAGTCAGCTTGGCCAATGCGTGTTCTTTCGTTGCCAGGTCTGCCTCAATGTAGCCGTGCGTCGTTTCGAGGCCCTCATGGCCGAGCCATAGGGCGATTACGCTCAGGTCAACACCCGCCTGAAGTAGGTGCATGGCCGTTGTGTGACGAATGACGTGGGGCGAGAAATGTTTTTCACGCAGGCTTGGGCAATGTTGCCGGGCGGTTATTGCTGCTCGTTCGATTATGTAGGCGATGCCGTCGCGCGAAAGTGGACCACCGCGTGAGTTGGGAAATGCCAGAGCATTGCCGGGGCCTACCTCGCACAACCAAGACCGGAACACTTTGGCCGTTTTGGTCCACAGCGGAACTGAGCGCTGTTTGCGCCCTTTGCCATGCAGTTGCACGCATACACTCGGTCCAAATTCGACTTGAGAGCATTTGAGTCATGCAACTTCTGAGACACGTGCTCCGGTGTTGTATAGCATCAGCAGTAAGGCGTGGTCACGTCGTCCTGCCCAAGTTGTTCGGTCGGGTGCGGCGAGAATCGCTTCAATCTCCGGGCGTGTGAGGAAGCCGACCAGCGGACGCTCAATTCGTTTTGTTGGAATGGCAAGGACGCGACTTGCAAGCGCAACACTTTCTGGCTCCCGAGTTGCCACAAAGCGGAAAAAGGAACGAAAGGCTGCCAGTCTGGCATTTCGAGATCGGGGACGGTTATGACGCTGCGTCTCGACGTGGTCGAGAAATGCCAAGATTCGCGGAGCATCCAAATCGCCCAGGCTGAGGGCAGCTGGGTCGGTGCCTGTGGTTTCACGTAGAAATACCAATAGTAGCCGAAAGGCATCTCGATACGCAGCGATGGTGTGCATACTAACCCGCTTGTGCTTGATTAGGTGTTCTGCAAAAAACGCTTGCAGCAGCGGACCGAGTCGTTGAGAGGTGGAGGTCATTGGTTACCTCCACACCTGACAAAGGCTTCAAAGCGTTTTGCCGCAGCCGCGAGCAGCTCCGGCGTTGCGGACAGATACCAATAGGTGTCCTGCGGTCGAACGTGCCCTAGGTAGACCGAAAGCTCAGGCAATCGCTCATGGACGTCAATACCCTGGCGGTACCAGAGCAGCATGCGACGCACGGCGAAGGTGTGCCGCAAGTCATGAAGATGAGGGCCTGGCCCTGTGGGTGGACGAATCCCCGCCTGACGAGCAAGCTGCACAAATGTCCGACGCGCTGACGGGGCTGGAAGCGGACCTGGCTTTTCGGATACAAAGAATGTCTCACAGCAGTGGTCAAAGCCCAGCCGTTGACGCTGGGAGGCATATTGACGCAAAGCCGTAACAACCGTCGGGTGCAACACGACCAGTCGTGAGTTGTGAAATTTCGAATCGCCGATGTGTAGCAATGGTGGATTCAAATCGAGTCGCACATCGTCAACTCGCAGGTGAACCGCCTCGCTGATGCGTAGGCCACAACTGACAAGCAGCCCGATGAGCGTCGTATACGTGTGTGGCCGCAGCGAGTCACGCGGCTCCAATGCACGTGCCTGCCGCAACAATGCAGCGATCTCCGAATCAGTGAAGATGTGCGGGGTGGGTCGGCGTGCCTGGCGCAGTAGACCCGTCGGCGGAACCTGGGTTTGCGGTAACCAAGCGCGGACATACGCCAGGAAATCCTCGTATAACGAGCAAACGTCGCGCGTGCCGGCCCTGGCTGCATGTAGAGTTGCACGCCCAGTCAAGAGCCATTTGCGACGTGGGCGCTTCTGTGTGACCGAGCGATTCGGCATACGTGACAAATTCAAGGACGAGTCGCTCGATAGGTCGAACCTGCACACCCAGGGCCTGTCGCAAAGCGATGTAGCGCATGGCGCAGTTTCTCAAGGTGACAGCGGTCATGGCTGCACCTCCGGCCACGGCAGCGCAATGCGTGCCAGGGTTTCCAAGTCGAGCTTGGCGTAGATGCTCGTAGTCTCAATGCGAGCGTGTCCAAGCACATCGGCAACTTGCTTGAAGCTCGCGCCCGCCCGCACCATTTGGGTCGCCGCAGTGTGACGCAATACATGTGCTCCAGGCCGTGCAACTGTTACGCCTGCCCGATGCAACGCCTGGGACACAACAGTGCCGACGGCTGCTGGAGTCAAGGAACGATGCGGTGCCCGCACGCTGAGAAAGACCTCGGGACACTCGTAGTGAGGTCGCCCATGCCGCAGGTAAGCGACAATGGCAGCCCCGACATCGGACGGCAGCGGCAGTGCTCGCTCACGGCGCGATTTGGCAGCATGAATTACGACGATTCCCTGACGCCAGTGAATGTCGTTGAGGCGCAGTGAAGCCACCTCACACGCACGTACGGCAAGACGTGCCAACATCAGTACCATCGCCAAATTGCGACGGCCGGTGGACGTAGCAATTCGACACGCCGCAAGCACCGCGGTCAATTGTTTCGATGACAGATATCGAGGTAGCGACGCCTGCTTGTACTGGCGAACGCCCGGAATAGCTCCGAGCAGACCCTCAGCCACTAGACCGCGCTCGACCAAGAAACGCAAGAACGCACGCGTTGCCGTAGCAGGTGCCCGGCGCGACGACTGGCCAAGTCGAGCAACTTTGGAGCGAACGAATTCACTGACACAAGAGGCATCCAACAGCCTAAAATCTGGCTCCTCAGCGCCAAATCTCGTTTCCAGCAACTCATAGGCGTAACGCGCATATATTTGCCGTGTACCCCGCACCAAATTGCCGGTGTGCACAAGGTGCACCTCGAAATCTCTCACAATCTCGTCGCTGGGAGTAAGTGATCGAGCACAGGGCGTGGACATCACGCTGCTTGTCCGCATTATCTCGACGAATTTGCGAACACCGAAGACGGCCGTACCAAACCGACCAACACGGCGTCCACAGCATTGCTGCCGTCGAAAACCCGCAAAATATTGCTGCAAACGCTGCTCATCAATATCCCGAATCAACCAATGTCGTCAACTGAGCCAGCGTCCGAAAGCCTCAGCTGCAAACAGATATCGTCGCAGCGTGCGAGACGGATAGCCTTGAGACTGCAGAACTTCAGCGAATAGTAACAACTCGGTGCAAAGTACGCTCGACTCCAATCGCACACGGTCGTAGCCGCGCGTAACCAAATTCTCAAACATGGTCTTCTCCTTTCGGCCCACAAGACCAAGAGGAGACCATCAACGGATTATCCCGAGTCGCCCAACTCCAAACCTGCCTGAATTGAAGCCAATTCTGTCAACAAGTCAGCTGACTCCACATACTGAGAAGGGCGATTGCGGGAGCGCGCCCCATCCAGTGGCGTCGAGGTCAATGCTTGATTGGCGCGGTTCGGCAATCGACTCGATGAGCCGAGCCGGTGCGCGGCAGCCGGCATGAGGTCACCGGTGGCTATGCGTTAGTTGACCGGTGGCGGGGGCGTTTGAGGTCTTTGCCATGACCCCATCTGTGCGTTGGCGGTGATTGGGCAGCGTGGTGGACTGCGGCGCGCTAGAATGAAGGGCTGTGCGGGGTCGGAGATTGTGTGGACGTCAACGGTGGCCTGCTTGCCGCTCTTGGTCCGAAACGGGGTGCGGCTCGATGATCGCGAGAGTGGAAATTGATCGTGTAGCTTAAATGTTGTTACAAGCAGCGCCGAGAAGTGGCTGTGGCGACGACACGCAGCCCTGTTGGCAAAGGGCCTCTCTGGTAGCGTTGGATTGAAGATCAATGCGTCCCAGGAGGCCCACAAGCATGCAAGCACATAACCCTTTCGAATTCGACTTGTTTCGCCCGGCGTTCGATATGTTCGAGCAAATGCTGAATTGGATCCAATCGGAGACTGGCAGCAAGTCGCACGCCGAGATGGAACGTGCCCTACGCGTGCGTGGTTTCGAGTTGATGAGGGTCATGTATCAGGCATGGCTCGACCGGCACTCGATGCAGGAACGCCAGCAGGCGGCGGTGCAGATACCTGACTCCGGCGTTCGGATTCGCAGTCGGGGTCGAGATATCGAGTGTGACTTTGGCTCTGTTCGCTTGAATCGCCTCGGTTACACACGAGCAGGCCAAGGTACAGAGTTTCCGTTGGACGGTGAGCTCAATCTTCCCGATGAACTGTATTCGCTCGAAGTGCGCCAGCGAGTTGCCTTCGAGGCGCAGCGCAGTAGTTGGGACGATACGGTTGAAACGATCACCAGGCAAAGCGGTGCTCACGTGCCGAAACGACAAGCCCAAGAACTTGCTCAACGAGCAGCTCAGGACTTGGAAGCCTTCTACCAGCACAACCCGAAACCCGACAATGATGTGTTGTCGCCGACTGCGTTGGAGGTGGCCTCGTGTGACAGCAAGGGCGTGACCATGCTCGAACGGTCGCTGCGCGAATCGACTCTCAAAGCGGCCCAACAAGCCAAGCAAGACGGGACACGCGGTGACCCGATGGCCCCCAAAAAACTAAGAAAGCACGATAAGCGCATGGCGATCGTCACCGCGAATTGGGAGCAAGAGCGGCAAGTGCGCACCGCCGAGCAGGTGCTGTCCAATCTCGACCGCAAGCCCGACACCAACAGGCCCCGAGGACCTCGCCCACAGGACAAGCGCGTCAATGCCAGCATCCAAAAAAGCCAAGCACAAGGCATCTGTGAGATGTTCGACGAGATACAGCGCCGCAATCCCGGCGGCCAACGCGACATTGTCGTACTGGTCGATGGGGAAGAAAAACAGATCAGGCAGGTTGAGCAGCAAGCCGCATCGCGGGGCCTCACCATCAAGCTCATTCTCGACCTGATTCACGTCATCCATTATCTGTGGCTTGCTGGCAACGTATTATGTGACAAGGACGCCAACCGGACCGAAGCCTTCGTTCGGCAGTACCTGGCTCGACTGCTGACCGGTCCCGCCTACCAAGTGGCGGCGAGCATTCGGCGCCAAGCGACGCTCAACAAGCTGACCCGCAAGGTTCGCCAGCCCGTAGACAAGTGCTGCGATTACTTGCTCAAGTACCAACAATACCTACGCTACTCGCAGTACATGGCCGAAGGGCTTCCAATTGCGACAGGCGTGATCGAGGGCACCTGCCGCTACCTCGTTGAAGATCGAATGGGGATCACCGGTGCGCGCTGGGGACTTGAAGGTGCAGAAGCCATCCTGCGTCTGCGTGCAATTCGCTGCAGTGGCGACTGGGACGAGTATTGGCGATTTCACGAACGCCAAGAACTCCTGCGCAATCATGGCAATCTGGCCGCTTAGGTCGCTTGCGCAAATCGAGCCGCACCTCCGAAACGTCACCCCTCGCTCATCCATCGCAACCATTCGTTGGTTGGAGATGGCTACGCGGTGGGTGTATTGCCCCAGGTACTTGATGACTTGCTCGGGGCCACCGAAGGGGCGCTTGCAGTAGACGTTCCAGTCTTTGCGATACAGCGCCGCCACAGTTGACGCGAAGCGTCTTGAGTCTGAAATGCGCAGCGTTCCGATGCGCACGGCCCGCTTGAGGGCATCGAGCAACTTGCCTCGAAACACAATCCCGAGTGCTTTGCGAGGGAACAGGTACTTCGGTCGAGCCGCAATCCAGCTTTCACCATCGAGACTCAGCGCGCCACCGGTCACGATACAATGCAGGTGCGGATGAAACTCGAGCGTCCGACTCCAGCTGTGCAGCACCGCCGTAATTCCCAGTTCACCACCGATTCTTCTGAGGTCGCGACCAAACTCGAGCAGAGTTTCAGATGCGCATCGGAACAATAAGTCATACACCAGCTCGCGATTGGCCCGGGTGACACCGCGCAGCTCTGCCGGGAGCGTGAAGACTACGTGAAAGTAGTGCGTTGGCAGCGCCCGCGCGAGGCGCCCAGCGATCCACTTGGCCTGAGGTACAGCCGGGCAAGTCGGGCAGTGGCGATTGTGGCAGGAGTTGTAGGATGGTCGTTCGCCTCCGCAATCGAGACAGCGATCCATATGCCCACCGAGCTGAGCGGTTCGGCAACGCTCGATAGCATCGAGAGCCGCTCGCTCAGTGGGCGAAAGGATGTGCGTTTGCTCGTAGGCCTGCCTGTATTCGCGGACAACGTCCGCGAATACTAGGCCCGTGCCTCTATTCGATGCCGGCTGTGTCGGGCCAGCATCGACTTGATGCTGGCACATGGCTTACGAAACGCGTCGTGTGACGTCATGTCGTGTGACGTCATCGTGCCCTTCTGCTGCGGTATCACGCGGACTTGTGCCCGATGGTGCCACGGTCTTGTGCAGGCGATCAGCGGGGCTGATGACCTTACGCAGCACGGCAGGTGTCACCTGTACGTACCAGACAGTTGATCGAATCGATGCGTGCCCGAGCAAAACCTGCACCGTTCGCAGGTCTGCTCCTGCTTCCAGTAGGCTTGTCGCAAATGCGTGACGAAATGAATGCGGCGTAACTCGCTTCGTTATCTTGGCACGCCTCACGGCACTACCGAGAGCCTTGGTGAATGCAGCCCGGGTCAGCGTGTGCCCTGGCTTTCTGCCAGGAAACATCCAAGGCCCCTTGAGCTTGTAATCTCGCCAATAAACCCGCAGAAGCAATAAAGCACTGCGCGGTAGCAGCGCCCGGCGCGGTCGGTCTCCTTTGCCTTGCTGCACATGAATCATCATCCTGTCGCTGTGGATGTCCTCGATCCGCAACTGACAGATCTCGCTGATGCGCAGCCCAGAGCCATAGGCCAGCAAGGCCATCACGCGCATCCGCAATGTCAGCTTCGCCAAAATCCGTTCGACTTCTTCGCCTGTCAAAATGTGCGGAATGTTACGGCGCACCTTGACGCGCTTGATCCACCATACATCTTGGGGGCGCCCGAGCGTCTGCCGATACAGAAATGCCAGCGCTGATATGTACACGTTGTACGTTGACGTTGAGCACTTACGCCCTTCGATGAGGTGTAGCAGATAGTCCCTAATTTCTGCTCTTCCCAACTTCGACGGGGACTTACCGTAGTGCCTGCTGAATTTCGCCACACACCGAAGGTAGGCCTTGCGTGTGTTCTCGCTCAGACCGCAAAGTCTTAGGTCACCTTCCATCTTGTCACGTAGTCGTCCCATGATCGGCTCTCCTTGTGATTCGACGCAATCGACTGTCGAATGCGCGAACGCAGAGAATCGACGACGACGCTCAGCGTCGCGACACTGATTGCAATTGACCTGTCATTTCAATGCACTACGGCTCCACCAAGCCACGAGTCACGGTTGCGCCGACGCCATCTTCAGGACCGAGCACAGGTCAACCTTCGGGCAGCCACAAAGACGTGTCCGGTCACACCAACGCAGCTCCTGCCGCGCAGCGGCTTGGTTCACCGCGGCTTATGTGGAGCTCGGCATAAGCTGCGGATTTGCTTCATCGTCTCCAAGTTATGGCACAGGACGAGATGGTCGTCTGTCACTGTGGCGGAATTGCTGTAGATTTCAGCACACTGCCTGTCCGATTTATGCGGCAAAGGGGCCACTGATTCTAAAGTGCCAGCATTGAATATGGGCCAAATTGGCGTACGTTGCTGCATGGTAATTCGCAAGCTTGGACCGTCAATCCTTAGTTTTGCATTGAACGCACTCTCGGCGCTCGGGATCGCGAGTTGCGGGTCTCGCACGTCGTTAGCGGACCTTGAGCCTTGCTTTGCGACTGGGGAAACGCGCACGTGTCAAAATAATTGTGGCGTAGGCACGCAAACTTGCCAAGAAGGGTTTTGGCAACTGTGCGACGTAATACCCAAATCGCGAGCGTGTTCCAATAATTGTGGTACCGGGACACAGACGTGCGCAAATAACGATTGGGGCGAATGCGCCGTTGAAACGACCTCACGCACGTGCGCAAACAATTGCAGTAGCGGAACGCAAGAATGCATCAATAATACTTGGCAAGCTTGCATTGTGCCAGTTGCTGCGAGCGGCTGCACGAACAATTGTGGCTCAGGCACTAAGACTTGCTCGAACAACCAATGGGGTGATTGCAATGTCGGGCATCAAGAGGCTGCATGCAGCAGCGTCTGCGGCGTTGGGAAACAAACCTGCGACAACAATACCTGGACCGCCTGCGACGCGCCGCAGCCGCTGCCACCCCAGCTACAGTCCACCATTCGCGACTTCCGCAACGGCGTGCCCAGCGACTTTGATCGACCTGACATAACAAAGCCAGTTGACGATCGCGGGTTCGTGCAGTCCGTGCTCGGCGCGGATGATACGCCTACCTATGCGTTGCCAGGCGCGAGCATCACTGTACAAGGCCCACAGACCTTTGCCGAATGGTACCACGATGTGTCCGGGGTCAACGAGTCTACGACGATTGAGTTGCCCTTGGCGGCCGCTACAGGCCAGCCTGACCTATTTATCTACCGCAACGATGCGTTTTTCCCAATCGACGGCCAGCTCTTTGGCAACCAGGGGCTAATGCACAATTATAGTTTCACACTTGCCACCAGTGCTCATTTCACTTACCAGGGCAGTGAGACATTCACGTTCACGGGCGATGACGACGTGTTCGTCTTCATCAATCGGCATCTGGCCATTGACCTCGGTGGTGTGCATGATGCCGAAACCGCTTCGGTCGATCTCGCCGCGCACGCCGACGAGTTCGAAATTACTCCCGGTAACCGCTACCCCATTCACATATTCTTCGCCGAGCGGCACCCATTCCATTCAGATTTCATGGTGGAGACCAGCATCGCAGACATCGGCAGTTGCCCTTAGGCTGTCTGGGCTCCCTACTGCATCCAACAAGAAAGAGGAGCGCTTCGCGGCATTTCTTGAAATCCGGCCTCAAGAAATGCTTCAGTTCATGACGCAGCGGCGAGTAAGTCAAAGGGTGCGTTAGCTTGGATGCTCAGCCGGGAGCGATTACAGCGACATCAAGATGTATCCCGGCGAACGTATCAGGTGCAGAGTCAGCACAAGGGCATGCGGAACACCAAACCGCAATCCTTTTTCCAAGACACTATTTCCGATTTCGCTCGATGCCCCTTAATGGCCTCGAAGATTACGACCTTCAGGCCGTTCGCGATAATCCCGGTGATACTTCGAAGACAGCCGTTCCCTTGTTAACAGTTAAGACAAGATTGCACGGCACTCGGCCTACAATGACACCGGTTTACAGAAACCTTAGTTTGCGTCCACGGATTATCCCGGTGACGTTGGCTCACAGATTGTGGCCACAAAGGTGCGGAAGGCCCTTCTTTTGGCAGCCCATACCGTAAAGATAGTGAAGAAATCATTAGAATTAAGCTGCTTTCAGAGTGAATATTCGGTTTCACAGCGTTTCAGACATGCCTTGTCCGCGATTACTTGGGCACTACAATTGCTTGGTGTTAACGAATCCGCACCATACTAAACGGCCGTGCTTGCTCACGCTGGTGGGGCTTGCTCTATTGACTGCCTGCGTTGACACTAGTCCACCTCCAAGTGGGTCTAGTGGTGGCTTTCCGAATACGGGTGGATTAGCCAACTTAGCTGGCATTGGCGGCTCCATATCGAGTGCTGCAGGAGGTGCTGGTGCTGGTGCCGGTACCAATCGCAATAGTCTGGGTACAGGGGGCCTAAGCGACGATGCCGGCCTTTGTCCTAATTGCGCGAAGTATTGTCAATGTGAACTTGCCATTGAAGCACAAGCTGGAAATTTCGAAATACAATTGTTCCGTAATTGACGAAGATTGCTCGGTTGATCCCCAAAGCACGGATCAGGGCTGTCAAGCACAACTCCAGCTGATAGCCGCAGCTGGGGCCGCACCGGCAGCATGTCTCTAGTTTGCGCCGCGCCGCGAATCAATACATTCCGGACTTTTCGGTGTGCAGTTGCAACACACCCGAAATTACTGGACTTTTCGCGAGCCATTGGCCTAGCGTGAACGGTTCTGCGCGCAGATGAGTCGCATTCCAGATACAGAAGGCACGTGAGCTCACAACCTTGTGGGTCGTCCACCTTGCGGTGAGAGACGTGGTTTGGGCTGGTCGCGGTTGCGCCCCGGGGACAGCTCGCGCGCAAAGCAACCATCGACCGAACAATCGTCATGCCCGATTTCCTGCTTTGATTTCAAGCGTGTCGAATTATCGCGCAGATAAGTCCAGAAGGTCCTGGCACTCAGCAGGGTACCGTGCGTGCACCTCAGCCGGGGCGTACACATACACGTACGGAAACACATATGAAGGGAACTACTGTAACGACTATGACTATTGGGCACCAACGTACAATTGCACCACCCTGCCCGTGGCCGCGCTGAGCACGTGCCAGTCATCGACCATTGGCTACACTGGTGCATACGACATGAGCGGGAATGTCTGGGAATGGGAAGACAGCTGCAACGGGAACGGCACAACGGATAACTGCCACGTCCGGGGCGGCGCCTTCGACAGCGACTTGAGCATCTTAGCCTGTAGCGATGGCGATTACGGCGGCGACCGTAGCTACGCGGTCGGCAACCTCGGTTTCCGCTGCTGCGCCCCCTAATGAAATGCAATGCAGTCAAGAATCTGGTTTGTCAGAGCCCCGCTGCGAGAAACCTCGCTCAGAAGGGTTGTGTTGGTCCACCGATCTTTAACGGACAAGATGCCCTAGAATATTGCGAACCGGCTCGAGTGGCAGGGCGAGCCTGAGTGTGCCACTGCAGCGCCGGATCGCGTCCCTCTCACGGCGCCGTAGCGCTGATTCGACACGTTCGCGCGCCTCACCCATGTTGCCTTTGTTTCTACGAGACGCACTTGTCGCATTGGGTCTCCGTCACGCTGCGAGTTCGATCTTGACGATCGGCAGGTGCGGCCTGCCATCGAGCTGGCTCACTACCAGTCGCAACTTCGTTACGCGTTCTACTTGGAGCTGCTCGACGGCCGCATGGTTCTTGCCATTTCTTGGCTCGGTTCTCGTCTCGAATCTAGAGGCATCTCGTGCCGATCGGGTTCCGTCGCAGATCTCGTTCGGAGTGCAACCAGCAAGCGATTGATGTGTTCGATATTCATTATACCAACTCACGTAGCGCAGCAATTCATCCTGGAACGGCGCGAGGGACAATGGCACGAGCATTCTCCGCGTGCACTCGTTTTTGAGTGACAGAATGAATCTCTCGATAATGGCGATCGAACCATGTTGTCCGATGGCACCAAATCGCGGTTTGATACCAGTGGCTTGGCACCAGAGGTCATAGTCGTCTCGGAATTGCGACCCTTGGTCGCTAACGATGTGTTTCGGAGCTTTGCCGGCAATAGCGATGGCGGTGTCGAGCACGCTCGTCACGTCATCGGTGGACGGCTGCGAGCGGAAAGCATGAACCATCAAGCACTTGCGCGAAAAGTGGTCGAGCACCGCGACGACCCAGTAGCAGAATGGCCAATGCAGACCAATGGCAAATGGCAGCCAAGGGATCCAGAAGCCATGAGCCGTAGGCACGACGGTCAAGTTGACGTGCCACACGTGCCCTGGGTATTTGGCCGTGACGACGCGAGCTGGCTTGTCGTGCGTATTGGAACTGGATTCACTCTCTTTGCTATTCGTCGCGTCCGAGTCGACGGGTCGAGTGGGCGATAGGTTGGTATCTGGCGAATTGGGGCAGCGTCTCGTGAGCACGCGCTTCGCCGTCGAAGGCGAAAGATGCAGCCCAGCTTTGGCTAGCATCTGCGAGATACGGACTTTTCCCATGGTTGGGCAGGTGGCCTTGAGCTGCTGGACCAGCTGGCCCACAAAGTCTGGAAACTTGTTGACCGGCACTGGCGTTTGCACCAAAGCACCGGGGCCAGTTTCCTCGATTCGCGTGAGCCAACTGGCAATAGTGGCATCGCAGAGGTGAAAAGCCTTCGCAGCCTGCGTGTTGTTCCAGCCGCGCATTGCTTTGAGAGCCAGAATCGCGAGGCGCTCTGTCGGTGGGTAGTGCGGACGACTTGCTGCAGGGATGCGGTCGAGTCGGGCGTTCTTGATGCGCAGTTCTTCCTTCAGCATCGCGACTTCGGCCTTGAGTTGCTCTTTCTCGCCAATGACGCGGACGCGCTCGATCCGACTGTTGACACACCAAGACACGGACCAAACCATTGCCTGATGTGCCAGCGCGACCGCGCTAAGAAAAGCTGTCTTGGCGTGATTGGGCCACTGCTTGGGCAGCGGGACAGATGAGGGAGGTATCACTTGTTTTCGCAAGTTGTGTACTCGCAGACTTCGCTCTGTTGGCGCTCGTGTGCTCCCAATACCTCGTCTCGACACACAGACCGGTCAGAATCCCTTCGCGCGCACGAGATGCAGCGGCACGGACGAAAAGAAAGCCCACGACCAATGAAGTCGCGCTGCACAAATGCAGCATCACCGTGCATCAAAGATCGCTGGACCACGACACCGAACCAACTCACTTCCGCCGAGATCGAGAGCATCAAACAGATGGCGACATCGGACGAGTACCGGCACATGCCAACAAGCACTCTCTCGAGGTTTGCGCAACGAGCGGGAAAAGTCTACGTTTCGGCTTCAACGTGGCTACGGCTGATTCGAGAGCGGGGGTGGAGACGTCCGCGCATTCGAATTCACCCGGCCAAGCCAACGATGGGTATTCGAGCGAACAAGCCGAATGAGATTTGGCACATGGATGTAACGGTGATCCGACTGCTGAACGGCACAAAACTGTATCTGCACGGGGTCATTGACAACTTTAGCAGGCGTCTGTTGGCGTGGAAACTCGAAGAGAAGCTGAGTCCAGTGACCACTTGCGTGGTGTGGGCTGAAGCTGCCAAGAACTTGCCAGAAGCACTCAGTCGGGTAACGCTCTTGACCGACAGTGGAGTCGAGAACGTCAATTGCGCAGTCGATGAGTTTCTGGCAAACGGGATCTTGAAACGGGTGCTGGCGCAGGTCGAGATCGTGGAATCGAATTCGCTCGTGGAGAGCTTCTGGCGTGGGCTCAAGCATTTCTGGTTATTCATAAACACTCTCGACAGTCGGGCAGCAGTGCAGCGATTGGTTTCGTTTTATGTCGAGCAGTACAATGTTATCATGCCTCATAGCGCGCTAGATTGGCGGACACCAGATGAGGTCTACTTCGGACAGGAAGAGGACGCATCGAGCAAACTTGCGGTTGCTCGACAGGCGGCACGCAAGGCACGAATGGCCATCAATCGAGCAACAACTTGCGAAGCGTGCACCGGGAGCGTGTCGTCGTTGACCGCCCTAGATGAAGCCGCCTGAATGGTCAAGCGAACTCGGAAAGGTCGGGAAAGTCCAGAGAAACGAATTATCGCGCAAGAAAGTGCACGATGTCGTGACTCTCAGCAGTGCGATGCAGCGTA
>CAWIGY010000057.1:0-19930 GCA_963835565.1 uncultured delta proteobacterium
GGGTTTTTACGGTGAATCCCAGTGGCCCAGCAATTGCGTAAATGCTAGCTTTGGAGTTACTACAATGAAGCAATCACCTCTATTACAACCTATGATCGTAACGCAGTCGTCACTGGGAATCATCCTCGGTAGCATAGCGTTGGTAGCTTGTAGCGGTTCGGTATTTGGCGGCGGCTCTGGCGACGCTTCGGCGGGTGGCGCGGTTGCAGCAGGAGGTCAGCCTAGCGGGGGTGCGGTTGGCGCCGGCGGAAGTCAAGGTCTCGGCGGCAGCGCAGGAGCTCCGTCAAGCACCGGAGGCGCGCCTTCGACTTGCACAGGAGCGAGTGACTGCACGGTTTGCGCGTACTATAAGGCACCCCAGGATTCGAGCCAGTGTTACTCGCCATTTGCGCGACACTCCGATGAGTACGTCACTGTGCGAGGCGAATCATTCTGCTTGGCAAAATAACTGTGCCAACGTGCCGCTGCCGTGCCCCGCCCTTGCCTGCGTCTTGCCTCCGCCTGCAGCTTGCGTGAACGGCCTGTGTGCACTATCGAGCAGTGGGACTACGAATTAGCGTAGGTTCCGCTGGCCTTGCGCCCTTAGATCCTTGGCCGTAACATCAGGCATCCTAAATACGCTAAGCTATCGAACTGTGGTCCGAAACACCTTGCCGCTTTATTGCCGAATATTCATCCGGGGAACAATTGGAGTAATAGTTGGCCTGACGGTGGCAGTCAGTCTCCCGCCTGTGGCCAAGGCCCAAGACACCACCAACACATCGGCGACTGATGAGCCCTCGGTGGTGCCACCCGATGAAGCTCCACCAGCGGACAGCGCGCCGCCTAAAGAGACTGCGCCTGCGGCGCCCAAGGCGTCTGCACCGGCTCCCACCTCGTCGCCCCAGGGCACGCCACCTGCCAGCGCGAGCGCCTCGCAGCCGGTCTCACCGAGCGCGCCGCCCGCCGTACGCGGCAACGGCGACAACCTCAAGCAACGCCCAAGGCTATCGCTGTCAAGCCGGTAGCGACTCCTGACGTGAAAAGTGAAGCAATGTCATCATCGAAAGGGGACAAGTCCGAGGCATCAACCGACAAGGAACTTCAACCCACTAAACCAGAAGACAAATCTAAAGAAGATGAAAGCTCGGGGGGACTGTTCGGTCCGATCCGCCTCGGGCCAATGGTAGGCGTTGGTCTGCCGAATTTGCTCAGTTTTGGGGGTCTGCTCAAGCTGACCCGCTACTTGGGTGGCGGGCTCAACATTGGACTCATCCCAACCGTTCGAATTAAATACTACGGCCAGGCGACACTTCTTTATCAAGAATATGACATCTTTGGCCGCATATTCCCATTTGGCGGCGGCTTTTTCCTAGGCGCTGGCGTTGGGTACGAGACGGTCAAAGGCACCATGTCAGACACGATGGACACGTCGTCCTTCACAAGTCTATTGCCTCAGGGATTATCAATACCCAATCCACTGACTTATCAGAGCACTGGAACCGTGAAGACCATGGTCTTAACCCCACAAATTGGGTACTTTTACACGACTGGCATTGGTTTTAGTCTGGGCATTGACATCGGTGCCCAAGTGCCCATTGCTCCAAGCCAAATCAATTTCAAGAGCCAGTTGACATTGCCGGCAAATACTCCACAGCAGCTGGTAGACCAGGTCCATTCTCAACTATTGGATCCGAATGATCAAAAGGTGCGAAATACACTGCAGACGATTGGGCGTACACCATTGCCCACCATCAACCTTCGAGTGGGGTGGTTGCTTTAATGGCCAAAACAGCAATCTTGTGATTCCATTTTGCGTAATGCTGACCCATACGGCCGTTGCAACACCAGAGTTCAGCCAGCCTAGTTCGATGCAGCTGATGCCCATTAACGACTGGTCGCACATTCGCGACACAACCGCGTGTGACTTTCAATTGGCATCCAGATACGGAACCTGTTTGCTTTCGTGGTGGGACCTGCCTTCGTTGAGCCTGGCTTATATGCAAGGTGCCTGGACCATTCAAGATTGCAATCGTTCAGAGGTGAGTGATTGGTCTTTAGGCGCGGGTCTCAGTGAATGCACGGAGGAGTTTGACTTGCTAACTTTAGGCTACATTCCCGACAGTTTCAGCTTCGGTAGCTTCGAACCCTTGACGCTGGATGCCGGTACCGCACGAACTTCGGTTGATGGTGACATGTCGGACGTGTCAACTAGTAACAGTGAAGTTCAATCTGAACGCACTCCCATCTCGGGCAGTGCAGCCGCTCGCGCACTGAGCCGGGCTTGGACAAAGGCTAAGAAACAGGTGCCAAGTCAGGACGTAATCTTGGTGCTAGCTGCCCATTGGGCACATGAAACCCGAGGCGGCACCTTGATGTTCAACTACAATTTTGGTGGCATCAAAGGCAGAAGTCCCGATGGACTCAGCTGCATTCGCGAGGCCCACGAAGGCTCGGGACATCGGGCGCACGCTCTTTTAGATCGATTCCGAGCTTACCCCAATGCCAAACAAGGATCGGAAGACTATCTATCGCTGCTGATGCGGAAATATCCCCAGGCAATCGAAGCGGCTGAGCGTGGAGACGTGACCGAATTTGTGAGCGCACTCAAGCGGGGTGGGTACTTCACAGGCAGTGAAGAAGCCTACTCGCATGCGCTGAGCGAGCTAGCCACCCGAGCATTTGAGCAAGGATTTGACGCATTGGGTAAATTAGCCGCGAGCGGCTAAAACAGCTCCACCATAAAGACGCCTACAGCGGAGCCTGGTTGGGAAGTAATAACGGTCCTTAGGGACGTTGCACTTTGAGTCACACGTTGCATTTTGCAACGCTCAAGGGCCTTCGAACCAAGAGTGCGCCGCGGCGACTATTGGCCCTCCGGGCAAATTATGCCCATGTGCTCATTGGCATGACCAATGCAAACATGAATTCCGCGTAAGGAGTTTGGCCCGGCCACAAAGGTATAATCTTATGAAGATACTCGTCGTCGAAGACAACCAGAAGTTGGCAAGATTTCTTCAGCGAGCGCTCCAGGAGGAGGGTTACATCGTTGATATTTTGGAAGATGGTAGTGAGGTAATTGAACGATCAACGTCAATTGAATATGATTTGATGATATTGGACTGGATGTTGCCCGGGACCGACGGCATCACGATTTGTCGCATACTTCGGGGGCGGGGGTCGAATACGCCAATCTTAATGTTAACCGCGCGTACTGAAGTCGCTGAGCGCGTTTTGGGACTGGATGCCGGTGCCGATGATTACTTGCCCAAACCTTTCGACTTGGGTGAATTATTAGCCCGAGTGAGGGCCTTAGGACGTCGCGGCACAGGTAACCGAGGCGTAGTGAAAGTGGGTCCGCTCGAATTGGATCGCTTGGAACGTCACGCCACGCTCAATGGCCAGGCCGTTGAACTCACACCACGCGAATTCGCTTTGCTCACCTATTTAGCGCGAGAATCAGGACGCGTCGTCCCACGTACGGAACTACTGCGAAAAGTTTGGGAAACGACCTATGATCCTGGCTCAAACGTGGTCGATGCTCACATCAAGAAAGTGCGGGAGAAGCTGGGTGAATTTGCCACTTTGATCGAGACCGTCCGCGGTGTGGGTTATAAAATTGGTTCCGCGGAAGTGGCCATGCGAGCCTGAGATTACATTCCGTTTGAACAGGGTCGTGGTCTTCCATAAAATGATTATTCTTTCATACTTGAGCAAACATCCCCCTTGGACAATGTGCTAACCCATTGCCTTGCTATAGTTGAATAAGAGCGACCTATTCAATCCGAGCGGGCATAACTTGTCTACGTCAAACTCAAAGGCTAACGGCAGCCAGGTGTCAGTGCCTAACTCAATAGGCAGCAACCACCCGTTTGCACCAGGCACTGCTATTGTGTTGCTCTCGACCGGCGCAGCATTTCTGGCGCGATGGGCGCTCAAGGCGATTATTCATGAAAGAATGCCGTATGTACTTTTTTTAGGGGCGGTTGCGGCAAGCACGCGCTGGGCTGGATGGCGCTTTGGCACTGCAGCCGCGGCCCTTTCGATGCTTGTTGGCACGCACTTTTTCGCTGAGCCCAAGGGCAAACCGTGGCTTGATAATCTCACCGACGCGACTTCGGCGGTACTGTTCCTGATGGTGGCGTTCATTATCATCGCCAGCATGGCTGCAGAAATTGCCGCGCGGCAGCGAATCGAAGAACGCGACGCCGAACTTCGTAAACAAACGGCTGAACGCCAGCGCTTGCAGGAAGAGCTCGAAGAGTCGAGACGCTTGGAGAGCATTGGACGGCTTGCCGGCGGCATCGCACACGATTTTAATAACCTGCTGACCGTCATTATCGGTTCGACACAGTTGTTGCACAATCGCTCTGGAGATGACGAGCTTATTGAGGGAATTCAATTGGCCGCCGGTCGTGGCGCGGAACTGACCAAGCAATTGTTGGGCTTTGCACGTAAGCAATTGTTGCAGCTCACGCGCATGGATTTAAATCAGGCGGTTGGCGAATCGGTAAAACTTGCCGAACGTCTAGTTCCGGAGGACGTTCGCGTAATTGTCGATCTCTGCGAGTCTCCTTGGCAATTCGAGGGTGATCCCACGCAGGTTCAACAAGTTTTGCTGAATCTGATTACTAATGCGCGTGACGCCTTACCCCGGGGAGGTACGATCCGAATCGTAACGGACAATATCACCTTGGACGAACGGTTCGCTCGACATTACCCGGAAGTGACCCCCGGTGAATACGTGCTGCTAAGTGTTGCGGATGACGGATCTGGCATGAGTGACGAGCTTCGTCGCCGAGTCTTCGAGCCGTTCTTCACTACCAAGGCGGCCGGTACCGGCCTGGGTCTGGCCGTATCCTACGGCATCGTAAAGCAGCTGCACGGACATATTTCAGTGCGCAGCGAGAGCAATCGCGGAACTACATTTGATGTGTATTGGCCACGCGCTCCAGTCATTATGGCAGAACCGACACCCACGAAACCAGTAGCGCCAACCACTGCAAGACACTGGTCGATACTCCTTGTCGAGGACGATGGTGAGGTTCGCAAGGTCGTCGCCAAAATGCTTGAAAAACTCGGTCATCGAGTGTCAGTTGCCGAAAATGGGGCAGCAGCGCTTGAAATGGCCGATACAGCAGGTCCGCTTGATCTTTTGGTTACGGACGTCGTTATGCCTTGGATTAACGGTCGTGAGCTGTATGAACTGTTGCTCGCAAAACTTCCCGACCTGGCTGTAGTGTATATTTCGGGTTACACTGACAACGTGATATCGCAAAAGGGCGTTATAAATCCAGACGTTACGTTGGTGCGCAAGCCATTCTCAGAAGGCGAATTGGATGCAGCCATTCAAAACGTCATGCGAGCGCGCGAGCCTGCGCGCTAAAGTGAGGACCCCTTCCCGCTTCAGCCTCAAAATCTTGTCGCTCGAGGCTCCAGATGGCAAGAGCGATAGCGGCCGCAATAAAGACGGCAAAGCCGGCAAGAGTTAATCCCAGCGCGCTAGCGCTGACGGGTTGAGAAGAAGCAATCTGCGCACAGACTACGCCGAGCGATGCGACTCTTGGAAACGCCATCGACAAGGAAGCAAAGACCCAATGCCCCAAGCCGGGAGCGAACAGCGGAAGAATACTTTCGCGGTTGCTGGCAATAATTCCTCCGATGAAAGCGAGGCTCCCAACGCCCGCACTCAACGCGGCGCTGCGCACTGCGGTGGCTGAAATGAGCATGGTCGCGTAGATTGCAGCCCAGGCAATCGTGGATAAAAGCCCTGCGATAATCGGGCGAAGCGTCCAGACGCCCGTCTTGATGCCCAGAATTAATGTGAGCCCCCCTGCGGCATACAGCGATGCACAACTTGCAATCGTCCAAACCCCCATAAATGTACCTACGATCAGCTGCCATCGCTTCACGGGCAGTGACAGCAGGTGTTCGATGCGGCCCGGCGACAACAGAGTGGGGGCAAAGTCAGCGCAAGAAACCAGCCCGAAGAGAATTCCCCCGTAGAAAATCAAGTAGGCGGCGGCACGAAACAAGGGATAGAAAACCCGGTCAACGGCGTGAGCATCGCTGAGCGAGGTACTTGCGGCCAGCCTTGATGCAGCCAATGTACCGTCCACCGCATCCAGGCGCAATGTGCCTAAAAGGGCCATTAGACACAGAGTGACTGCAATGGCTAGCATCAAAAACCAGCGTCGGCGCAAAGCTTCGCGCAAAATATCTGAAGCTACGACCAGTGTAACGATCACGGGCTCACCGCTTCCGTAAGCAATTCTTCCAAACTGCGCAACTCGGGACCCAATTCAATCAATACAGCACCCTGGGCACGTGCCACATCGAGCCCTCGGTTGAGAACTGCAGGGTCATCCGTGTCAAAACTGTAAACCCAGGGCTCGTCCGTTTCTTTGAAACCGGCGTCGCTCATGGCCATCTCTGGAGGTGCTGGTGCGAACCGCGCGCGCCACCGCGTCTTCGAAGTGCAAAGATCTCGAATTAGTCCCTGTCTCAAAATTACTCCTCGAACCAAAATTGCGACCGCGTCACAAATGCGCTCGGCTTCCGATAGAAGGTGCGAGTTTAGGATAATGGTCGCGCCTCGTTGCTTCTCTTCCAGCACGATATTCCTGAACTCGGCGCGTCCTATCGGATCCAGACCATCGGTTGGCTCGTCGAGCACCAATAAGTCCGGGGCCCCTACCAAGGCGGCGGCGAGACCTACGCGTTGCTTCATTCCTTTTGAGAATATTCGGATTCGTTTTCCCGCGTCGCTGGCCATGCCTACCCGAGAGAGTTGTCGCTCAATCTCAGCATTCGGATCGTTGAGTCGCTTGAGTCGGCAGACACTCTTGAGAAACTCCGAGGGCGTTGAAGCCGGCGGCAAGGCAAGCCTTTCGGGGAGGTACCCAATGCGGGCTCGCACCTGAGAAAGCTCTGGATTCTCACCGAAAATGCGCACGGTACCCGACGTTGGACGCACCACCGTCAATAGTAGCTTAACCAGAGTGGTCTTGCCCGCACCGTTGGGGCCGATTATTCCAAAAGACTGACCCCACTTCACTTGAAAACAAAGATTGGAGAGGACCTGCTTTTTGCGGCTTTGGGACCATCCACTGGGGTAGCTTTTGCTTAGTCCGTTGACGCTTACCGCGTCAGTGAAGTTCATAGCCGAACCCTGACTGCTGATGGCCCGTTTGGGTCTGTTCCGTCCAGTTTAGGCATGGCTAGCAGCCGCAGCGCGTTTTGCCCGAGAACCAGGCGCTCGCGATCTTCGCCCAGTTCCAGACGTTTTACAGATTTTATGGACTCGCGTTGATCGTCCCAAGGCGAGTCGGAACCGAAAAGAACATACTCGGGCGGGTGTGCGAGAATTAGCTCTCGCGCACGCGCGAGACCACAGTCGTTAATGCTGTAAGCCGTGTCGAGGTAGATTGGCTTTCCAATCAAGTATTGGGCGACTTCGTCCCAATCTTGCCACGCTCCTAGGTGAGTCGCGACGAACCTCAATGCTGGAAAGGCGTCAAGCAACCGCGCGATCTTGACCGGATCGCAGCGCCGGGTTCGCGGGTAAGCCATGTCAAACCCCGTGTGGCAAAGCACGATCAGGCCCAATTGCTCCAAAGCGGCATAAATGGGAAATAGGCTCGGGTCGTCGAGGTCGAATTGCTGATAATAAGGGTGAAGCTTGATACCGCGGATCCCTCGCGCAAAAATCTCATGCACATGTTCGACTGCGCCGCGATCCGCCGGGTGCACTGAGGCAAATGGAACGATGCGGTCGGATGCGACCGATTCGGACCAACGCATAATCGCGTCAAATTGACCTGGTCTTGTGGCAATCGACGCCACCACCGAAACGTCGATTGAAGCTTCGTCCATCGAGCCCAAGAGCGACTCAATCGTGCCATCGAGAAGTGCCTCCACCTGGGCGGCTTGGGCCAGCAAGGGGACTGCGCGCGAGGCGAGCGCGTCTGGAAAGGCGTGAGTATGAAAGTCGACAATCGTCATTGAAACTCTTGGGTATTCGGTCTGCCCGGCGTTTGCGTGACGCCATGACCCAGAAAAGAGCTGATAGCTGAAGCCCCCAATTGTCGTACTCGAGAGCAAGTCTTGGCACCCGGATTGCCCCAAGACCTCGTGGTTTGACCGAGCATTCCCCGAGCAATACCAGGGACATGGCTCACTTGCCAATCAACCGGTCCAAAATGACTTTTGTGGTCGGCCACCTAGTTCTTGGCGAACCATGCGCTTGTGTCGAAACTTTCGGGTCTTTCACTAATTCTATTTCTCTGTTCTAGTTAGCTGCAGCCGTGTACCTTCAGGACCCGTGTAAGGTCTGACCTGGCAAAAATGCGCGAGGCTGGCTCGATGCCTTGCCCACGCACTGCAGCGCCTAGGGCTTGGCATGAGCGGCGGTTGGCCACAAATACGCGAAGTGTGTACGAAAGGTTAGTCATGAATATCTCAGAGATTGAAACAATTCTCGGAAAAGACGCGAAAGATCTCTGAATTATCAGTGCAGGGGCATTGACAAGAGTTTGCTTCATCATCCCGGGGGTGATTTCGTTGACAGAATATTCGTCAATAGCGACAGACCGATTCGCGTTCTCAATCAGCTCGAACGGTTGTTCCAGTCAGGCCGCCTCAAGGGCACTGGCTACGTGTCAATTCTGCCTGTAGATCAGGGCATTGAGCACTCAGCCGGTGCTTCATTTGCCAAGAACCCCATTTATTTTGATGCGGAAAATATCGTAAAGCTCGCGATTGCCGGGGGATGCAACGCAGTGGCCTCTACATTGGGCGTACTAGGAATAGTTTCCCGCAAATGGGCGCCGAAAATCCCCTTCATCGTCAAACTTAACCACAATGAATTATTGACCTATCCGAATAAGGCCAGCGAGTTTTACTTTGGCGCCGCAGAACAAGCGTATAATATGGGCGCGGCGGGTGTAGGAGCTACCATTTACTTTGGCAACGACAGCAGTCAGCGGGAAATTGAAGAAACCACAAAAGTCTTTCAGCGGGCTCACGAGCTTGGAATGTTCACGGTACTCTGGTGCTATTTACGCAACAAGGCGTTCAAAACCAAGGAAAAGGATTATCACGTATCGGCGGATCTTACCGGTCAGGCCAATCACCTGGGTGTGACGATTGAAGCGGATATTATCAAGCAAAAACTACCCGAGAATAACGGAGGTTTCACCTATTTGAATCAGGAATCAAGCTACGGTAAATTCGACAAACGCATGTATACCGATCTGATTCCCGATCATCCCATCGAGTACACGCGCTATCAGGTAGCCAACTGCTATATGGGTCGAGCGGGCCTGATAAACTCCGGCGGTCCCTCAGGTAACAATGACTTTGCGGAGGCCGTCAAGACGGCCGTGATTAACAAGCGCGCCGGTGGCATGGGGCTCATATCGGGTCGCAAGGCATTTCAGCGCCCCATGGAAGAAGGCGCTAAGTTGTTGCAGACGATTCAGGACGTTTATCTTATGCAAGGACGTCACTTTGGCTTAAATTACTCCGAATACCGATTCGGATGGTCGCGAAACCAGCGCCATGCACTTTCGATAGTTTTTGAGATATCGGTGCGGCTTGCCTGCCACCCTAGCTCATTGAACACCTTCGAGGGGTTCGAATAAAGTTCGGGTGGATCACCCGGGCGCCTCGGGCCCATTTCCACTTCGAAGGGGCGGTCAATGACGCTGCGAGCCGCATCGATGATTTCCCTGACGCTATAACCACGACCAATTCCCAAGTTGTAAATTCGCTCGTCCCCCGGTGTCAAGGCTTGCATCACAGTCACGTGAGCTTCGACCAAGTCTTCTACATGAACATAGTCGCGAATGCAGGTGCCATCCGGGGTTGGGTAGTTATCGCCAAACACAACGACTTTTTCGCGCTGCCCCAGGGCAGCCTGCAAAATCACCGGAATCAGATGGGTCTCGGGATCATGATGTTCGCCGAGCGTGCCATCTGCAGCCACGCCCGCAACATTAAAGTACCGCAGCAAGGCACAAGCGAAACCGGGCAGAACCCTGTGAAGGTCCCGGAGCATGCGCTCTGAAAAAAGCTTGGAGGCTCCATACGGATTTATTGGATATTGCGGCACGCCTTCGTGAATGGGCATTGTCGCAGGCTCTCCGTAGGTCGCACAGGTCGAGCTGAAGACGAATTTTCGGCAATCACTCTGGGATAATGCCGAAAGCAAACTCAGCGTGCCGGCCGTGTTATTTTCATAATACATCAAGGGCTTCTCGACCGATTCCCCAACATAGGCAAGCGCAGCAAAGTGCATTACACAATCGATACGATATCGGCGAAGAACTTCCAAGACACCAGTCGTATCGCGTACGTCCAATTCGACGAAAGGGACTTTCTTGGGCAACGCCGCCTGATGGCCCCGACTCAGATTATCCAGGGTGACCACCTGATGCCCACCTCTCATCAATGCCTGGACGGCATGCGAGCCAATATAACCTGCAGCCCCGGTGACAAGTACGTTCATGGTGATACCCTACGGCAAAATTCCTTGATCATGGGAATAACTCAGCTAAAGGCACGGTAATTGTTCCAAATTCCTCAGCACCGGCGGAGGAACCCTTGAACACACGCGTGCTGCCGTCTGAGTCGATAGCATATTTTCGTGCAATAGCGTAGAGGAAGGGGCTGAGCCCTTGCGCGCAAGGATGGCAACGGTCCCACCACTGCCCCCACCGGTGATCTTGGCTCCATACAGGCCGGAGTCAGCACTTGAATGGCGAACCAATCGAACCAGCTGATCCGTGGCGCTCGAGCCAAGACCACACGCGGAGTAGCTTGCGTGAGATTGGTACATTAACTCACCGAGAAGCAAATTGCGTCTTTCGCTTGGATTCGCCCGCAGAAGTTCGGAGTAAAGTCGAACTCGGTGGTGCTCATTGACCGCGTGCACGGTGGCAGCGCGCACCGGATATTGTAGGTCCGCGTTGACTCGCGTTACCACGTCCGTAATGCCCCCATAGCAAGCCAAGAACTCTGAACCCGACATAAAATCGGGCAACACCGAACAGAACTCGCCGTCCAGTTCCGAGGGCGTAACGTTCGCCAAATAGCCTTGCCAGCGATTGTCCTCAGCAAAGAGCTGTCCCGGAACTTGCCCGGGTCGCACCTTGATTCCAGCAGATTCGAGTAGCATTCGGTAGCCCATGAATGCACCGACGCGGACCTGACCATAGTCGGCGCCCGTAATTGCATGACGAACACCGGAATCGATGCCAAAAAACTCAAGTTCTTCGGGTATCGGCACCGAGCCAAGAACCGACGCCGGCTGGCATAGCAATTCTAGGAGTTGTCCCCGCTTGCCATAAGCTGAGGTCATCTGATCCATGACGCCACACGGCGCCCCGACGGTCAGGTTTTCCACTCGCTGACACAAAAGCGCAGCTTCGTGATTTGGGAATGGAACGCCTAGGTTCTTGACGACAGCGACCGCGCTCAATGCGAACAGGGCCGCAACCTCAATTGCGGCTGAAGAACTGACGCCGCATCCCTCGGGTACGCGCGATATCACCAAAATTCGCGCACCCGGTTGGCTGTGGATCCACCCTTCACGGACTGCCGCCGCTAGCGTTCCAGCGACATAAGCGGCCCAGATATCCTTGGGGCGATCTTTGAAGACATCATGGACTGACTCGTAAGTTAGCCCCGTTCCAGCTTCGCCCAGAATCGCGGCCGTGGGAAAACTCGCCTCTCTAACATTTTCCGAATCCTCCATCGATACGCTGGCCGTGCGGACGATGGGTTCCGAATGAAGTTGTGCCACCACGAATGCTGCTTCCCGAAGTGGAAGCTCCAATACTAAGGACCCCGAGTAGTCGGCGATTCCGCCCATCACGTCCAGGCGGCCCGGAGCTCGCGCGATGCCCACCGGTTGCTGAGCTTCGAAGAAGCCTGCCAGGCGCCCCGATGGAACTCATGAGCTGTCCTAGGAATTGCTGAATCTCGCTCAGCTCTTCGAGCTCGGTCTCACATTTCACCGTGCATCCTCCCGGTGGACCAGGGCAAGACTGCGTTTTACAAGGACGTCCCGCAATATGGGTTCAATGCTTTTTGCGAGTTCAGTATTAGCAAAGCCTGCCCAGGCGACGTCCAGTTCTACGTCAAGGGCATAGTCAATCGGGCCGCCATGGGGACTTCGTATCACTACCCCCAATTCCTCGGCAATCAGCGCGGTACAGATATCATAAGGATGACAACACAGGCCGAGAGGCAGACCACGCGACCGCAGTAGCGGACTCAGCAGTGGTCGCAGGTCAGCCACGAATCGATCGTGACCCACCATGAGCTCGTAAAGTTGACCACCCGTCGAGGGGTATTGATCTTCGAAACAAAGAGCTTTGCCTGGAGGCGAAGGTCCCAATAGCCGATGCACAATTTCATCGTCCACGGCGGCCAATTCGTCCCGAGCGCCCGGGAAAAACCGGCTGATCATGGCGTAGCCTTGTTCGATGCTAGTTGCGCGTGACGGCCGCAACAGTAGCGCCGAGCGTTCCCCGGTGACCAGGTTCACTCGCTCGGCCCTTACGCCCTTGCCACGCTGAGCCCAGAGTTCGTCGCTTAAGTACTGTTTTATCAGCGGGATCTCGGTTTGCACACACAGCTCGATATCTGATAGCCGCGTGGACTCTCCGCGATTGGGCGCGATTCCCGTCAATATCCAGGCGGGGCGCTTCTGATACATGAGTCCGCGTGTTCCATCAATCGGGATCGACAATGACGCGGTAGCGACAACTCTGGTCTGACTTACCAGTGGGTAAACAAACCATCCCTCCAGAAATTCCTTCCGCAACAAGTACGATTCCGCCATGGTTGGCTGCGATTTGACCGAGCTCAGCCACCAGCAATGCCTCACCAATCTTGTCGATTGCAAATAGCGTGTCTCCTTCACTGTCGTCTGCCACCGCGGCCAGTGCTTCGCTGGATTGCTCTTTACAAGCCGCCAGGACCAGTGAGCGAAGCCTACGGTGCAGTTCTAAAATCGGAAAAAGCAGCGGATGTTCGAGGTTCATGGCTTGTCCGCCAAGTAGTGTATGGCTCCGGCGGCCATTAATTCAGTTGCCTTCTCTTCGGGGGAAGTATCACTCAAAAAGCACCCTCCGCCAATTTCAGGCCCGGCTAGGTACTTGAGTAAGTTGGGCTTGCGCAGCGGCGGGTGAAACTCCAGATGAAATTGAAAATAAGGGTATTTTGCGCCATCAGTGGCCGCCTGGTGCAGCGCCATCACGTACGGAAATGGCATTTTCCACAAATTATCGAATCGCACGACTACGTCCTTGAGAGCGTGGGCAAACTGCCGAAGTTCGCCGTCATCGAGTTCGGCCAGGCTTGCGACGCTGCGCTTGGGCGCCACATACGTTTCATAGGCATATCTCGCAAAATAGGGGACAAATGCGATGGCCGATTCGTTCTCGAATAAAATGCGCCGGCCATCTTGCTGCTCGGCTGCGATGATATCTTGGAATAGAACACGGCCGGTGTCCTCGAAGTGACGATGGCAAGCCTGTGTCTCGATTTCAATGGTGCGAAACACGAAATTGGTGGCGTAGATCTGGCAGTGAGGATGGGGGTTCGACACGCCCACGACTTCGCCCTTATTCTCGAAGATGAGCACGTGATTGATGTCGAGTCGGCTGCCAAGATCCCGGTATTGCAGTTGCCATTCGCGAAGTAACGTTTCGATTTGAATCAATCCAAGTTCCGCCAACGTCAAGTCATGCCGGGGTGAATAACACACTACGCGCGCTATCCCTGTGGCAGGTCGAACTTGGTAGATTCCCTCGGGCTTGTCCAAATCGGTCGGTGCATTGGGTCCCAACGCAGGGGTGGTCGTTGTCGAATGTGAATACGCTCTCATAATTCGGATTGCGATGGCCGCCCACGCGAGTGTTGCCGGGGCAAAGATAACAATCGGGCACATACTTGGGATTGCGAGCTTCGCAGCATCAACCTCCTCACCGGACCAAGGTCGATTCTGTCGATGAGCAGCCACCACGACCCATTCGTGACGCAGTGGATGCCAACGTTCTTCCCAAGTCAGACCATTTACAGGCTCGCGCTAGAAGTTGGGTATTAGAGCGGAGAAAGCCTCTCATTGTTGAGAAAGCCCCCTCCAGTCGGAACACGGGCACCCATAGTTTGTAAAACGTTACAGTCGTCGAATTGCCAGATGCCATGGGTTTTTAGAAATCACCAATAGGTCCGTTCGAAATGGGGATGACTCAGGGCCCGAGGTCTAAAATCAGCGACAACTTTATGCCTCAGTACCTCGATTCTGTTGAATCGAGGCACTAGAAATTCGGCTGAGAATTCGGGTTTGGCGAATACCCAGAAAGTTAGACTATTATGACTTATTCTTACTTGGACAACCTCGGTCCCTGGGGCATTCTTGCCACCGTGCAAGCTCTGATTCGTCCACCAATTGCCCTGTTACTCGGGACGGCGGCGGCACTAATTGGCTGCGGTTCCAGCAAAGTGCCCACTGCCCTAAACGTTTCGGCGGGGGGACAGCACGTTTGTGCAACCCTGTCTGATTCAAGCGTTCGCTGTTGGGGCAGTAATGCTTTCGGTCAATTGGGCGACAATACCTTGAATGACAGCGCATTCCCAGTGACGGTGCTGCAACTGCAGGCGGCTCAGTCGGTTGCTGCGGGCGCAGATCACACTTGTGCAATCCTGTCGAATGGTTCCGTGCAATGCTGGGGCGACAACGACCACGGACAACTGGGTGATGGCACAGTGATCGAGCGGTCGGTTGCCGGACAATTCGTGGGTCTCGCTCGGGCCGGTAAATGCCCTGTCCGCAGGGCAACAATTTAGCTGCGCGGTAATCAATGACAGCACCGTGCAATGTTGGGGCAATAATGATTGCGGCCAACTCGGGCCGGCCAGCAATAATCTCTTTGAAACTCAGGCTGTCACGGTGACTGGTCTAACGGGAGCCGTGCAGATCTCCGCAGGCTTCCAGCATAGTTGCGCGCTACTAAGCGGAGGCAAAGTGCAGTGTTGGGGCTGCAATGAGAATGGCCAATTGGGCACAGGTAGTTCTTCGACCAGTTCGCCCACGCCGGCAACGGTTCCGCTATCGGCACAGGCCACGGCTGTGGCCGCAGGAGGCGATCACACTTGCGCGCTGCTCGACGACGGTTCAGTAACCTGCTGGGGATCTAGCAGTCAGGGTGAGCTCGGAACGGGTAACACCACGTACAATCCAGCACCACAATCGGTCACTGGATTAGCCGGCAAAGCGACGGATTTGGCGGCGGGTATGGCCAACAGCTGCGCCCTGCTCGAGGGGGCAAATCTGCAATGTTGGGGCAGCGATAGCAACGGCCAGCTTGGGCAAGATGCGGCGGGCAGCAGCGCAACACCGGTAATTATGAGTGGCGAAGCGGAGGTTGCCGAAGTGACCGTCGGAGCAACCCGCGTCTGCGTTCGCCATAGCGATAACTCAATTGACTGCTGGGGCGAGCCGCCAATAGGACGCATATCGTTCTAGCCATTACGCTCTTGCGCGCACCTGGCTTCCCGTGCCGTCACGACAGAGGCGCCCGTAATCGGGTCCGCGACCGTTCGCTGAGAACTAACGGGAGTCCTCCCAGCCGGTGACGCCATGTTTGCTATTTCTATTTCGAAATGCCGGCACGCCGTGCGTCGGGTTTTCATTGGTGACCCGCTCGTCCGTCGCGACGTTTTGATGGTGCTGGTTGTCCGGGCCCCGGCCCAGACAACTGTATTCGGAAAAGTTGACTCAAGATAGATGAGTTTTTCGCCTTAAGGTCAACTAACCAGCCACGGGCGAATACCGCTGAAGTCCCGGAAAATGCTCGATAAATCGTCGAGTGCAGGGTCGGGACCCTGATTGTGGTGCCTGCAGCCCCAATTGAGTGTAATATTCTCCAATGTCCGCCGCGCGTAATTAATCGAGCTTATTGCGGCGGTCAAAGGAGCCTAACCATGGACAAGCGCTGGTATCCCGCAGCAATTTCGGTCTTACTTGTGGGCTGCGGAGGGTCCACTTTTGACGAAGGGGCAAATGGTGGTGCCGCAGGCCAATCAGCAAACGCGACGGGTGGGGTTGACGCGGGAATTCCTTCGGCGACGGGGGGCAGCCCGGCAGTATTCTACGGCATGCGGGCCACCGGCGGGTTGAGCACTGCCGGTGGGGCTCCCGGTTTGGGAGGCTTCACAGCTGATGCTGGAAGATCGGGCGTAGGTGGGGCTTACGGTCCCTTGCCCGTAGGCGGAGCTGGGGCAACCAGCACTGGCGGCATGGGCAACATAAGCGGTGGTTCCCCCGCAACCGGCGGTAAATCTGGTCTAGGTGGAGCGGTGGCTTACGGTCCATTGCCCGTGGGAGGTGCTGGGGGCGCGAGCACTGGCGGCAAGAGCAACATAGATGGCGGTTCTCCAGCAATCGGCGGAAGCCCGGGCGCTGGAGGAACCGGCGGATATCCTATGGTCGTTTACGGGCCGGCACCAGCAGGCGGCTCTGGCACTGGCGGAGGCAAATCGAGTAGCACGCCTACCGTGTCACAATGACCGTCGCTAACCACGCCCCGGATTATGGAGTAACCTTGCCAGGTTCCAACTAGCATAAGGGTATTTAAACCGTGAGCAATGCAACCCTTGCACAACCCGATGCGCCCCAGCTTGTCCCTAACCCGCCCGAGCCAGCCGTCGAGGATATAAATACCGAGCGGCGCGAGGCGATTTGGGACGAGCACATCAAGAATCGCTCGCTGCTTTTTCAAGATCATCCTCTCGACTATTTGTTCTTGGAAGTTACTCGCGCTTGCAATCTTTCCTGCGCTTACTGTGGCAGCTCTTGCGGGAAAAAACCGCAGCGGGAAGAACTCTCGATTGAGCAATGGATTACTTTCATAAGACAAGTTGCCAAAGACTTTAGTCCGGGGGATGTCATGGTAGCCGTCACCGGCGGTGAACCCCTGACTAAACCGGGTGTTTTTGAGCTATTCCAAGCACTGCATCAGCTCGGATTTCACTATGGTATGGTGAGCAACGCTTGCTTGCTCGACGCTGACGTGGCACTCGGTTGGTCGAGGTTGGGATGGACTCGCTCTCGCTCGAGTATGGATGCGCCGCCGCCCATGAACGATCGTCTGCGCGGTGACGGCACGTCTTTGGCTGTGTTTCGGGCGGTCGAAGCGCTACACCAAGCGGGTTTTTCGGGTAAGCTCGAAATTATCTCTACGATCACCACGCCCGCGGTACCGTTCCTTGACCAAATGCGCGCCCTGGTTTCCTCGATGCGCGTACCCTATTGGCGCGTGTCGCCAGTCATGCCCGTTGGACGCGCGGCACGCCGTCCCGATCTTGTCCCTGGTCCGGTCGAGATTCGGCAAATTATGGAATTTGTGCTCGCCGCGCGCAGTGACGATTTCATTCCGACCCCCGAGATGTCCGAAGAGGGATACCTCGGCAATCGCTTTGAAGGCAACGTAAGACCTTACCTTTGTCAATGCCGCGCGGGGATATCGATTGCGGGAATCATGTGCGATGGCAGAATTGGCGCCTGCCCAGAACTCGGGGATGCTTTCGTTCAGGGTCACATCAAGACCGATCGATTCAGCGACGTGTGGCGTGATCGATATCAGCTATTTCGCGATCGCGGTTGGATGAAGAAAGGACCGTGCAGCAGTTGTGACCAGTTTCGTCGTTGCCAAGGCGGGGCGATGCACCTGTACGATAATCCCGAGTCGGAAACGCTTCGCTGCCTTTACCTGCTCGCCAAGGAAGGTGGCGGCTAAGATTATCGGCTTTAGTAAGCCACTAACTCAATCGAGAATGCCTGAGCGCCAGTGCTAAGCAGTGTGCCGCCGATCAGCGCAGCAAAGCCATTCGGCAGACTGTACGCCGTAGCGTATTTGCGCGGTTCCCGGAGCGGAATGGGAGTCACGCCGGTATCGGTCACGCGCCAGGCCACCATAGTTCCATCGGTTTGCTCTCCGATAATGATTCGATTGTCGCCGAAACCAAAGCCGTTGGCGTTGATTACGGTCAATTACTGGGCGGGCTTTCCAAATTAAATGCTGCCGGTAACGATTCAGGCGTACAAGTCGCGGCGCTAGCGCCAGCGTCGCCGCTGCTGCTAGCTCCCGTGCAAGCGATATCATAAACTACGCTCGGTGCAGGGGTTCCATCTGAGCTTCTGTCCACCCATGCGCCATACCCGGGTGCCCGTGCTTTCGGGGAGCAGGGCTGCGCCGGTAACAGTATCTGGCGGATACGGCAATGTAACAAACGCAGTGCTTGAGTCAGCTAAGAACTCAGCTCCGGCACCCATCCGTTGCGTTGCCGCCGCCGACAACGAGCAATCCCTGTCCTTGGACGTAGGTTGCCGCGGCGGCTTGGCGCGGCACACTGAGCGTCCTTGCGTTCATATTTCCGTCAGTTCCCAACTCCAAAACATAAGAAGAAACAGAAGTATTGCGAGTTGGACCGACAACATAGACGGCACCCGTACTGGCATTAATCGTGCGTCCGCCGGCCACGTCGGACCAATTCGTCATTCCCGGGGGTAGAGTCGGGGTCGACGTTGTATTAGCCGTGATATCCACGGTCATCGGCCCAATTCGCCCCGATTGCCAGCCCGAATTCGCCCGCGTAATTCGCTATCGACTGAATTTGACAGGGGGACGATGGACAGGTAATCGGGGAGATCGCGCTCGGCGCAGCGCGTTTCTGCCCACATGATGAGGTCATAGCCTTCGCTTACAATCTGATTGCTGGAGTTTGTCGCGCCGGCAATCCAGAGCGTTTGACCCCAAAAGATACCCACCGGCGGATGATTCCCCTGAGCTTGCAAAAGGTTCGGCAGAGTCGGGCGACAGAAGGCATCCGTGCGACCAAGAAACAGCGGCAAGTCATTGCCTGCCATCGAATTGGCGTCAATTAGATATGAGGTGGCTTTAACCCGACTCACGCCGTTTGAATCCTCACCTTTCACGAGATAAAAATTCTGCTCCCGTGATCCCCACATTGATGGTGGTAATCGGCGTGCTACTGGTCTGTACTTGCGATGTATTGCCGCTAGCATCTTCGGAAATAACCGTGAAGCTCACCGGCGCTGGCGACATGGTAAGCGTGTCCGTTTCTTGCCCGGTGTTAATGGTGTAATAGCCAGCAGGAATTGGATCAGCGGAACATGCGGCCACCAGCAGCAGCGGAAAGAATCGTAAGGCTTGCATGATTTTCTCAGGACTTCTAACCAATTTTCCGCCCACGCGACCGAAATGAATGGAAATTAATGCCTTTGATTCAAGTCCTGGGCAATAACCGCATCCGCTACTCAACACGGACGCCAAAACTTGCCCGCTTGCGGGTGGGATCGTGGCTCCAGCTGTTGGCACAACGGCACGGAAACGCCCTGGGCGATTGGCCGCGGTTGCGTTTCAAGTGGCGAGACTCGGCCCGCGTTACGAAGTAAACTGAATATTGGTGAGCGTAATATTGACTGGATAGGTCGTCGGCGTGCACGGTGTGGCTGTGTAGCCGTTGTTCAGACTGCAAGGATCCGTGAACCCGAATGAGATTCCAGTAATCGCGGCCGGCGTTGTGACGCCCAACTGAGCCCAAGTAAACGTGACGGTAGTCGCCGTTGACGTCACCGGTACCGTGACGCTGTTGGCACCGCAAGGCGCGGTCGTGGTGGCAACGCAAGTCCCGCGTTTTTGGGATTGCCCGCGGAATCCGTGGCAGGTGCCGTGGTGCTCGGCGTCGAGACTTGTATCGTGAGTTGTACGGTGCCTGTACCACTCGCAATGGGCCCGATACTGCCGGATATGGTCAGTGATATGCCGGTGTACGCTGACGCGTCGATGGTGCAAGCACCGCATAAGTCGGTGCCGCGGTAGTGCCCGTGTTGCATTGCCACCAAAGACCCAGTCCG
>CAWIGY010000058.1:0-36034 GCA_963835565.1 uncultured delta proteobacterium
CTCCATTTCTGGCCGTTCATGATACCGGTAAAGGGGTTGTCAACGGCAGGACTGCCATCCCAGATGGCGTTGACCGCGCTGTAGCAATACTTGTCCTTGAGGAACTCCATGAACTGCCAATTGCAGTACCGCATGCGCGTTGAACCCAGATACAGGTGCGATACATTGGCCAGATACTCCGAGCAGTGAACATTGCTCGTGTGGTACTCGACTTGTTGCTGTGCGGACCAGTTCGCGTGGCTCTCGTAGACCCAGCCGCAAGTATTCGCCTGGTTGCAGGCCATGCCGCCCTCAACGGCTTGCACGCCGTGCCTGAATTCATGCGCCAGGCCCCAATGGTCCTCGAGGCCACCGGTGCCAATCCACATGCCCATATGAGTCGAGTCCCAGGCGCCACCCGTCAGGCCCCAAGTGGAATGGACGTGGACGCTCACCTTGTTCTTGGTAGCCGAGTTGCACAGTGGCTCGCGCTCCCACATGGGCGTGGTGAAGTAAAGGCTCCACACCGTTTCCAGGTGAGTGACCGCGTCCTGCGCCCCGGTCGTGCAAGCTTCATCTGAATAGACTGCGAAATGGGTGGATTCCGAACACTTCGTCATCGCAGAGCAGCAAGGGTCGGGTTCGGGACCCGCTGCCACCCAAGTGCCCGCGGTGCAGGTCGTGGGCGCGGCCGTGGGACAATTGCTCGCCCACGTCGTCGTGCTCGAACCCGCGTCGCAAGTGCCGTTGCCCGTGGAGCCTCCCGTCGCCGCTCCACCCGTGGCTGGGGTTCCGCCCGTGCTTGCCGGGGTTCCGCCGGTCGCTTTGGAACCACCCGCGGAAGTCGTTCCGCCAGCGCTGGGCGTTCCGCCCGTTGCCTTGGTGCCCCCCGTCGCCGCCGATGTCCCGCCAGCGGCAGTAATGCCACCCGCGGAGTTTATTCCACCGGTTGCCAATGTCCCACCCGTCGAGGGCGAGCCGCCATTAGTCTTAGTTCCGCCTATCGCCGCAGTGCCGCCCGCCGACGAGGCGCCTCCATTAGTCTTTACTCCACCCGCACCGATACCTCCGGTCGCCGTGATGCCACCGGTGTTGCCCGCGCCGCCCGCGTTGGTTGGACCTGTGGAATTGTCGGAACCGCTACAGCCAATTGCGAGGCCAACCGTAAGTAGCGAAGCCCAGAGGGCCTTATTTTGCATGTTATGTGCTCTCCCGTGACAACCCAAAGAGGCGGGATTTCGCCCGCATTATCCGAACGACGCAGACCACTCGTTCGTAAGTACAGCGACGGCAGCCCCCACTTACGGTGCAACAAAGTGCTTGGCCGGATGATTATCCGGATGCGCCAACGGTTTTCGCGGGATCGTTCGGCCAGTTCACGGGCATTATGTTCAAGTGGGAAGTCGTCCAAAAATACCAAAAAATTCCCGTGTGAAAGATTTGACCCGCGCCGCCGTTCAGAAGCAACAGTCCCAACAGTGAACCCATCACCGATTCCCATCAAGCGAGCTCCGGTCTCGCGATTTCCCAATGACCGATTGGGCGACGCGGAGTTGGTACAGGCTGTGGCACAAGGGGACGTGAACGCGGTCGAAGTCGTGTGGGACCGCTACTCGGCCTTAGTGAGAAGTGTGTTACGGGGTGCGCTTGGTCCCGATTCTGCGATCGAAGATCTGCTACAGGAGGTCTTCATTGTGTTTTTGCGTTGCGCGCGAGATTTGCGCGACGCCAACGCTTTGAGGGCATTTCTTGTGGCTGTTGCAGTGCGGCTGGTGACCGTTGAATTGCGCCGCCGTCGCGTGCGCAGATGGGTGACATTGTCGCCGACTGACACAATGCCGGATTCTTCCGTGTCGCCCCGCGATTTTGCGGGACTCGAAACCTTACGCGGCCTTTATCGAATTCTTGAGCGGATGCCCAACCGGCGACGCTTGGCTTTTGTGCTTCGCAATGTCCAAGGACTGGAGATTACCGAAGTTGCAAAAGCTCTGAATACTTCAGAATCAACGGCAAAGCGCGAAATCTCGCGCGCCAAAGAAGTTATCCGGGTTCGCTCGCGAGGTGAACCTGCGCTCTGGCAATACCTGCAAAGCCTCGAGGGAGGCAGCCATGCCTGACACATTTCCCCAAGACGCAGCCCTATCGAAATTGGCGGAACTCGCCCATGAATTTGCATCCGCGCCCGTATCCGCCGAAGTGCACGCTGACGGACGCAGTCGCATCAAGTCGATCGTCGTGTCACGGCCGTTTCCGAGAAAAGCGGTGCCCAATGTCACCCGGATCGCCGTTTCCGTTTTCGCCGCCGCCGCGGCATTCGCCGTTGTGTTTTGGTCTACGACGCGGGACCGCCCGATTACCTATGAAATTGCTGGCGGATCTCGGTTCGAATCCGGCTACCTGAGCGCTAGGCCTGACCATTCTGCGATGATTCGCTTTTCGGACGGTTCCTCCATCGACGCCGCGCCTGGTACCCGGCTTCGCGTTGATTCGACCATGAAAGACGGGGCAAGGGTATTACTAGAACGCGGATCGGCCATAGCACAGATCCACCACGGCAAGACTTCCAGTTGGCTATTCGTCGCTGGGCCCTTCGAGGTACACGTGGTGGGCACTCACTTCAATTTGGCTTGGGATCCCTCCAAAGAAGAGGTGGATCTTGCCTTGGATGAAGGTGCCGTCGAATTGAAGAGTCCACTCGGACAGGGTCCATTTCTAGTTCGCAAGGGGCAGAAGTTTCACGCGTCCCTGTTGACTCGAACGGTCCGAATGGAAGATGGCAACGCACTGACCGCAATGGTTTCACCGTCCGCGGAGTCGCCCGTCGCTTCGGACCAGGAATCATCCAGCGACGCCCCTACGGCGACGGCAGAAGAATTGGGCACTTCGCCGAATGCCAATTCGCCTGGCGCGCCCGTCAAAACGACTGGCGCTCGGCATGATTCCTGGCAAGGTCTGGTTTCGCACGGGCGTTTTCAATCCGTCGTTGACGCGGCCCAGGCTCGGGGCATTGACAATTGTCTTAGTACTTGCAGTCTCGGAGACGTCCGTGCCCTGGCCGATGCAGCGCGCTATACCGGCCGATCCGATCTGGCCGAAAGGAGCCTGCTCGCGATTCGGCAGCGGGCTTCCGGTGGCAGCCAGCGATCGGCGGCCGCGTTCCTGCTCGGCCGTACCAGTGAGTCCCGCGGCCAAGTAAGCTCAGCGAGCACCTGGTATGACACCTACCTTGCTGAGTCTCCGAGCGGCGAATTTGCCGCAGATGCTCTCGCTGGAAGGATGCGGGTCACGGTTCGGACGCAAGGAACTGCTGCGGCGAGGCCCCTAGCGATGCAATACTTGCAGCGGTATCCGAATGGGGTGCACGCCGACACGGCACGCAAGATTGCCGGAACTCATTAACGGGACTTCTCGCAGGCGAAACGCCGCTGCTTATTTTGCTGACCCGAATGATGACGACCGGGAGCTTAGAATTTCACTTCCGAGTGGGAAGTGCGTTCCGAAGTTTCAATGGCGTTGGTTGCCTGGGTCCCGGCCCAGACAACGGCAATTCGATAAGTTGAAATATGATCAACGAGTTTCGTCCCATAAGTATGTTGAATGGAACATCGGCTTTCTGGTTTTTCTCATTTCACTCTTTACTGTGGTGATGTTGATGACGCTGCCCGCATGGGCACAGCGCGTGGTACTTGTGCCTCCGACTGAAAACGACGCGATTTTGAGTGACGCCTTCAATCGGCTGAAGGCAGAACTCAACATCCATCACTTTGAGGTGCAACAAGTAGATGCTGAGTTGGGGCCAGAACCCACTGAGGCCCTGACGCGCATTGCCCAAGAAGCGGACGCGCTGGCCAGCATCGCCCTTTTACACCGTGAAGGACAAACCATTGTTCAAATCTGGCTCGTCGATCGTGTCAGCGGCAAGGCTACCATGCGCGCCCTTCAAGTGGACCCGGGCAGTGATGCCGCCAACCTGCTTGCGATTCGCGCGGTCAACCTCTTTCGCGCGAGTTTGCGGGAATTCAATCCCGATGAAAAACCGCCGGCAGACGTCGTAAACGTCGATCGCCGCGCCGTGCCAGTAGTGGTTCAAAAACTTACCGAGCGACCGCCGCCGCCACCTCCGCCCTTCGCGCTCCGAGCAGACGCCATTGTTCTGTATGAAAGGCCACACCTAGGATTTGGGTTGGGGCCCGCTGTCGGCGGTGCCTACCGTGTCAGCGGTGCGGTCGAGTTGGGCATGATGGTGGCAGGTCCCATTGTTGGCGTCGAAATTCACCACTGCCGAAGGTTCGACGACGATTCGCCAGGAACTAGGCTGGGCGGAAGCTCGCTGGCATTTGATTCGAACACCTCGCATGACGCTTGGCCTCGGGCTCATCGCGGGGGCCTTGCTCCTTAATGCCCAGGGCCAACCCGACGCTCCGCTCATCGGGCAATCCAAAAGTCTATGGGGTTTTTTGGGTGGTTTGGGCGCTCACTCGCAACTGCATTTGGCTCCGCGCGTCGCGGCGGAAATCACACTGCGCGCGCTAGGCACGGCTCCGAAGCTGGGATTCAAAATGGATAGCGAGCAGACGGTCATCGGATTGCCAGTCTTAGCCGGCTCCCTGGGCCTTCGGGTAGCTCTATGACCAAACTGCAAGAAGCGCAAAACTCATTCCTTTTGAATCGTGTTTTAAGGAGCCCGTTGTCTGGGCCGGGGCCCAGACAACCCGCTGCTCTCCTATTTCTCGCTCTCTTCGTCCCAGGCTGCGGCACAAAAATCGCAGATACCGCTACCCAGCCGAGCGAGTCCAGTAGCCAAGGAGAAACTGACGCAGATCAGGCGGCCAGCTGTGGCCCCACATTGAGCTCACGACTCTCAATTACAACGATCGACGTGGATGACGACATTCGATATAAGCGCCCTGGCTACGATCTCATCCCGACAGATGCGAGAATTGCGTACAGCGTTGCGCCATCCGGCAATAGCTACGTGGCCTGGTCAGATAACGCCTTGTCGAACGTGCACGTGACGCCACTGACGGGGCTGCAAACACGCCTGGGCGCTGACTGGGAGATTTCTGGCCACGACATTGGCGGAATTGTTGCTCAGAATGACGGATTTGCGCTGCTTATCAGTCGTGACGATCCTGGGCAAGCTCTAGCCAACCCCAATTTTAGCAGTGCAAGCACGGTAGTTTACGGTTACGCGTCGGTGCTAATGCGTTATTCGCAAGGCACCCCAGCCTTTGCCGCGGCCTTGACCGGCACCTCGAGCATTGCTGCCGACCCGTCCAACCCGCTGTACGACTGCGTCGAACAAATGGATGGGCGTCTTTCTTTCAACGGCAGTAAGTACGGTGCCTACTTTACGGTGCACATGTGCCAGCTGCCGAGCCCACCCTATACGGGAACATCCTACGCTGATAAAATGATCTATCTCAATGATCAAGGTCAACTTGTGTCCGGTGGGTGGAATTGGGGCTGTCAAATTGACGAGGACTCGCGGCTCTTGCCCGAAGCTAATCAATTCACGACGCTTTGCATGAATGATAGCGGCAACACCGGCGGCATGAATCTAGTACAGGAGGGAGCCACTCCAACCCTGACTCTACTGGCCGCGGAGTTCGCGACACAAGGTTTTTGCTCCGGACAATTCGGCTCGATCGTAAAGAACGTCAACGACGGCAGTTACTCGGTAGTATGGCTTTCGCGCGGCGGCGTAACGGGCCCAGCTGATGCTCCACAGCCCGCGAAATCTGCCAACGACATCGCGTTGCTCCACTTAGCAGCCGCACCGGATTACACCCCAGCTGCGAGCGTTACGTGGGTAACAAATACGCCGACAATCAACGAAATGAATTTGCACATGGCTGCCTACGGCCCCGACCGTTTGTTGGTTGCATGGGATAACGTGGAGAATATCAATTGCAGTGGAGATCCAATTACCGAGACTTGCTTCGGCGACTATACCGGCACTCATTTCCGACTCATGGATACACAGGGCAATTTCTCAACACCCGACGAGGTGCTCCCCGCTCCACCCAACAGTCGCGATGATATGGTCATCTTTCCAAACGGTGACGTCGGGTGGGCATTCGTGCCGGACAGTGGTCGCAACTACAGTGATGTCCTACCAACCAATCCACAAACGAAGGTTCCACTCGTTCCAGCCATACGCAAGATCAGTATTGCGCGATTGCTTTACTGTCCTTGATTCGCGCAACTCCAGATTGATACCGCAACATTCTGACTGTCACTGTACCGCAGGCTTCAAAATTGCCACCGGGGCCTTTATAGTTTCCCGCGAATTCTACGTTAGTGTCATCGAACAAACTGAGGCTTGGGAACTGGAATACTTTGTTGTAGAGTAAATTTACTTGCGGCTTGAAAGTCACTTTATTGACCCACTTAAGTTGTTAAGCGTTAACGTATCGGTGTCTGAAAGGACTCTGCGGGTTTGGGAAGAGCCTTCGGAGTTATGGTTTCGCGCGTGCAGAATCAAGAGCGAAAAACGGAGAAAGGGGTCTGTGCCGCGATAGGGCTGCTGGTCTACGCGGTATCGGCAATGCTGCTGCCAGCTTGCGGTCTTGATTACTCCAGTGAAGATTCGGCACCTGCAGTTCAAGCTTTGACGGCAACGGGAATATCGGTGAGCCTCACTTACCAATCGGATTGGAAGGCTGGATATTGTTCCACGGTGTCCATCACAAATACCGGAATAAGAGGCATTTCCGCTTGGCGAGTTGTCATCAATCTCGGAGACTCGAGGCTTTCGCAGTTGTGGAACGGGACGACCAGCCTCGCGGGTCCGCGCATGACCGTTACGCCGAGCAGCGATAATTCTCAGGTTAGTGCCGGTGCCACTGCGTCATTTGGATTTTGCGCCAATGCAGCAGGGCCCGGTTATCACCCGACGCTCGTGTCCGCCGCATCGTCCAGTAGCGGAATTAGCACGAAAAGCTAGGCTCGTTTCCGCAGATGCTTAGCCATCTGCCGCACGCAGGGTCGGGTCCCTGCGCGACTTCTCAGCCAAGTTCAACGGCCTGCTTGCGACTTCGAAATAGGCGCAACAAGAATGCGGGCATTACCGTATTTGCCAGGGCGTATATGATCGAGTCCTCCATATATGTGGGCAGGGAGCGCGTAACGTTCTCTGAGAATATCCGCAAGTACGATGGTGAAGACAAGCGTGGGCGTCATTGAAATGCCCACTTTCATCCCGTCCCTCAGCGGCTCTTTCAGAGACAGCCAACGATGCAAAGTTACCACGATGATTCGGACCGGTATGATCGATACGAGGAACGCCAATCCGACGCCCAGTGCCCTGAGCGAGAAATCTTCCGCATTCAGGTGCAGCCCCGTTTTGAAGAAATAGAATGGAACGAAGAATGAGGCAAAGAGTTCGACAGCCGACTGGAGTCGCTCCGAGCTTAGAGAGGGAATTTGCTGACGCAGTCGCACCGCTGTGACCCCAACGACAAAAGCACCGACCAAATAGTACACTCCCAGGCGCCGGGTAATTAATGCGCAGAGAACGGCGATTACGACCAGAAAAGTGAATTCCGACTTGGGCGCATGTGGCAAGATGCGCTGCTCGAAAGTCCGAAAAACCACCGGCAGCACCACGATCATGCCAATCAGGACCAACGATGACAAACCTAGGCTTACAGCGCTGGAAGATTGAACCGTCACGAAAAGTGCTATCAGCGCAATGAGTTCGAAGGCAATCACTTTGGCTCTTATCCAATAATTGTGCATGGCTCCGAGGCTGAAGTCATCGAGCAAGCCCAATATGATTCCGGTCGAAGGGGTAAACAAAGCCAGAGCAATCAATATGGTGCCCCGCATTTCAACGTAGATGATTCGATGTAAGACTGACACGGTAAATGCAAGAACAAGCAAATTGATGCCCACGTGTTCTAGCACCACGCGTAGGCTCCTCCTAAGTTCAGATAGTTCCACTTCAAGACCAGCAAACAAGAACAGCGTAACAATCCCCAGGGTGCCGAGCATCCGTATCGTAGCGTCATTCTGAAACAAATTTAAGGCTAACCCGAACAGCGCTCCGAGCCCCAGGCAGGTGACGGCACTCGGCACTTTGAATCGCTGTAGCACACGTGGAACGACGAACAGTCCAACGAGAACCAGCGTGTATTGAACTTCAGGGGACATGAGTTCGCTCACTGCTGGTTCCCTCGAATCAAATTCATCGGGAATGCTTCTACCATTAGCGCAGGGACCCCGCCCTACGCGAGTCTTTTCGCCGGAAGCTAGCTGTCCGTTCCGTCACGTTGCGCAGAATCAACAGCTCCGGCCTTTACCCGCGAGGTGCTTTTAGGCGGCGACTCCGACTGTCGTTCGGCTTTGGCTCGATCAAAGGCCTTCAGCCGACGCTCGCAGATTTCATAATTTTCCGTTGTGCAATGGAGCTCGGGGCAACATTCACAACCCACTTGCTCAAGGGGGCCTTCTTGAACCAGCCAATTGCTGAGACTTGAAATCAATCGAGTGCGCCAGTTCACTTTATCCGCGGCCATCGGGAACAGTTGACTCAAGATGGATGAGTTTTTCACCTTAAAGGTTGACTAAAGTGTTTTCTGCGCTCGAGCACAGCTCAGCCCAATTCAATGAACCCTCCAACCCATTTGATTAGTACTACCATGCGTCAAAATAGTATTAGGCTGTTGGCAATGATTCCTTGCAAAACATCGGAATGCATGGGTGTCAATCGGGTTCGGATCAGCAAATCCTTGGCAATTGTTCGCCACTTAGCAGATCAACGACCCGTGTGGCTCCTATCCTCGAGCGCATCGTGACGAGTCCCGGGTGAGGCGCGCGGACGACGCCCAGACGAGTAGCCAGCTTGCCCAACGCGTGGCCACGCCAATATTCGAGAACAGCTTCAGCAACGTCAGCGTTGACAATGGCGATGCATTTACCTTCGTTGGCAACATAAAGCGGATCGAGACCCAACATTTCACAGGCGCCACTTACCGGCTCCGACACGGGTACGGCCGCTTCGTCGATCTCGATGCTGACCTGTGCAGCTAACGCGATTTCATTCAGGACGGCGGCTACGCCACCTCGAGTTGGATCGCGCAGCACGTGCAGTTTATCTTCGAATAATTCGAACAATGGCCAAACTAAATCCAGGATACAGGCCGTGTCGCTCACGATCGCGCTTTCGAGGCCTAGGTTTTCTCGTGCCGATAGTACGGCGATTCCATGAGCCGCAATCTCGCCGCTGAGCAGGACTACATCACCAGGTTTTGCATGACGTGGCGATATCTGTGCTTTGGGATGCACTCGGCCAACCGCTGACGTGCAGATGTACACGCCGTCGCCCTTGCCCCGATCGACGACCTTGGTATCTCCGGTGACAATCGGTACGGGTATGGTATCGGCGGCTTGGCTCATGGATGCAACGACGCGCCGCAGCTCCTCGAAGGAGTACCCTTCCTCGAGAATGAAACTGGCCGATACGGCAAGTGGCGTCGCTCCACACACGGCAAGGTCATTGACCGTTCCGTGAACGGCGAGCGATCCAATGTCGCCACCAGGAAAGAATAGTGGTTTTACGACATGACCATCAGTTGTGAAGGCAATTCGCTCATCTCCGAATTGAAGTATCGCGCCATCGTGCATCTCACGCAGCCAGGGGTTGTCAAAGGCCGCTGCGAATACCTCGCTGATTAGACGCTGGCTCATTCGCCCGCCGCCCCCATGGGCCATTTGCACCGTCGGGTATTGAGTCGTTGGCACCGGGCAGTTGGCGGCAAACGACAGGAGTGTATCGGTGGTGTCAGTCATGGCGATTAACGGCTGCTTGCGCGATTTACCCGCCCATAGCGAAAATAAGCGGCACAGGCACCCTCCGACGAAACCATCGGGGCGCCCAAGGGGTTTTCGGGATTGCAACTGGTGCCAAAAGCAGGACAGTCCGGCGGTCGCAATACGCCGCGCAGCACGTCCCCCGCGCGGCAAAGGGAGGATTCTTCGGCGACTAGGTGCTCTACACCAAAGCGCCTGGCAGCATCGTAACTTGAGAATTCCGACCGCAATTCGAGACCGCTTTGAGGAATTACGCCGATGCCGCGCCAGGCGCGATCGCAAACCTGGAATACTTGGCTGATGACTTGTTGCGCCTTCACATTTCCTTCACGAGTCACGCTACGCGCGTACTGGTTCTCGACCCCCGCGCGCCCTTGTTCCAGTGCCGTAACGGCCAAATAGATCCCCTGTAGCAAGTCCAAGGGCTCAAATCCGGTCACGATGATGGGAATGCGGTATTCGCTGGCTAACGGCTCATATTCCTTCGTGCCCATGATCGTGCAAACATGCCCTGCCGCCAGAAACCCTTGAACGACATTGTCCGGGGCGTTCAGCAGCGCTCGTATCGCGGGGGGTACCAGCACGTGTGAGGCCAAAATCGAAAAATTGCTCAGCCTTAGCTGATGAGCTCGGACTACGGCCATGGCATTGGGCGGTGCCGTAGTCTCGAAGCCGACGGCGAAAAACACCACTTGATGATCGGGTTTCCTTTGCGCAAGCACCACCGCATCTAGCGGTGAGTAGACCATGCGCACGTCGGCACCGGCACTTTTAGCGCGCAGCAGATCTTCATGGCTGCCAGGAACGCGAAGCATATCGCCAAAGGATGTCAGGATAACGCCGGGTTGTTTCGCGATGGCAATTGCCCGATCAATGAGTTCAATCGGGGTCACGCAAACCGGACAACCCGGGCCATGCACCAGTTGCACGAGATCCGGCAACAATTGATCAACGCCGTACCTCAGGATTGAATGCGTCTGGCCCCCGCAGATTTCCATGAGCGTCCAAGACCGCGTAACCCGTTGCTTGAGAGCCAGAGCTAGCGCTCGTGCCCGATCGGGATCGCGAAATTCATCCACGAATTTCATGAAGGACGCTCCTCTGAGCCCAGCGCATCTTGGCCATCCTCATCGGCGTTCAATCGCGCGATCGTTTCAAAATCATCGAAAATGCGCTGTGCCTCGTCTTCGTCGAGCACGGTGATGGCAAAGCCCACATGCACCAGCACATAATTTCCGACTTGTGCTTCCGGAGTGCAACTAAAACATACGGCTCGCTCAACACCTCCGAAACTGACCTTGCCCATGACGAGACCCTCTCCGGGTTCGTCCATCGAAACAACTAATCCTGGCACACCTAAGCACATGCGCTTTGCTCACTGTAAATGGTTTATGACTCTGCCGGGCCATAGGCCAGCCCGGGCGACCAGAGTTTGTCCCAAACTGAGCCCGCCGTCATTCGCCGGCACTTGATTGTGCAGCAGAACGCGAATCTGCCTCTCTTGCAGGGCCTGAACGCAGCCTTCGGTCAATCGGCGATTTTGGAAGCAACCTCCCGTAAGCGCTACGACTTTTGCGTTGACGCGGGAAGCAATCTCGACAGTAGAGGCAATCAGGGCAGCATGGAACCGTGTAGCAATTGTTTCACGCGCGACACTATTGCGAATGTCTGCAACAACGCTGGCGATGAGCGGTGCGGGGTCAAGCCACCAGTGGGGACGCTGCGAGTCAATCGGGTTGGCAGGCTCGGCGTTAACGATCATTCGTAGCGGATAGGGCTCGACGGGTGACGCGTCACCCAGGCTTTCAAGCAGCATTCCGCCGCGGCCTTCGAAGCTGACCCGTTCAATCAAACCGCACAGGCTCGCTACTGCGTCAAATAAGCGCCCGACACTCGAGGTCATCGGCGTCCCAATATTTCGCTCGAGCATCCTGAGGATTAACCTCCGTTCGGATTGGGTTGTTACGGCAATTGAAGGCAGGTCGTCCCAATCGAAAACCTTTGCCCCAAACGTCGTCCAAAGCAGAGCGAGCGCCGCGCGACGCGGTTCGCGCGCGGCTGCCTCTCCTCCGAGTAGCGGATAGGGTTTAATCGCGGCAATTCTCTGAAAGCCTTGGTAATCGCCCCACAAGAATTCACCGCCCCAAATCGTGCCGTCAAGCCCCAGCCCGCTACCGTCCCAAATGACGCCGAGGACTGGACCTGCATGCCCAGCATCGGCCAGACACGCCGCCAAGTGAGCGTGGTGGTGCTGGACAGCGAACCGTGGAATTCCAGCTAGCGGAGCCCCTTTTTCGGACAATTGATCGGCCAGCTGCGTCGAGGCGTAATCGGGGTGCCGATCGTGGGCAATCCCATCCGGCACGACGGCATAAAGACGCAGAAAATCGAATATTACCCGTTCGAAAGCCTGCTTGGTCTGGTAGCTTTCAAGATCTCCAATGTGTTGGCTCACGAACACACGATCGCCAATGCCTAGTGAAATAGTGTTCTTTTGATGGCCACCGAGGGCCAGCACTATTTTTCCCGAATCAGGAACCAATACGGGCAGCGGCGCATAGCCGCGCGCGCGACGCAAGAACTGGGGCTCACCACAGACCAAGTGCACGACACTGTCGTCCATGTGGCGCTCGATGGGGCGATTATGAACTAGCCAAGCCTGGGCGATATCCGAGAGTCGGATCGTCGCTTCTCTCGGATCGATACAAATGGGTTCTTCACTCAGATTACCGCTAGTTGCCACAATCGGGCGCCCTAAGTGTTTCAACAATAGATGGTGCAGTGGCGTTGTCGCGAGCATGATGCCAAGGGTTGGCGTGTCGGGCGCCACGCGGGTTGCAATCCCAGAAGCCTCCCGTTTTCGGCACAAAACGATGGGGCCCTCGGGGCTCGTTAAGAGCGCCTCTTCAGCGGGACGCAACTCGACGTGCTCGCGAGCCTGCCTCAGATCATGGACCATGACCGCCAATGGTTTTTCCCAACGATGTTTGCGTTGGCGCAATTGCCGAACCGCCTCCTGATTGGTTGCATCCACAACCAAGTGAAAACCGCCTAATCCTTGTACGGCCAGAATGAAACCCTGCCGGACCAGGTTGGCTGCTGCGGACAATGCCAAACCCTGCTCAGCCATGTCCTGAAAGGCTCGATCAATGAGACGAATTTGGGGACCACAGACCGGGCAAGCGTTGGGCTGCGCGTGAAAACGCCGGTCCAGCGGGTCGTCGTATTCCCGACGGCATTGCTCGCACATCGCGAAACTCGACATGGTCGTATTCGGTCGATCGTAAGGCAAAGATTGGATTATGGTAAAGCGCGGTCCGCAGTGAGTGCAATTGGTAAATGGGTATCGATACCGACGGTTGCTCGGGTCATCAATCTCGCGCAAGCAATCAGCACAGGTTGCGACTTCCGGCAAGATGGTGGCAGTAGTTGGCCCTTTTACCTGACTTTCGAGGATAGCGAAACCCGCGTCAGCCTCCAATTGGCACGCCTCTTCGTGCCAGTCGTCTACGTGCGCGGGACTGGGCGCCTCACTGACTATAATGGATACAAAAGCTCTAAGCGTCTGGTGCTCACCCTGCGCCTCCAGCAGGACCCCTTGGTTGTCGTTAACTACCCAGCCACTGAGATTCAGGGCCTGCGCGGTGCGGTACACAAAAGGTCAAACCCCACGCCCTGAACGCGACCTCGCAATCGAAGACGTAACCTAACGATGCTCGATGATTCCTTATCACACATGCGCGCTCATTCTTGAACGATTTGCCGACCGCTCTACGAGCAGGCTAGTACGTCGATTCTATTGAATCGATGTACCAGCAATTCGCAAAGCGAATTTTGGGTTTGGGCGAATGCCCAAGGAAATGAGGATAGTAGCGCGATTGGCCGCGCAGCGGCCGGGTCCAAAGGACCCATCATTTCAATGGAATCGCGCTACTAGGGGCGTGCCACCCCTGCTTGGCCGGAATAACTGCTCTGATGGCGCAGCGGGGGAACGTGCGCGCAAACTCTGCGCGAGATACGACATGGCGCATCGGCGGGTCTGCCGATACGATTAATCCTAGCGGTTCTTGCCAAGCGACTGTTTCCAAACCTTATGAGTGAGCTGCGATTTTGCGCTCCAAGCGAGCTAAAGCTAATAGCACAGGTATAAGTATGGCTTTGCCCCGAATGTCCCCCGAAGAAGCCGCTAGTTTCATCAAGCATGGCGAGAACGTAGCGTTTTCCGGATTTACTCCCGCGGGCGCGCCCAAGGCCATCTCGCTTGCTATTGCCGCGCACGCGGAAAGTGAACATCGTGCCGGCCGTGACTTTAAGCTTGGTGTTATCAGCGGAGCTTCAACGGGGCCTTCCCTCGATGGGGCCCTGGCCAGAGCCAATGCAATCGCTTGGAGGACACCGTATCAATCCGACGAGGAGTTGCGCAACGCAATCAATAGCGGAAGAGCAAGGTTCTTCGACATGCACTTGTCTATGGTTGCACAGGCACTTCGCTACCGCACGTTAGGCCCAGTGAATCAAGCTGTCATTGAGGCCTGTGACATTGATGATGATGGCAACGTGGTGTTGACGACCGGCGTGGGCTGCACGCCGACGTTCGCGCGAATGGCTGACAAGGTATTCGTTGAGCTCAATGCCCGACATCCCCAGACATTGCGAGGCTTTCACGACCTGTATGAGCCGGAAGATCCGCCATTGCGTCGAGAGATCCCGGTGTACGCGGCTTCTGATCGCATTGGGTCGCCCGTGCTCAAGCTGGATTGCAACAAGATTGTTGGCATCGTTGAAACCAACATCGACGATGAAACGGAAAACTTTCGCCCCTGTGACGAAACGACATTGCACATTGGGGCCAATGTCGCTGCATTTCTTGCCGGTGAATTCAAGTCAGGACGAATTCCAGCTTCATTCTTGCCGATTCAGTCCGGCGTGGGGGAAACGGCCAACGCGGTGCTCAAGGCACTGGGCGACAACCCGGATATCCCGGGTTTTGAGATGTACACGGAGGTCATACAGGACGCGGTGATCGATCTGATGAAACAAGGTCGCATCCGTTTTGCCAGCGCATCAGCATTGACGCTGAGCCCAGGGATGCGTTCGGCATTTTACGACGATCTTGAGTTCTTCAGAAGTAAAATGGTACTAAGACCCGAGAAATCACCAATCATCCGGAGATAGTTCGGCGGCTTGGCATTATTTCTTGCAACACGGCGCTTGAAGTTGACATATTCGGCAATGTCAATTCAACGCATCTGTTTGGTCAGAAGATGATGAACGGTATCGGCGGCTCGGGTGATTTCACGCGCAATGCGTTTATATCAATGTTCATCTGCGCTTCTACTCACAAGAGCGACAAGATCTCCACGATTGTGCCGCTCGTGACTCACGTTGACCACAATGAGCACTCAGTACAGGTGGTCGTCACTGAATGGGGCGTCGCCGATTTGCGCTGTAAAGCGCCGATTGAACGAGCCGAGCTAATCATTGATCGCTGTGCACATCCGGATTTCCGCGACATGCTTCGCGACTACCTCATGCGGTCCCGCTACACGCACACTCCTCACGGGTTATCCGACGCATTCGTCATGCACGAACAATTCGTCCGCTCGGGAACGATGCACGGTAAGACAGCCTGAATCCACCTGATGACAATGCGGCTTGCCCTAATCATAAGCTCAAATTACTCAGAAAATAATGTCGTCCCCTCGCGCGAGGCCTTCGAGGACACTGGCGCGCTTGTCGAGGCGAGACTCTCACGCAACGATACTGCTTTCACGGTTGTAGCTCTGAAGGCCAATCGCGATCTTCCGGAACAACTTGACGAATTGTTCGAGAAACATCGGGACAACCTGGAAGGACTGCTGCTTCACTTTTCGGGTTACCTTGCGGTTAAGCCCGATCGCGGCCCCGCTTTGCTATTGGACGGCGCTCGCTTGCGCGCGTTTCCAGTGTCGCGCCTGCGCGCCGCTTTGAGTAAAGCGGCTCTCCATGTGCTGACCATGATGGACGTTGTGACCATAGCTGACAGTGCGGTAAATCTCGATGAAATTGCGAACAATCTTGGAATTGCGCTAAGCCAGGCCACTGCTCATGTCTCGGTGTTGTCGTCCGTGGCGCTGCCGGAAAATGTTGACTTGAAAAGTCGCGGCTGCTTGCGACTAACTGACCTGTGGCTGTTGGCTTTGGAGTACCACGCCAAGCACGCCCGAGGATCTTTGGTGTTTTGTGACCCAATCGTGCAGGGTTTTCACAGCGAAACCTTCGCATTTGCGAGCCTGCCTTCGTTTAATTACCAACCAAGCGATCAAGATTTCGTAATCATTCCGGGGCACCATTCTGAGACCGGTCGGGGCTCCCGGGTTGCTCCAACCGTCATCAGTCGCAATCGCGACATGAATCCGGCGGACGCCCGGGTTGATTCCAGGCCCGCCGCGCCAGCTGCGGGCGACGACATAGTCGAAGAAGAAGAATTGCCGACCATCCCTCCGACGTTCGGAAAGCGACCTTCCATTCTGGATATTCCAATTCCGGTACCTCCGCCGTTGGGCACCTCGCAAAAGACGGTTCTGGGGCAGCATTTCGTCGGGGCCGATCTTAATGACATACCGACACTGGAACGGCTGATTGAGTCAAGCGATCAAACAGGGGAGCCCAGTAAACGGATCAGATGGCGTGAAATGCTTGCCGCATTACTCGAGGTTGTGCCGCGACCAAAAGAGTCTAGTCCTTGTCGAAGCTGCCAATATTGCGCTGCACGAACTGAACGATGCAGTAAAGGCAGAAACACTCATCGAACGAGCCATTGAGGCCGACCCGCAAAGTCCCGATGCCTTTAACCTTGGCGTCAAAATTCTGAGCAGGCAAGGCAAGCTTCAGGAGATTGTAGGCCGGTGTCACCGCATCCTTTCCGAGTCGCTCGAGCCAAAATTACGCTACCAAGCCAGCTGTCGTCTATTGGATTTGATAGAGATACACGGTTCTACCATCGAGATTGAAGCCTCGACATTAGACAGATTGCGCGACGCGGCCAGCGATGACGAGGAGCTGAAACTCCGCGTGGCCTCAACCCTGAAAGACCATAACATATACGAGGAGGCAGTGGCCTTACTTGAGGATGCGCTCGCGAATGACCCTCGGCATTTGCCTTCGCTTCGTGCGCTTTCAGATGCGGCGCAACGCCAACATGATCCCGACACGGCGGCGCTGGCGTCGGCCGTCCTGGTCTGTCTGAAATCCGGGCGCCCAGAGGATGATGTGCGCCTGGCAAAGCTGGTGACGGACGGACTACCCCTCGCCCAGCGCACACTCAACGACCATGATTTCGACGAAACATTGCTCGCCAAACTGGCAGACGTTTCGCTGCTAAGGACGCTTGGACAAATGACTCAGGCGGCAATCGCGGCCGGGTTGGCCTCCAACTCCGGAACCGAAGAACTCCCGAAGGATGCCACGGTGCTTGACCCTGAATCGAGCACCGTAACCCTTGCGCGAAGTCTTGCCTGGGCCGCCAAATTCGTGGGTGTTGATACGCCTGAACTCGTCGTGCTTCCAGAACTGCCAACGCATATGGAATTGACGATAAATGGCAAGAGCCGCCTGTTGATCTCGAAGCAATTGGGTACCGGGCTCAGTTTGGCGCAACTGGCTTTCCTAGGTGCTCGGCAATTGTCTATGCTGCACCGAGCGCTCAGATGGAGGTCGGCGTTAGATTCCCCGGAACGTTTAGGGTTGGTTATGAGCCACTGTGTACGTTATGCACGCGAAGGCTTCGATTTTATCAAATCCGTGGACGATTCGGAGCGAAAGGGAGCCAAGCGATTTGTGTCACAGCTCGAGGCTGATGCGTCTCTCGTTGAGCAAGTGACCCAGGTTTTCGGTGCTCTCGAGGTCGACCGTTCGGAGTGTGAATCGCTAGCTCGGCAGGTTCTCTATGCGGCCGATCGCGCACTATTGCGCGGTGGTCTACTCGCCTGCGCGAACCCCGCGGCAGCCTGGCAACTTACACTGCAATATCCACTCAGAAGTCTTCTGTCCGTCGAAGAGCAACTCGATGAAATTGCGCGATTTGCAACCAGTCGTAGTCACCTCGGGCTCAGAAGGTCGCTGGGATTGACGCTGCGATAAGTCTAACGGGACTCGTCCCAGCCGGTACCGTTGAGTACCCATCTAGAAAGATGACCCTACGCTCATTCGTTCCGACGCTTTGATTGTGTTGGTGTTCCGGGGCCCGACCCGGAACACGGCATCTCTAGGCAAACCGCTCCGCAGGATAGCGTTCGCGGGCCGAGGTGCAATTCCTTGGGCCACGTCGGCACGGAAACGCGCTGGCGTTGTTTTCGGTGATAAGTCGTGACTTCTGTCCACGTGCCGTGATGCCACAATCAGATTGCGAGTCACGAGGCCCGGCGCTAAACTCACGCCCCGATTTGGAGGTTACAATGTCGTTTGTGTATGCGTCGATTTTGCAATTGAAGAAAATGTTGAACAATCTTGACCATTGGCTGGAAAAGTCAATTGAGTTTGCAAAATCAAAATCCTTTGAGCCGGACGTACTACTCAATTGTCGATTGGTCGCCGATATGTACCCTTTGTTGCGACAAGTTCAGGCCGCTTGCGACGGTGCTAAATTTGGCGCGGCCCGTCTTTCTGGGCAAGAAGCACCCAAGCATCCGGACACCGAACAGACGATGGTTGAAATTCGTGCGCGAATTCGGACTTGCTTGAGCTATTTGGAGACCTTCAAGGAACCCGACTTCGACAAGGCCGACACGCGGTTGGTCAGCCTTTCATTTATGCCAGACAAAGTATTACTTGGAATTGATTACTTGGTAGAAATGGTACTGCCCAACTTTTACTTCCACATAACCACGGCGTATGACATTTTGCGTCATAACGGTGTCGATGTTGGCAAGAGGGACTTTATCGGGTCGCTAAATCTCCGCGACAAGTGATGCCGAACGAGTAGAAGTTCCGGCTGCTCATCGAAATATGCACCGCTAAATCTCTGCATAATGGTGCGCGCAATTCCGATGGCGTGTCTGGCTAGTTTCTAACCAAAAATGCTGAAGTTCCCGGAAGACTTAACAGGTTGCTGCGCGCAGGGTCGGGCCCCTGCGCGCCAACACGAACCAGACAGTGGCCATACCGTTTCACCCAGAATGGCAACCGAAGTAGTTTTCTGTTAACTCGATAGGGATGAACGCAACGGACTCGAGAAAAGAATTACGATCTGCAAAAGCCAGGTGGAAATTCACTCAGCCCCGTAGTTTTGGCCGGGCCCCGGCAGACAACGCGTTAATTCGTCCAGTAATTAAATTCTAATACGCACAGGTATCCTTACGTTCGTCAGCTGCCAAGTGAACCCGCTGCGGGTCAACACCAGTACCAGCTCGCTCCCCGACACTGCGGAAAATGCTACTGTAAATGTGCTGAGTGACTCAAACGAGCATCGCCCATTCTCAAGGCGTTTTTGCAATGATTCGCCCGAAGGGGTCGGAGTTTGACTCGAAATGAGCGAAGCTCCCAACAGTAGCCGATTGAGCCCTGCAGGCGTTACTAGCGAGTTGACAGTTGTGTCAACGACGGAAGTAGCAAGTCCTCCCGCGATTCGTGATAGAAGTCCATTTTGTAAAACGGAGTTGACGTGAGTGTTGGCTCTAGCGTTCAGTTGATCTTTTAGATTTTGCCTCAGTGTCGTAAAATCGACGTACTGGGACAGTGCATTGGCGTCCCCTTGGGTTACGGCCGCCTGCAGTCCGTTCAACGTCCGATACGGCCCAGTCGCAACATACCCAGCCAATCCAAGTGTGGCGACAACGAGGGTAGCCAATATTATTGGCAGCCCCCAGCGGCGCCTTTTAGTAAGCACTGCGTTTGGGGACTGCGACGGTGGTCCCGGCAAGTTCATCGGCACGGTATCTTGAGTCACACCCCATATTAGTGCGGCTTTCGCAGCAGCGGAACACCAAAATCGAAAGCCACTGGTCCTTTGCCCAGTGACGGTGTCTTCGGTGATCAAGGCTGCGATAGGCGGTCATTTGCCGGGTAAATCGAGGCTCCGTGACGCCCAAGTGAAACGGCGCTATGAACTGTGTGAAAGCGAGGTGTGAGCATGCGAATTCTCGTTGTTGGTGCTTCCCAAGGTACGGGTGCGCTTGCGGTTGAGGAAGCTTTGAAGCGGGGCCACTTGGTCACAGCCTTTGCTCGCAGCCCGCAGCGGCTAACCTTGGACAATGCGAATTTGACTCGGTCGTCGGGAGACTTCCATGACCTTGCATCCGTACAGTCGGCAGTGCCGGGTCACGATGCTGTCATTATCACGGCCTCTGCGACGAAACTTAGCGCGTTCAAAGACCATCCCAATTACTTCTCGCTCGGAACCCGGCACGTAATTCAAGCGATGAAAGAGCATGGTGTTAAGCGGCTTATAGTGCTGAGCGCTTGGGGCACGGGCGAAAGCGTGAAGCTTACCAATTTCCTGGTAAGAAAACTGGTCATTTCGTGGATTCTGAAAGCGCCTTTTGAGGATCACGAGCGACAGGAGCAGCTAGTCAGGGACAGCGGACTTGAATGGGTAATTGCCCGACCGACTCGTTTGACAAACGGTCCTGCTCGAAAGCAGTACCAGAAGATGAGCGCACTCGAACCGGTGCCAAGCTCAATTGCGCGTGCTGACGTCGCAGATTTTCTGATTGAGGCCGTGGAGACTGATCAGTGGTTACGTCAGGCGGTACAGCTCGGGGGGTAGCCCGAGTGCGCCGTGGCTGGTGTCCGCGATTCAGCAGGGTTGTCTAAAATGCAAAGCAATTAAGGTGCGCTCGCTTTCCACTGCCCTTGACGAATGAGCTGCCTCGTCTTGCCGGTTTTCCGCATCCCTTGTCCACGTGCCGTCACGCCAAAGAAGAAATCTCCAATTGCGTTCCTTGCAAAGTGTTGCAGTCATTTGCACGGGGTCGGGGCAGTCGGGGCCCCGTGCATCAATGTGATCTGCTTTGAAAGTGTTGCAGTCACTTGCACGGGGTCGGGGCCCCGTGCGGCAACGGGATTATGGCCCCGTGCATGAGCATGTTTAGTACGGCCGAAAAGTGTGTTTTCGTGCTCTAGTTAATTCAACCACTTACGTTCCTAATCGGCCGTTAGGCTCTGCCAAACTATGTCCTAACGAGCGGGGTCGGGGCCCTGCTCGCCAGCATAATTAGCGGCCCATGGACTGGCGATTTGCTCAAATACTGATATAGTGTTCAGTATCATGGCTCGCCCGGCGGACTTGCTCGAACGCCTCCCTGATTCACTGGGTCTCGGTGCAAAATCGAGGCTCGGGGGGCAGGTTCGCCTGGGTGCGGCCAACGCTTTTACACAGTTGCCCGCGGGGCTAGCCTGGGGTGGCCAGAGCTTGAGGCTGGTTTGCCGGATGCGGGGTTTGCGCGGGGGCATGTGGTGCAGCTGGTGGCGCTGCATCCAGGGGCGTTGGGCGACGACGCTGGCGCTCAAGGCTTGCGCGCAGGCGCAACAGCAGGGGCATGCGGTGGGCACTGAGGAGCCTTGTGTGCCTTATTGATCCGTCGAAGTCTTTGCATGCGCCGGGCGTGGCAGAGTTCGGTTTGCGGCTGGATCGGTTACTGGTGGTCGATCCGGAGCCAGCCGCGCTAGCGAATGTAGCGCTGCGGGTGGTGCGTTCTTCTGTTTTTCCGTCGTGGTTATCGATGCTGCGAGGGTGGGGAATAGCTCTGTGCGCTCGCTGGGCGCTTGGGTGCGCATCATTCGACAGATGGCGCTGTCCCTCGAAGGGCAGCATACGGTGGTGCTTCTGTTAACGGATGCCAGCAGTCAATCGCCGCTGCCCTTGCCCGTGGCGCAACGCATCGAGCTACGGCGCAGTCATTTGAGTCAACTCGAACTGCGCGTCGCCAAAGATCGCTGGGGAAGAATCACCAGCTGGCGCCGCGTCTCGCTCCTTGACGAAAGCTATAGCCCTTCAAATGCCTCTCAAAGGCCAGCGTTCATCGAAAAGCAAGAGCTCAAGATATGCCACTTGACACGCGTCGCGTTGCCGCAATCTACTTCCCACAATTACCGTGCGAACTAGCAGCAGTAGCAAAACATCCAGATTCGAAGATCTCTCTAGCTCAAATCTCTTTCGGCGTCGTACTCGTCGAGCCGAACGCCGTTAGCGATCCCAATCAGCGGTTGATGTCCGTCAGTGAATCGGCGCGGCACCTAGGGATTTTAGAAGGGCAAACGCTAGAGGAAGCGCGCGCCATTCATGCGGCTTTTATCGTGCGCAAGTTGCCCCATTCCCTACTCAGGCTCGGGCTTGAGCGCATCATGGACAGCCTACGCGACTTCGAGCTCACCATCGCCTGTGAGGCACCGAACACCGTCTGGATCGACATCACGGGCGTTGCCCATTTACTGGGTGGTGAGCAGACTCTGGCGCGTGAATTGGTCGAAAGGGTCAGGCTGCTCGGGCACCGTGCGCGCGTCGCAATTGCTTCAGGGCCCCGCTCTTAAGCACTCGCGAGAATGTAACCGGGTGTGCTCGTCAGAATGTATCCGGGAGTGATCATGGCTCGGCAAAAGTGATCCAGGGGGATTTCCGGGTTAGCTGAGGGTGTTTGGTCAGTCACCCGTCTTGCGTGGCAGTGCCGTCGCATGCCTCGACGGAGACGAAAGCGCTGTGCTTGTTGTAACGAGCCGTTCTGGCCAGATCCACGAGTAGGTCAGTGCCAGTTGGTTTGCGGTAAGCCTGAGTGCTTGTCGTGGCGACGCAAACAAGCGCTGCGTCGGTGGCGTCAACGGCACCCCGAAGATGCAGTGGCACGGCGGCTACGGGCGGCGCTCGCCCAGGCGAAGCAACCGGAGGTGATATTGGAGTTGCCACGGCCACCGCCGATGGGAATTCCGTGGGAGGAGTTGCGAAACGAGATATCACCCCAACAGTTAGTAATTGCTTCTTTTTTCGTCAGGTTAGTTTTTCGGTCTGGGCGAAACGCGATATCGAGTGAAGTAGCTAAAATCGCTCAGCAATTCGTCAACTACGCGAAGGCGCCCGCGCAGGACGCGATAGGTCCCCGGGCAGCCCCTTCGTAGCCTGTGCGGCGTGAGCCCATCGCCTGCCGACAACCCCATCGTCGAATTGGAATTGCGGCAGTTGGATTTGAGTCACGCCGATCTTCGAATCGTGGATTCGCAATCGCAATTACGACTCGTATTGTCCATTGAGGCACAAGGCCAGTTGCTGCCGGTGGTCGTGGTTCGGCAGGACAATCGCAATATCCTGATCGATGGCTTTGCTCGGGAGCGTGCACTTCGGCGGTTGGGCAAGGACACGGTATGGGCGCTGGTGCTGGCGCACAGCGAAGCCGAGGCGATGCTCTGGTGTTATCGCCAGCAACAAGGTCGCCGCCCAACGGCCATCGAAGAAGCTTGGCTCGTACACGAGTTACACCTCAGCCAACGACAGTCGTTGCCTCAGATTGCGGCCGGCCTCTGCCGCAGTGCGAGTTGGGTTTCCCGCCGTTTGGGACTGGTCAGGACGCTGCCTGAAGCCATTCAACAGCTAGTCAGGCAGGGAGCCATTAGCCCGCATGCGGCCATGCGCACACTGCTGCCGTTGGCGCGCGCCAATGCAGATGTGGCTCACGATATTGCGCAGATCGCCAAAACCGAGCAGCTCTCCAGTCGTCAGATAAGCCGCCTTTGTGCGGGTTGGCGTGCGGGCGAGCCCGCGCAACGCCAGAAGCTGCTTGCGCAGCCGCGTGTGTATCTGCGGCTCGATGAGCATCTTGCCGAAAAACAAACGGCCCAGGCCGAATTGCCAACGCTGGTGCGTGACTTCGAAACCCTTACGGCCATCGCAAGGCGATGCAGCCACCTATTGCGTCAACCCGCACACCGTGTGCAGGCCGGATCAATCGAGGCGCTGTTAGTGGGTTGGCCCCGCGTCTGCCGAGCGTTTCGTGAATTGACACAAATCGTGCAGGAGCAATCCCATGTTGAGCTACGACACCCGAGCCGCGATTCTCACGCTACGTAGTAAGAAAGTTGGCATCAGGGCCATTGCCCGCAGCCTCAAAGTATCGCGCGCGGCAGTTCTGCGAGTCCTGCAACAAGGCACCGCCCAAGTGCCACCCCTCGAGCGCGTCGAACAACTAAGCGGTGAGCTCGACCGCATCCGAGAGCTGTACGTAAGTTGTCAGGGAAACCTGGTGCGGGTGCGCGAGGAGCTTGCTGTCGCTGGGATCAAGACCGCTTACACGACACTGACCGCGTTCTGTCGGCGTCACGAAATCGGCACTGTCCCAAAACAAGTCGTCGGTCGTTACGAGTTTCTTCCCGGGCAGGAGATGCAGCACGACACATCCCCGCATCGACCCATCATTGCCGGAGCCCCCCGGTTGGTCCAATGCGCAAGCCTGGTGCTGTGTTACTCACGTATGCTGTTCGCGCAGACGTATCCGAAGTTCAATCGCTTCTGGTGCAAGGTCTTTCTGGTCGAGGCCCTTCGGTACTTCGAGGGCGCCGCGAGTCGATGCATGCTCGACAACTCCAGCATCGTCATCGTCAACGGTACCGGTCCCAATGCCGTTGCGGCACCTGAGATGGCCGCCATTGGCGAGGACTTCGGTTTCCAATTCGTTGCCCACGCCCTGGGTGATGCCAATCGCTCTGCCCGTGTCGAAAGAAACTTCGACTACATCGAGAGAAACTTCTACGCCGGACGAAGCTTCTCGGATGTCGCCGACTGCAATCGCCAAATGCATGCGTGGTGCGACCGGGTCAACCAAAGCTACAAGCGGTCGCTTCGTGCGGCCCCCAGGGAGTTGTTTGCCGTCGAGAAACCAGCGCTTCGGCGATTGCCGATGCATATCCACGAGCCAACCGAAGTCGCCCATCGCACCGTCAACGCGCTCGGTTTCGTCACCCTGCATACCAATAACTATTCGGCTCCCCTCAGTGTACTGGATCACGATGTCAACGTCATGGCGACCCACGACCGCATTCGAATCTTCGAAGGCCATCGACTCGTGTGCGAGCATCCTCGTGAACAAGATGGTGCCCACCAGCGCAAAATACTGCCCGAGCACAAACGAGAGCGTCAAAATCAGCGCCCCCTCAGAGATGCGCCCTGCCGCCATGAAGAGGAATTGGCTACTCTCGCCCCTGAATTCGCCGAGTTGATCGGGTACCTCAAGTCTCGTCATCCCGGTCGCGCTGTTCGCGCAATGCGGCGTCTGCATCAGCTCTATATCGATTATCCAACCGAGCCGCTATGTCTCGCGATTCGTCGCGCCCTGGACCACGGCCTTTACGATCTCGGTCGCATCGAAGCCATGGTCCTGAGCTCGCTCTCAGGCTCCTTCTTCCGTGAATCAGAGGATCTGTGGGCGGACGATTCCACGTCACTCGATTCCGACGACGATGCACAAACCCCATCACCCCCTAACGCACAGGGCCCCGACCATGACCAAGAAGGCGACACCTGATCTTCCAACGACATCGAACAACGACGAGCTCGACCAATTGCTTGCCAGTATCAAACTCAGTCGCATTCGTCAGATCGTCGCTCAACAACTTCAGGCGGCCACCAAGTCCCAGCCGGCCTATTCAGACTTCCTTGTTCGGCTGCTGCGCGAAGAATTCCTCTACCGCCAGCAGCAAAGCATCGAGTACCGCATCCGCCAATCTAGGCTTCCCGAGCGCTGGGCCCTGGAGACTTTTCCTTTCAAAAAGCAACCGTCGATAAACGCGGCCAACATTCGCGAGCTTGCCAAGCTCGACTTCGTGCAACGAGCCTCCAATATCACTTTCATCGGCGAAGCCGGCGTCGGCAAGTCCGGCCTCGCAACGGGATTACTCCTGAAAGCAATGGCCAATGGCTATCGCGGCTACTTCATCTCAGCCCAAGACCTCTTCGACGAAATCTACACCAGCCTGGCGGACCGCTCCACCCGTCGCCTCCTGAATCGCTTGATGCGAGTCGATGTTTTGGTCATCGACGAAATGGGCTACCTCAATCTCAAGCCAGAGCAATCCAACGCCTTTTTCAAACTCATGCACGAGCGGTACGCGAAGCGCTCCACCATCATTACGACCAACCTCGACTACCCCCAGTGGTATGACTTCCTCGGCAACAAGAAGATGGTGAAAGCCTTGCTCGATAGGCTGCGCCATCGCTGTCACACCATTCGTATCAAAGGAGAATCGCTCCGCGAACCACAAGGCTAGATACCCAGCCACAATCAACAGGGGCTTCCAAGCCCTTGTTCGATGCAAAGCCATCAGGCAGATCCGTGCGCACAATCGTGCTCCTGCCGATGGTCAGATTCTCAAGAGCCCAGCCGGCTGCATTTTGACGGGCGCTGAAGTGATTGGTCTTGCTGCGCGTAAATTCAAGGATTAATGCTTCGTGAATTGCGTTCAATACGGCGGGAGTATCCGACGGGTTTGCCACGCGTTTGCCGTTGATGAACATGGTCGGAGTGCCTTGCACGTGGACTTGATTGCCGATGTCAATGTCCTCAGCCACTTCGGTGTTGAAGCTATTTTCGTCCAGGCTCTTGCGAAAGGCTGACATGTTCAGCCCAGCGCTGGCTGCATAAGCCTCGATATCTGAGCGCTGCAGAGCCGCTTGATGGGCAAATAGCAAATCGTGCAATAACCAGAACTTGCCCTGAGCATGCGCGGCTAGCGCCGCCTCGGCTGCCAAATGGGCATGCGCATGAAAGCTCAATGGGAATTGGCGAAACACGAAGCGCACTTGGTGCTCGAATCTAGCCCGAATTTCATGCACTGTGATGGCCGAACTTTGACAGAAGGGGCATTGAAAGTCAGAGAATTCGACCACGACAACCTTCGCGTCCAGCGGACCAAACGAAGGCCGATTACCCACTGCAATCAGCGACTGCTCGGGTAAGGTCAGCGGTCGATTAACCTCCGCCGTTTTGCGCAATTCTGCAATAACCTCAGCATAATGAAGCAACAATAATTTACAGCGCTCGACCGGGAACCCTGGCGTTTGCGATTGAACCATCTCGCAGGTTTCTTTTTCAGGCCCCAAATCCTCGCACATGCGCTCGACCAGGGTAATACAAGGTTGCCGAAGTTCTCGGATGCGAGACATAATGCCCGGTTCGTCTTGTCGCGCGTCGGCGCAGGCCTTCGAAGGCAAGAGCGCCAGGGTATTTACCGCTGATTTGCACTCCGCTGATTGCTCTCCCGCCGTCTGGCAAATGACTTGCTGCAGATGCGCGCAATCTTCCGGCACGACCATCGAGCTCTTCACTTCCGCCTTTTGCGGCTGATTCTCGACGGGTCGCTGTGTCCTTGTGATGCAACTGCATAACAAAATGCCAACCAGGGCAGCCCAGGATTTCACGGTGGTCATTCGCGGCGTCTCGGGTAAGCATAGAGGCACCGCACTCGGTGTGCCAGCCTCTCAATAAACAACCTGTGCGCGAAGCAGTATGATGTTTTCGGCTTCACGATGTCCGACCGTGACTTCTGCTGGTGTTTTGGCCCCACCTTGAAATGCGGTGTGATCCCAGTTGACTGCGAATTTCGCGTTGTCGCTATAATACCAATTGGTACCGAGCGTGACTTCCGTCGCGCCGCGCACCGATCCCGATACTGATGCGAAATTGGGGAACACGTCTGAATCGATATCGAGATGACCCAGCCGGGCCGCGAGCTCAACGGCGCCAAAATGCCCGGCACTGGGCTCGACCGGGGTCTGTACGTGCACGTAGTCGTAGGCTGCGTTAGCGCCGAAAAGGACGATCGTGGCTTGTGCTTGGTAGGCGCGGTTGTGGACCACGATGTTGCCAAAGCCCGCGCGAAAGACTTCCTGATTCGAAAGGTAGTACTCGCCGAGCAGGCTGAACGGTCCCAGCGCCTGGTACAGGTATACGCCGTAACGATTGTGGGCTCCATTTGCGACGACTGTGTTTGAATAATCAGGAGTTGCGCCCGACGCGGCGCTGATGTATGTAAAGTCACTGATTTGTCCGGGTGTTTTGTAAGCTGGGGTCGACGCCGGGTTCGGCAGGGAGGTATTCGTCGGGTTACCGAAAACACGCCCGAATGTCGTAGCCACGCCGATGAAGAGCCGGCCTAGCGCTTCGGTGCCGAGCGGTCTAAATGGGCGAAAATAGGCTCTCCCGGCGAATTCTTTTTGGCTGTCCGTGTCAAGGTCGGCGCTTCCGTTGTCAGGTACGCCATTGAAAATGCCACCCGCGTAGCCGAAGAATCCCCCAAAAAGGTCGCCGTGGACCATGGCACCCACGTCTCGATTCGGCGTGAGCAACGTTGGCAGGCCGAACTCGACGAACGACAAGTTGGACGTCGGCTGCAGCCGTTCGAGGCCGAAGGGGGGACGGAACTTGCCAAAGCGGAACTTTAGCGCGTCGTTCACGTCGAGACCGAGGTACGCATCTTGAAGTGAGGTGGTTCCGCCTCCAAAATCAGGGCTGATTAGGAACGAGACGCCGTATGGTAGGCGACCTTCGATGTAAGGCTGCGCTCGCCGAATGAGAAAGGTATTGATTTGAGGCCGCTGAGTGTCGTCAAACCAGAAGCGTCCGTCAGCTTGGACCAGTGCTCGAAAGCTAATTTGCCAACGGTTATTGTTGGAGGTGAGGGTAAACCCGCCTGGCCCGGCAGCGACCGAGGCAGGGTCGCCAGGGCCGCCTTTTGTTGTCGGCGTCACGCGCAGCTCGCGATATCCCGGTGTGAGGCCCGGTGGCGTAACGGGAGAAGGATTCGCGGACAGGACGACTGGGGCAGACCCAGGCGCCGCCGGGGCTCCAAACGCTGAGGAGGGTCCCTGTTCACGATTGGGCTGCGTCGATGGGTTTACGCCGAACTGGTGTGCCGGTGGCGGCTCAACTGCGACATTATCGCTGGGCATGCCCGCGTCGTTCGAGTTGGGTAGGTTAGGCTCCTGAGCGAAGCTTAGAGGCGCTGTCAACGAGACAACCCCCACGGCAGCAGCGAACATAGGCTGATCTAGCTTCATGTTCGTCTTCCCGTTCGAGTTGTGAGTGCGATCATTGAAAATTACTGGCGACGGCGGCTGAACTTAATGTCTTCTATATTATACACATGTCTAATATGGCAATATAACGGACAGCAATGCCAACCGCCAACTCGCCACAACTGGGGCCCCTGGGCCTCGGGTTTACCGATCAGCCTGTCGCATCGAGCCGAAGATGACCCCTGAGCATTGCCGTGTGCGTGCAGAGCTCGCAGGCGAATCCCAATCGCAGCTCAGGCGGAAACCAATCCGCTCCGGCAAGGCATGGTTTTGGCTCGAGCTTGTCCGTTATTGCGGACGCGGCTGCCATGCCGTCCGCTCCGACGATTCGCGGCCATGTAACGTTGGCATAACGTGACGAATAATCAGTCGATCGAAGAGCCACATGCCTGCCAGCATCGATAGCGCGAGTACCGCCGCGGAGCTGCTGCGCGGCGCGGCGACGATGCGCGCACCGGGCAATAGCCGGCTAGACCCCAGCCGATTCCGAAGATTGCGGCACCCGTTAGCAGCCGACCATCAACCCGTGATTCATGGGGCAAACTCAATTGATCGGCTAAGAACGGCTTTCCGCGCCGTCTCAACCAAAATGCAAAAGGAGCGTGTACGGCAATGGCTCCGACCATTACGAAGGCTAGGCGCGGATCCCATTGTCCGAATATGTCGAGGAAGCCTTGGATGCGGGAAGGGTCGGTCATGCGGGCCACGATGAGACCCAGTCCGAACAGAATTCCCGCTCCGAGTCCAATTAGGAATCTCATTATCCACCTGCCCCGAGCCCATGTCGCGATATCGCCACCATCAAAATGGCCGTGCCCATGAATACGCAAGTTGCAACCAGCGATCGCAATGAAAACCGGCTCAATCCGCAAACCCCGTGACCGCTGGTGCAACCGCGGCTAAGACGGGTACCGACGCCCACCAGCAACCCAGCAATCACGAGTGTGCCCGTTGATGAGCTAGTGAACCTCGACGTCGTCTGATGTTCAAGCAGTATCCACCCCGTGGTGAGCAATCCCACAACGAACCCCAGCTGCCAGCTTGGGCGAGTCTTTTCTGGCGTCAGCAAGTTGCCGAAATGCCGCTAATACCCGCGACGCGGCCGAGAGTGGCCAGCAACAGAGTCGCGGAGAGGCCAATCAGCACGCCGCCCATCAACGGGGCAAGAAAAGTCGTGGGTGACATCTTAGTCCGGTCTTGACTGCCGACGCACTTGTACCCAATCGTGGTCGGTATCCGTTGAAGGTTGATGCTTATGGCTTCGTTTCTTGGGTGGACTGACTCTCACGTGGACCTCCACTGGTGCGGTAACCCGCGAGCCCGGCGGCACTGATTTTACGACCCATGCATTGCCTTCAATGATGGAACCTTGACCCACAATCGTGTCGCCGCCCAAAATGGTGGCTCCCGCATAGACGATTACATTGTCCTCAAGCGTCGGGTGCCGCTTGGGCCCAGCTCGAAGTTTTTCAACTTGCGCTGTTGGCACGGACAGTGCCCCCAGCGTAACACCCTGGTAGATACGCACGCGAGCCCCGATAATACTGGTTTCACCCACGACAACTCCGGTTCCGTGGTCTATAAAGAAGAAGGCGCCAATATGCGCACCGGGGTGCAAATCGATGCCTGTCACGCGATGGGCATGTTCAGTCATCATCCTGGGCAACAAGGGAACCTTCAAATTCCACAACAGGTGCGCCAAGCGATGCACGGTAATGGCAAAATGCCCTGGATAGCAAAGGATGACTTCGGCCACGCTCTTTGCGGCCGGATCTCCTCCGAATGCTGCCGCCGCATCTTCAACCAAAGCCAGGCGCAGCCGGGGCAATTCTATTAATGGAGCATGCGAGGCACGCACCGCATATCCAGACGTCGGCTCGAATCCGTCCGCATTGTCGTGAGCGCCGGTAGCGAGGCGGGCCAGCTCAATTTGCCTGGAAAGCCGAGCATGAATGTGGTTGACCCGCTCTTCAATTTCGGAGCCACTTCGCGCACTCTTGCGCGAGCGCCCATCGGTCAGTCCCGGGAACAGCAATTCCCGAAAATCTTCGATGAGATCTCGCACTTCCAATGCGGAGGGAATGGGGGAGCCGTCAACACCGAGCAAGGGATCGGCCACACCGAAATTGCCTTCCACGAGTCGAGCGGCGACGCGAGAGGGAATGAGCGATTCCAAATTGAGGTTCATAGGGGCAACTCCGCGGCCCAGCGGGCGAATCAGATTGGATTCGATCATAACGGACAGTCTCGAAATAGCAAGGCATCTGGGGATATTGCGGCAGATTGGCCTTCGCAATACCTGATTGTCCGTTATACTAGACGCATGGCTCAGGTAAACACAAAGCCACGTCTCGCGCGCGTTTAGCTTATGAGTAGTCAACGAGTATTCGAGGCTCGCCGGGCGATGATATCGGCTCGGAAAGGCCTGGCTAGTCGACCTAAAGGCGCAAAGATGGCATCTGAGTCAATTCTCAGTACGCAGTTGTCCGGCCTGGGGCCAGGACAACTAACGCAATCAAAACATCGGAACGAACCTGAGGGTTCAGAGCGAGACTCTCCCGTACGGGCAGTCGACGTTTCCACCTAGATAGGTGAACTCGCCAGTGCCGGCTCGTAGGAATCCGACTAGAATATCATCCACCCCGAGAATTGCACGCGACTGTTGTCTGGGTCTTGTCGTCACCGAAGGTCTGTTTCGTGTGGGCGTACGCCACGCCCAGCCGTGCGGCTACCGTGACGTCCAAGAACAGGTTGGCGTCCCACCACTCGGCTTTGGTGAAGATTGCCGCCTGGTTGGCCGCCGTTAGGTTCACGAACCGCATAATGTCGTTCGACTTCATGTAGGCGTAATTGGCCGAGACCCAGAGCTTACCGGCAGGTGGTAAGTAATACTGGATGCCACCCATTATATACCCGCCACATGATCGCGTGCGGATCGCCTTTGGAACCAAGTTCGACCAAGCCCGAATCAATGTTGACAGGATAGGTGGGCGCAGTAGTTGCGCCGGCGGGAATGGGAAGCGGCGGCGCGGTAACGCCGTCAGTGAGCCCGTAAACAAGTCAGCAATACCGCGCCCGACGACCCACGATCCGTTCAGAGTGAGCGCATTGGCCCTGTCTTCCGTGGAGGTAGTGAAGATCACCGGTAGCAGAATATCCGTCGAGACACCCCAGCCGGAGGTGGTCACCTGGGAAGTGGGGGTTGCCGAGTAGTTCGGAAGCGCAAACCGACGCTCGACACCGGACACGCCAATTGCAGCTGCGTCCACTGCCGTACCGGTACCACCCATCGTGTGCACGCCTTTCCAATCATTGATCATGAGCCGCAAACCCGCCTGGCCATCCGGTGTCGCGGAATCACGCTGCGGGGGCCGCGAAGCGGCAACCGCCAACTCAACGTTTACCGCATCGGATTTGAATGTGTGCGACAGCCGAGCTTGCGGTGCGCGCGGATAGACTTGCCCGGGCACGCCTTGGAGTTCGACCGTGTTAGGGTGAAAGTAGAATTTGCCAACCGAACAGCTCCCCAATATTGCCCAGCAGAACGTCTCACATACGGGTTTTCGAGCTTTAGAGCCATATGTCTGATTCGAAATGTGGGGCTCGTAAAGAAGGCGCCTTCGGACACGGCTGCGCCTGATGGCGCTGGGTTACTGGGCTGGTTACCCAAGAAGTCCATTTCGAGAATACCCGTGGTTTTGATGCCGTTGCTTTCCGGAGCGGCTAGCTTGAACCCAATTCGCGAGTTTCTGGCGCCGAACTGGGTCCTGGCGTGTGTGCCGGTGTAGCCCGTCGGGTTCGCAATTGCGCCGTTACCTTGCAAGTCGTTGAAGCTCTCCGTCGAATCATGGATGGTCATCGAATTCAACGAACCCGTACATCACGGGGCTCCACTTGCCTTTCATAGGCTGGGGTCCAGATTCCAGAGGCGCTTCCGGATTCACCTTTGCCGCCGTTTCAGTGGCAATGGGCGGAGTCATTGTCGTGGCCGGAGCCGGCGCAGCTGCCACGGGGGCCGCTGGGCTCGGATTCGGCGGCACGTTCGGAGGTGGAGCTGCTGAAGTGGCTGAGCTGGGTGCGGTGGCAACGCTCGCTTCTTGTGTCGTGGTACCCTCCGGTGAACCAGTCGTTCCCGTACTGCCCGGTGCAGACGAATCTGGGGCCTGGTTGACGTCGCGCGCATTTGAAGCGTCGGATGGTTGATTGGGCTGTTGCGCAAGCGCTGGCGCCGCACAAATTGTCATTACTGACGTCACAATTACTGGTAGATGACGCATGGAAAATTCCCTCTGCAATTGGTGGCACATCGGCCGTGGCTTCTTGATTGGTTCAATGGGAGCCGCTATGAACACGCCAAGCGATAACCTAATCCTTGAGAAGGCCAAGGATCAATCACACTTTGTCACGAAGATGTAACAGACCCGCATTACAACATGAATATCAGTTCACATTGTTCTGCGACTTTCAGGCCGGAGGCCCCCAGTGTTTTCGAGCTGTGGAAATAAGAACTTCAAACTGCGCCTCTGTCCTTGATTGTCAGAAGAGTGACCTGAGCTAGGCCCTTCAAGAGTTCTTGAGAAATCCCATTGCACGACATGATCGCCCGCACATTCTAGAATGGCTACACCAACTTGTGAATTCTCAGTCCCAATGGCGCTATCGCTCACCCAATTCATAGTGACCGGTCAGGAATCATAGTGAATTGGCCTCGGCACTCTGAAGACTTCATTGGTAACGGCGGCGAGATGCAAGACATATTCGCGCTAGTTCGGCCGTTGGCCTGCGCTAGGTGTGAAATTGAAGAATTGACTCAACTCAATGACCTTTGCGCGTTAGGCAAGCGAGTGGCTTTCGGCAGAAAGTCGGAATAATTCCGACCCAAAATTTAGGAGACCGAGCGGACTTGAGTTGGACAGTCAAGAAACGTCCGATCGAGGCCGCCGCACACCACCAAAACGTGGCATAATTGAAATGAAGGGAGGCCGACATGAAGTGCCGACCTTACAGTGACATTGTCGCAGTTTTGGTATTTGCCGCCGCGGTTAGCTGCGTTGATTCGACGAAAGTCGGGTTATCAAACGCGCGCGCCCGCGAATGGCGTCAGGCCCGTACGGAAAAGGGTTACGACATAATCTCCGACGGAGATGATTCCTGTGAAAGACCCGGTAGTTCGCGGCCGGATCCCGCACCGATTAGGCTATATCCCTGCCCAAGAATTGAGAGGGAAACGCCTCGCGTGGCTGCCATTAAATGATTCGCGCGAGCCTCGGGTAAATATCAGGACAGGTTGGGCTTGCCGCATCTTCTTGTCACCGACCGGTCCAATGGATTTCATTCGCCTTGAGATATCTGAGAACTCGATGCCCACAAAATTGGTACCCCGCGGCGATAACAATCACCCGGGGGCTCGGTCGATACCAATCTTGCTAGCTGTTCGACAGGCGTCTCTTAGCAGCAGTCAATTCAATTTCAATGTGCAATCGAAGGGGAGAAGGGCGCCGCTCCCGATGACACAATGTCGTGCGACATGCCCTATCGTTGCCCGCGCGGCGTGGTAGTTCACCCAGTTACTGGGCGGGAGAAATTCCCTAGCAGAATGGAAAAATTCCGTGCGTCTGGCGAAGCGATACCCTCGTTTCCCGCTGGAAAGTCCGTATCCATTGCCTGGCGCGCTATTTGCTTTGCTGTCCGCTTTTCCCAATATGCATTTGGACAGCAACGCGAGTCGTTAGCTGAACTAGCGATTGTTTGTTCACTCGAATGTACAGATTGCGACCAAAGTTGCATAAATATTCAAAACGCATTGAAACCGTGCAAGGCGCTGGTTACCGGATCAATTGTGGCGATTCGAAATCCCAATTGACTTTGGCCACACCACACCTACGTTTCCGGCGCGCATATGACGCTGCAACCTAGTTCCTCGGGGAAAACGTCATTGCTGCGGCTGGCTCGCATTGCATTGTGGCTAGGCATTGCGGGCTTTGGTGGGGGTTTTGCAATCGTTCAGCAACTCAAGCGTATTGTCGTGGAAAAAGAAGGCTGGCTTGGTGAAGAAGCGTTTCTCGAGTTCTTCGCCGTGGCAAGTGCGTTGCCAGGCACACCGAGCACGAATCTTCTCACCATCATTGGCGTTCGTCTAAAGGGCTTGGTAGGCGGTATCCTATCGGCAACGTTGTTCTTGCTTCCCAGTGTTGCGGTCATGATTGCCTTCGGAGCCAGCTATCGACACTTTCGAGACATTTCATCACTCGCCACCTTTCTAGACGGGATGAGCCTGGCAACCATTGGAGTTGTTGCCGGTGTTGCTGCCGATATTGGGCGCAACTCGCTCAAGAAGCCCTTTGATTGGGTTTTGGCCCTCTTCGCCGCAATTGCATTGGTCACCCATGCGCTAACGCTACTCGAGGTCATGGCGCTGGCGGCGTTGTGTGGTTCCGTGTTCATGCGACCTCACGATTTGCCCGGCAATGCCTCACGAAATCATTTAGCTAAGTCATCGTTTCATGCAAGCCTGTTGCCTGGGCTGTCAGTGGTCACACTTTCAGCTTCGCCATTGCTGGTGTTGCTGATCGTCTTTGCACGCATTGGTATTGCCACGTTCGGTGGGGGTTTTGCAATGATTCCCGCCATCGAGCATGAAATCGTCACCGCTCGTCATTGGCTTAGCGAAGCTGCGTTCAATGACGCCATCGTCCTCGGACAGATTACCCCGGGCCCAGTCGCCATTGCGGCCACGTTTATCGGGTACCATATCGCTGGACTCGGTGGAGCCGCTACAGCCACGCTCGGCATGTTTGCTCCACCGATGATCTTGAGTCTGGCAGCAGGAAGATCGATGCAAGAATTTCGCTCGAATGTCATGATTCAAGGTGCTCTGCACGGTATCACGCCTGCCATGGCAGGAATTCTAGCGGCAGCAGCGGTGGCACTTTGGAAGACTTCTGTTCATAGCGTTTGGCCGGCTTCAATTGCCATTGCAGCTACTGTGGTACTTCTGTTAGCTCGTCGAATCTTACCTTTGTTCATACTGATCGGCGGGGGCATAACCATGCTTCTGATTGCGAGACTTTGAGACTTTGATAGCACTGTTCATTTGCCGGCCCAATACTCGCGCATGAACGGAAATACCTTCGTCACAGGCCGAACGAATTTGGTCCAGTACCGCAAGAGGATCAATAGCGGTGAATCTCGGCGGGCTCCCAAGTGCCG
>CAWIGY010000059.1:0-16742 GCA_963835565.1 uncultured delta proteobacterium
GGCTTGGAGTGAGACCGCAAGCGGAGCGTTGGCTCTCGTGATTTTGCTGGATCAATTCCCGCGCAACGCATTTCGAGACACGGCACACATGTACGCGACTGACCCGCTTGCGCGATTTTATGCGTCCGGCGCCCTAGCCAACGGCCTTGACGAACAAGTAGCTGCGGAGCTTCGGCTCTTCCTTTACTTGCCATTCATGCATTCAGAGAATATTGCCGATCAGGAGCGCTCCGTCGAACTGCACCAGCGCCTCGGCTATACGGAATATGCCGCGCAGCATCGAGATATAATTCGTCGTTTCGGACGCTTTCCCCATCGCAACCTAGTCCTTTTGCGTGAGAGTACCCCACAAGAACGGGCCTTTCTCGACGCAGGGGGGTTTTCTGGTTAGACCGTCACGCTATGAAACCTTGGAGCGCTAGGGGCCCCAAAAACCAACACAATCAAAACATCGGAACGAACCTCCTCTCGTTCCTAATTCCCGCATGACCCGTAGCGATGTTCGGTTTAGATCAGGACAAAACGAGGAAGGCGGCTCTCACCGCTTTCAGGGCTACCCAGCTGCGCCACAAGTAAGAACTTTGCGGCGACCATCGTCATTGAGTTGCAAACGGCTCGCAAACGACTGCGACCTGAAGTCGCGCCCAGCGGGCCCGGGTGTCCGTCTCAGCCCGCGCCCAAGAGTGGCTCAGGCAGCTTGAGATCGGGGAGGTGGAGTCCCGGGCTGCTCTCGCCCGGCGAGAGGGTTTGACCCGAGCGAGAGTGACGCAGATATTGCGCGACCGGGTCCAGCCCTTGCTGCCGCAGCATCCGGCACACGCGCCACCACGGCGGGAACTGGGTCAGTTCGGACGAAAGCCGGGTTGACAGCCCGGGCGCTCCCTGATGAGCCGCTGGCGCGGGAAGAAGGGACACGAGTAAATTGCTCCTTAACGTATTTGGGTGGGAAGTTGTTACCGTGCACTCGAGAGCTTGTTGACCCGCTCGCTGGGTCCGATGATCTGAACGCGCGCGACCGGTCCATTGTTCAGGACCTGCGGAAATTTGGCCCTTTCCATGCGTTTTGAAATGTACAAGAATCTGCAAAGTCCATCCTGAGTTGTTCCATTGCGGGTTGGCTAGCTCGCAGACAAGACACGAGAAATTCAGAGCTGCCACATGAAGGAAGTTGACCTGCCTGAGTACCTCAATCCTCCAGTCGTGGAGGTTGTATGTGGGGTGCTCTTCAATCCCATTCCGGGTTTCACGTTGCCTTATTTGGGGCGACTTTGGGAGCGTTTTCCTAAAGAATTCGCAACGCCCACCGAAGCCGATCCTCTTTCGCCCGTGATTGAGACATTTCCTCCTGTTCCGGTGATTCGTATAGACCCGAACGTTTATCGCGTCCCGCGGCTGTGGTTCATGAATGAGCGCAGCGACCAGGTGATCCAAATTCAGCGAGACAGATTCCTCTGCAATTGGAGGAAGGTCGCGGGCGACCACGAGTACCCACGATACAAGAACGTTATAAGGAACTTCGAAGATCGACTGGAAGAGTTCATCTCATTCACGCGTGACGAACTAGGGCAGGTACCTCAGTTTCGGCAATATGAGCTCGCATACATAAATCATATTATCGCTGGGGAGGGTTGGAACTCCCTGGCGGATCTTCGCGAGATCTTGCCGGACTTCTCGTGGCGTACCAACGACCACAGGTTCTTACCCACACCGGAAGGAATCGAGTCACGATTGGCGTTCGAGCTAAAGGACCGATGCGGACGCCTACGGGCCACGGTTCAAAGTGTCATGAGAGCCCCCGACAATGCACCGACAATCATCTTGGACATGACCGCACGCGGTTTCCTGCCAGATCGAGAAGCATGGTTTGACATCGCTCATGAGTGGATAGTTCGTGGTTTCACGGATCTTACGGGTTCGAGCATTCAACAATCGGTTTGGAAGAGGCAAAAATGACTTTCGTTTGTCCAACCAACTCCACATCGAATGACATTCCGGTCAGTGGCGAGCTCTCGCGAACCGATCCGGGCTCTTCGGGACTTTACGCGATTGGCACAGTGGGTAACAATGGTCTACCCATTGAACCTCGCCAACACGGCAACACGTTTGAAAGGGCTGTTGGCGTAGGAGCATCGGCCACGGCGGGTGCTGCGCTTGGCGCGGCAACCATCTTTTCCATTGGGGTACTTTACCGCGATAGCTCCCCATCCCTTAGTGCGTTTCAGCAAAACGTTGAGCGCGTCGCTTCGTATACCCCGGCTGCGCCGGCAGAATTGACGTTGCCACCAGCCATCGCTGAAATAAGGTCCTCAAGTCCGGATGTGTCCGAAAAGGCTATATTGGCGGCAAGCTCCCTCTGGGGATACTTGCGAGGTGCATTGCTTACGCCACAGCGAGTCCACGCAACCAGGTCAGGCTCGATAGCGTGCAGCTTCTTCAAAGAGCTAAGATACGCGGTATTAGAATGTGACGAGGATGGGGACATCATACTTACCCTGACAGATCGGTCGCGAGATGAGAGCGCGGATGACTATTTTGTTGTCACTTCCGCACTGTATGACGTTCCGAGGCGGATTCAGCGATTCTTGGAGGGATGAGTGCCGAGGAAACCGGACTCGGCAATACCTGCCAATGAGTCCCTATATCGCAGCATCGAGGCCAATGATGTGGTCAACGACGACATCTTGCCGTCGGCTGTTGATGCTCCCCGGTGTTCGTTCAATCGTTCGCAATACTCCTCGCCAGAAGATGTACTTACTTCGAACAGGCCACAGGATACGGGGATTGCCGAGGTGACACCTGAACGGCTGCCGGAACCTCTCGCGCGTGACGGCGCAAACCCCCTTGAGTTTGTTGCCGAAGATGACCCGAACCCAGTCGACGATCCGGACAACGAAGCCCACTGCGAGGTCCGGGTGAAACCGCAGGGAAGTCCCTTCAACAAGAATTTCAAGCTTCCGAAGGCGCTGAAACCAGCAGTGCTCAATCGGTTGGCTCGAACTCTCAAGATTTATGAGCGACCTACATAGGCTGCTCCCCAATCGCTTTTCCGCATACGTAAGTTTGGGTGCTTGTATGGTATCCCCGGTCTCGCCCGCGATTTCAGTAGCCGCAACAGCCTCAACGCATTCGCCGCGAGCAATTGCATACGCGCGGGCCTTGTCCACCCGACTAACGCGTCCAGCACACTCCGCGACGTTCAGACAAGTACCTTTAGCGGCCCGCAAGGCTTCGTCGCGCAACCTAGCGTCACGAATCTGCGCCGAACGACCTGCAGCCAACAATTCAACGGGCGATCACGGCAACGGCAAGAATCCCCATCGGACCTGCGTGTCGAACCAAGTTCCAAGCTATGAGCGCACCAAAGACGCCGCCCAGTACTGCCGCGCCGATCGCGAGGCCCCGCAATGACGCTTCAGCGCGGCGTGCGCCTGTCCAAAAGACACTGTCTGTCGTGATCCGTGCTGGCCAAGGTTCTGTTGGCTCCAGCTCCAGGACTCGAACCTGGGACCCGGCGGTTAACAGCCGCCTGCTCTACCGACTGAGCTAAGCTGGAATGGGAGGCACAGGGTAGCCAGGGGCGAGCCGACGTCAAGCAAAACCGAGCCCTGCCGGCCCCCGAAACGGCCGTAATGTCGCCGCGCTGCGACGTTCGCGTGCCGTCAAGAACCAAGAAAAGGCTACCGAGGCTCCGCCCAGCCGGTACTGCCAACCTCACGATTTTGACCGGATGCGCCGATAACCTGCATGGTGGAATTTCATTGGGTCCGCGGAACCTTTCGGAGTAAGAGGACGATTCACGCCTCAATTCACATATGTCGGGCACCCAGCAGTGATTTGCACCTGAAACACATCGCCTGTTTGCAGAGTCGTGCAATAGCTGCCGGTGATTTCAAGCGTGTGATCGTCAATTTGCGTCCAGCCGTCGTCGGCTGACAGGGGCACCTCTTGCGCGTCGAGATACACATTGACCTGCGCCCAATTGGGAGGGGTATTTTGAAGCGTTATCGTGCACGACACTGCAACCTGCGTTGCAATCGAGCGAAGAGTTGTCGCAAGCGTTTGAGCGTCCGAAACCTCGTAGTAGCTCGGGGAGCCACTGCGGGCGGTACCTCCTGCGTCCGCCATACCGTCAAGGACTGAGCCTAGGGTCGCTTCGATGCCGGGCAGGCCAATCACATACGTGGCAATGCCTGCATTGTGCAATTGCGTCAGCACTGCGTCAGTTGCGACGTTGTCCACGCAACCCTCTTGCCCATTTTGCACGAGCAACGGATCGCAGCAATTGATTGGAGCTTGACACAGGATTCCGCCGATCGTGTCACCATCAATGTTGTATTCGCAGAGCTCAGGGCCGCAGCTAATGTCCGGATTGCAATTCGGCGCGCCATCCGTGGCCAAAATTACCGCCGTTTTGCCGGGAAGTGCGGTCAAGGTTGGCTCAAGCTTGGTGAGCGTGGCGCTCAGCGGTGTGTTTCCTGCTGGAATATGGTCGAGGCTACGCTCAAAGTTGGTCAGAACGTCACCCATTTTTCCGTTGATTGCACAATCCACAGAATCGCCTGCTTGAGTTATAAATACCTCACTCCCGGGTGCGCAATTGTCCAAGGACGTAAAGGGAAATAGGGCCGCGCCGTACGATACGCGATGCCCAATGAGTTCGAGTACGGCAATAATGGCACTGACGGCCGCCGCATATTTTGTCGGGCCCGTGCCCGTGCTATCGAATGTGTCCGACATACTGCCCGACACGTCGATTATGAAATACAGATTGGGGCGATCCTGCTGGGTTGGCAAAACTTCGTTGCCGCACAGGCCCGCGTCGGAAACTGGTGGCCCACAATCGCCGCCGCCGGTCGTCACATTGAAACTGCTTCCTCCGGTACCTGCGTTGTACGATGCAGACACGTAAGGTGGCGGATTGCCGCGCCCGCTGCACCCAAGCAGCCCGAACAGGAGATAAGCAATAAGCGGCCGAGACATCCGGCAAGGATAGCTCGGAGGGTCGCCGGGGGAAACCAACGGGCGGTCGGATTCGAAAGAAGCCACAAAAAAGGCGCTGTGCGAGGAATTCGCGACATGAAGGGAAGGCCCGGGGCCCCGATGAGCGTTATGGTCGAGTCGTGCGGCAAACCCTGAAATGGATGAGCGTTGGCATTGCGATGCTGGCATTTCTGCTGTTTGTGGTGCGCCTGCGCGACACGAGGCAAAGTACGGTTCGATCTAAGGTGAGCGTACCGAGCGTACCCGACGCCGGCGTGACTCGAGATTCCGAACTGTTGCTGACAGTTGTTGAGCGAGACAGCCTTGCCCAGTATGAAAGGCAAGATGCCGGCACGAGCAATGACAAGAAGCGAATCCCCGACGCGCAGGTCCGTACTTTCTGGCAAAAGGACCGCGAGTACTTCGACGCGGGTCAAGCCACCACCAACGCAGCAGGCGAATCCAACTTACGTTCGTTGCCGCGAGGTGTTCTTTGGATTCTCGTCGAGGCCCGCGGCTATGCGCGCACTTCGTCGCAACTCGTTCTCGAAGGCGAGAAGCGATCACTGACCTTGTCTTTGGAAACCGCCCATTCTCTCGAAGTTACGGTAACCGATGAGCAAAGTCAGCCGCTAAAGCAAGCGACCGTGTTGGTCACCGGACACGATCCGTTACCATTCGGAGCTTTGACCGGTACGGACGCCGTGGCTCGTTTTTTGCGCCTCGGTAAATCGCCGTGGACGGTTAAAGCCTCTACTCCCGGATATGAGTCAGTAACTCGGTCGGGCGTCACCGGACCTGTGTCACTGGCATTGCGCCGTCTGGGCTCGATCATCGTTCGCGTGGAGCGCGCCGGCGGTGGTCCCGCAGTCAATGCCTTGGTCGCGATTGCCGGTTCCTCACTGTGGCCCGCGCGCACCGTGCGAACTGACGCGCATGGCTCAGCGCTGATTCGCGGTCTACTTGCCGGCAGTTTTGATCTACGCGCGACGCTGGACACGGAAGTAAGCCGTACCGAGCTTGGCATTGAACTCAAACGGGGTGAAGAGCGGGAGATCGTATTGAAGCTAGTGCCCGGGCGCTTTGCCAATATTCGCGTGACAGACGGTGAGGCTGATGATGCCGCACCCGTACCGGACGCAGCCGTCGTGATTGCCGAATCCGGCCTTTCAAGTTTCCCTTTGCATGGTCGCACGGGTGTTGCCGGAGCGGTGCGCATGGGCCCGATCGCGCCGGGACCAGCGACCGCTTCCGCGAGCGCAAGAGATTTCGTCGGTGGCAGCACAGTGATGGTTCCGGAGCATCTCGGCGCTGAGCTTCGCATCGCTCTGGTTCGCGGGGCCACGTTGATTGGACGAGTGCTCGACATTAACGAACATGTCATCGCAGGTGCCAGCATCGAGATTGTCGGCACGGATCAGGTCGGATTGCCGATAGTCGAAACTCCAGCCCTGCGTGCTCTGCGCTCGGCGCATTTCGATTGGTCATTGGCCACAGGCGCAACACTCTTGCCGGCAGGCGAACTCGGTGTGATGCCGGGTCCGATACCGGCCATTCCGGGGGCCGCGGCTGGGCTGGGAGATTGGGTTTTGCCCGGCACGGATACGCTCCTGGGCGGCGCAAATACGTCCACGCCGGGATTATCCGGCGCGATGAGCGGCGTGAACATGCCCGAACTCGAGCCCTGGGTGTCGCGAGGCGACGGCACATTTCGAGCCCATCCCGTCACACCCGGTCGATTGCGCGCCATCGTGCGACATCCCGAATATGTGGAAGGAATCAGCGACATCGTAACCCTTTTGCCCGGGGGGGTTGGCGAAGTAAAAGTGATATTGCACGAAGGGGGACGCTTAGAAGGTCGCGTGGTAGACGACCGCGATTTCCCAGTGGGCGGGGCTCGGGTGGATTTGGCGGCAATCAAAGGCACGACGTCCCGCACGACAGTAACCGCCGACGACGGCAGCTTCGCATTTGCTGCCGTTCCCTTGGAAATAACGCTAACTGTCGAACGGCCTTTTGTCGAAACGCAACGCGCCGCGGTTCGAAAATCGTTGACGCTGCACGAAGGTCGCCGCGAAACGGTCGTGATCGTGCTGCCCGCCGAGCGACAATCCGTTCGTTTTACTGTCACTAATGAACAAGGCCAGGCGCTTGAAAATGCTGAATTGCAGGTAGCCTCGCTTTCGGCGGATATTCCTTTCAAGAGGACTTCTTTTACGAACTCCGAAGGACAGGTCGTGTTTTCTGATGCTCGTGGGCTCGCCTTGCGCATTCACTGTGAGCTGCCAGGATTTGTACCCGCAACGCAAACCGTTGAAACAGCAGAGGAAAACCTGCGCGTGATGTTAAGGCGCGGCGTACTAGTCACGGGAAGAATCACCAGCGTACGCGGGCGGCGCAATGTCGGGGGTGCACAGGTGACACTTGTGAGCGAGGGCCAGCGACGCACCGCCGTTACGAACGGTGAAGGCTTGTGGACTATGCGAGACGTGGCGCCCGGATCGATTCATCTGCACGTCGAGCACGAGGACTACGCGCCAGTGGACCGTGTGGCTGAAGTGCAGCATACCGCGCGCGACGACCGTGCTTTTGAATTAGAAGACATTGATCTATCGGAACCTGGAGAAGTCACGGGCATGGTCTTGGATAAGCTGGGCAATCCCGTAGCAGCCGCCAGGGTAGCTACCTATCCAGTCCCAGCCTATCTCGCCGCGGGAAGCTTACCCTCAACCATGGCCATCACCCGACGTGATGGGCGCTTCTTACTCAAATCAGTGTCGGCGGGCACGGTTGTACTATACGCTTACGCTCCAACAGTAGGCCGCGGCAATTCTGCGCCTCTCGACGTTATCGCGGAGCGCGAAATTCACGACGTCACGATTCGACTCACCTCGCCGTCGGGCGATGAATTGCCTACAGGTCAGATCGCCAACGTGGCAATTACACTCGCGGAACAAGGAGCGATCCTGACGGTGGCTTCGGTAGCGCCAGGCAGCGAGGCCGAGCGAGCGGGCATCGCGCCTGGTGATTCATTGATCACTATTGAAGGGGTTCGCCCTGAATCGATGGCTGACGCGAGAGGGCGTCTTGCGGGTGCTGATGGCACGGACGTGCTGCTGGAGTTCCATCGCGGAGGGAACAGCTTCAAGCTTCGGCTGCCGAGGGAACCCGTTCGACGCTAGCGAGGTCGCGATCCCGCCTGCTCAATCGCCCGCACGGGGGCTATCGCTCAAATCTGAACCCTTGGCCGAGGTGTTTGATTCATCCGAGGAATCACGCTGAAAGAACAGCAGAAGAAATGGGATGGCTACTATTGCTAAGCCTGAAACAACGCCTGCGATATACGTCCAGCTTGTGATTCCTGGGGACAATGGCGCGGGCTCTCCGGAACAACTGCTTTGGTCTCTGCAGCATGTGGCACTAACCCCCGCAAGAAATTCGATTCAATTATTGGTCGGCTAATCAATTCCGTGATAAAGTGGCTTATTAGGTGATGCTGACATGTGGTCAGCGTTGCCAGTAGGTAAAAAGAGCATCCTCGGTAACTTTGTGCCACAGCGCCCCACTCCCCGATCCCATTTGCGAGTAGCCGCCGCCTTGCTTCGCGTCATCATCGTTGACGATGATGTGGCCGTGTTGCGCAGCTTCAAACGCGCCCTTAGGCTTCGGCGACCTGCCTGGGAGGTAACCACGCTTTCAAGTTCTCATGAAGCGCTAGAATGCCTTGCACGAGGCCAATGTGATGTTTTCGTGACGGACTACGAGATGCCGAACGTGGATGGCGTTCAATTGCTCAGCAAGGTGCGTGCGCAGTTCCCCAGAGTGCGACGGGTTGTTTTGTCTGGCAGGCCCGTGGAAACAGCAGAAGGATTGCCGCCGGACATCGTTCAGGCATGGGTGTGCAAGGCGCTCGGAGCAGACGAGTTAATTGAATCGGTAGAGGATCTAGTAAGCAAGGCGCCAGTTATGACATCCCGTCTGAGTACCGGCTAAACAGGTTCCTTCAAGGTAGGTCTACGCTCCTTGAGTCAACTTTTCGGCAAGGCCGTTGGCTGGGCCGGGGCCCAGACGACCAACACAATAAAAACGTCGCAACGAACCTGCGGGTCACCCCTGAAAACCCAACGCACGGCGTGCCGGCATTTCAAATAGAAATAGCAAACAGGGCGTCACCGGCCAGGAGGATTCCCGTTAGTAGCTGGTTACCGACATTCGCTCGTAGTATTGCCGATTGCAATGGCCGGAAATAGCATTGGTAGGGCGTTTCGAATCACGACAGCTGGGGAATCGCATGGGCCGGCCAATTTAGTCATCGTGGACGGCTGCCCTCCGGGCCTGGAACTTACAGAAGAGGATTTGTACGCCGATTTAGCACGAAGAAAGCCGGGACAAAGTCCGGTCGTCACGCAACGTCACGAATCGGATTCACCCGAGATTCTTAGCGGCGTTTTTGAGGGACGCACGACGGGAACTAGCATCGCAATTTTGATACGGAATCAAGACCAACGAAGTCGTGATTACGAAGAAATCAAGGATCGATATCGCCCGGGGCACGCTGATTTTACCTATGATCGGAAATACGGTGCTCGCGATTTTCGTGGTGGCGGACGGGCGAGTGCACGAGAAACGGTTGCCCGAGTAGCTGCAGGCGCCATCGCCAAGAAACTCATGCTTGAGACCTTTGGTGGGCAGGTTGTCGGCTACACCAAGCAAGTGGGGCCGATTTGCGCGCAAATTGACGACCCATCGCAAGTAACACTCGAACAAGTGGAGAAGTTACCAGATGGAACGCCAAACATAGTCCGCTGCCCCGACGCGCGCGTGGCTCCTAGGATGATTGAGCTCATTGAGCAAGCTCGCCGTGAAATGGACTCCATCGGAGGAGTTGCAGAAATCGTCGCGCGAGGAATTCCCGCCGGACTGGGAGAACCCGTTTTCGACAAACTCAAGGCGGATCTTGGCAAGGCGCTGTTGAGCTTGCCGGCCGTCCTCGGCGTCGAATATGGCATTGGCTTTCGTTGCGCCACCATGCGTGGCAGTGAAAATAATGATCTATTCTTCAGCAACGGCAGTGCCGAAGGAATCGAAACGCAGACCAATCGGCATGGAGGAATCCTCGGTGGCATATCGTCGGGCATGCCCATCATTTTGCGGGCCGCGGTCAAACCGACGAGCAGCTTGCCTAGGCCGCAGTCCACTGTGAACCGCAAGGGCGAAAGTACGGAAATTCGCACGCTCGGGCGCCACGATCCTTGCCTTTTGCCTCGCTTTGTCCCCATGGCAGAAGCCATGGTGGCGCTCGTTATCATCGACCATTGGTTGCGCTGGTGCGCTCAAACGGGTAGGCGTGCAAGCGCTGTGCGATAGATGAGGCCCGCTGCCCGCGGAATCGGCGAGGAGCACTGCGCTCGCCGATTTAGTGATCGATCGGATGCTCGCGACGTCGCTCTCTCGCGTCAAACTCGAGCAGGCAGGAACGAGTTGTTGAGCGCAATTTTACGCAGCCGATCAATTCCTTATCGTACGGTGTCGTTAGGCATTTGATGACCACTTCGTCAACCTTGTCTTTGACGGCTGGTACCGCAAGCAATCGCTCGTCATTGATGCGCAGTCCACGCATTGCAAAGTCCAGGCATTCTTCCGGACTTGGCGCTTTGCGCTCGCAGGCTGCACCCAATAGCATCGGCAGACACACAAGGCCGAGCAGTGCCACTCGATTTATCGGTGCGGGACGTCACAAGATAACTCCAATGCCAAACAGCGCCTGAAGCTTGTGGGAAAAGTCCGGGTACCCACCGACATGCGTCATGTGTCCGTCGGGAGTAAAGGCCTGCATGACATCATGCGCCGACCCCTGCTGGTAGCCGAGCGCGCTTGCCGAAAGATCGATTCCGAGAACTAACCAATCGCGTAATACTTCGTATTGCGCGCCAATGGCCCATTGTCCCTCAACGTAAACGCAAGCACGATCGGTGCTTCGCCAGCCTAACGTGCCAATCGTGGGTTCAGGAACGATAGCGCGTGCCCAGCCGAGACCCGGCCCCGCCCAGAGCGACAAGGCTCGGTTGACGTGCCAGGTCAACTCCATGCGAATTGACCAGTAGATGATCTGAAAATCAGGTTGTTGGATTTGCGTATTGGGTAAGCTCCATGCTCCATAGTCCGGAGTTACCGGCTGATTGCCGCGCAGAACGGTAATGCGCACGCCCATCCAGCGATACGGTTCGACGCGCCCGCTGACACCCCACGTGGGGCCCACGCGAGTCGAAACCCCGTTGCCATTTAGGCCGTGCCACCAAGGACCGGCAACTATAAATAGAGTCAGGTGATGCTCCTTGGTCAGAGGTACGACGGGTGCCACGTAGGGTCGCGGCTCTTGCTCGTCTGGACGCGGCGGTGGTGGAGCCGGCCTGGTTGGAATGGTAGGTGCTTGCACGGGTTCACTTGTTGGACTCATCTCGGACTTGCGGCGATCAGGGGCGGTCGATTCAGCCGATTTATTCGATGATTCAGACGCGGCGGCTTCTGCATTAGGCGTATTCATGCCACTCGACCCGGAACCGCTCGCTGAGGCGGGCAGTGACCCCGGTGCTGCTTTGGCCGGCATCGTTGACGAAACTCCTACTGATAGCGCAAACAACATCGCCAGGACATAGGAATTGTGGTGGCACAAAGAGGCGCCGAACCTATCTAGTATTCTCTTTTGCATGTTAGCCTCGAAGTGCCATGCCCCATTGCTTTTGTATGGCATCCACAACTTTCAGTTGGCGCTCATCGACTTCCGCGTCGGTCAATGTTCGAGCTGCTTCGGGTTGAGACCTTGCTTTGGGATCGCGATACATCAATCGAAACGCTATCGCGCGGCAATCGCGTGACACACCCTCCCCTTCGAATAAATCGAAAGGCTCGACGGATTCGCATAAATCACCCGCTGCTGCAGCCATAACCCGTACAATATCGCCCGCCGGTAAAGTTCTTGGAACCTCGAAGGACACATCACGGATGATACCGGGGACCCGGATCATGGGTTGATATTTTGGCTGTTGCCTAGCTACGTTTTCGAGTTGTGTCAGGTCAAGCTCGATGAGTTGGGCGTCGTCACCCAGATCGAAAGCCTGTACGACATCCGGGTGGAGCGGTCCGAACCATCCGACACGCTGACCGTCAACGAGCAGATCCGCCGCGCCGCGGGGATGCAAGTGCTGCGTATGGGGCTGATTCGGCACTTGGACAATCGTGACGGTGCGTCGCAAGAACCGCTCAACCAGTTCAACGGCTATCCCCTTTGCGTCAAAAACGTCTATGGGTTCAGGTTTCTTCAACCAAGCAGAGCGCGGGCCGGCCAAAACGGCGGCATAGCGCGGAACCTCCACGGGCAGCTCGGCGGTGTCTTCGGCGCCGCGGGGCCGCGCTGTTTCGGCAATCTTGGACTGAGGCGTATCCGACGCTAGAAAATGCTACCGATGGCGAACAGGCGAACACTGGACTCGCCATGGCGTCGGGCGCGCCCAAGCGCTTCCAGCAACCCAGGCACCAGGCTGGTTCGCATCACATCTCGCTCATCCGTCAGCGGGTTCTCCAGTTGCACGACGGCCAACGGAGCTTTCACCTGAGAAAGCGCGCGTTCCGACGTAAATCCAAATAGCAACGCTTCACTAAGACCCAATGCGACAGATATATTCGTGAGCTCTTGCTCGATCTGACCGGTGTTGCGCTTCAACTGTGACACCCTTTTTGGGATCCTGGTCGGAATTTTGTCCAGTCCAACCATGCGCGCTACCTCTTCAATGAGATCGACTTCACGCGTGACGTCCGGTCGATGCGACGGCACTTCGACCGTGACACTGGCTGCTTGCCTGCTGACCACTGTAAATCCAAGCCGCTCGAGAATGGCGACTGCTTCGGACGGTGGAATAGAGATTCCAAGTAGCGCATCGAGACGCGCGAAGCGCAGCGTTGCGTTAGGACGCAGAGCGCTTTTCCGTTGGAGAACTTAAGACCGGGTACGCGCTTGGCCTTCGCGATGCGTGAAAGCCAACCTAGCGCATGCTCGAGCGCCACTTCAATTTGTCCCCAATCGACGCCGCGCTCGAAGCGATGACTGGATTCCGTGTGTAGTCCGTGGCGTCGCGCTGTGCGCCGAATTCCTTGCGGTGCGAAATAGGCACACTCCAGCAGAACGCCGCGTGGTTCTCTCGGAGATTTCGCTGTGGAGGCCTCCCATGACGCCCGCCAATGCCGTCGGACCGCTCGCCATCGGTAATCATGAGATCATCGGTTGTGAGCCTGCGCTCCACTCCATCCAGCGTAGAGAATAACTCTCCCTCTCGTGCCCGGCGTATGACAATGCGATTGCCCGCGCAGGCGGTCCCAATCGAAAGCGTGCATCGGCTGTCCAAAGAGCAACAGCATCCAATTCGTGACATCTACTACATTGGATATGGGGACGAATGCCTAGGCGCTGCAGTCGCCAACGCATGAAACTCGGCGAAGGCCCGATCTGGACGTCGACGGCCGCGGCCGCGCCGTACGATGGGACAGCGTTCGCCGTCTTGGTTGTCGATGGCGATCGAGTCGCTCAGGCACTTTTCCGTGCCGCCCACGACAGCATCGGCAGTCGGAAGTGTGAACGGTATACGGAGAGCGGCAGCCAAGTCGCGCGCTATTCCAATATGTGAAAGTGCGTCTGGACGATTCGGCGTGATGTCGAGCTCGAAGATGACGTCGTCCAGCTCCGGCAGCGCGTCAATCGCCGGCGTCCCAGGCGCGCAGGTGGCCGGTGGCATACGCAAGAGGCCTTCGGACTTTTCTGCAACGCCCAGTTCTGTCTCGCTGCAAAGCATTCCCTCACTTGTGACGCCACCAATGTCACGCGGCATAAGCGGCCCGTCCATGCCGGGTAATTTAGTTCCAAGTGGCGCCAGTAAGACGAGACCGCCCGGGTCGGGGACATTCGACGCGCCGCAGACCACTTGCTGAAGATGGCCTGCACCGCGATCGACGTTGACCAGCCGCAGCTGATCGCGCCTGGGATGCCGCGCAATCGATCGTACTTCGACAACCTGGATCGGCCTCAGGCTTTCACTCAGATCATGAACCGCATCAACAGCGAGCCCAATCGACGTGAGTGTTTCACTGACGACTTTGGCATTGTTGGGGATTTCAGTAAGCAGCTCGCGCAACCAGCGCAGGGAAACACGCATGAGACCGCGCTTTTAGCACGGATCCAGCGCGCGGGACCGGCCGTAGGGTCCAAGGGAAAATCCCATGTCATTGTCACGTGAACACGCAACACTCGACGGCGTCACGCCGTTGGCCTGACGTAAACACAATGGCCTTGTGTGTTGCACGCCAGCAGAGCCATTTGACGGAGGTTTGCCCTGGCTCCACGGGCACCAATTGTTTGCTGGACGTGAGCAATTCGTGAGTGCTAAGCTGCAAGCCTAACTTGGACCTTAGGAGGCAACCATGACTAAATTGAGATTGGGGACATTGGGCTTGCTGGCAGTTGCACTTTTCAGTTTGCCCAATTGTGGTGGCAACAGCGACACCGGCACCAATAACTCAATAGGCGGCTCGGCTGGTTTGCCAACGGGCGGCGCGGGTGGCGTTGTTGGTGGCGGCGGTGTGGGTACCGGCGGCAATTCTATGTCCCCAACCGGCGGTAAGCCGCCAACGGGTGGCATGCCCGCGACTGGTGGGAGAACGCCAATTGGAATAGGCGGGTCGTCGATAGCTACGGGTACCGGCGGCATGCCCGCAACCGGTGGCAATCCGCCAACGGGCGGTAGTAAGGCGGCGTTTACGGGCGGCATGCCCGCTACCGGAGGTAAGGCGTCACTAACGGGCGGCATGCCCGCTACCGGAGGTGCGGAGGAAACGGGAGGTTCGCCGCCAAACACGGGCGGTGCCCCGACTGGCGGTGCGTCTGCCAACGGGCATCAATGCGTCTGTGCTCTGGCAGACTCGTTGGATCCCCGGAGTCGGTTGCGGGCTGCACGTCCAATACGCCCAACGACTGCACACTGGAGAAAGCCTATTGCGGCCAAACCTGCGCGGGCCAAGCGACGGACGCAGGTCAATCGACGAACTGTGCGGTGTCTTGCATTGCGAATTTCGCCTCGCAGGCCTTCACTGATCTAGCCACGTACACGTCCGGATCTTGCACTGTGACCATTCGTTGCCCGTAGAGCGCGTCTCAAATGGCGTAAATGGTCAAGGGCAAAGTTCGGTTCCGTGCCGTGATGCCCCAGAAATCACGGCAATTTGCGGCCAATAGTATTGACTGTACCCGGGCGGTTCGAACTGGACTAAACTCGAGGCCATTGCTCGGATGGAGGCCTCACTCGCAATCGTGGCGCGCGCGAAAAAGTTAATGGGAATCCTCCCAGCCGGTGTCCGGGCCCCGGCCCAGACAACTGCATTCTGAAAAGATGACATGAAATGAATGAGGTCTGCACCTTAACGTCGATAATCACGGCCGTCGGTTTTGCCGCGCTGTGCGGCTGCACTCGACCTAAGCCCGCGCCAGAACCCGCGCGCGACGCACCAACGGCTACGGTTCGTGAACGTGAGGCCAAGCCCGAACCGGGGTCACCCTCGGGACCTTCAATTGCTGCCGAGCGCGTGCGCAAGCCTGCGGTGGCCGGCGCGTTCTATCCCGATGATCCGGCGGAACTGGCTTCGCTTGTCGATGGGTTATTGGCGCAGGCCTCCGCACGGCCTCTTCGTGGGCTGCGAGCGTTAGTCTGCCCGCATGCCGGTTATCGCTATTCGGGTCCTGTGGCCGCGAGTGGCTACAAGCAATTGATGGGATTAAAGTTCGAGCGAGTGGTGATAATGGCGCCGAGTCACCATGTGCCGTTCAATGGCGTGGCAGTGCCGGACGTAGACGCTTTGGCAACGCCGCTCGGGAATGTGCCCATGTCGGCGAAGGCTCGGGCATTGGTGGGTCAAGAACCCTTCGTCCTGGATTCGGCACCGCACGCGCGCGAGCATGCCTTGGAAGTGCAGTTACCATTCTTGCAGCGCGTGCTCGGTCACTTTGAGCTCGTGCCGCTGGTCTTCGGCAATGTCGATGAGCAGCTCGTCGCACACCAGCTCAATCCGCTGGTACAGCCGGATACATTCTTTATTGCCAGTAGTGATCTGAGTCACTATTACCCGTATGACCAAGCGGTAGCGCTCGATCGGGCTACGGTTGACGCTATTGTTCGCCTTGATGTCAATGCGCTCGCAAAGGGAGAAGCTTGCGGCAAAAGCCCGATTTTGGCGCTGGTACACTTGGCACGACTGCGCAATTGGAAAACCCAGCTCCTTGACTATCGAAATAGCGGGGATACCGCGGGCGATCGCTCGCGCGTGGTTGGCTACGCCGCGATTGCGTTTCTTGACGGGCAAGGATAACTTCGATGTCCCAATCAACAATTGCACGGCGGCAATTACACGCGCCCCTAATCTCGCCGCATAACCTCGGTATTTTGGCGCTGCTTGGCTTAATGGCAAATCTCTTTGGCTGTCACGCGTGCGCCCGCCCAACCTCCGATGTCACGGGGAAGTCACAGAGCCAGTCGCCTCCGATTGTGGCGACCCAGTCCTCACAGGATCGACCGGTTCCGCATTCCGAGATAACGGTAAATCCCCAGAGCTCCACATCGCCTCCGCCCGAATCGGCTTATTCTTTGGAGGATCGGCACACGCTGCTGCGGTTGGCTCGATCATCGCTCAATCGGGCCGTGCGCGAGGGAAAGTTGGAGGACGTG
>CAWIGY010000060.1:0-41328 GCA_963835565.1 uncultured delta proteobacterium
GGGCAATTGCCGGTGGGAAAAGGCTTTCGTTCAATTCTGCAGCTCCCACGGCGACTGCCTGGTTAGTTGGTCAGTTTTGGGGGCTTGATTCCGACCGAGTCTTTGAAGTTTTCCTCTGACAGATCGTATTCTCCCAAAAAGTTGACGTGCTGGGCCTCCGCCTCCCTGGCTGCGAAAAGTCGCGGGTGCTCCCAGGCGGCCGTCAACCCATGGGCTACCGCCTTTAAGTCCTCGCGCTTGACCAGATCATCGATTTCGGCGAACTTCTGCGACAGGTACAGGTAATTCCAGCAGATGATGCAATTCTTGATGAGCCGTTTGCAGGCCTCGGCCATCTCCTGATCTTCCTTCTCCGCCTGGAGGAATTCGCGCGGGTTGCCGACCGAGACCGCACGGGTAAAGCCATTTCTGTGGGACTTTACGTACCTTTGTTGGAATTTAACCAAGATGACAAAGACGCAACCACTGCCAGTTTGCTCGATTCCATGTCGGAGCCTGGTACCTAGTCCTGGTCGGCCACGTTCTGGTGCCCGAGGCCCGCCATACATCCGCGTAAAATCTCCGGCTAAGCTTCAATCGGGCTTACGTTGTTCTTTTTTGTGCGGACGTTGTAATTCGAGTGAAGCTCACGAACTTGCGCGCCAAGGGAAAGACGCTGCGCGAAATCGCCACGGCGCTCAAAATTCCACGTGCGACTGTCGCCCGAGTGCTGTCTCAAAATGGTCCCTATAAAACGGCTTCGAACGGATCGGGAAAAACAGGGCGAAAAAACACGCAGCTGGTCTGTCTCAGTAGTATACTTTTCAGACATGGCTACAGAACAGCTATTCAGCTGGACAGAGAAGTGAAGGATTGTCGCATGAGCATCGCAGACTGGTTTAGGCCGAATTGGAAGCATTCGAACCCTGACGTTCGTCTGGAGGCCGTAAAGGTACTGACGGAACAAGCTGTGCTCGCCGACATCAGCAAAAACGACAAGGACTGGAAGGTGCGCGAAGCAGCGGTGAAGCGCGTGACGGACCAGGGTGTGATCGCTGACATCGCCAAAAACGACAAGAACTTGCTGGTGCGCGAAGCAGCGGGGAGGGGCCTGGCCAACCAGAAGACGGAAAGCGTGACCGACCAGGACATGCTGATCGACATCGCTAAGAATGACGAGAACCCCTTCATGCGCGAGGCAGCGCTGAAGCGCGTGACGGACCAAGGCGTGCTCGCCGACATCGCCAAGAACGACAAGGACTTCATCGCTAAGAACGACAAGGACTTCAAGGTGCGCCTGGCAGCGGTGAAGCGCGTGACGGACCAAGGCGTGCTCGCTGACATCGCCAAGAACAGCTTGGACTCCAGGGTGCGCGGGACGGCGGTGAGGCGCGTGACCGACCAGAGCGTACTCGCTAACATCGCTAAGAACGACAAGGACGGTCTCGTGCGCGTGATGGCGATGGAGGGCGTGACCGACCAGAGCGTGCTCGCCGACTTCGCCAAGAACACCTTGGACCCCAGCGGGCGCGTGATAGCGGTGAGGTGCTTGACTGACCAGAACGTGCTCGCCGATATCGCCAAGAACGACAAGAACGGCAGCGTGCGCAAGACAGCGATGGAGCGCGTGACCAAGGCCTAGTTCGCACAAGGTCGCTCATGTTCACTCTTGCAAAAGACCGCATAAAAATGGGCACTTATGAAGCCCCCCTGGCTCAGTAGTATACTTTTCGGACATCATGTCTAGCGTGGGTGATGCGGACCGAAGCTCGCTCAGCGTGTTTGACCGACGTCGGTGCTATCTCTACTGAGTCATAACGACGCAACCACGCCGCGTTTCCTTTATGACGATTACGTTTGCTCATTGCACAAAGTGCCGCTCTGTCCCGCATCTCGGATCGATAGCGGTGCAATTTCATGCAGTTGCTGCTCAGAATTCGGTCACCGTGAAAGGCAAGAAACTGTCCCGCTTGACTTTCACCCCTCGGGCGCATACTCGTTCAACAAATCTGGCGCGGAGGTTCGCATGACTAAGTCCGTATCGACAGGGGTGCTCATTCCGATTCTGACGCTGGTATCGCTCGGGTGTTCTTCCAATGAGGGCATGCCGACGCAAGAGAGCCCCGTGCGGTCGCAGCAGGCCGTTACAACAGCTGACGTGAGTGTAACTAGCGTCACGGATGCTGGTGTGAGCACGAGTACAGACGCCGGGGTAAGCGCTACCGAGCTGGCGCGCATTCAGGCATATCTGGATTCGAGATACACGGCCAAAGACGTATGGCGGACATTCGAGACGAAGTTGGGACAAACCATCGACTGCATCGACTGGTTTGCGCAACCTGCTGTGAGGGCGATGGCTGCAGCCGGCACGCCGATCACGCAAATTCCTAGTCCTCCGCCGCTTCCAAAGGGCATAGTGAAGGGCTCAGCTGCTATTCCAGACTGGGCATTCAACGGTGCGCCCGACAAGAATGGCGTACCGCGGGCGTGTGCGGGCAATAGTACACCGATGGTTCGTGTGACGGTCGCTGAGATTCTAGCCGCGGGCGGCCTTGATACGTATGTGCACAACCGAATACGACACGGCGCTCTACCAGATGACACCGAAAATACTCCCGGTTATGCACACGACCGCGTGCAATACAGTAGCTCAAGCGCACCAATCTACTACGGGCAAAGTTGGTTGTCGATTAGTGATCCGATTGTCCCAACTAATAGATCAACCGAAATTTGGTCTGACCATAGCATCTCGCAGATTTGGATGGCATCGGGCACGGGCTACAATATACCCAATTCGCAGGGCATCTGCGACTGCACGGAAGGCTACTGTACCGATCCTGGAGGGCCACTGTGTGGGGCGAGAGACTGCTTGCAGACGATCGAAATGGGGTGGTGGATGGTTCCGGGTAGGTTATCCCCGTATTTCTTCATCGTCGCTACGAACGACGGGTACTGCCACACTTACGAAGGGAATAACCCTCTATTTGATGGTTCAGCGGCTTTTATTCAATTCGGAAACCCCTGGCTGACGGATGGCTTGTTTTTACCAAATAATCCCCCCGGCGCGGGTTGGGAGCAATACGAACTCGACGTTGCTGTGGAAAACTCCGGCGGGACTTGGTATCTCTACTCTCAGAACTATGACAACTGGCTCGGGTATTATCAGTCCACCGCTACGGGCTACCCCACCAATTTTTTCAACGGGTCGATGATAAACACAGCCCAGCAGTTTCGAGCGGGTGGAGAAGTCGCAGACCACACGGCTCAGTGGGTCATCCCGATGGGCAGCGGGGCTTCGGCGTCGGCTGGATATCCACAATCCGCGTACCTCCATGACTTTGCGGTGTGCGTACTAAACCAAGGCTGCTCATTCAGTTTTTCCCCGATGGACACTGCGGCTGACAATTACTTAGCACGAGGCGTATACGATCATTCAACGAACAATCCGTTTCCGAACCTTTGGAATAATGCCTTCTTTTTCGGCAACGTGCCCAGGGTCTTCTGGGGCCAGAATTTCGGCTATAACCAATGGAACCCCGATGCAAGTTTTTCCCAGCCCTATGGATACGATTGGGCGTATGGGTACGACAAAGGTGAATGCGGCTACGCGTCAAATCAAGCTTCGCCGCTGACTGGCCTTTCTGCGTATACGAGTGGTCAGTCCCAAGCGCATGCTGTCCTCTGTAATTATTCCCCGTTGGTGGCTACCACTGGTGCAAATTGCTACCAGGTACTGTTCAATCCCAATAGTAACCAGAAGTGCAACTCAAATGGCAATTGGGCTGGTGCCAATGCCATGGGTGAATGTAACTGCAGCGATTTCGTGTTAGGTGTTTCTCAGGGGAATGCTGGTATTTATAGCCTCCTCTGTTGTCCGGGAAGTATGGGGCATACTGCCTGTACAACTCAGGTATTCGAAGGCCAAAACTCAAGCGCGTATGGTGTCAACAGTCCCGATTGGGATCCGTATTACTACAAGGGGCAATGCCTGAGCGGACAATACGTCGCTGGTGTAAGCAGCGTACCGAACGGAGCTCCCTATGCGCTTCTTTGTTGTAATCCTTAATGAGCCCGCGCCATCAACACGGTTCTTTCATTAGCAATTCTTCCGTACGATTGCCCGGTGTTTACTGTCGCGTGACTTCGAGTTTCTTTCGGTGTACAATTCAGAATGCGCTGGATTGTATGGCTGGCTCCTTGGCTCACGGCATGCGGAGGGAACACCGCGAGTTCCGAGCTCGAAACGAGTGGAGGAAGTGTTGGTGCGGGAGCGTCAGCAGGCACTGGGGGTACATCTGTCACCGCGGGAACGACACCAATCAAAAAGCTTGTCGCGAAAATGATTGCAGCTGGGTACCAAAACACCTGCGCGTTGCTCAGCGGCGGCACGATCCAGTGCTGGGGGAACACCGAGAACGGCCAGCTTGGCGTCACTACCGAGACAACCAGCTCCGCGCCTGTCACGGTAACGGGCATCAGCAACGCCGTCACTGTTACCGTCGGCCTGGACCAAACCTGCGCGTTGCTCAGCGACGGGTCGGTTCAGTGTTGGGGTTACTTGGGAGAGCCCCGAATATACCCCACGGCCCCAAGCCCACCGGCCCCGGTCACGGGCATCAGCAACGCCACCGCGATTGCCGCAGGCGCAAGCAACGCTTGCGCGTTGCTGAGCGGTGGCACGGTTCAGTGCTGGGAAAACACCAGCTACGGCCAGCTCGGCAACGGGATAACATACCAGATGGCGTACGAACCGTTTTCGGGTTCGGCCCCGGTTACGGGCATCAGCAACGCGGTCACTGTTGCCCTTGGCTTGGAACACACCTGCGCGTTGCTCAGCGGCGGTACGGTTCAGTGCTGGGGCGATAATTCCACCGGCGAGCTCGGCAACGGCACCACGATGGACAGCTCTGTGCCTGTCACGGTTTCCGATATCATCAACGCTACCGCAATTGCCGTTGCCTTGGGAGCAGCCGACACCTGCGCGGTGCTCAATGACGGCACAGTGCAGTGCTGGGGTGTTACCAGTTCCACCCCCGTCACGGTTTCCGGCATCACCAACGCTACCGCAATTGCTGTTGCCGCCGGAGCAGGCAATACCTGCGCGGTGCTCAATGACGGCACGGTTCAGTGCTGGGGCGACAATTCCACCGGCGAGCTCGGCAACGGTTCCACTACGAACAGCTCCATGCCTATTCCGGTTTCCGGCATCACTAACGCCATCACTGTTACCGCTGGTGATGGTTACACCTGCGCGTTGCTGAGCGGCGGCACGGTTCAGTGCTGGGGCGACAACAGCTATGGCGAGCTCGGCAACGGCACTACGGTGAACAGCTCCGTGCCCGTTACAGTCATTGAGGGTTCTGAGTAACGTGCAATCGAGACTCGAATCCCCAGATTTTTGTAAGGATTTAGCAGCCACCCTGTCTCAGTAGTATACTTTTCGAACAATCTTCACCAAACCAGAAGCTGACAACTTGGGCTAGCGCAAGACTACGACGCTCCTGCTTCAGACTGTGATGAGGGCAATGGCAACTCTCCTGGACGCGGCTAGACTCTTATAGGAGAGCATGAAAAACCGGGGGTTACGCCGCTTCGCGTAGTAGCGCCGGCTCCACGTCGTTGGCTCGCATGCCCGGGTACCACTCGTGGAACCTCAATGGCCGAACTTAAGGCGAGGCCCGGCGGGGAGCTTGCCGAATAGCGGGTGCCCCCGGTTTTTCATGCTCTCCAAAAGATAGGGATTGGCGTAAGCTGCACATTGCGGTCAACGCCCTCAGCGGCAAGGTGATAGCGACTGATCTCACCAGCAAGAACGCGCCTGACGCGTCTCGCGTACCTGCGCTGGTCAAGCAGATCAAGAGGCCGCTGGGCTCGGTCTGCGCCGACGGCGCGTATGACAGTGAAGCCGTCTACAAGGCGGTCGAGAACCACACCGACAATCGTTCGCCGAGGGTACTCATCCCGCCGAAGAAGAACGCCCGGGTGAGACCAGCAACGCCGACGACCCGGGAACGGAATCGAAATATTCGATCACGAGTCAGTTGGGCAAGAGACAGTGGCACACTCGGTCAGGATACAGCCGTCGTAGCATGGCCGAGAACAGGATGGCCGCACTGGGAATGCCTGAAAGCTACCGAGTCGACTGAACCTGAAACTGGAAAGGGGATCCGAATAGCCGGAATCCGAGTCATGCACCAACTATGCAGTTCCAATGCTACTCGGGGCCCCGGTTGCCCCGGTTTTTCATGCTCTCCTGAAAGCTCAGAACCCATTCACCGTGCCGGGAACGGAACTGCCCGTCGTGGTGCCGTTGCCGAGCTCGCCGTACTGGTTGTTTCCCCAGCACTGAACCGAGCCCCCGCTCAGCACCGCGCAGGTGTGTACGGCGCCGGCAGCCACGAGCGATGCCGTTGGTGATGCCGGAGACCGTGACGGGAACGAGCTGGCGAGCGCGTGGTGCCGTTGCCGAGCTGGCCGTACTGGTTGTTTCCCCAGCACTGAACCGAGCCGCCGCTCAGCATCGCGCAGGTGTGGTCGCTGCCGGCGGCAACAGCGACCGCGTTGGTGATGCCAGAGACCGCGACGGGCACAGGAACTGTTCGTCGTGGAGCCGTTGCCGAGCTGCCGTAGCTGCGTTGTTTCCCCAGCACTGAACCGAGCCGCCGCTCAGCACCGCGCAGGTGTGTTACTGCCGGCGGCAACAGCGACGGCGTTCGTGATGCCAGAGACCGTGACGGGCACGGAACTGTTCGTCGTGGTACCATTGCCGAGCTGGCCGTACAGGTTGCATCCCCAGCACTGAACTGTGCCGCCGCTCAGCACCGCGCAGGTGTGCCATTGCCGGCGGCAGCGAGGCGTTGGTGATGCCGGAGACCGTGACGGGCACGGAGCTGTTCGTCGTGGTGCCATTGCCGAGCTCGCCGGAGCTGTTGTTGCCCCAGCACTGAACTGAGCCGCCGCTCAGCAGCGCGCAGGTGCGCTCGGCAACAGCGATGGCGTTGGTGATACCGGAGACCGTGACAGGCACAGAACTGTTCGTCGTGGTGCCATTGCCGAGCTCAGCCGGAGCCGTTGTATCCCCAGCACTGAACGGTGCCGCCATTCAGTAGCGCGCAGGTGTGTGGCGTAGCCAGAGGCAACAGTGACGGCGTCGGTGATGCCCGAGACCGTGACGGGCACGGAACTGTTTGTCGTGGAGCCGTTGCCGAGCTGGCCGAATCCGTTGTTACCCCAGCACTGAATGGTGCCGCCGTTCAGGACAGCGCACGTGTGATACCAGCCGGTGATTGCTGTCGCGACTAGTTTCGCGTTCGTGGAGCCACCCGTGGATTGGGCACCACCCGTCACCTCAGTTCCACCCAAACTCGCGCTACCACCTGTGCTCGGTGTGCCACCCGTGGAATGGACACCTCCCGTTGCGGTCGTACCACCCGTCACCTCAGTTCCACCCAAGCCCGCGCTACCACCGGTGCTCGGGGTGCCGCCCGTGAAGGTTCTGGCAAAATTTGTCGAACCGCCTGTAGCTTTTGTTCCACCTGTCCAAAGCGTGCCACCGACTTCCGTTACGCCACCGAAGGATATCACGCCACCAACGCTCGCGGTAAGCGTGTCGAGACTCGAGCGACCTCCGCAGGCCTCCGACAACAATAGGATCGAGCCAACCAGAAACGAGTCTGGGCACCGAGGCCACCGGTTAGTGGGGAGTCGGAGAAGGCTGCGCACGCCCCGCGGTTCGTTGAGTCTCTGTGTGTTCACATTAAAATCCACTTACCATCCCGGGCATCAAACCGCAAGGTAGGCCTGACCCACTACTGCATATCGTTGTTGGCGGATCGCTGTATCCGAGCTGGCCAGCACTGTCATCTCCCCAACACTGAACTTCGCCGCGCGAGAGAAGTGCACAAGTGAACTCTGTTCCTGCGGCAACTGTATTGGCGTTCGTAATGCCCGACACCGTAACAGGAACGTTACTGTCTGCAGTTGTTCCGTTGCCCAGGTCCCCATCCACGTTCAGGCCCCAACACCGCACTGTGCCGTCCTTTAGTACTGCGCAATTGTGGTGCTCCCCGCCACTACTGGAAATCGCATTCGTTACGCCTGACACCACCACGGGAATGTTGCTATACGCGGGTCCGCTGCCCACCCACCCAGTGGGTGATCCGTTGCCTAGCTGCCCAGTATAATTCGAACCCCAACATTGCGCCGTGCCGTCCTTTAGCACCGCACAAGTATGGTCTTGGCCAGCGGCCAGAGCCACAGCCTGTGTAATTCCCACGACTCGAACAGGTGCGTCGCTATCGGTGGTTGTCCCGTTGCCAAGCTCCCCATTGGTGTTTTGGCCCCAGCACTGAACGGTGCTGTCGCCAAGCAATACGCAAATGTGGCCGCCCCCGGCCGCCACAGCCACCGCGTTGGTGATGCCCGACACGACAACAGGTGTAAAACTGTAGTCGGGGGCCGGACCGGTGCCCCAATAGATTGCGCCCCAACATTGCACGGTGCCATCTCCGAGCACCGCACAAGTGTTGCTGTAGCCGGCTGCTAACGCAATGGCGTCCGTAATGCCTGAAACCACAACCGGAACGGAACTTTGGAATGTCGGCACGTTTATGTATATACCTGCGTCGGCATCGTAGTATTCAAGCCCATCCTTTACATCGGAACCCCAACATTGAACCGTCCGGTCTGCAAGTAGCGCACAAGCATGGTATTCACGATCTACAACCGCGATGGCATTCGTGATTCCGGGGACCTGCACCAGTACGGAGCCACTATTTGTTGTGTTGCCATTATCCAGAACAGTCACCCCCCAGCACCGCATCGTGCCATCATTCAGGACGGCACAGGCGTCACTCCTGCCAGTGGCAATCGCCGTTGCGGTGAGAGTGTTAGTTGTTCCGCCAACGGCTGTGGCCCCGCTTACCAGCCCCCCGCTTGCATGACCAGCACCGGCTCCGAGAGCCCCGCCAGCAGAAAAGGCACTTCCTGATTCACCAGAACCGGTTTTGCCTCCGCATGCGCTGAGGGTCCAAAAATACGCAAAAACAAACGCGAGTTTCTGCAAGCAATGCAACCTTGTTCGCATGAGAGTTAGGATACCACTTACTCTCGACAACTTCGTTGGACGCTTCAGTGACCAACTCCACATGAACCGCAGATGAAAGTCAGTTCATTCGATGTCGACGGATCTCCAGCGGCTTGAATTGGTCAGGAAAGCGCGTCGGTGGGCACAAGCAGCGCGCCAGCCCAACGAAGCACGTGACATTCCATCGCAGACCAATACCGCGCATGGTAGGGCTAACATTTTGGGAACATCGGGCGTGCGGAAGTTTGCGAATTCAGAAGGCATTTTGTGCGCGATGCAATTCCTGCTAAAGTCCAGATCGTCGCGTCACTGCTTGAAACCGGGTCTCTCACTTTTCCATTGGCAAAATCACGTGGTAAGTTTACATGTATGTTGGCTCTGTTAATCAGCAACGAGGGAGTGTTAAATGTTCATTTTCGAGCGAGGTAAGTTCCAAATTACTAGCAGTACTCACATTGGTACGATGATTTGCTGCGTTTCTTGTGTCGTGGCGTGCAGTTCCAATCAAGGTAAGAATGGCATAAGGAACAGGTGGGCTCCGTGCAGTCGGAGGTTACGGTTGCAAACACATCTGTTCTAGGACCCCGTGTGCCAATGGCGCCGAGGATTTCCTCGAATTGGGCTGGGTATCAGTTGGGGATATCCCCAGGTAATTGGTATGATCGCGGCGCGATGTAGTTTAGCGGGAACGTGAATTCCGGCAATCTCAACCAACGCCTGGCTGATGGTGCGACAGGGACAGCACTTCCCGACCCTCACACCGTCATCATCGCAGATGTCGAGCACGTTCGATACTACGAGGTTGAAATGGCCCCGACCGCTTTGAGCAAACTTGCAGACTATCTGACACAACTCGGATATGCAAAGGGCAGCCCGGGGGTTAAAATGCCATCTGACCCTATTATTCAAAAGGACTGGGCCGATGGAGCGGATACCCGTGTTGCCTTCGGAGCCTTCGAAGGGTACACGCCCTCCGACAACCCTCAAATCGGCCTTCTCATGGGTACCAATGGCCAGACACAAGCGGCAATATGCACTGGCACATTGATAGGAGCTCCGACTGGGCATCACTACATTGTTACGGCCGCGCATTGCTTTTGGAACGTGGACTAGAGCGGTCACTGGGAGTATCAGTGGCCCAACTTCTTTCCCCGCGCGGACAGCTGCCAGGATCCTTCGGGTCAATTCATCTCAGGCTGTAATACTGAGCCCTGGGGGACCTGGACTGGTGGCACGTGGGAGATGTACGCGTATTACGTTACCAACTGCATCGGGATAAGTACCCCCGAATGCAACGCGAATGACATTGCCATTGAAGAAGTATTGCCCCCAGGGTCTCAAGATCCAGGATACCTGGCATTCACTCACTTCACCGATAATGATCTCAACAACTATAGCCAAGCGATTGGGGGCTATTCAATAAACAGAGGATATCCGGGTTCGAGTGATTTTTGCGGTGACGGTGTTGAGGCGGGCACCACCTGGTGCGGAGGCGGCTGTGCCAGTGACACATGCCAATTGGGCACTCTCTACGGAGATCAATACTGGTGCCAGTATGGCAACTTTTTCAGTCCGGATGGCAACGGCGATAACAGAAACGTTTCGCATAATTGTGCCGCTAGTAGGGGGCATAGTGGTTCCGGAATGCTCGTATTCGATAACGCCAGTAATGGTTTGTGGGTGGCGGGTGTACACATAGGTGGTGGTGGTGATTACCTGTGCAATCAAAATGATTGCTTTGCGAACCCGGCGAACTGCTATGCTTCTAATACGAGTTTTGGTTGGCCCAATATAATGAGGCGAATTACCCCTGAATGGTACGATTGGATGCTGTCGTTTATGAGCTGGTAGTGATACGCTGGTTCATCGACGACACGATTGCTTGACTTGCGCATGGTCAATTCCGGCGAATTGGTCGTGGCTTTGCGCGCAGTATTCGTTTCTCTGTGCTGCCTTTTGCACATTGCAGCGTGCTCGAATGCACGAGACACCACGCTAATTCACCGCGCGACTGTTACGCAGGAACGTTGGGACGAAGTCCTGATGAACGGGGATAATCCATCATTCAATTACTGGAGGCTATCGGATAGCGCGAAAAATGCCGTGGTTTCTGTGGTGTCGGGAGCGCAGTTTGACCACCTGTGTTCGGGCGTTGCTTTATCCGCGACACGCGTGCTCACCGCTGCGCATTGTGTGCCGCATCCATTGACGCCGGTTGAGATACGTGTCGGCGACAATTATTCATTTGCTTCTGTCCGCGTTGGTGCACTAACAATATCGAGGTTGCTACGCCTGGATCTCGCACTGCTGGGTGTGGAGGGACTTGACGAGCATGCCGTTTCCCCAATCGCGGCGAATGCTGGAGATCCGTCAACAGGGGATTGCAGTGTTCGAGGAATGCTTGCTACGAGGGCGGGATTTGGGAACTCAATGGGCAACTCCCGTGTTCCAGAATGGCGGCAATTCATGGTTGAGCCCATATCGTTCGTGCAATCCGATTCGATTATTTTGGAAAGCCATGGTCGTAGAGGGGCTTGCCGAGGGGATTCCGGTGGTCCTCTGCTTGGTAAAGATACTAACGGAAATCCCGTCGTGCTAGGAATCCTAACAGCCGGTTCTGCCAGCTGCAGGGGTACTGATATCTACGCAAGAGTGGACATCGCCCGAGACTGGTTAAGTAGCAACGGGGTGACGATGTTCGAATCGGTGGACTGTGGCGCGGCAAATAGATGAAGATCGCAAACCCGCGGTTTTCGACGATCGCTTACGAGAGCATGAAAAACCGGGGGCACCCGCTATTCGGCAAGCGCTTCACGGAGCCTCGCCTCAAGTTCGGCCATCCTCTTGGAGAGCATGAAAAACCGGGGGCAACCGCTATTCGGTAAGCTCCCCGCGGAGCCCCGCCCCGAGTTCGGCCATTGAGGTTCCACGAGTGGTACCCGGGCATGCGAGCCAACGACGTGGAGCCGGCGCTACTACGCAAAGCGGCGTAACCCCCGGTTTTTCATGCTCTCCCACTACGTGAGAGCATGAAAAACCGGGGGCAACCGCTATTCGGTAAGCTCCCCGCGGAGCCCCGCCTCAAGTTCGGCCATTGAGGTTCCACGAGTGGTACCCGGGCATGCGAGCCAACGACGTGGAGCCGGCGCCACTACGCGAAGCGGCGTAGCCCCCGGTTTTTCATGCTCTCCGAGCCCCGTCGTCCTTTTCGGACATCTGCGGCGTCGGTGAAACGACTCACTGTCCCGTCCGCAAAATCAGAATGTCGAGCGTCGTAGCTCGGTAAGACCCACCAGCTCGTCCCGATCCGGTGTCGTTTCCCGCTCACAAATAAAAACGGCCAAAAATCACGTGTCCCGATAAGAATAATGTTTCGTCGGTCCCATTCGCTGATGAGAAGCGTAGTATACGTAACGCACGTTCAACGCCGGGACGGGAAGGATGTCAGTGGGCGCAGGGACCGCAATCTTCCAGGAGCATCTTTTGCTACCCGCAACGGTTCACGGGGCCGTTTGGCGCTTCTCTCCGCCTTACCGGAAACCGTGCCACTTTCACGGACAGATCGAATTCATTTTGATCAAACGCGGCCGCGCACTTATCCGCATTGGGAACGAGACTTACATGGCGCACGCTGGGCAGCTCGTATGGCTGTTGCCAGGCATCGAGCACGCGCTGATTGGCGCGTCGCACGATCTCGACTTCCGTGTTGTTCACATCGAACCCGATTTGGCCAACGAACTCCAGCTCATCCCAAGTTTGAGTTCGGGTAAAAGCTCGACTGAATTGCCGATCGGTGCACCTTCTAAAACCTTTTCTGGCTGGGTAAAGGACTTGGGTTGGCTCATTGCGGGACGACCGGTGGTCGAATTGAAACGGTCGGATCAGGACAAGTTACTTGAGGATTGCGATTCTGCGATGTTTGACGATCCTTTGTTTGTAGGTACGCGGACCTTAATGTGCCGCGCGCTATTGAACGCCAGAAACGCGACTCGCGCGAACTACAATGATCGACGGCCGAATTCCCTGATTGAACTCGCATGCTGTCTATTGTTAGACGATCCGTCACTTGAGCGCTCCGGGCTGTGCCGCTCACTTGATGTCAGCGAAAGTTATGTGTCTCGCCGTTTTCAGCTGGAACTTGGATTGTCGTTCCTGGAGCAACGCGCCCGCATTCGCATCGCGCATTTCGTCACGCACGTCATGCGTAAACGACGCAGTTTTCTGGAAGGAGCGCTACTCGCTGGCTTCGGAAGCTATTCTCAGCTTCACCGTGTTTTCGTGCGTGTGGTCGGAGTGAGCCCACGAGAATACCTTTCGCGTGGCATGCGAAATCATCACGCGACAATCGAAGAACCGGGCGTTCTACAGTTGTAGACCGGCGCAGTCGATTTTGTACGCGTCTTGGATTACGGGCCAATCGGCACCGTCGGCCAATGCGCAGCGTGCTTCGACGAACGCATGAATGACGCTGCGGGTAGCTGCTCACCCGGCACTGAAAGAAACCGTGCGAGGTTCACAGGATGCGATGATTGTCGTCCGCGAATCCGGTACAAAGCCTTTGGAGGAGTGACATGCGCGTACCGCAATACGTATTAGTGAGTGGGGTTTTTTTGCTTGGTTTGACCCAATGCAGTAAGGATAATTCCCCGTCATCGACCCAGAATCCGAGTTGCGTTCCGCACAGTACTCGATTGTGCGTAGGCCCCGGGGCTTGTCAAGGTGCTCAGGCGTGCGGTGATGCCGGCAGCACTTGGTCAACCTGCGACTGCGGTACTGCTGCACCCGACGGCGGTTCTCACGATGCCGCTACACAGCCCCAAGCAGATGCAACGATGCCCAATTACGTTTTGATTGACGACATGGAAGGAACAGCCGCGCCCAATGGTCCAATCAAGCTAAAGATTCAAGGCGCGAACCTCTTCCCGGGCTACTGGTTCGGCCAGGACAGTAGCGGCCACGCCGCGGACAGCATATCACCCAATCCGTTCAGCTACAGTGAATTGGCTTCGCCGCACGAGACGATGAGCGGAATTACCAGTACACGCGCTGCACATGTCACTTGCGTGGATGCGGACCTTTACGGCTATTGCGAAATCGCTTTTTGGCTCGCGCAAAATACGCCCGATGCGCGTCGCTTTGATGCGGGCGTTACAGAACCCGACATTCCGGTTGTGCTCTACAACATCAGTGCGTACACCGGTCTTGTGTTTTGGGGCATGTCTGCCGTGTCGAATCGAGTCAAGATGCACATTTCCGATCTCGATACCGATCCGCTCGGCGGCAAGTGTGGACAGAGCGATGCCGCGACCGACCAGTGTTGGGATGATTTCTGCGCTTATGTGAACCTGACCACGACGTGGCAAAAGTTCGAGATCAAATTCTCGGCTTTGCAGCAAGAGGGCTGGGGTTATGCTGCTCCAAGTGGGCGATTTGACGCGACTACCGCCGGATTCGTCAACTTTCAGGTCAACGGCCCATCAAGTGCAACGGCGGCCGCGGTCAACGGTGATTTCTGGATTGACGACATTTACTTTGAATAGAAAGTTTGCGAGCTCGCCGCTCGGGTAGAAGGCATTGATGACATGGGAAGAAACAAAGCCCTGGTGACGTTCGCAGTCGGCTTCACTGTACTCGCTTGCAGTTCCAGTGGTAATCCACCCCGAACTAGCGCTCTGTGCACGCCGTTCGATACCCAAGAGTGCTGGGGTCCCGCAGCTTGCAAAGGCGGCCAGATGTGCACCGGGGACGGGACGGGATGGACCATTTGTGATTGTGGCTCACCGTCGAGCGGTAGCTCGAACCCGGATGCTTCGATCGTCGATGCTTCGATCGTGTGCGCCGATGACTTGAAAAGCTCGACCAATACTTGTCTTGACACTGGAACAATCAGATCGGGAACGGGTAAGTACTGGCTCAACAACAATGTTTGGGGACGACCGTCGAACGATAACACTAGTCAGCAATGCATTTGGCTTGATTGCCTTTCTGGAGAAGAGCTTTCGTGGGGAACTGGCTGGACCTGGGCGGACGGAGGCAATTCAGTCAAGGCCTACCCGAGCGTGGTTCTAGGATGGCAATTCGGCGTAGGTACCAAGGTCAGCAATACGGGGCTTCCGTTGCAGCTTTCAGCCTTGTCCGCGATCGAAAGCGGTTGGAACTTCACGGTCAACACGGTCGGGATTCTCGACGTTTCGTACGACATTTTGCTCCATACCATCCCCAACCCAGACGGCTCGGGCTCTGGAGCGAACGAACCCAGCAATGAGGTCATGATATGGCTCTACACCGCGGGTTTGTTGTCTCCGAATGGGACCCTCGTGCCAGGAGCCATCACACTCGGCGGAACTAGCTGGGACCTTTGGGAGGGACAGGCCACGAGTAACCCGTTTCTCACTGACACATTTGTGCGCACCACAAACACCAATTCATCTGTGCTCAATATCAGCGATTTCTTGAACTACCTAGTCAGCAACCGCGGGCTTGACAGTTCCAAGTACTTGACCAGTGTTCAAGCGGGTACCGAGGTAGCCGTGGGTTCCGGGGAGCTCGACACGAGCTCGTATTACTGCACAGTCCAATGAGATTTGGCGAACCAGCCAGCTCAGCTAGAAAGTATACTTTTCGGACATCTACGAACCCAAGAGATCATTCCCTCATGCGTCACCTGAATTTGTATCTGGTTGGTTCAATCTTATTGTCGGCAGCCTGCGGAGCGCGCTCGGGTCTCGACACGCTGACTGCGAGCATTGGTGGCAAACCGTCCTTCGGCGATGTGATAACCACTGGCGGAATGTATTGGGGGTCCTGGAGTCCCGCCAACGCCGCTGCGAAAAGTCGCGGTAAGCGTTTTTTCCCGGGAAAGATGCGGGTCGTACCTGTGGTTCCCGGAGTAGCAGCACCAAATGGTTAAACTGCGGTGGCTGCAACTTCGACCAGATAACGGCGCCAAACGCGTGGATTTTCCACGCGCCCGTAGTCCTTACCGCGACTTTTCGCAGCGGCGTTGGCGGGACTCCGTTTGGCCAAAACGCACACGTTCGTGGTAACTGGGCCGACGTGACGAGGTCAACGAGGGCCTTCGCCGCGCGTTCTAGCTCGAGGCGGAACGCGAACCGCCGTCATCCACGCCGACGCCTGTGACGAAGGAGGCGACCGAGAACGCCGGGGCACGCTACGCAAGCGCCCAAACGCTCCCGGAGCCCTTCGAGACGCTCGTGCGAGCACGCGAGGGTCGCGCTTCCCCCGAGCAGGAAATGGCTGCGCTGGTGGACGCGAACCGCATCTTCGACGGGGTCATGAGGACCCTACAGGGCACGCTCCGATTCACCAAGTCCCCCAAGAAGCAGGCGGCCCTCGCGAAGGACATCTCGGCCTGGCTGAAACTCCGACAGAAATACGACAAGAGGATGGCCGAACTTGAGGCGAGGCTCCGTGAAGCGCTTGCCGAATAGCGGTTGCCCCCGGTTTTTCACGCTCTCCTAATGTCGAGTCAAATTTTAAGGCATAGCCGACTCCGCCGCCGGGCGGAGTATACCCCCACTGTGTAAATTCCCCGGTGTTGTAGAACGCAGTAATACCGCCTCCCGCTGGCATTGTGAGGAGGAGCTCCCCACTAGTACCCTCTCCAGTGAGGTCAGAACCATCTACACGGAAAGTACCCGCAACGGTCGAAGTGGGTATCGTCCCTTCAGTCGATGAGACTCTACCGGCGATATCCATCGTCGTTTCTCCGTCGCCTGAACCGCTGCAACCCCCCAAAAAAGTGCGTGAGCCGCCGCACTGAAGTTGGCGCGGGAACATTGATTGCGTGGTACTTGACGAGCCCGCGTCCGCTTGACCGACGTACGAGATAGCATCATCAAGGACCAGCGTTGCGATCTCGTCGGTGTACCCCGCGTCCATGTATCCCGGCACGCCCATGGAGCTAATTGGACCAGTCCAAGTGCCGGCAACCGCTGCGCGCATATCCGCTTGAGAGAAATTGAACGGATCTTTAGAACAGCCTGTCGTTGAGAAACACACAACGGCAAAGACGCCGGCACGAATGGTCACTCTCAAAGACTTCATAAGCAGTCTCCTACCTATATCACGGATCCGTTTGCCATGCAGCTCTGAGTCTACTGCAAACTTTCAGCATAGGCCCGTCTCTTGAAAACCAACCGGCGAATCCCGGCCGGCGACGGGCAGGAACTAATTGCATCTGAACCCCCGTTACGGTTTAGTCGCGCCCCAGTTACTTGGTCGATTCGGAGCGCCAGCAATCAACGTTGACGCATCCGCGGGATTATGAAGCGAGTAGGCCACAAGCCGAGCCTTTGCTAGCGACACTGTTCCGTCAGGAGCCGTGTACGACCGACTGTAACGATAAACGTACCGCGGTTCAATCATACCGCTGTCCAATCCGTTTGGAAACACGTACATCAGACTACTTTTGACTCCGCGCGCATCTGGGAGTTCAGCAGCAAAACGGGCCGCAACATCGGAGGCCGTCACCATTGGCACAAAAGTACTACCAGAACCTACTGGCGTTTCTGCTGTGCCCGCACTGGAAGACCTTATCTCGGCACCACCAACACGAATGTTGGCAATCGCGCCATTGCGATGGACCACGATACTCACACCGTTATGTGCAAAGTCGATACCATTGATTTGTCTCCGTAGCAAGTAACGATATTGCAGTACTTGAGGCGCGGGCTGCTCCGTTGAAAGCGACATTCCATGCATAGTGTGCGAAATCTCTGCGCTCGCAATGTTGTACCTCGATGCCACGATAACCTGCGCGTTCGACAATTGATTAAGCACATTGGCGACCGCCGCCTTGGCTGCGTTTTCGCCAATGTCTAGCATTACAGATACAGCCCTATTTTCTTCCACGTCCAGATTTGTCGCGTGCAAGTCGTCGCGTGTTGGGTCGTAAACAATGGAAAGTCGATTGCCATGAGAGGAATCGGCGTCTATCCATCGCGCAACATCCGCCTGGTGCCGAGACACAATGGCCTCATAGGTTGCCGTGTCTGGTGGTGTCACATTTGTCAAGATCCCAGCAATAACGGCTAGCCGCTGACCCAGGTCTGTGACGGTGCGCTTTGGCCAATAAGACTCAAAGACACCCACTGAAGTTGCGGTGATTTGCGCCTTCGAAGAGGCCGTCCTTTCCAGCGACGGTGACTCCGCTGTGCCACAGCTTGATAATACTAGAGAGGTGACGAGTATTGGTATCGCGAAGATTTCGGTGCGGTGCATTGGTAAACCTCTTTTCTCAGTGAGCGAAGGCATCTCAGCCACACCCGTTATCGTTGTCGATGTAGGTGTACATATAGTAGAATGATGGCGGCCCATTGCCGCAGGAAGGTCCACCGGTCCGGTAACCCATATTTATACCGTACGCAATTTGCGAACAGCAGTGCATTTCCTCCGTAGCTTCGGGCCACTGACCATAGCTCACGACTATGGGTGAATTACTGCCGGAGAACCAACCGGGATTGTACTCCATTATCATGAGCCACGCGTTGACGTTCGACAACGGCCCAGTAAAAACAAGGAACTCTTGGAGTTCATCCGCGGTGTTCCACTCGTCGTCTATGAATCCAAATGCCTGATTCACCCATTGAAGATTGGCATAGTTGACTAGGCTATCTAGCCTAAGAACGCAACATCCGTAGTAGATGGCGTGACTGGTTTGTGCGCCCGCCATTTGTCCAAGACGTGCATTGCCGTTCAGGTAAACAGTACACTGATTAACACCATCCGGACCCATATGCGCATAGGCGTACCTGAACATCCCCGCGTTTGCATGACTGCTAAGTACTGCAAGCGTGGCGGTATCACCGTATAAGTAATCCAACCCAGCGGTCCCGTAGTCCTGGAGAGCATGAAAAACCGGGGGCTACGCCGCTTTGCGTAGTGGCGCCGGCTCCAAGTCGTTGGCTCGCATGCCCGGGTACCAATGGGGGTCCTGGCGGCAGCCGTGTAAAAACCTACGGTAGTGCGCGGCGGTTGCGTGATTTCCGCACCGGCGTGACGGTCGGTCGTCGAGCATTCCGTTCTCGTCTTAGGGGCACTGAACTCGCGGTGCGACGTTGATTCTGAGACGGGTCTGGGTGACGAAGATCACGCTGATTTCGCCGCGCGCACAGGCACGTGACGACGTTTGGGACGTTCGCGTCGCCAACGCACGACGGAAGGCCGAGAACGCACTACCGTAGGTTTTTGACACGGCTGCCGCCAGGACCCCGTAAGCCCCCTTCCACCCCGCCCCCTTACCGCAGGACCGTATCGGTCGCCCCGCCCGCGCCATGACGTGCGCCGCGCGCGGCCTTCGCGACGAGGGGCTCTCGGTGCGCCAGGTCGCCAAGAGACTCAAAGTCCCCGCGTCGACGCTGCATCGGGCGCTCCAACGTTCCAAAAAGGGGTCCTCCGGAAGCGACCCATAACCGGGGTAGCGGCCCCTGTCGTGCGGAAATTTACACTAACGAGGCGCATGGCCCGCTCGGATGGGGCCAGTGGCGGCCCCGATGGTGAAGAAATCCGTTCACTTGTTTATGGAGGGGTAGTGACCGTGAACGCTAGCGGTTCGGGGTGCAACGGAATCCACGATGCTCAATCGGTGAAGTGTATGTCAAGAATTCTACATGGAGTGGCCAATATCTGGCATCCGAGGGAGGCCAGAATCGATGACCAAGCCGTCAACTAATAAACTCATACCCGCAGGTTTGCTGTTTTTGTTGCTGGGCGGACTAGGCGTTGCATTCGCACAAACGTCAACGGTCCAAGGTGCAGTAGACACCAATCCCGCAACGAGTAGCGGGACTGAGGCTATCAGTCCGCAACAGATGCGAACCCAAGCCCAGACTTTCCTGCCGCAAATGGATCAATCCGCACAGACGGTGCGACGCCAACTGGAGCAGTCACGTGAGGCGCGCGATGTCGTGAAGGTCTTGTGCCTCAACGACAAGTTGAATCAAATTGATGTGGCGATTCGGGCGGCACGTGATCGAATGCCCATACTTACGGCCGCGCTTGATAAAAATGATATGGACAATTCACGGCATGAGTTTGCTGTGTTGCAGGTCCTGCGTGATCGAGTGCGCTCGCTTGTGCAAGAGGCCAATCAATGTATCGGAGAGGAAGCCGGTTTTGTCGGCGAGTCCAAGGTCATTGTGACCATTGAGCCAGGAATTCCAACGAATGATCAGACTGCAATTCCCCTCGCCGGATACCCTAATTAACGTTGTCATTACTGTCCCTGCTAACCCCAGTCCTACTGGATAATAGATAGTGCGCGTGCGCTCTGGAACAGCGGCGCCTTGCCGGCGCCCTGCTCGAGCAACCTCGTGGCGGCCAGATACGCGCGCAGGGCCTCGGTGACGAGATGGTGCGCGGGGATTCGGCGCTCACGGCCGCCCTTTTCATGCAGGACAAGGCATGGGGACGCTCCATCCTCGAAATCGCTGACGCGCATTTTCACCACCGCGCCGACGCGTACGAAACCAAAGAGCATCATGGAGAAAATTGCTTTGTCCCGCAGAAGCAGGATGTCACTTTCACTTTCGAGTGAAGCAAAAAGCCGCTTGGCATCGTCGCGCTCGAGCACGGGGGTTTTGCCTTCGTGCACACAGCGCTTGATGCCGCGCACGGGGCTGGCGGGGTTGCCCTTGATGACGCCGTGGCGAGCGAGCCAGTCCAGCCAATGCCGCACGCCGGAAAGCTTGACGTTGACCGTGGCGGCACTCTTGCCCTCAGCCACCATGGCCTGCACCCAGGCGGCGACGGTCGGGGAGGGGATTTTCTCCAGCGGCACCCCGAGCCTGGTGCAGAACGAACAAAACTCCCGCACCGCCTGCCCGTACACGTCCTGCGTGTTGGGATTGGGGGTGCAGGAGCTAAAGAACTCCAAAGTTCGGGAGGCGGCATCCTGGAGTCCCGCCAACGCCGCTTTGACCTCGTTGAACGTCGAAGACGTCCTTATTTCGCGGCCGATCCCATCGAGTCTCGCGGTAGACGTCTTAGCGGAAGCCACCAGGGAGCCGGGTGTTCTGGCCAAAAGGCCGCCGCGTATGGCATTTCGGACGTTCGCAAGATCCATGGCTTTTATTACGGCAAATGCTGATCAGTTACTTCGCGGGATATGTACCACTGGAGGTGCAATTACGAGACCGCTAGGATAAGCTTGGAGCCGCACAGTGTTGTGGAGAATCTGTACACTTCGAAATTCCGAAACGCGCTTTAGCTTGGGGGAGAGTGTCCCAATGTTGACGCGAATCCTCGTGGCGGCTGGCACCGCCGGTAATTTCATTTTGGCGACTGCGTGCGGCGGCATGACCGATGGCTCATCGAGTGTCGGAATGAACACCAGCGGCACAGGCGGCGTTGCAGGCAGCGTAACTGCGGAGCTGGTGGTGCCGTGACGGTCGGTGCCTCAAGCGGCATAAGCGTGGGTGGGTCGGCACTGGTGCTGCCCCCCTGTAGCTGGCCATTAAGTATGGACGGCGGCACGGACACGACAGCGTGCAAGGCCTCTCGCGCTTTCGTTGAATGCACCGATTCCATAGGGGGAGGCTGCGGATGCCTCTCAGAGGACCCAACTGGCTGCTCCGGTTGCGGCCCGGGAAACGGAGTCACGTGTCAAGACCAGTGCGTCCCAGACGAATATGGGGCCGTCTGTGGTGGCATTGGTCCATCCACCGCAACCTACGATGCGCCACCGGACTCCTGTCGCGTAGTCATGCCGACACCCGCTGGGGCTGTTTTTTATTGCTGTCCCTGTGAATGACCTCAGTCGCGGGGCATGGGGTCCCGTTAGCAACGGAACAGAAACCAACGCTAAGGGGCCCAGTATAGTATCGGTTCGCATGGGGTTTCGTCCGAATTGGGTTAGTTGCTGGGCTCTCAGAGTAATAGGGGTCCCACCTGGGATGAGTGAACCCCCTCTTCTTAAGGCGACGCCTTCAGGAGGCCCGAAGGGCCGGCTCCTGAATGCTGCGCGACGGCGAACCCGAACTCGGAGAGCATGAAAAACCGGGGGCAACCGCCATTCGGGATTCCGGGATCCGGCACGTCGGGGTTCTCTGTTGCCGGCCAGTCTACCCAAGCGTGCTCACCACGTCGATTTGCCGATCCAAACGGCCCTGTATACCCATTGTTCATGGCGTGCCTCCTCGCTTAGAGTCGGCTGTTGCCCTGGACGGTAGAGCTGCCAGCTTTGCGGCTGGCGGAGCTGCAGTGCCGTTACCGCAGCGGGCTAGACCAATGGCTGAAAGTACGTCCCGGGTCGAAAACGCCATGCGGCAGTATCTGCCGCTGGTCTGGCGATTGTTGCGGCGTTCGGGACTTGCTGCCAATGACGCGGACGACGGTGTCCAAGACGTCTTCTGGGTCTTTGCCCAGCGATTGGACGACGTAAACCCACACGCCGATCGGTCATTCCTCGTTGCTACTGCATTGCGCGTAGCCTCGGAGCGGCGCAGGTCCAAGTGGTACCGATCGGCGCCCGAGCCGCTCGATATCGAGAGGTTTCCGATCGAGTCCACGGCGCCGGACCAGATCGTGGATCGGCGCAGGCAGGTTGAAATGCTCGACGCGCTCCTCGATGACCTCGAACCCAAGCTTCGCGAGGTCTTCATTCTTTGCGAGATCGAAGAGATGTCCAAGTCCGAGATCTCGGCGACGCTTCAGATACCCGAAGGTACCGTAGCTTCTCGCTTGCTGCGAGCGCGCCAGTGCTTTCGAGCCTCCGCGCAACGGCTCAACGCGCAGAAAGGCCGACGACGATGAGCGATCGCGACATGTCGCACGATGACGTCTTTGGCAGCGAATCGACGCCCGAGGAGCTTCAAGAATTCATCGAGGCGGCGCGCATGGAGGCGCCGCAACGCGATCTCGCCGAGCGCCTGCTCGAGACGCTGAACTACCGCCGCTCGCTTGCGGGCGCGCCGACTGCGTCTAAGCCGAGATTCAATCCTCGACACGTTGCGCTGGTTGCGAGCGCGTCCGCGTTGGCACTTGCGGCGGGGGTCTGGTTATGGCTGCATTCGGCGCAGCGAAAGTCCACGGCCGATATCGCGCCCGAGCCGGCGGCGGGACAAAAGGCCCCTTCAGTTGCGTCGAGCGAGCGCAACCCATCGGTACCCGATCCGTGTGCACATCGTTTGGTCGCATCTGGTCACCAGCCGCTCATCGACGATTTCGAGGACGGCGACGACACAGTGTTGCCGCTCGAAGGGCGTGTCGGTCAATGGCGGTGGGCGCGCGATACGGATGCGCCGGGTACGGCTCCGGCGCTGTTGCCCATACCGCGGCCGGGCGCGCGCGCGAGCAATCGCATGGCGATTCACGTCAAGGGCGGCCATTTGCAAGACTGGGGCGCCATCGTCGAATTCACTTTCAACCCCAGCTGCTACGACGCATCGGTGTATCAGGGCCTATCGTTTCAGGCAAAGGGCCCCGGACGCATTTTCGTGGCGCCGCGTCAAGTCGACACGATACCCGTTGCCGAGGGTGGTACCTGCGTCAAAGACAATAAGGAATGTTACAACCCGCACGTCAAAAAGATAGAACTCGACGCCGAATGGAAAACGTATCGCGTTGCCTTTAGTGAAGTCGAGCAGCGCGGCTACGGCCAGCCGGCGTTCAACCCGCAGCAATTGCACAGCATCGCGTTTTTGATCCGCGCGGAAGACACACCGGTACGATCTTTGGTTGGACAACGTCAGTTTCGAAAGGCGCTAGGGCATGTCATACACTCACGCGGCCACACGCGTTGGCTCGGCAAAGACGTTTCGCGCGCGTCTGCGCAATGCGTGATCCATTCGCTGACCCAATGCCATTTGAGACTGTGAGCAGCAGGGCTCATCACAAAGGATCAGTCATGAAGCATACGTATTGTGCACTGGGAGTATTCGGACTCATCGCTTGTAGCGGCGTCACCGCCTCGGAATCTCCGCAACGCGGCGCAACTGCGGCGCAAAATGCATCCACGGCGGCCAACGATGACCCGGCGTTCGACCCCGCGGCGAGCAATCCATTCGTCGGTTCGCAGTTCTACGTCAATGCCAACTATGCAAGACAGGTTGAAGCAACGGCGGCGCGTCACCCAAGCGCGGCTGAGCACATCCGCAAGGTCGAAGCGTACCCGACGGCAGTCTGGATAGACAGCATGGAGAGGGCTAAGGCGGTTGCGCCCACTCTGAAGGCGGCGGCCAGCCAGGCCAGCGGCGACAAGCCGATGCTCACCATGTTTGTCTTGTACGATTTGCCCAATCGCGATTGTTCCGCCAACTCTTCATCGGGCGAGCTTTCCGTAGGCCAGCGCGGAGAAGAGCGCTACCGCGAGTTTATCGATGTGATTGCGCAACAGTTCTCAGAATTCCCCGATCAGCGCATCGTCGCCATCCTGGAGCCCGACTCGCTCGCCAATCTGGTGACGAACCTGCAGGCGGCCCGATGCGCCCAAGCGCAGTCCGCCTACCGCAACTCGATTGCCTACGCGATCTCCAAACTGGCTTTGCCCAATGTTTCCGTCTACCTTGATGCGGCCCATGCCGGTTGGACGGGGTGGAACGGCAATCGCCCGAAACTGGCGCAGTTGTTCGGCGACGTATTGAAGCGCGCCGGCGGCGAGCAGAAGATCCGCGATTTGCCACCAATGTTTCCAATTTCAACACGCTCACTGCCGCCGAAGGCAAGCGACTCGGACCCACCAACCCCTGCCCCGACGAGTTGACCTACGCGACGCAATTGGCCGACGCCTTGCGTCGCGTAGGCATCACGAACAAGCAATTCATCATCGATACGTCGCGCAACGGGCGCCCGGTGCGCAAGAGCTGGGGCAATTGGTGCAATATCAATGGAGCGGGGCTGGGGCAGCGTCCCCAGGCCGCGCCGACGCCCGGCGTGGACGCCTATTTCTGGATCAAGCTGCCGGGCGAGTCTGATGGCGTCTCCGACGCCTTGCAACCTCGTTTCGACAAAGCATGCGTGTCCGCCGACAGCACCCCCGACGCACCCCAAGCGGGGCAATGGTTCGACGCCTACTTCGTGGAGCTCGTCAACAATGCCTCGCCCCCTTTGTGAGAGCCGAGGAGTGCATGACGGGGTAGCGGCCGCTACGCTCCCCATTGTCATGAACGACAAGGGGTCATTGGGTTCAAGCATCGACGAAACTGAGTTCTTCGATTCGGATCCCGATCGCGACGTCATTCTCGCGCGCCGCAGGCTTTTTCTATTGGTGGCAGTGACCGGGCTTGCCAGTGTGCCCGCTTGTGGAGGCCGCGTGCAATACGATGGCATGTCCATCAGTAGCGGCGCCACGACCGAGCTGGATGCTGGTAGCCCCGGTGGTGCACTTCAGGGCGTGGGCGGGGCGGCTGCTTTTCCAACCACGCTCGTTACGGGTGGGTCGAACGCAATTGGGAATACCAACAGCGGCGGCGCCACGCAAACGGACGGCGCGAACACCAGCAGTTGGGGAGGCTCGAGCTTCACTGCCGTTGGTGGATGGGCAAGCGTAGGCGGCGCGAGCTTTTACGAAGCAACGGGTGGCGCAGTCGATTGTGCCGGTGTCGGCAATTGCGAGGTCGCCTGCGCTGGTGGGGGCGAGGGGTGCGGCAACGGCGGTTGCACGTAAACGGCTCTACGGGTTAACGCTGGGTTGGGATGGCTCGACTGGGTCTAGTAGCTGGTGTGCCGTGGGAGCTATAACTGATGGCTGAGACAAAAGCGAATCGAAAACCCGGATATTCGCTGACCGTGGAATTGACTACTTATTGCAATCAGCGATGCAGGCACTGTTACAATGCGTTCGAACATTCGGGCCACCGCAGGTTACCGACCTCGGAAATGTTGTTCCTGCTCGACCGGGCGCTAAGTGAAGTGGTCATTGCTAACGTTGACTTGTCTGGCGGTGAACCGTTCTCTCATGAAGGGCTTTTCGACGCCCTGTCGATTTGCAAGGCCAGAGGTGTACGAGGAAACATAGTTTCCAATGCGACCCTCGTTACCGAAGAACTCGCCAAGCAGCTCGAACGCTTCCCGTCCACGGTCGTGCAAGTGACGCTCAATGGGCCCTGCGCTGAAATCCATGACGCGGCAGTAGGCGTGCCAGGGGCCTGGGGCAGGGCACTCAAAGGGATCGAGCTCCTAAAACAGGCGGGCGCGTCCGTCTGTGGCGCCATGGTTCTCACGAGGCACAACATTGCCCGGGTGGCAGACACACTCGACTTCATGCTCGAGCTGGGCATCCGTGTTGTGGCGCTGATGCGATTGATGACAGGCGGCATATCAGCGCAAAGTCTCGACCTGTTGCCTACGCGGAGTGACTTGTTGCAAGCGCTCACGCAGGCAAGCCAACCGCGGTTTCACGACATGGCCATTCGCGTAGGCGGGCCGATCCCGCCTTGTGTTATTGACCAGCGAGACTTCCCGACGATAAGCTTTGGGCGGTGCCCTATTGGCACACCCGTGCAGGACTTTGCCTTAGGGACGGATGGTCATGTCCGTCTCTGCCCATTTCATGCAACCGGCTTTGGTGATGCACGCGAGCACTCTTTTACTACCCTCGTCAAAGCCCCTGAAGTGACCAGTTTTCGTCGCCGCAGACCGGAGTTCTGTCGCGGCTGCATTGCTCACCCACAGTGTCTCGGCGGATGCGGCGCTGCGGCCCTTTCCGTGATGGGTCGTGCGGATGCTCTCGATCCTCTGGTTCTCCAACACGTAGATCCGACTCTTGCTCGTCAAGTGCGCGAGTTCAGAAATGCGCAGTGCCCAGCCGAGCCATCTCAACCCCAGCGTTGATCCGTAGAGCCCTTTACGGACCACCGCCGGCCTCACAACTGCCGCAGCCGGCGCAGGCAGCTGCGCCACCCGTTGATTCATCAAAGCTCGTGCCGCCGACGCTTGCCCATCCACCAACGGAAGTGAAGTTCAAGCCACCCCAACCGCCGGTGGTCACGCCGGCCGTTTGCGTATTGCCACCGCCGGCAGTGCACCACCGGGGCTACCCGCATCCAGCTCCGTCGTACCGCCGCTACTGATGGACGTGCCATCGTAATGCACGCGGCCTCCACAAGCGGACACACTGGCAAACCCGGTGACTGCCACCAACATGGCGCCAACGCCGCTTGTAATGAGACTTGCAATCGCCAGGACCCCCCAATTCGCTCGCACCATGTGACGCCACAGGCCTGCGCTCGTTGCGCAGGAAGCCGCAAGTCGAAAGAGTCCAATCCCATTGGCTACGTACCGGAAACACGCTCACACTCTTTGTCAGACTCATTAGCTGCGCTTACGCAAGAGTAGTCAGCTTCGTGGTCACAACCACTTGCTCGATAGGTATTCCCGTCAAGCTGCTCTACCTTGATGCTCGATGCCGGGCATTGCCAATGCTCAGCCGCGCTGTTGGCTACGCGCTGCTTTAAGTTAGTCGAACCGCATCCAAGGACCCACAATCCTAAAATCAGCCACGCACTTCGCTCCATTATTGAACTGTAGCTTCAATGTTTATGGCGTCAATCCTTGAGCCCATCTAGCCCTACGCATGAACTTCATCCATTTTAGGTCCTGTGACCACGAAGTACTTGGACGCGTTCGCTAATTGCCGCACGCTCCATAGTGGGTGTCCTTTGAGCTCACGCCAGGTCGAAGCGATCTAGATTCATGACCTTGGTCCACGCCGCCACGAAGTCCTGAACAAACTTATCCTGCCCGTCTGAGCTTGCATAGACTTCGGCCAATGCCCGAAGCTGTGAATTGGAACCAAAAACGAGGTCCACACGGGTGCCTGTCCACTTGATCTCACCCGTCTTGCGATCGTGCCCCTCGAACACGTCCTTGGCGTCCGATGTGGCCTTCCATTCCGTGCTCATGTCGAGCAGGTTCACAAAGAAGTCGTTCGTCAGTGCCTCAGGCCGCTTGGTAAAGACGCCGTGTGGGGACTGCCCGATGTTGGTGTTCAGCACGCGCAGGCCTCCAATGAGCACTGTCATCTCGGGGGCGGTGAGCGTTAGTAGTCGCGCCTTGTCGATGAGCAGTTCCTCAGGCAAAGCCAAGTACTTGGCCTCCTGGTAGTTGCGGAAACCGTCCGCCTTCGGCTCGAGCACGGCGAAGGACTCGACATCGGTCTGCTCCTGCAAGACATCCATACGTCCCGACGTGAAGGGAACGGTCACTTGACGACCGGCGTTCTTCACTGCCTGCTCGACACCTGCACTGCCGCCAAGCACGATTAGATCGGCGAGCGAAACCTTCTTGCCACCAGATTGTGCACCGTTGAACTCGCGCTGAATTCCCTCGAAGATCTTGAGGGCTTCGGCGAGTTGCCGCGGTTGGTTGACTTCCCAGTCCTTCTGCGGCGCGAGGTGAATGCGTGCGCCGTTCGCGCCCCCACGCTTGTCCGAGCCACGGAACGTAGACGCCGATGCCCAGGCTGTCGAAACTAGTTGCGAGACCGTCAGGCCCGAAGCCAGAACCTTTGCCTTGAGGGTTGCAACGTCTTTGTCATCAATCAATGGGTGATTGACGGCAGGAATGGGGTCCTGCCAGACGAGCTCTTCTGCTGGAACTTCTTGGCCCAGGTAACGTGCACGCGGGCCCATGTCACGGTGCGTCAGCTTGAACCACGCCCGAGCAAATACGTCCGCAAACTCATCGGGGTTTTCGTAGAAGCGTCTGGAAATCTTCTCGTAGATGGGGTCAAACCTCAGGGAAAGATCCGTGGTCAACATGGTCGGCAGGTGACGCTTCGTTGGGTCGTGCGCGTCTGGAATCGTTCCGGCACCCGCGCCGTTCTTCGGTATCCACTGATGCGCACCAGCGGGGCTCTTCGTCAACTCCCACTCGTAACCGAACAGGTTCCAGAAGAAGTTGCTGCTCCACTTGGTCGGCGTCGTGGTCCAGGTGACTTCCAGGCCACTCGTGATCGCGTCACCGCCTTTGCCCGTCCCGAAGCTACTCCGCCAGCCGAGACCTTGCTCCTCGATACCTGCTGCTTCCGGATCGGGTCCCACGTGCGTCGCGGGACCGGCACCGTGAGTCTTGCCAAACGTGTGACCACCGGCGATCAGAGCGACCGTCTCCTCGTCATTCATCGCCATGCGGGCGAACGTCTCACGGATATCTTTGGCTGCCGCGACGGGGTCCGGGTTGCCATTGGGACCCTCCGGATTGACGTAAATTAGGCCCATTTGCACGGCAGCAAGCGGGTTCTCGAGGTCTCGCTCCCCGGAGTAGCGCTTCTCACTACTCAACCAAGTCTTCTCAGTGCCCCAGTAGACGTCCTGATCGGACTCCCAGACGTCTTCGCGACCGCCGCCAAAACCAAAGGTCTTGAATCCCATCGTTTCTAGCGCCACATTGCCTGTGAGGATCATTAGATCCGCCCAAGAAATCTTGCGGCCGTACTTCTGCTTGATTGGCCAAAGCAGGCGACGCGCCTTGTCGAGGTTGACGTTATCTGGCCAACTGTTGAGCGGCGCGAAACGCTGCTGGCCCCTGCCTGCACCGCCACGGCCGTCACCGGAGCGGTATGTGCCGGCACTGTGCCAGGCCATACGTATGAAGAACGGTCCGTAGTGACCGAAGTCTGCTGGCCACCAGTCTTGGGAGTTGGTCATCAGTGCTGCGAGATCTCTTTTGACTGCAGCAAGGTCGAGGCTCTTGAACTCCTCGGCGTAATTAAAGTCGGTACCCATCGGATTGGACTTGGCCGAGTGCTGATGCAGGACGTCCAGCCGCAACTGGTTCGGCCACCAATCACGATTTGATGTGCTGCTGCCTGAGGCGTGATTGAACGGGCATTTTGCATCAGTGCTCATGGTGCTCTCCTTCGGCAGGGGAGAATACTCGTTGGGGTCACCACCTTTCAAGTAGGGGTAGTAACAGCGAAGGCGCGATTTTTGGCCATCTTGAAGTATCAGAGGAACATTGCAAATCAATTATCGCGCAAGTACGCGAAATCGTGTCACCCAACAAGATCGCGACGGGCGAGAGCAGCCATGAGGCGGAGACATTAGCCTTTTGGCAACCTGGGCCCGGCATTGACGAGGTACCAATCCGCGTAGCGAAACAGGACAGCGTAGCTATTTGCCACAACCCAGTTCGTGCCTGTCCACCCAGAAGTGGCGTGCGACAGGTGGCGAAGGCGGCAAGGGCACGGAGCTCTTCGCTACGCAAGACGCGGCGTTTGCGTAGCTCATCACCCCACCGGCGTGCAATGTCACCGACTTCGTTGCCCGCGCGAGCCACCGGGCCCAGCGCGTGTTCATGCATCCCTCGATTAGCCTGCGCAAGAACTCGAAAGCGTGTCGAGGGGGAGCTTCACGCGTGCGAGCATCTTGCTCGAAACGTGCAGGTACACTGCTGTACTACCGATCCGATGGTGACCGAGCAGAACCTGTACCACGCGCAAATCAACGCCCGATTCGAGCAAATGAGTCGCAAATGAATGACGCATGAGATGAGGATAAATGCGCTTGCGTATTCCGGCTTCGTATGCCGCCCGGGCGAGCGATCGGCGCAGGCTGCGACACGCCATGCGGCCATTGCGGCTGTTGCCTGGAAAGAGAATGGAGCCGCCCGGTCGCGCAGCACGCCAATAGGCGCGAAGCTCCTTGAGCAACTCAGGTCCGAGCGGCACGTAGCGCTCGTAGCCACCTTTGCCTTCGCGCACGTGGATTTGCATTCGCGCGCTATCAATGTCACTCACATCCAGAGCACAGAGCTCTGCGACACGCAGTCCGGCACCGTACATCGTGGCCACCTGCGCATGTAGCTTCGGATCTTTGATCGCATTGAGGATCCGTCGAACTTCCTCAGGGCTCAAGATTTCGGGAAGTCGCGCAGTGCCGCGTATGCAGCGCAAGTCACGCAGCAGTTCGCTGCGGTCAAGTGTGTGAGCGAACAGGAACTTGAACGCTGCAATGTAGGTGTTACACGTCGAGGGGCGAAGTTGCTGTTCCTCGATGAGGAAGCGGATGAAGTCACGCACATCGGCGCCCGTCAGCTCGATCGGTGATCGTCCGTAGTGCGTCACCAACTCCTTGCAGCAACTTAAGTACCTCCTAATAGTTCCGGGGCGCATCCCGCGAACGACTAGATCAGCACGCATCTTTTTAGCCACGATACCCATAATCAGCTCCTTGAGTACGGCCGTTCCGAAGTGGAACGGACTCACAGCTCAGGAGACGCCGGGCACCACGGGTTGGCTAGACTCTGCGCGAGTTGTCAGGCGGCGTACGGCCAATCCCGCGAGGACGCTTCACTCGGAAATAAACGTAATTGCTGCGATTTCAGCGTCTCCGGTCGCGACGACCGCCGCGCAGCGGCTTCGTTCAAGTATACTACTGGGCCAGGGGGGCTTCGCAAGGGCCCTGTTTTATGCCCGATCGGATCATTGACACGACGTCTGGCTAGAGGCCTGGCCTGAACACCGCGGCGCCCACCTGCTGCTCCAGACGCGAACGAGAGTCGTGAACGGCGAGCTCGAGGCGACGTTCCACGAGTGGTAAAAAATGAACAAAAAAGATGACGTGGGATGACTTAGAAAGGCTCATCAAAGTCACGAACGGCGACAGTGTGGGCAGCGGGCAGGACTGGGTGGCAGTCTTTGACGGTCTGGGAAGGAAGGTGCGCACAATCACAACGCTGGTCGTTTCCAACACCTCCATTACGAGCCCCGCCGATGCGGTCAGCACGGTGGAATTCGTGGTTCGACCCGCAGGTCGAGTTCCTGGAGGTGGGCGTGATGGTCAACGGCGCCTATCTTGCGATGAAGACTTACGGGCCGGACGCCAACGGGGTCTATGGCGGCCTGCAAGGGCGTGGGTGGGCTGGAGGCGATTAAGACTTACGGCCACTCGCCGCCCCCGGCGGGCGTGCTGCAGGATTATTTCGGCAACGTCATCGGCACCATCGCCAACTGGGGCGGTTTCCTGGAACCCGGCGCGTTTCAGCAGCTACGGCCCTGTCCCGGGCTATCAACAATCAACTCTCAGCCTAAATACTTCCCTCGCCGAGTCTTTAGGCGCGAGTCCAGACGCCGCGCAGTATTGGGGAGCTGGAGTGGATATTACCGCAAGCCTTGCAAGCGGGTTTGTGCGTCTAGGGCCTCCTCCGACTTTGACGTGGACTCCCGCTCTACCGGCGGGTGAGGGACAAACGTTCCTCTTAAGCGGAAACATGGAGGTATCGTCGCTCGGAACGAGCTTGGAGAGAGCCGAAGCCTTACTCCACGAACAGGTCCACAGTTTTCTAACTCCCTCTCCTTCCAGCGTTTTCGGCACGATGGGCGCTACCGACGTTAGGCTGGCTCTGTATCAGAATTCACAACTCTTCCGTTATGGTGAGGAGGCACTTGCTGAAACGACGGCCCAAATGGGAACTCGAAGCCTAAGCGGGTTTTCGTTTACTGAAGCTTTGCAAAGCGGCATGCAGTTTCCTTTTAGTAGTTCTCTTTATCAGCCGATGAGTGTCTGGGGCCTCACAGGCGAGGCGGCAGGTCTGGCGGGAGGCGCTGCACTTTTTGGGGGCGGTTTGTATGCGGCGAGCAGTTTTGATGAGACTTACGGCCTGTCGTTGCAGGTTTCAGACCCCGTGGGAAAATTCTACAAGCATAGGTGAATCCATGTTGTTCTTTTGTAAGCTTAAACATCTCACAAGAGATGAACTGGTCGCCCTGGCGAAACACGAGTGCGAAAAGGAGGGGTTGGCCGATGGCTTGAGCCAGTTCACATACAGGACAAATTCTCTTGCTGGGTGGTCCTGACAAACTCACTGGCCGCCGGTCGGAACGCAGAAATTGTCATAAGCAGGAAAACGGGGAATGTCGTCCGTAAATCCGTACCGCAGCAGATAAGTAAGCAACGGTTCAACGCGCCAACCAAACCCAAACCAATGTCGAATGATGAGCTGATCGCCCTGGCCAGAAACGACGGCTTCGGGAACGAGACCAACACCACTTTTCCCTTGGGCAACTCGGTCAACATGCAGTGGGATGCGCTGGGCCGAAAGACGAACGAGGTGTTTTACGATGCTACCGGCGTGGCGCTGGCCAGCAACCGGTTTGCTTACGAGCCGGGCGGCCAGGTTGCCACCGCGTTCAACGCCCTGGGGGCGGGGACAACCAACATCTACAACGTCGCGGGCCGGCTGGTTGGCCGCCTCAACCCCGACGGCTCGACCAACGCCTGGCGCTACGACCTCTCCGGGCGTGTGGTCAAGGAGATTCTGCCCAACGGCAATTACTGGCAGACAGTTTATGACGACCTCAACCGCCGCGTCACCCGCACCTTCAAGAGCCTCGCCGGCGCGACCCTCGCCACCGGCTACACCCAATTCGACACGCGCGGCAACGCCGTCCAGAAGTCCGATTTGGCAGGCAACGTCTTCACCAACTTCTTCGACGGGCTGGACCGCATCAAACTGGCCGCCGGCCCGGCCATCGTCACGGTCAGCTTCCAGTGGGACCTTGTTCACTACCAAACCAACATCAGCCAGCAGTTCACGACCTACACGTATGATGCTTACCGCCAGACGGTGACGAGCACCAACGCGCTGGGGGAGAAGACTGTCACCATCAGCGACGCCTTGGGCCGGCCTGCTCAGGTGGCCTTCTACGGTCCCACCGACGCGACGCCGCTGCGCGTCACCTCGACCTCTTACAGCCCGGACCACCAGAGCGTGACCGTCACCAGCGGCACCGGCCCCAACGCCATCACCCGGACCACCTGGACGGACAACGATGGCCACCCGGTCCTGGAGGTGGGCTACCCTCCGCTGGTGTGCGCGAATACACCTGGCGGCAGTTTGACCGGGGCGGCAACCGCCTGGCCGAGGACCAATGCTCGTGCAATGGCTGGACCGTGACGATCTGGCAGACCAACGGCTGGACCTACGACGGCCTGAACCGGGAGGTGACGGAACGCCGGGACGGCGTCTTCACCATTTACAATCGGGATGCGCTGGGCAATGTGACCAACCGCGCCATGCCCAACGGGTTGGTCTGGAGCGCGAGCTACCAGCCTGACGGGCGCATCGCCACCGAACAGGAAACCGGCGGGAGGCGCACGCCCGGTCGCTGTCTTACACGTATTATCCCGCAGGCAGTCCCTTTGCCGGCCTGCTCCAGACCGTGACCGACGGGCGCAGCACCACCCGCAGCAACCGCGACGACGATTTCCTGCGCCTCGCCAGCGTTACTACCACCGGTTCGGCGGCAGAACAACAGACTTCGACCACCCGCCAATACGACCGGCGCGGTTTGCTGACCAACCTGGTGCAGTCGTTCGCGAGCACCAATACCGGCCCGGCCACGACGGTTGCGCGTGCGTTTGACATCTACGGCCAGCTTGTCCTCGAATCGGTTTCTGCCGGCGGCAACCTGCTGTCCCGGGCCAGCCAGACTTGGGAGGCGGCGGGCGGCGCAGCCGGCTGGATTACGGTTTGCAGAACATCGGCTTTATTCACCAGGCCGATGGTCTAGATGATGGCTTTCGATGGTTCCACCTTCGGTTATGGCGATAACGGCGTGCTCATAGGCCGGACCAATGCGGCGCGGGCCCGGGCATGCGAGCCAACGACGTGGAGCCGGTGCCACTACGCGAAGCGGCGTAGCCCCCGGTTTTTCATGCTCTCCTACCCCGAGCAGCAACGGAACCCGATGCCGGGGTCCGAGACATTGCGCGGGTAGCTGTCGCAGTCGCTACAAGTGAGGTCGCCGATGACGGCGTAGGCGCCGCCACGGACGTTGCAGGTGGCCCCCTCGCCGGTGCCACTGCAGCTGTCTTCCCACTCCCAGACATTACCACTCAGGTCATAGACACCAGCAAAGCCCGTGACTAATGTCACGCAGTTCGCCAGGGAGCCAACTGCTACCGTCTGCATGGTCGAAGCGTTGTCGTTCCAGTAGTCCAATCCGTTACAGTAGCTCGGTTGATAGGTATTCCCATAAGGGTACCCATTCGTCCCTCCCGAACTACAAGCCCGATACCATTGGCTTTGGGTTGCATCCGCATAGCTCGCATAATCGTTAGGTCCTCCTCCTATTGCTCCGCAGAGTCGTTTGCCGACTCCTAAGCAGTACTCATAGGCATCACACCAGTTGACGATCCCTACCGGTTGATGCTCATAATCTGGACCCGTATACGAGGGAGCATAATCTCGACCTGCTGCTGTGTAAGTCGTTACATAACCGCAGTTCGCATCAGCAGTTGATGGCAACGCTGGATTTGTAGCAAGCCATGCATCGTACTGACCCTGGGTCACCTCTGTCGCGTCGATGCTGTAGTTCGGGTATCCGCTCGGTGCGGTTATCATGACCATGTTCGCCACACACAGGCCCGTGCAACTTTGGGCAGTTTCATAACTGCCCGTGCATCCGCTGCCTGAACTTTCATTGGTAGACAGACAGCCGCCCGTGGCCGGCGTACCACCGGTTGCCGCTGCCCCTCCAGAGGACAACTCTCCACCTATGTTGTCCATCGTCTCAGAGCGCCCGCCGCAGTCCGTCGAAAACATGACTGGAACAACCAAAAGTAAGTTTAGAAGTCGCATGACCGTACAGGACCAAAGGTTACCTCAGTCCTGGCCAGACTTCCATCCAAAACCGGAAAGTACTGGGATTCGGAGTAGTTCCGTCCCCGCATATCGGCGGATCATTCAGGACTGAAACTCGACGCCAGCGAGATGCGGCGTGCGGTCTTGCGATGAATTTACAGACACTACGGGTTCAGCGGACAGATGGGGGCAAGCCATCTGCTGCTCAATTAAAATTCAGCCAGTACACGACAAGGTCGTAGCCATCAGGATCAAGGAATGCCACGTCCAGATTGTCATTGTCCGCTGTGTTGATGCCGTTCATGAAAGTATACGTATTGAGATTTGAATAGGAGCCACAATAACCTGGGTAGTAGCACTGTCCCCCTGGGTTGAAGTAGTATGAGTTTTCGTTAGACAAGGATCCGCCGGCGCCGTAGATTTGGGTTGCTCCCGACCATTCCGCCAAGTCTGAACCTGAACTGCCGACTTCAGGGTTCTCCACGATCCACTCTGCTGTGGCTCCCGAAAATGGACAATTTGTGTAGTTATAGGTTTCCCACGTGGTCGTGCCGTTCGTGAGGTCCCAAACCTCAAGTATGATCGGCGTAATATTATTCTGAACACTTTCGACGACGACTAGAGCTTCCACGTCGTCGCCTGCTGTTACCGCTAGGTTGTTCGAAAACAATTCATTGTACTGAGTTGCCGGCAGAGTCCCCCAAAAGAAATTGTACGAAGTTGCGTGGATGGGGCAGTTCCCACTACCGCGAAGACATGTGACCTGGGCACTCACTCCGGTCTGCATAAGATCTTGCAGGCCGCCGTCGCCATCGAGTCCGACCCATTCGGTCATGTAGGCTCCCGGGTCTGTGTTGACAATCGTAGGAACGTTCCACCACCCCCAGACGTAGTTCATTGGGAGGCCTAATACTGCATACTGGGGATATCCGCTGGGCCGAAGTTCTTGTCCACACCAGCTGTTTGAAGCCGTCGAATCCGTAGGTACGGGGTTGCCTGAGCCACCAACGACTTCGAACGACCTGGAAACCAGGTCAAGCCACTTCGCATACAGCCCGGGGTACTGTTGTGGATTCGGTCGCGGGGGGTAGCCACGTGCGTGGAGTTCGTTATCGGTAAGGGTCCCAGCTATGTCATGAGACAGTGCGGGGAGAACTACGCCTGAATGCTTGATCCGCGGCGGGGCGGGAAGTGGCGTAGCGCCGTCCTTCACGGTAAGCTCAACCGTTTGAGTGGACTCACCACATTGGAACACGAATGTTGTAATAGGTGTAGGGACAGCATGCGGCGTGAGTTGGATCTCGACGCGATCCTGATCGTTGGCGTAATAGACGGCGTTGCCCTGGGCGCCAGCTACCGTGCACTTCGTGCTTGCGGGAGCGTCGAACCAGATCACCGAGGCCACGTCCGGAGGCACAGTGAACTGCTTCACGGGGGAGCTCACCGCAGAGCTGGCTGCGGTCCCTGACGACGTGACAATGAGCGCAACGATGGGAACACTCAGGATGAGCAAGCGGGAATTCAATGATAAATAGCGACTTTTACGAATATGAATGTGTCCCATACACCTCTCCTTAATTGTTGTTGCTTTGCTGCTAGGTTCAAAACCAGCAACCGCTAAATAACTTCCAGTTGCGAACGCCATCATAACCGCTGGTACGACTTTGGTTCGTTAAGTTTGCGTAAAGGCGGAGCTCATTAATTGGTTGCGAGAGCCACCCAACGGTATCCGTACGTGCGACGGCTCTCGAGCAAATTACTGGCCGTTCCCAGCTTCTTTCGTATTGAGGACATGTGTACTCGCACCAAAGTACTATCCTTCTGTGCAGGGCAATCACAGGCCCTTATGAGCAGTTCCGCCGCCGTAACCCACACTCCGGGTCTCGACCGTAGATATAGGAGCAGCAGGAATTCGCGCGAAGTCAACTGGACCTCATGCTCATCAACCAGAACCGTTCTCCGATTGAGATCGAACGGTATTCGCGAGCCGACGGCACCACGACTTCACCTGTGATGATCTCCTTTCAGGATTTCCCCAAAGCACTAACGGCACCAATGAATAATGACGACTGGATCATGCGAACCCCTCCGTTGCTCGATTTGTTTATCTACAAGTACGTGCCCAGGATGCGCCTGTCAACAGGCTTGGTTCACTACGGAAAAGGAAATACGGTGTCGGTTTTGTGACTCAGCAGTCATCGACTCCCAAAGCTTCGAGATGTTTCGCTATTGTTGGGCGAACCTTCCGCTGCACATGCCATTGAGCAACGTGAAGTTTAATCGTTTCTAATGATTCGACCTATTCCGCGAGCGCAGTTTTTGCGCAACAGTGGGAAATCCCACGATGTAATTTGCACGTAACCACTGCCCGACGATGATTCCGCTGCACAGCTCGAACGGCATCGGCTGATTTTTACCTTAGCGAGCATGTCCGTTCAAGTATACTACTGGACCACCCTAGCTGCCCGTGATTTCACAGCCGTTTTTGTAGGGGTCGCAAGCTTCCGTTTGTAGGTACCTTTTTGGACCAGCACCCGATGCACCGTTGAGCGTGGAATTTTGAGCGCCATGGCGATGCTTCGTTCTGACCGACCTTGTGCTTTAAGCTTGCGAACCTTGATCGCCAATGCATCGTTGACGCGCCGCGGCCGGCCCCAGTGACCTCCCGAGGCCTCAACGCGCACGCGTGCTGCAGCAACGCGTTCGCCAATTGCAGCACGCTCCATTTGTGCTGCCCATGCGAATACTGCAAGCACAATTTCACCGCCGGGTCCCCCGAGTGAAAACCCATCGGCAATAGTTTCCAATTCGCAGCCGCCATGCTGCAGCTCATTGACGAGGCTTAGCGTTTCACGGATTCCGCCCCGGGAAAGTCGATCGAGACGATACACATAAACCCGAGTGACGCGGCCCGCCCGCACGTCATTCCTGAGACGATCAAGCTGTGGCCGCCGTTGTGTTGCAGTGCTGAGTTTTTCAGAATACCAGCAACCGATCCGATCTCGCCGAGCTCGGGCTGCCCTCTCGATGGCGCTGCGTTGTGTGGCTAGATTTTGCCCTCGACTTGATACCCGGACGTAGGCAGCGGCAAGCATGGCCGCAACGTAGCAGACTGGTCCCAACGCAAACCTGACCACCACATTATTAAGCCTCTCTGGAATTTGACTTGTGGATCTTGGTTCTTGTATTTCAGTGTAGCAGTGAACCCTAGCCCGCCGCGTAGGCGCATTTTGCCCCCGTGAGGGGGCCTGGTGAGCGAAGCGAACACCGTACTGCCACGCGTAGCGTGGCTAGGTCGGCGCCGCTTGAGCCGCTAGAAGGGCGCGTAGCGCCCCAGGCGACCAACGGGAGCTCCGCATGAGCGAAGCGGAATGTTAAGTTTAAAATGGGAAATGGAGGCGCCCGCAAAATTGTTGTCGTCGTCACAACATTTTGAAGGGTGCCGACGGCCTCCGATGGGGTCGAAATCGAAGGGGCCCGACGGTCAGCGGTTGATTTTCGGTGCGCTGCCTACCCCTGCGCACACTTGCGCCCATGCGAACACCTAACCAATGATAGAGGTTCGCACTTTCGTAGGAGAGCGAACCGGCTGTCATTCGGCGAGTCTTGCGCCTATGAGCCGCGCCCGCGCTTGATGCTCTCGTACATTGCAGCGTCTTCACGCCGCGCACGTTCCAGCTGACGCTGACCTTTGATCGCGATGGCGGGCGCTGCCATGGCCTCGTATTCGGCCCGATAAGATGCCACTTCTTCAGACACTGGCAGAGACACTTGCGAAGGTACCATGGCGCCGACTGCAGCGTGTTGCACACGATCAACTTGAATGACCTTCGCAATGTGCTCTAGCTCGTTAGCTGCAGCGTGTTGCACACGATCAACTTGGGGCGTTTTGACAACACGTTGCTCTGCGGCGGTTCCGCAGTCTTCGTAATCGGGGAAGCCGAGAGCCGGATTGAACCAGACCAGCAAAAGGCCTTGACCCGCTTTCACATTCATCGTTTCGCCGTTTACTTTGAAGTGCGCTTGTTGTCCTGGAAATAAGCGCTTTCCGAGCAGAAGCTTAACGTCGATGGCTCGCAGTTCGCGAAGCAGACGCTGGATGGAACCTGGATGCGGGTGTTTGCCGTTGTCGCGCAAAATGCGTGCGGCAAGCGTCTCGAGATGCAAAAAGCAACGCTTCCCAGCACGTGCGATCTCTTGCACGAGGAGTATTGCCAGTTTGGTTAGTTTGAACCCCTTCTGTTGGGCAAGTTCAACACATCTGCCAACACAGGCAGCGGGCCACGATAACCAAGAGGGGCGTTTCATCGACTGTCCCCCTTCGGTTCGTAATTGCTCGGACTGAGCTCAGCGAAAATCGGCCTTGTCTTGATTAGGCTTCCGCGGACCCTGGGGCGCGAACTGCCGGGCACACTTCTGCCGCAGCGTTTTGCGGGCCCGCCTGACCACTTCATGGCAAGGCCTCCGCGAAAAAAGAGCTGGGCGGCACGCTAGCTGACCTTGGCGGAGCGGCCCTGTCGCGCGGAAATTTACTCTAAGCGATATGCAGATCATGAACAAGGCGAGCGCTTTCAACGTGCTCTCGGACCTGGTGCTCGTTTTGAATACCGTGAGTATCGCAGAGATTGTTCGCAGCCTGCACGCCCGTGGGAGCGTCGTGAAACGCGACGATCTTGCGCGCCAGTCACCGCTTGCGCGTGCGCATGTAGTCGCGGGCGGCAGTTGTCCCAACAAAAACGCAGGGTCGGGGGGCTAGAAGTAAATTTCCTCGCGTCAGGAGCCGCTACCCCTAGAATGGCCGCGCTCATGAATCAGCTCCGGTGCCGCCGTCGTATGTCGAAGCAACCGTGTCGCCAGATTCCAGGTACGACGACCGCAGACCGATACTCCACTCCAAATGATGGTGATTGGGGACTCGGGCAGAACACGGGCGTTGCCCAGCAGCCCAGGTGGTGCAATAATCATATTTCTCTCGCTTGCGCCCTGCCGGTCTTTGGTCATTCCGGTGGGGCGCCATCGTATGGAGCCCCTTGAGCGCGGAAAACTGCGTGCGTTTATTTATGGCGTGTGGCTTGTGGGCACGGGCGCCAGCGCAAAACCTCCCTGAACGAATAGACCAGGTCACTTGGGTCAAACATGACGTCGCTCACCTACGTCGATTGCGACATTTGACGTCATTGAATCGAGTATTTTTCCGGCAAGTTCCGTTGCCCGCGCATACCGATATTGCTCATCGGAAAGCACCGCCTGCGCCAATTGGACAAGCTCGCTTCCAAGCACAGCGTCGGCAAGCGCGACGGCTAATTCATTCGCAGGCGCACCCACGGCAACTGCCCGCAAATAGATTTCGCCAACTCCCGTAGCTTCTCAGGTGTCCACGCATGGCCGACGGAAGCAACCGGAACAATGTCGCAACGTTGATTGCCGCTGGTCCACGGCTGGTCCACGCGGAAACCGCAGTTTGCGTTAATCTCGCGGGATTTCTGCGGAGCCAACTCTCGGACTTGAACCGAGGACCTGCGGTTTACGAAACCTGGACGCAGAGCAAATCCAGCATGATTCATGCTGTTTGCTGAATTGTGAACCCTCAGACACACCGGGCGATATCCCGGCAATTCGCGAGGTCTGGGGCAAAACTCCCGGCCACAACTTGCCCGCGGAAGTCGTGGCAAAAGCCGCCGACGCCGCGCTAGCAGCGTACCTCAAAAGTCTGGTCGATT
>CAWIGY010000061.1:0-47100 GCA_963835565.1 uncultured delta proteobacterium
AGGCAGGCCTACGAGCAAACGCACATCCTTTCGCCCACTGAGCGAGCGGCTCTCGATGCTATCGAGCGTTGCCGAACCGCTCAGCTCGGTGGGCATATGGATCGCTGTCTCGATTGCGGAGGCGAACGACCATCCTACAACTCCTGCCACAATCGCCACTGCCCGACTTGCCCGGCTGTACCTCAGGCCAAGTGGATCGCTGGGCGCCTCGCGCGGGCGCTGCCAACGCACTACTTTCACGTAGTCTTCACGCTCCCGGCAGAGCTGCGCGGTGTCACCCGGGCCAATCGCGAGCTGGTGTATGACTTATTGTTCCGATGCGCATCTGAAACTCTGCTCGAGTTTGGTCGCGACCTCAGAAGAATCGGTGGTGAACTGGGAATTACGGCGGTGCTGCACAGCTGGAGTCGGACGCTCGAGTTTCATCCGCACCTGCATTGTATCGTGACCGGTGGCGCGCTGAGTCTCGATGGTGAAAGCTGGATTGCGGCTCGACCGAAGTACCTGTTCCCTCGCAAAGCACTCGGGATTGTGTTTCGAGGCAAGTTGCTCGATGCCCTCAAGCGGGCCGTGCGCATCGGAACGCTGCGCATTTCAGACTCAAGACGCTTCGCGTCGACTGTGGCGGCGCTGTATCGCAAAGACTGGAACGTCTACTGCAAGCGCCCCTTCGGTGGCCCCGAGCAAGTCATCAAGTACCTGGGGCAATACACCCACCGCGTAGCCATCTCCAACCAACGAATGGTTGCGATGGATGAGCGAGGGGTGACGTTTCGGACCAAGAGCGGCAAGCAGGCCACCGTTGACGGCGTCACTTTCCTTTCGCGATGGTGTCAGCACGTGCTGCCCCGCGGTTACGTCAAGATTCGACACTTCGGCTTGATGTCATCGTCGCATGCAACCACGCGTCTGGAGCTGGCACGTGCGCTGCTGAACGCCCAAACATCAAACGACAACTCGCTCACCGAACCTACACCCACATTGGTCGAAAAGATCCTGAGACCGAACACCAAGTGGCGCGACATCATCCTGACCTTGAATGGCATCGACCTCGGCGCTTGTCCCTACTGTGGGGGACACAACCTCGTGCGTGAACCTCTACCGAGAGTTGCCGCAGTCGCTCGCGCCCCGCCGGAGGCTGCAGCAGCATGAGCATTCGTCCCAATCAACTCAAAACCATTATTCGAACTGCTCTTGCAAGCGGTGACGCGCAGGACCATTTGAAGCACCTTGGGAATTCTCATGGCAGTGTGCGTCCACACAATCTCCGACCCCGCACAGCCCTTCATTCTAGCGCGCCGCAGTCCACCACGCTGCCCAATCACCGCCAACGCACAGATGGGGTCATGGCAAAGACCTCAAACGCCCCCGCCACCGGTCAACTAACGCATAGCCACCGGTGACCTCATGCCGGCTGCCGCGCACCGGCTCGGCTCATCGAGTCGATTGCCGAACCGCGCCAATCAAGCATTGACCTCGACGCCACTGGATGGGGCGCGCTCCCGCAATCGCCCTTCTCAGTATGCGCAGTAGTCCGTGCACCCAAAGCGGAATTTTGAGCAGCCTTGCAGCCGGAGGCAGCACGGGTGTAACCACGCCGCGAGAGCAGCCACGGCGACTCCCAAATTACTGGTTCGAATCACGACGCCGATTCTTCACAAAAACCTTCGGGTGGCGATACGCGGCTTTTACAGACATTGCGTTTGTCGGTGCAAGTCTTCTGGGAAATCTGAAACTTGCGCTTCAGGGGCGAAATGATCAGAAAGTTCCATATCTAATCTGGGACTTGATGCGTCATAGCGTATTGCTGCCGAGAAATAGAAACATCGTTCCCCCGGTAGAATACCAACCACATGTCGAAGTATCGGCAGATTGCACTTCAGCTTAATACCCTGGACATGGGAATGTTAATTGGCAGGGCGAAATCCGGAGCAATATACGCTCACGTAGTGTCACTTCGATATTCCGAATATCCAAGTACGCGGTCACGTAGTGTCAGTCCGATATTGGGAATATCGAAAACCACGCCCCTTGGTCTCACTCTGATATTCCGAATATCGCCGCAAACGACCAGGGCGCAATTTCCGAAGCAAAATGGTTGATTTTCCAGGCTGCGGTCGTCGATCTGAAAGCAAAATAATACGCGCTTGACGCTGGGGTCGTGGCTTTGAGATATTGGCAATTCAAATAAATACAGGGGGGTCGTGGTTGGCGATATTCGGAATATCGAGAACCACCGTCATGTGGTGTTACTGGATATTCGGAATATCGAGACCCACGGTCACGTTGTGTCATTGGATATTCGGAATATCACTTTGCCGGGGCAATGACCTCGTGAATTTTTTTTCAAATGCCACTTTGCAGCCGCATGCCTCCACATGATTTGCAGCATCATGCCGCCAGAGGGGTAGGCTGAAACGACCGATTCAAGGATGGCTCAGATCGGGGCTGGCGTCGACGGAGAAGATTTGGGTCGCGTTCAGGTCGCGCCCGGCAGACTTTTGCAGGAACATGCGCCAGCCAGTGGGGGTGCGCCGTGGGCGGCGCGGCCGAGGGCGGCGGCCTGTCAGTGTCCGACGAATGAGCGTGAGGCGATCGCGGAGTCGGATTTGGCCGGTTGGCACCGGGGCTGGCGGCGCCGCGTCGTCGGTGTCGAGCCTTGGTTTGAGCTTGGGTCGGTACGACTCTCCGTCGATGACTAAATCGTACGCGCTGTTCTTGAACCGGTCTACGGCACTCTGTGCGAGCAGCATGTCGTCGAACATTGCGAGCCATTCGGAGGTGTCGCGATTGCTGGTGATGATCGTGGACGCCGATCCCGTGCGTTCGAGGAAGAGTTGGTAGACGTCCTTGCTTTCTTCTTTGGTCATGGTAATCGTTGATGTCAGTCGAGCGACCTCCGGGCGGTTGGCGCGGGTGCACTTTGATGCATTCGGTGCCGAAGTAGACTTTCACCAGTGTCCTGTCGGCCCGCACTCTGACCTTTTTGCGAAGGTACAAGGTCGGCACCGAATACAAAGCTCGGGCAACCTGAATGTGATGATCGAGGGCCTGCAAAGCCTGCAACGGCGGCTCGAGAAGTCAAAGAAGCCCGTTGAGCGCGGCCCACTTAAGCGACAGATTGAAAGATTGCTAGGCAAGAACTCCCGAGCCGCGGGCAAATTCGACGTGCACATCGTCGAAGACAAGCAAGCCTGCGCCAAGCTTCGCCTGCAGTGGTCGGAACGTACTGAATGGGACCAGTGGGCGCAGCACAGCGAGGGCTGCTACTTGCTTCGCACCAACGTACACGACTGGACACCATGATCTTTGGCGGACCTACATTCAGTTGACAGACGCTGAAGCAGCCTTTCGAATCCATAAGACTGATCTGTCGATCCGACCCGTCTGGCACCAGATGACTCACCGAGTACTTGCGCACATCTTCGTTTGCTTTTTGGCATACGTCATGTGGAAGACGTTGGAGAAATGGCAGAAGCGCGCCGGGCTCGGCAATAGCCCCCGAACGATTCTCGATGAGCTCAGTACCATTCAAAGCACGGATGTCATCTTGCCCATCGCTTCCGATCCCATTCGCGAGCTGCGAACCCGTTGCATTGTCAAACCTGACAAAGCCGCATCCCACCTATTGCAACGACTGGGATTGCGCCTGCCAGAACGCCTGCGCCCAGCGACATCGGCCATCGGGATGTAGTGACAACTTTCGCGGCCAACCCATTGAAATTACAGCAACCAATGCCTCTAACTGCGGAAGTTGGGCTAGCTCCCGGTAGGACATGGATTCCTTCCCGACGGCGGCCAGCACCGTCGTCAGGAAGAAGCCTTGTTGCTTCCGGTCGCTCAGCCTCAGCCTGGCTGCATGACGCTGCAAAACTCAGGTCACGACCCCTCACTGGGTGGCTGCATGATCCTGCAAATCGACTGGCTGCATCATCCTGCAAAAACCAGCCTCTAGGTGGCTGCATGGTCCTGCAAATTGGCACCAATACACTCTCACGTAGTGTCACTTCGATATTCCGAATATCCAAACACACGCTCACGTAGCGTCAGTCCGATATTGGGAATATCGAAAACCACGCCCCCTGGTCTTACTCTGATATTCCGAATAGCGCCGCAGACGACCAGGGCGCAATTTCCGAAGCAAAATGGTTGATTTTCCACGCTGCGATCGTCGATCTGAAAGGAAAATAATACGCGCTTGACGCAGGGGTCGTAGCTTTGGATATTGGCAATTCAAATAAATACAGGGGCGCCGTCGTTGCCGATATTCGGAATATCGAGACCCACGGTCACGTAGTGTCACTGGATATGGCTTTGCCTCACAATTCACACTTGCCCAACAATTAGATGACTTGCCCAGTAATTCGATTTGAGGGCGGTAATGGATAACTCCATTGACCGTCTAGCCGACGAATCGCAAGAAAGTTGGCCATTCTTAGCAACTGAGTCTGACGACTGTCCGACCTCTGGGATCATTCATACCGATCCGGAATCTAGCCAAGAACCAGGCATTCACTACGGCCGCCCGGAGCGAATTTGGCCCATTTTGCAGCCTCCGGCATTCTGCGCGACCAGGGGAAAACTTTGTGAACGTCGCAGACTTTATTGCCAAATGGAAGGTAACCCATCCGCGAGCGGCGTATGGAGGGTCAAGGGGATTGGTGGCAAGCCGTACGGCGGAGGCCCATTTTGCCAAAGTCGCTGGCTCGTGTTCCACCGATCGTACCCAAGAAGCGCCGCGCTCGTTGGTCAACTGAGGAGGCACGACGCGTAATTGGTGAGCAATTGTCGTCGGGCTTGTCGGTCAACAAATTCGCTGAGCGTGAGGGTCTTGACGCGGAGCGCTTGTATAGGTGGAAACGCATCTTGGCGGCGGGAGCCGCGACAACGCCGGCATTTGTGGAAGTTCGGACCGCTGACAATGGCCGGCATGATCGCCAAATTGAGATAACGCTTCGGTCAGGGCATAGGGTGTTTTTCGCAGATTCGGTTGACCCGTCGGCGTTGCGTCGATTGTTGCAATTGCTCGAATAGAGGTACGCTGTGCTGGGCCTTCCCCCGAGCGTACGCGTGTTCATCGCCACACAACCCGTGGACGGTCGAAAAGGCGCTGATAGCCTAATCGCGATGGTGCGCAATGCTTTTGCCCAAGACCCATACTTGGGCTACCTGTACGTGTTTTTCTCGAAGCGCTGTGATCGGGTACGCATCGTTTACTGGGACCGTAACGGCTTCGCAATGTGGTCCAAAAGATTGGAACGCGGCCGTTTTTACGCACGGTTCTTGCAAGGCGCTCCACTGCAAGCCCAGGCGATTGAATCTGCCGAATTGAATCTCATTGTAGAAGGGATCGACCTGCAAGGAGCTCACCGCCGACCGCGGTGGGAGCCGCATCGAGCAGCATAATCCTGGTCGAGTCGATTTTTCGAAAATCGTCGCACGACCCGGAATTAATCGGAGAAGTGGCGTGTCTACAATTTGAATGACCACGTTGCAGCCGATCACCTCAGCCCATGTTCCTGACCTGGAACAGGTGCGTGCTTGGTTGCACAAGATGATAACCTCGCTGAGGTTTGTCGAGTTGATCGCAGCCATCATTGGCCTTATCGTGCGGATGCGCGACATCAACACCGAGCTAAATAAGCGCCTAGCGCATCTAACCCGAAAGCGCCCACGCTCCGAGACGCTCAAGCGAGTCGAGCGACAGTTGTCGCTGCCGTTTATGCAACCGGTGCAAGCAAAACCCGAAAAGAGGTTGACGGATATCGCGACGGACAAGCCCAAAGTCAGCCGCAAAGGTCGGCATCCCGGACGCCGTGCGCTGCCAGCACACCTTGAGCGCATCACTGTCGAAAATCCGGTGCCAGCCCCGATGCGCGTGTGCCCGCAATGTGGCGCCGAGATGACGACCGTCGGACATTCGGTGTGCGAGATACTGGATGTGATTCCAGCTCGCGTTGTCGTCATCCAGCGGCGCGATGAGCGTGTGGCCTGTCCGCACGACAACGCGATCATGTCGGCTCCGACTCCCAATCAACTCGTCGAGCGCGGCGTATTGGGTACAACCCTCATCGTTGAAGCCACTGCCGACAAGTACTTGGAACACCAACCGATCGAGCGACAAAGCAGTCGCTTTCGACGCGCTGGAGTCGAGGTTGCCCCGCAAACTCTCGGTCATAGCGTCGCGGTACACATTGATTGGCTGCAGCCCATCGCCAAAGCCATTGCTGAGTGCACTCGCGGACCGGGGCTACTGGGAACGGATGCTACGGGAATTCCGATCTTGGATCGCGATTCGCCCGAAGGCATTCGCATCGGCACGGTCTGGTGTTGGACAAATGACCGCTGGGTGACTTTCTTCTATTCGCCCGAAGGCGATTCGGACAGTGTACGTCGGTTTCTCGGTGACGACTTCGCGCGCACCGTGCAATGCGATGGAACCAACATCCTGGCATTCGTCGAACGCGCTGGCGGACGCCGTCCAGGCTGTTGGAGTCATGCACGGCGCGGCCTGGTGCAAGTGGCTCGCTCGGGCGAGACCGTCGCACTCGAAGCACTGCATCTGATTCGTTGACTCTTTGCGATTGAGCGCTGGGCGACTCTGTGTGGCGACACTGCCGAACAGAGATTGGACCGACGCCGGCAATACTCGACACCCGTCGTGGAAGTCTTGCGCGACTGGGTGGACAAGCAGCGAGAGGTCATTGCGCCCAAGTCCGAGTACGGACGAGCCCTCGGCTATATCCATCGCCAATGGCACCGTTTGATACTGTTCCTCCAGGACGGCAATATTGAATTGACCAACAATCGCCGAGAACGCGAGCTGCGAAAGTTGGTTCTCGGAAAGAAGAATTGGCTCTTTGCGTGGGAAGATCTCGGCGGTGAGCGAACCGCGAACATCCTGACCATCATCGCCACTTGCGTCGGGCACGACATCAACCCTCGCGCCGATTTGCATGTCGTTACAAGACTGCTCATCGAGGGCTGGCCGCAAAAGCGACTTGCTGAATTGCTTCCCGACCGAATTGCTTTGATGCACCCTGAGCTACGCTTGGCGCCAACCGTCAAAAAGAGCCAATCATTGCCAGAATTGAACCGGGCGATGCTAGCAGCGATGTCGCAATAGGTCCTCAACCCTAGAACCCGTCCATCGAATTGCATAGACTCGCTCGCAGCCCGTCGAGCAACTCGCGCCTACGCCCACGCGGCATAACGTCGGTCAGTTCCTCGACGAGAGTGTACATCTCATCCAGCTCGTTGACTGTCGCGTCGATGAGCAGCAGTCCCGGCACGTCTACGTGCGGGCGTGCACGAGAAATGATCGAGCGCAGCTCGAACATCTCGGCGGTGTGCTCCCGGAGAAAATCGCGTTCCGCGTCATCGATCCCCCAGAACACGAGCTTCCCTTTTGGCGCATATGCTGATAAGTCTGAGGGTGTTTCAACGTGCCCCGTAATGACGCCATTCTCGGGGCAATCCGTGCAACACCACTCGACCGATTCGAGCGTCGAGATCACGATACGAATGCGACCTCGACACAGTCTCCGGCCGACTCGAGCCACGCAGGGGACCGCAGAAATCCACGGCTCCCTCCAGGTGCGGCAAGTCGCCGCCTCCACGACCTCACGTGTGAATGCAGCTCGGCGTTTGGCCGGAGCTGGAGCGTCCTTGACGAATTCCGGAACCAGATGCTGTAGGTCCGTAACCCACGTTGCCATTGGCGGAATTTCAAGCACATCCCCCCTTGCCCGTCACCCCATCGATCACAAGTCTGCCCTAAGCGCAAGCAAATCTGGCTACGCTTCCCGCAAGCGGGTTACTGTGATACCGAGCCGTACGCAACTCGCCCCGCGAATACATTCCCTCCGCCAAATTCAGTGCCACGCTACTTGAAGCCCGCCGCAGCTGCCGCCCCAAATCCCGATCTCTTCTTTCAATTTGGGCTAACAACGGACGCAACCTGCCAATGAAATCAAGAACAACCGGATAAACCTTGAGCATTGAGTGCCTCCTTGAAGAAACACCCACCCAACGCCAGCGCGCGCAGGGCGGGTCAAGGAGGCGAAGCCCCGCGCAGCGGCAAGCAGGCGAAGCCTGCGCAGTCCTTGACGCGCCCGAGCACGCCGGTAGAATCGAAAGAGCCGAGGAGAAGCGGGTCGTCAATGGAGGTCAGAGTGCAGCGTGCAGTGTGCAGCGTCAGCGCGATGAGGTTTGGGGGTTGTGGGAACGCGATGAGTGGTGGGTTGGGTGTGGGGACCAAATCAATCACAGCCCAACCCCACCCACGACACCCAACGCTCTCCGCTCGTCCCGCGAACCACTGACCCTGCACCTTGCACCCTGACCACGACCGCAATCGCACGTTTGCCCGCGCCCAAAGCGCAGAGTGCGGAAGATAGGCCGCAACCTGGGTCACCATCCAACACCCACAGGTCACCTTACGCGGCATCGATCTTCACATGCAAATTCAGTCCTGCCTCGACGACCATTGCTTGTAGCGCGAGCCGAACGAATTGATCTTCTGGATATCCCAGGGTCTTTGCAAACTTCATTGCACGCGTCAGGCTTACGCTTTTCCGACCGTGCTCGATGTCGCACAAGTGCGAACGCGAAATGCCGAGTGTCCTCGCAAACTCAGCCTGATTGATTTCTTCGCCGAGCCGAATCGCTTCGAGCATCCGACCGAGAGTAAGAGGACCTCCGGCTCTGCTCTCGAGAAACTGCATTGCGGCTGACTTTCTTCCGCGCTTAATAGTCATGTTTGCTTACCTCCTCGACGCTGACGAATTCCATCTGGTCATCCCGAATGATGTAGATCGCCCTGTAGGCTCGGCTTGATCGAATCGATCGTTGGCCTCGACGCTGTCCTTTGAGCGGTTCATCGTGGAAACCTGGAACTTTGCGGACTGTTTCAATACTGGTGGCTTCCACCGCTTCGACCCAAGCCGCAAGTTTCAACGCAACATGCGCGGGGACCAACAGCAATTGTCTTCGAGCGCGAATGGACAGGACGACTTTATTGATCACGTTCCAGAATTGTACACCTAAAAGGTGAACAAGCAAGTTGAACTTCGCGTCGTTTCTGGCCTGGACTCATATTTGCCGAAATAACGCAGGACTGCGTCCAAGTGCCGCCACGACAAAAAGCAATATCATCCAAAAAAAGACCATTCCCTGTTTTAGCCCGATCGAGTAACGTGCTCGGTCGATGAATCGCGTTGGCGTCACCATTTTCTCGCTTGTTCTAATCACAGGCTGTCTTCGGCCGCCTTTGCAGGCGTCCAGCTCTGCGAGCGGTTCGAATGTCGCTCCGGGTGCGACCCCCGAATCAGCGGCGACGGGTGGAAGCTGGCCGTGGAAAGAAGGCCGAGCGGTTGCAATTCAGGTGAACGCGGCCAGCGTTCTGCGCGAGGTGACGGCGCGTCAATTCGGGAATAATACGAGTTGGTGGGCGGGCAAATCTTGGACGCTGGACGCGGATCGCTTCGAGAAAGCTCGCCAGGCACACTTCCGATTTTGGCGTTTTCCTGGGGGAAGTTCGAGTGACGAATATCTGTGGGACGGCGACGCCGTCAAATGGGGCAATGGCCCTGCCGGCAAGAACTCGATCCACATGAATGAGAATTGGGCAGCGAATACGGATGATTTTCTTGAGTTGCTCAAGCAAGTCAACGGCGAGGGCATCATTACACTGAACTATGGAATCGCTCGCTATGCAACGCTAGACAAGGCCGTGGAGCTGGCAAAAGGCTGGGTAAAGAGCCTGAATTTCGACAAGCACGCCAAGATCGAATACTTCGAGATTGGCAATGAGCTGCATGGCCCCTGGGAGACGGGTCACGCCGTTGCAGACAAGCCGGAGCTCAACGGAACCATGTACGGCTCGGATGTGCGAGTCATCTGCGCCGCGATAAAATCGGTCGATCCCAGCGTGAAGTGTGGGGCAGATGCCGTCGTCTATGATAGCGGTGACGACTGGACCGGATACAAATGGTGGATGCGCGATCTTTTACCCGAGGTCGAATCGAGTGTTGACTATCTCATTATACATGAGTACTTCGGCTGGCCATTTCAGGGTGACAAATTCGTAAGCCCGAGCAACACTGAGATCTTTTCCAATGTCCGGAAGGTTAAAGAGGGAGCGCTGGCCGTTGCGGAGATGACCCGCAAGTACACTAAACGCAAAACGCCGTTTCCACTTGCGCTAACTGAGTTCAACATCCTAAACGGCAATGTTCCGCAAACCATTCAGCTAATCAACGGCCTATTTACCGCCGAGGTGCTCGGTGAAGCCATCGCTGCCGGCTATTTTGCGACCAACTTCTGGGACTGGAAAAATGGGTATGATTCCAAAAACGGTGGAGGGGATCACGCCCTGTTAGCCTCGGGTGATCCGCAGGTGCCCGACAATACTCCTCGCCCGGCGTACTACGCTTACGCGGTGTTCGCGCGCGCGTTCGGCGAGCAGATGATCGAAGCCAAGAGTAGCGATCCGAGCCTCAAAGTCTACGCATCTCGCTTCAAAGATAAGTCAGCATTGGGTTTGGTGTTCGTAAACGAGAAAGACGAGCCGGCCAAGCTTTCGATTGCAGGAGTTTCTGGCATGACGGCACTGAAAGGTTGGGTGTTGACCGGAACGTCACTCAACAGCACGAAAGTAACATTTAATGGTAGGCCAGGTCCCACTGGTGGAGGCGGCCCATTTCCCATTGATTCACTGGCGCCTTACACGAAGAGTTTGGACGGCAGCGATCCCGTCGAATTGGCATTGCCCGCCGCTTCGCTGGTGGGCGTGGTGCTGTCGCACTAATGACCTTAGACTGCAATTCTTGCCGATGGCCACACCAAGGGAATATGGTAAGCTGGCCATTGTGGCGCGCGACGATAACCCTGCTCTGGACCGCTTGCTCGGGGGCTATCGCCGAGCCCTGAGCGAGCGCTTTGGCTCACGCCTGGTCGGGCTGACTCTTTTCGGTTCCTACGCGAGGGGCGAGGCAGGACCGGACTCGGACGTGGACATCGCCGTCGTGCTGGACCGCATCGATACCCATGCTGAAAGAGTGTGGCCCATGGAGCTCGCCGGCGAGCTGTCACTTGCCGAAGAGCTGGTCATTGTTCCTATTGTCCTGTCCAAGAGCGAGTTAGATTTTCTGCGCGACCGCGAGGATTTGTTGGCCGAAAATCTAGACCGGGAGGGGATTGCCCTGTGACCGACGAGAACGCAATCGAGAACGCTTGTGCTGAACTCGTCAAGGCCGAGGCTGCTCTGCGCGCTGCCCGTGCACTCGCTGACCTGGAGCTTTATGACGACGCTGCCAGCCGCCTTTACTACGCTGTCTTTCACCTTATCAGCGCAGCACTGCTGCGCCTGGGGGTGCAGGCGCAGTTCCTCGAGTCCCATGGCGTTACGTTGCCGCGGGGATGAGATTGATAGGTATTATTGAAGCCTATCCCTATGAATCCCATAATGAGCTTTATTGGGTTTCGAGGCATGTGTCTAGCGACGATCTCGGCGGGTTGCGTGACCGCGTGCATCGACCCAGCGCAAAGTAGCCTTGCGGCGAAGCACGCCGAAGTCTTAGCCAAACGTGTTGATGCCGAACGCCGGGCGAATACCGCCTCGAGTCACCTCGACGATCTCCAGCGTGAATTTGTCGATGCTCGGTTTGGCATGTTTATTCACTTCGGAATTTTGACGTTTACGGGCCATTGGGCAGAGGGCCATCTTGACCTCGATCAGTTCAACCCGAAGCTCTTGGATGCGGGGCAATGGGCGAATGCGGCACTATCCGCAAAAATGAAATTCGGCGTGTTGACGACCAAGCACCATGACGGATTTGCACTTTGGGATACGAAAGTAAGTTCCTTTGACGTGGCCAGCACACCCTGGAAAAATGGCAAGGGTGATGTGGTAAGGGAGTACGTCGAGGCGTTTCGAGCCAAAGGGTTGAAGCCGGGGCTTTACTATTCCGTCTGGGATACGACAGCCGGCATTGGCAATCGACCTGTTGGAAAATCGGATATCGAAACCGTCAAGTCACAACTCACCGAATTGCTCACCAATTACGGACCAATTCCGCTATTGGTCTTCGATGGGTGGTCATGGAAGATGGGGCATCGCACCATGCCCTATAGCGAAATCCGTGACCACGTCAAATCGCTGCAACCGGATTGTTTGGTCGCCGACCATACCCACCTGCAGAACTTGTGGGACAATGACCTTATCATGTTCGAGGAACCCAAGGGCGTATTTGCTCCCGATGGCAATCGGCTTCCCGCGGGGCAAGACAACAAAATAGTCAGCGGTAACGACTGGTTTTGGGCCCCAAATTCGGCAACGCAAGATCCACTGAGTCTAGACAGCATTGTCCGGGGGCATCTGCAGCCCTTGGAAAGCCGCTATACGACATTCATTCTCAATTGCCCGCCTCTTATGCTATCCACTTGAGTACCGACGGCAGTCAATTTGCCCGAGTGGCAGCGGGGCAATGGCCCAATGACTCAACCATGAAAGTGGTCACGTTTGCTCCAACAGCCGCGCGATACATTCGGTTGCAGGCCCTGGCCGCCAACGGAGGTTATGCGGCGGCAACCGAGATTGCCGTCGGAGCTCGATTGTAAGATCGCTCGTAGGTCGATTTATGGGGCCGATAGCCCATATTCGGGGTGAGCCTAGGTGATCCAAACCGCATCGTCCTGCCAACCCGCGCCACAGAGACACGCACCAGGTGACATAACGCCCAAACCACGAACAAGGGAGTGCACCCAAAGCGGAATTTTGAGCAGCCTTGGCATCCGACGCTACCGTAATTGGGTTAGTTTCAATGTTGACGGCTCCACCTCCACAGCTGCGCGTATCGCTGCATCTCACGGGATACGGCGAAATCGATTTTATCCCCAGCAATCGCAACGTAACTGTTTCTGCGATAGCACCCAATCTGTGTGGGAAAATAGTGACATTGCCTGTAGACGGGGCTTACGAAGTGAAGGTTCACGACGGCCGCACGGAAATTCGTGGAACCGCTGGGGGTGGCTACGTGTTGTTGCGGTTCGCCTTGCGTGACGAAAGCTTGCCTGGTCACCTAGCCCAGACTGATTTAGCACATTTTACGGGCTATGTGCAGCGAGGGCTCAGGGAAGTCAATGTCCCGGCGCCCATTGGCGACACGACAGCTAAGGCACCTATCGTAGAAGTTCTTTGCACGGATGCTTCGGGTCACTCCTTGCCCGTGATTCCTGGGGTGCCATTGCACATTCCTTTCGCACAACGCGACAGCTGCCGTTTGGTAGTTCACCCCAATCGCATACCCGCTGAAGACGGTGAGCAGCGCCTTGATGTTGACGTTTCAGTCACTAGTGTCGGCGGTTCGAGTCGTTCGGATGGGCATTTTCCGCAACGTCTCATACTGAGTCACGGCGGGGAGCAGCGCGTTATCTGGCTCCACGGGGTGAAATCCAAGTTCGATAAAATTACCGTCCACTTGACGCATGTCACGGAGGAATCCCAGTACATTCGAGGCGGCAGCGGTCAACTCGAGGTTCCGTCAGTTCAATGGACAATTGTCGCCGAAAACACGCGCTGGCGCTTTTATGCAACAATCTCAATTCCTGTTGAGCTCTTCAGATTCTCCAATGATCCTAACGGTGCCGGCACGGGCCCCTTGACCCTCAACCTCGGAGTACTTTCGCGGTTTACTTGGGTGACCCGTGACGGCATCGAAGGGATCCTAGGACTTGAAGGTGGCGTAATGGGTATGGGTCTCTCCACAGACAACACGCGCCAACTCAATATTGCAATATTGTGTTTGGACCTGGCCTTGGGGTGCCCATCGGAAATTCAGGCCAGTCTACACAAGGCTCCATCTAGCTTGCAAGCAGTTTGCGACTGGGACTCAAGTGCCGGCACGCACATCAACCCGGCGATCTTTGGCCCACGTGGATTCATCGGTTCCCGTCGCGTCCATTTCGCCGCGCGAACTCGTTACGACTCTGGAGGCCGGCATGCCTCGGCCCACTATGATCTCCTTGACGCTGTCAGCACGCCTTCCACCCAGCGCCAGATTGTAATTATCGTCGCCTCGCGGATCGGCATGCCCAACAAGTTGCATGGTATGCCCTTTGAGCTTGCCGTTCGTGAAGCAAGTACGGAGCTTATCTAAAATCTGCTTATCCCTTGGGCGAACATTAGCTGAGTTGAACGCGAAATAGGCCTCGTCATCGGAAATGCCGCAGGCATTCTTTACGTCGTCCGATATGCTGACCATTCCGCTGGTGCCTTTGTCATCGGACTTGGGCATTTTTGCCAGCGCATCGGAATCATCCGATCTATTCGCTGCGGTCTTGGGTGTCGGGGTAGCCTCTGAGCCGCATCCAATGGCAACAGCTACAATTGCTAGGGTCGAGATAATTGACATTGTTTTCATGACGTTCTCCTCATCCAAAAGCGAGCCGTCGGCCATTGCAAATTCCTCTCGGCTGCTATCGCCGGCTGTTCGTAGTCGGTTCTAGCAACGTAAAGGCGTCACGGTTCATTCCCATTCTGAGTGCCCGAATTGATGCTTGCCAATTTGACACTGTTGGGTCGTAACCCCACCGAGAAATTGTAGTCATTGTGTATCATCGCAAATCGAAATTATGACCATGCTGACGCTTCATACCGTGAATGCGATTTAACGACATCACGACTGGCTGTCCCCCGGGTGCCAGTGATGTTGCCGCACAGAATTCGTTTGTTCTGGGAATTCTTGCCGCGTGATTGATGTTTGAATTTGAAGAGGAAGCGAACAAGACAATTGGAAGAATGTTTGCCCGTACCGTCGGACACATTCGATTCCAACAGTCTGAAGAATACGCGGTACATCCGCCACACAAGGAAGGGTTCTCATGAAAATCACAAGGCATTCATATTCGGCACACCTCATGCTTTTTACTGCGGCGGTTGCCCTCTTCCTTGTCCCCCTCAGCTGCAATAGGCAGCCTCAGGCCACTCATCCTTTGTCAAAGACTACTACCCAGTCAAACAAACTAGCAGCGGCAGCCGCCAGTGTCAACCCTGCTGCCGTAGCCCAAGCAATAAGCGCATCATTGGCTAAGACCGCTTCAGTCAAGCCCGGCGAATCTGAACAATGGATTATGGGGGATAACGAGCGATTCATTCCCGTGGTGAGCAGTCTCGAGCAGCATCTTCTTCGAGCTCAAGAGGCGCAAAGCAGTCACAATAACAAGCTAATTGCAATCGAACTGCGCGCAGCAGCTGCCGCGCTGCAACCCGTGCGCAAGAACTTCATTGAGCCAGTAAAACCTGATTTGCTTGCCGCAACTAAGAATTTGGATCAGCTGGCGACTCAGGCTGAAGCTGGCAAGACCGACATGCAGATGCTCATGAAAGCGTCCACCGCAGCCTACGACGCAGACATGCAAAATGGCCTGCTGACAATGCGACTTGATCAATGGCGGAACATCTATCGCTATCCTATGGCACACTTTACTGTAGCCCGCGCTACGCTGTCGAAGGACGTGAAAGTTGCCACAACTGAGTTGCGCAAAGCAAAGTCTTACTTGGATGTCAACGCCGCGCGCGCAAGTGGCACCTCACGAATCTCGTTGGACGCTAAGAGCGTTGATATTGGCAGCTTGGCCAATCAAGTTTCAGAGGGCAAAGTCAAGGATCCCAAGGAAATTGACCGCCTGGCTACTGATACCGCTCGTGCTCTGTCGGAACTGTACTATCACAATTCCAAGGACGCGTGGCAAAAACACGATGCAGTAACCAGTGCTCAGTGGCTAACCGCGTCCATTTACAATTTGCGGCAGAGCATCTACGTCTCCGGCATGGCAATTGCCTCGAGCGAAACGAATGCCCTCGCAGCGGCCGAGACGTTTGCCGGAAATATACACAGCAATAACAATGTGGACGCGAAGGAAATGGACAATCAGCTTGCTCAGACTGGAACTGAGCTCAAAAAGCTCGTTGCGATGGGCAAGACGACCTCCGAAAAATCAGCAAGAGTGGCGACCTTGGCTCACTGAGCGAATGCAAAACCGGCGACAAGAAGCCATAATTGATCAGCTCTAGGTCGACAATTCTCGGTTAGCGGAACCACACTACGGCTTTGCCGCCCATCTGAATCTCCTCGGATGGTCAATTCCGCACGACAAGGCGGGAGTGTAACTGCACTGGAGCTATTGTTGTCGCCCAGCTCACGCCCTAGCGCGAACAATGCTGAGGTCAACGTGATCCGGTCCGTGCATGCGTAATTCCACAAGACTGAACATGCCTCGTTTCTATTGTTTCGCCGGCGCGGGACCGGTGTTTTGCGGCTGCGGTTGTACTTGAGGCTGAGCCTGCGCTGGAAGCGCAGGCGTCGGCTTCGCTGCCTTTGGCTTCGCTCGGACGTCCAGGGCTTGCGCAACGCTGTTGCCCGACAAGCGAGCCCAGTTAAGCGACTCGCTGACTTCTGAAGTTACGCGGATGGTCGTGAATCTCTCGAGATTCAACAGATAGAGCCCGGAGCCCGATTTGCGAGTCGAAAAGAATGCCAACAGGCGACCATCGGGGCTGCACGCGGGGGCCAGGTTTGAGCCTTGCCCCTGGGTCAGGCGCGCGATGTCGCGCGTACTCCGCGAAAACCCGTATTGCTGGGAATTATTGGTAATTTTGCACGGTGCTAGATTCGGTCGGTGATTCGATTCTTCCTCAATTTGCTCGCCTGGTTACTTCGCGCCCTGTTCAAATCTGGCGACGCACTTGTCATCGAGAACCTTGCCCTGAGACAACAGCTCGCTGCCTACGCCCGCTGCCAGAAGCGCGTCCACGTGCAGCCTCAAGAACGAGTCTTTTGGGTAGCCCTTTCAAAAACGTGGGCGTCTTGGCGCTCGGCCCTGATTATGGTCAAACCTGAAACCGTGATCGCGTGGCATCGGCGTGGCTTTCAAAGATACTGGCGTTGGCGTTCCCGCAAACCCGGACGTCCGCCGATCCCAAGAGACCACATCGCCTTGATTCGGCGCATCAGCGCCGATCACTCGGAATGGGGCGAGGACAAGATCGCAGAGGAGTTGGAAATCAAGTTGAGAGTCAAGCACTCGACCAGCACGATTCGCAAATACATGGTGAGCCGACGAACACCAAGAAGTGGTCAAACCTGGCGCACTTTCGTCAAGAGTCACGCCAAGCAGATCTATGCTTGCGACTTTCTGACTCAGCATACGGTCTTGTTCACGGTTGTTTACATCTTCGTCGTGATGGAGATTGCCTCGCGCCAAATTGTACGCGACCACCAGCCCAAGTCTAGCTTGGGTCAAGCAGCAGATTCGACAAGTCACGCCTTGGGGCAAAGTTCCACGTTTCCTTATCCACGACAACGATGGGATTTTCGGACAATATCGTGATCGCAAGCAGCGCGGTGAAAGAGGCCGCCGCTACCGATGTCACCTCGATCTTTGGCTCAAAGAGGTCATGGGCATACAGGGCATCCCAATACCGTATGGGGCACCAAACGCGAATCCCAACGTGGAACGGTTCCATCGGTCATTGCGCGAGGAAGCACTAAACCACTTCATCTTCCTGAGCACACGAAATGTCTTTCAAGTCTGCCGCGAGTATGTGAAATACTACAATAGAGCGCGACCATCTCAGGCACTCCACGCGATTCCGGATCCATATCCGGAATTAGGGAAGCCACCGCCGAAGACAGGCAAAGTAATTGCTCTGCCGGTACTCGGTGGCGTGCAGCACGACTATCGCCGGGCGGCATAATCGTCGCGGTCGTTTACCACTCATCAATGTTCCTCATGGTAGCGAACTGGCGATGGGGCAGACCGTCTGGCAACATTATGCGGCTGGGCGAGCGCGCCAATTCCAATATGCGCAATGCAAACCTTCCCAAATCGGGGCGCTGCGAAGCGGCGGCAAGGCCAAATGTTCTCTCGCGGCAACCCGAACGGATATTCACGGATCACGGGCGGACACAAGGGTCGTACGGTCCCATCTCCAGTTGGGATGACCTGTCGCGCGGCTCCCATCGTGACGGCTTCTGAATCGGGGTCAGCCCGTAACGAATAACCTGCTCAAGCAAGATGGTATCTAGCTTGGCTATGTCAGCCTCTTCGAACTGTTGTCGGTCTCGACGACGGCCCCGAAGCCTTAGCTCCATCTTGTAGACCCACGTTGCTCCTCGTTGGATACGGTAGACTGAAAGCCGTCCCTTGGTTCTTGCTCGACGGCGTATCGGGATTGGAACCTCGTGATCTCGAAGCAAGAAGGACTTTCGAACGTAAGCACCTCGACCGGCGCAAGCCTCGGAACCCAACTGGGATGCCAGGTGTTCCGCGTCGGAGGGGGTCAGAACAATGTATCTCTCCGCGATGAGGTAGTGCTCAACGGAGAACTCGGCATCGCCGGAGCCTAGGTGATCCAAACCGCATCGTCCTGCCAACCCGCGCCACAGAGACACGCACCAGGTGACATAACGCCCAAACCACGAACAAGGGAGTGCACCCAAAGCGGAATTTTGAGCAGCCTTGAATCAGCTCTCTCCGCTTTCGAGTTTTTGGCCCGGATCCTCTTCTCCTTGCGTAACTTTCCCATCAGTTCGGCTGGGACAATCGAACGCGCATTCGTTTCTCTGATAGCATGACGAACGCGTTCAAGATGGGAATCGTCCTTGGTTCCAAGCCCGTCGGGCACCAGTGTTGCGATTTCCGCATTCGATAGGCCACCCCAATTGAGATGCTGGCGGACGGCTGTCAGAAGCAGATGACTGTGTTTTCCGTGACTTGATTGCTGAAGCTGAAAGCTCTGGGGAATTCCACGCAATTTATCTTCGAAAACCTCCAGCAACATCTGTAACTCGGTCATCCGTTGAATGATGCGCCTAGGGCGAACACATAGAACCCCGTGGTCATGACTCTGCCAATGCGGAACCTGCTCCGTATCAAGCGAATGGATTTTCTCACTGTTATCAACAAGTCGTTTGATGGTTTTCCTATAACGGATTGCCGCTTTGGACAGTGCCTTTCGCAAAACTTCCGTCTCATTCGCCGCATCAATGAATTGGGCCGTACCATTTACAGTGTCGCGATACCACTCCAGCTCCTTGAGCGCGTAGCAGAGACCCCCGAGTCGGCATGGCCTCACCCTGCAACTGCGCTCGCCCATACCATGTGAATGTTCCGTAGCCATGAGCCAAGCGTCCGCACTTCGTGAATCTTCTTCAGGGACGTTATCAGTCTTCAAGGCTTCAGCGTGAAGCGTGGAAATCGCGGCATGCAAGTCGAAACCAAGATCATTCTGTTTGCTTTTCGCCATTGTATTTCCCTTGCCTAGATTGGATGAGTCGGGCAAGGGAGCCCCGACCGTCATGCCGACCATTACCAAAAGCAGAAGTAGTCAGAAAGCTCAGGTCGCGGCGCCCGTCACGGCGCTTGCATCTCGGGATCGAAGTGACGTCCCGACCGCCAAGCGGCGCGCCGGGCACCGGTCTCAGAGGAAAGAGACGTCGCCTGGTGCCGTGGAGAAAATCCCAGCCGTTGGCGAGGCAGCGGTCACCCTGCCGCCGCCAGGCGGTAAACCTGACGACGCCCCGACGCGTTCGATGACGCAAATAACCCCAGGGGCTGAAGGCAGGATGGCCATGCGTATCGTAGCACTCGATCTCGGAATCCAGAAGACGAGTTATTGTGAAATACTCAAGGGTCAGGTCGTTCACCGTACGACGGTGAGCGAGCTGAGTACGCTGCAACTATTGCTGGGACCGGAGCAACCGCCCGCAACAGTGGCGATCGAAGCTTGTCGTCAAGCTTGGTTCGTGCATGACCTTCTGCTCGGAGCCTAGGTGATCCAAACCGCATCGTCCTGCCAACCCGCGCCACAGAGACACGCACCAGGTGACATAACGCCCAAACCACGAACAAGGGAGTGCACCCAAAGCGGAATTTTGAGCAGCCTTGCTTTCAGCGCGATTCGAGACCCTGTGGGAGAAGATCGACGAAACGTACCGCGGTACCTTTCGCGAAGCCGCGTAATCTTCTGTGAATTGCTGTCCATCGTGGATATAGACCCGCGTTGCGCGCGGATGGGGTACCTGACGCCCAGCTGCGTCGAGATGCGTCGGAAACTGGGTCTCTGATAGGTCTTGGCGAAGCGGATGCCTTTATCCCTACACGCCCGTATTGTACCGAGCAGATCGAGGTTGCCTCCTAAACTAAGGGTACTTCGGATTGACGACATCCGCTCGCGATCAATTTGCTGCAATAGGTCAGGGACGCTTGCATATGGCACGTTTTTGGATGTAAGATTCGAAAATATGCAGGGCACGAGTCTGAACCACGAGGCGGGCAAGAAACTCGATGGTCTCTTGGCCGAGATTGAAGAAGAACTCGGCGCGGACGTTCTCACACTATTAGGACCGATACGAGACGGCGTTGAGTTCAAAGTTCGAGATGCTCTCGAACCGCTTAGCCCCAAACGTCACAAATTAGCCGTCGTGATCCAAACGAACGGTGGATTGGTTGAGGTTGTTGAAAGAATCGTTCACATCATCCGATATTTCTATCAGGAGGTGGTCTTCATAGTACCCGACATAGCAATGTCCGCAGGCACGGTATTCGTTATGTCAGGCGATGCCATTATGATGGACTATTTTTCCTGCCTGGGTCCAATTGATCCTCAAGTAGTTCGAGATGACAAACTCGTTCCGGCGCTTTCATACTTGATTCAGTACGATCGCCTGATCGACAAGGCCTCAAACGGAACTCTCACGAACGCGGAATTCGCTATCCTGAGCCGTTTTGATCTGGCCGAGCTCCACCAATTCGAGATGGCAAGGGATTTGTCAATCTCATTGTTGGTAAAATGGCTAGCAACGTACAAGTTCAAGGACTGGACGACAACTGAAACGCGCAAAGTACCCGTCACGTCCGAAGAACGGGAAAGGCGGGCCGAAGAAATCGCTAAGCTGCTCATGGACAATCGACGATGGGGGTCTCACGGCCGCGGAATTCCAATGAGTACGCTTCGGGATGAGCTAAACCTGAGGATTGACGATTTCGGCCCCAATCCCAAGTTGAGTGCCTTGATTCGCCTTTACTATTCGCTCGCGGTGGACTACGTGGTGTGTAATAAAATTGGTCACCTGGCCCATTCTCGCACTTTTCTCTGAGGACAAGGCTCAATGCGTAAAGTGACTGATCTCGAAGTTCTGGCTCGTAATCCGCAGCTCGATTTGCAGCGCGTGGCGGATTTTGAAAAATTCCGGCGAGAAATTGAACTAACCGGAATTGACCTTGCTCCCCAGTATCGAATAGCACCGCCTCTAGGTGAACTTGTAGCCGGCGAAACTGGCCAACGTCTGGCCACGAATTCGTCGCGAAACGGCTCGTAGACTTCGTTTACACGGCTGCCCTGCGTGGGCGCGCACGACAACTCCGCGTCGCTTGGGTGATTTGCACCGCATGCGTCTCAGCGCGCGGCAAATCAGCCGGGCTCCGCACGGCGGCGCAAAATCCCCGCCACGCGCCGATACTATACGAAATTGACGGCTGGTGCGTGTCACGGATCTTGTGCGCCATGGGGCGCGAAGCCCGGCTGATTTGCCGGGCACCGGAGGTCTTCATGCAAAAGCATTCTCGTCAACAACTCAAGTTTCAGGTGCTGCTGGCGGAGCGCGCGCACTTTCTCCGGCACAATCTCACCGAAAATGAGCAAATTCTCTGGCGCCGCATTTCCGGCAAGCAGCTTGGGGTTGCTTTCCGTCGTCAAATGCCCATCGGAAAATACATCGTAGATTACGTCGCTCCCGCGGTCCAGACTCATAGTTGAAGTAGATGATCGGTCCCATGAATTGAGCGCACTGCGGATGCGCGGCGGGAACGCGTGTTGGCGCGGCTCGGGTATCGCGTGCTGCGGATTGATGCGCAATTAGTGCGTCGCAATGTCGCTGAGGCTGTTGCTCGTATTGTGGCGGCGCTGCAGGTCGCCACCTGAACCGTTCCGGTCCAACAGGGGCTTGAAGCTGACGGTCAACGCCTGCAAATACCCGTCGGTCACGTCTTGCGTCGCCCGCAGCTTAAGCCCGACGGTTGAGCCTAGGTGATCCAAACCGCATCGTCCTGCCAACCCGCGCCACAGAGACACGCACCAGGTGACATAACGCCCAAACCACGAACAAGGGAGTGCACCCAAAGCGGAATTTTGAGCAGCCTTGGAGCAGCAGTCCCGGCACGTCTACGTGCGGGCGTGCACGAGAAATGATCGAGCGCAGCTCGAACATCTCGGCGGTGTGCTCCCGGAGAAAATCGCGTTCCGCGTCATCGATCCCCCAGAACACGAGCTTCCCTTTTGGCGCATATGCTGATAAGTCTGAGGGTGTTTCAACGTGCCCCGTAATGACGCCATTCTCGGGGCAATCCGTGCAACACCACTCGACCGATTCGAGCGTCGAGATCACGATACGAATGCGACCTCGACACAGTCTCCGGCCGACTCGAGCCACGCAGGGGACCGCAGAAATCCACGGCTCCCTCCAGGTGCGGCAAGTCGCCGCCTCCACGACCTCACGTGTGAATGCAGCTCGGCGTTTGGCCGGAGCTGGAGCGTCCTTGACGAATTCCGGAACCAGATGCTGTAGGTCCGTAACCCACGTTGCCATTGGCGGAATTTCAAGCACATCCCCCCTTGCCCGTCACCCCATCGATCACAAGTCTGCCCTAAGCGCAAGCAAATCTGGCTACGCTTCCCGCAAGCGGGTTACGGTACACCGCCGAAAAATTCCAAGCCGTGTATATTCGAGTCCACAAAGTCTCGTAGCGTCTGTGTGTATGTCGCCTCAGCGTACGTGTAGTTGCTCGCTCCGAGCACCATCACAAACAGCTCCACTTCGTGCGCCTCGCCTGTGGCAGCGTCAATCAGCTCCGTCGTATTCAAGGGCATCGGGCTCAAAAGCATTCACCGAACATGCTGGGCCGCTTACTGTCATGTTCTTGACGAGAGCACCGTTTGAAGAAATGTGGATGAGGATGTCGGGTGAAGGGCAAGGCCCGCAAGGACTATTGCCATAACTGCTTCCACAAGCCGTCACGACGAGCAGATATAGAGCCACCAACCAAGAGTACTTGTTCATGTTCCAACCTTTGCCAACTCCTCCGTTGTTACGACCCAATCAACCTCCAGGACAAGTGTCCGTTAGCTCACCCGGATTGCTGCCAGTATTGCAAGCGCCGCAGGAAATCTCGGCGATACAATCGCAAGAGGGTGGCTCAAGTTGATTTAGGCAGCTTTGAGGAAGGGTGACGCAAAAGTAAGCATTTGGTTCGCCGCCTACGTCAGAAATTGATACAACGCAATACTGTACATACGCGATGCACGATTGATCGCCGCATCCAAACATGCCCGTGGAAGACCCGCCGTCATCAGCACCGACACCCCCAGTTGACATTGCGCCTCCAGTATTGGTTATTCCACTTGTTGTACCACCAGTGCCACTGGCACTAGCCACACACCAGGTGGGGGGGCCACAGGCGTTGGATATTTCATAACATGTACCCCCATCCGGGCATTCGTCAGGGCCGGCAATACCCTTGTCGCCTGGATTGCAGGGTCGCGAAGCGACATTGCAAAGTCCCCACCCAATTGATGTGGTGCCTCCCGTACTAATGATTCCCCCCGTGGTAAATGTACCTCCCGTTGCTTTGGTCCCACCGGTTGCCGGCAGGCCCCCTGTGTGCAGCGAGCCACCCGTACTTCTACTACCTCCAGTAGCAGTCATGCCCCCCAAAGCCATCCTGCCCCCAGTAGAGTAGATGCTACTCGTGAACGTCGTTCCAACTGTGGGAGGTGATCCCCCGTTTGGTGTTATGCCTTCAAAGGACGATAGACCGCCAAAACTTGCGGTTGGAGTGAGACCATCGAGCCCAGAACGGCCTCCACAGCCTGTAGCCGCCAAGATTGACAAGACTGTTATCCGAGTGGCTGAATGTCGAAGTCTCATTTGGGTTGTTGGCTCCGCACTCGTTCAGGTTACCCTTCAAGGCAACGACACGACTTGACCTGCAAAGAGTATCGGGCCTCCGGGCTCTCGAACATAGAAGAGGAATGGCCGATCAAGCACTACCGAAGTTGGGGGTGGTATTCCGGCCGCCGTCCCAATTACAGCAGTGGCTGCTGCAGCCTCTGTGCCCTTTTCGGCAACATTGACGTAAACCTGTTGGACTACATCGGACACATATAGAGAAGTGTCATTGGATATGCCGGTAAGATCGCATGTGTTCGAATCAAATAAGGTAGTCATCCCGAGAGCCTCAAGGGTTTGTGCCCAGGATACCGATGAACCCGAAAGGTTGAACTTTGGCAATGTCAGAGACACCTGCTGAAGTTGGGCTGACGTGTCGAAATTAGCGAACCAAGCGGCGTTTACATTGGCCTTGACCGTATCGAACTGACCTGCATCCGGCAATACAGCGGTAAATACCAAGGAATATACCGGCGTGCCACCATTGTAGGGACCATTATAATAGGGAACATCTACACTCACCCAGCCAGTGCCGGCAGCGTAGTTTACTTCCTGCTCGCCACTCATAAAGTCTGTGGAACTGTCACCATTAATCCCATGAAAGGTCTGGGCCTTCGTATTGTTGGGATCAAAGGCAGTGTTCCACGAGGCATACATATAGAGAGCATCCACAAGAACAAGTCGAGTTTGGTTGTTTATTGCCCCGGGTGACACCAAATTCTGAATTAGATTATTCGTTTCATTGGCAACCCAATTATTGATTAGAGAACACGCCGATCCTGGATTGGTCTTGAAGTCCACCAACTCTAGGCCGCAATTGTAATTTGTGGCGAGATTGTCTAGGAAGGGCTGCTGAATGGTCATGTCTTTTTGAACAAAGACATCGTTGGCCAAGTCTAACTCAACCTTCTTGTCGCCATTCGGGGGACGAGCATACCCACGAACTCGCTGCTCGAGCTGATTGGTGGCTGCCTGAATGTCACCAACTGAGACATCCGGGTACAGAACAGCCTTCATTTGATCGGCTGTTGTTCCCTGTGCACCATCGCTGGTCATCGTAAGGACAATAAAGCCACTGGCCGGTGAGATAGCAAAGTTTTGGTCCGTGGGCGCCAAGCTCTGAAAAACCGCCGAACCAAAGTTATTAAGGTCATTGATGACCGCCTGCTGCGTGTCAGTTGATACAACTGGTACGGAGTTATAGGCAAGAGATGACTTTGAGACTTCGGGTAAAGGAGGTGGCCCAGAATTGTCATTGTTGCTACTGCAAGCCATCGCAACAAGGGGAGCCAGGGCAACCAAGAAAAGGAACTTGTTCATGATCAAGCCTCCCTGCTAAATTTCGTTGAACGGGACGTGACCGTGCCAGATAACTGCGAACCGCCGACTCAATCATAGCACGGTTTGTGCCCAATGGAACTGCCAATGTTGAAGGCTTGCTCAGCCCAACTGGAGTACAAAGTCTCGGTGCCGTAGCGGCAGGTCTAACCACCATCGGATGCGTCCGCAGGCCCACCATTCTTGTGCCCATCGCTGTTCATGCAATAAAATGCATTCGACCCATCAGTTTGCACCGTATAGGTTGGATAGCAATCGGAAGGACAAGTGTCTGGGGTTCTGAAGCAAAGGCACCCGCCATTACAATTACCGTCACAGGACGGTGTGCCGTTTGACTGCTGGCAAGCGGATAGGACATATGTTGCAATGCAAGCAAGGAAAGTTATTCGCATGGTGGATGATCTTCGGATAGATTCTCAAGGTGAGTAATCTCAGCTAGCGATCCTATCAAGGCAACGACACTACCTGCCCAGCAAAGAGTATCGGGCCGCCTGGCTCTCTAACAAAGAACAGGAATGGCCTATTGAACACAACGGGAATTGTCGTTGGATATGAAACAACAAGATCAAATGTGGTGACAATTACCGCTGTAGCTGCGGCTGCTTCTGTGCCCTTCTCGGCAACCTTAACGTAGACCTGTTGCAGGACATCGCTCACGAAGAGCGGCTCATCTTGGGTGATCCCGCTCAAGTCGCATTGACCTCTTATGAACAGGTTCGTCATTCCAAGATTCTGAAGAGTCAGCTTCCATGAAACCGTGCTGCCTGCCAGGGTGAACTTCGGAAGAGCCAATGACACCAACTGAGACTGTGCGGCTGTATCGAAGCTTGTGAGCCAGGCGGCATTGAGGTTGGCTTTCACCGAGTCAAATTGACCTGCGTCGGGCAATATGGCGGTCATTACGAGGTTTCCGCCGTAGTAAGGGATATCAACGCCTACCCAGCCAGTCCCGGTAGCATAGTTGAGGGTGAAGGTAGAGTTCATGAAGTCAGTTGATGCATCACCATTGGCCCCGTGAAATGTCTGCGGCGCCGTGGAATTGGGATCAAAGGCGGTCAGCCAGGAAGCATTGAGGTAAAGGGCATTCACGAGAACAAGTCGAGTCGAGCTATCAAGTGCTCCAGGGGGGATCAGATTCTGAATTAGATCGTTCGTCTCATTGGCAACCCAATTGTTGATTAGAGTACAAGATCCATTCGGATTGTTTATGAAATCCACCAATTGGAGGCCCGTGTCATAGTTGGTCATGAGATTGTCCAAGAAGGGCTGTTGGATGGTCAAGCCCGTCTGGACGAAGACATCATTGGCAAGGTTGAGTGCGATCTGTGAACCGGCGTCCCCAGTAGCCGAGGGAAGAGCGCACCCTTTGACCCCCTGTTCCAGCTGATTTGTGGCCGCCTGAATATCAGTAAGGGAGACGTCTGGGTAGAGAACAGCCTTCATTTGATCGGCAGTTGCACCGTTGGCACCATCACTCGTCATGGTGAGGGCGATGAACCCACTGACAGGTGAGACAGCGAAGTTATTGGGAGCCAAGCTCTGAAGAACCTCCAATCCGAAGTTGTTCAGATCATTAACAACGGCCGATTCGGTGCCAGTGGCCACTACGGGAGCGGAGTTATAGGCGAGCGATGACTTTGCTTGGTCAGGCAGGGCCACTGGCTGGCCACTTCCACTATCGGGCAGAGGTTGTTGCTGGCTATTCCCACCGTCGGGTGAGATGAGTTGTTCCCCTTTGCCAACAATGCCGTTACTGCAAGCCACTACAACGAGGGGAGCCAGGGCAACCAACCAAGAGTACTTGTTCATGACTAATCCTTGTTGGCATGGCCCGTCCAGAAGACATGCCCATACCACGTAGCTGAAAGCCGCAAATTCAAATGTAGCACGGTTCGTGCCAAAGGGTCTAGTGCCGGCTCAGCAAGGTGGGCTCTTCAACAGGCGAATTTGACGGGCATTTATTGGAGATAGCTATTCCAGGAAGTTGCAAAGACATTGTCGGCCGCCATGGCACATGTGACAAACCCGTCCAATGCAGGGCCAACCGATCACGGCCACCACGAGTGCTCAGTTGGACTGGGTGCAGTCGGATGCAGATTCCTAACTTGGTACCACGGTTGCCCCCAGCTGCGAATTCGGTCAAGGTTGTTGCTAAAAAGGCTCTCTTATGGGGGATTCAATCACAAACTTTGGAATCGGTCTTGCCTTGCTAACTCTACTCTGTTGCCTTCTCAATGTCGAAAAGGACCGACCCCCTGGTGCCTATTCTGGACTTCCCAGAGCCTCTCTGAAGCAGCTTTGATGAGCCATGACACCGAAGAGCAGGGAGGTCCAAGAGCGGTCTGGATGACAGCCAGGACGTTCTGGTTACACTGAATGAGTTTGGACTCAACAACGAGTCATTGATACCGATTGCTTTGACATCCCCGTTTGTTTGCCGTAATTAGTAATCGATGCGAGGCGTTTTGCCCAAGGTGCTCGTTTGGTTGAGCCTTTTGCCATTTATGGTAGGAGCATCCCCAGACGCAAGCCAGCCCACTGCAGTCCCTCCAGTGTGTCTGGGAATTCCCGAGGATGAGCCGCTCATTGGCGGGCTTGTAAGTGGACGTCTGCGAACCCTTGGGGGCTCAACTTGGCCGTTACTACCGCACTTTCTCCCGATATAAGTGCTTTGGTCGTTTGTGCGATCGGTTCATCTTTGATGTCATCCACCACGTGAAGTACGTTGACAATTACGTAAAATTGCTGGAGTGCCTCGTCTTCTAATCTGGATCTTTTGTCCCAATGAAGGGATGCCACCGAGCTCTATCGTTGCGATGAGTTCGGCTTGGTTCAACAGTTTCACGGTGGCCGTAATCTCTGGCATTCATACAGACTCCTCCCCGAGGGAGCCTAGGTGATCCAAACCGCATCGTCCTGCCAACCCGCGCCACAGAGACACGCACCAGGTGACATAACGCCCAAACCACGAACAAGGGAGTGCACCCAAAGCGGAATTTTGAGCAGCCTTGGATCCGGCCTGCGGGTGTTGGAATGCGCGCGACTTCGAGTCAAGGATCTGGACTTCTCGGCCAAGCAGATCTTGGTGCGCCGCGGCAAGGGCAAGAAGGACCGCCTGACCCTGTTTCCCAATGTGCTGCGAGAGCCACTCCAACAGCATTTGTCCGTTGTACGTCGTCAACACGAACTTGACCTAGAGGGAGGCGGCGGGTTCGTGGAGCTGCCCGGTGCCTTGAGCACCAAGTACTCCGGCGCCGCTCGCGAATGGATATGGCAGTGGGTATTTCCCGCGACGCGGCAATACAGGGACCGGGACACCGGTGAACTGAGGCGCCACCATCTGCACGAAACGGTCCTACAACGAGCAGTCCATTGCGCGGTACAACGAGTAGGTATCACCAAGCCGGCCAGCTGTCACAGTCTTCGGCATTCGTTCGCCACAAGACTACTCGAAGCGGGATACGACATTCGAACCATCCAGGAGCTTCTCGGCCACCGGGACGTTGCGACGACGATGATTTACACCCATGTCCTGAACCGAGGGCCCTTTGGCGTGCGCAGTCCGATCGATTGACAATCAGGCCCCTACGGAAAAGCAGTTGATATCAAGGATGGCAGAACAACCTTTATCGGCAAAGGCTGCGAAGGAACTCTGATTTTTTCCAGGCCGTGTGTCCCCTGCCGTGGCAATTATCGTGCGTCACAGATCGGCGCGTTTTGGGATAAACTGATCAAGTGAATTGATAGTTATGCCGTGCCGTATTTTTCAATGGATGGGGTTGATTGCCGCGACTGGATTTTCCTTGATGATGGCCACCTGACGCGTTGTGGCTTGGTTGGTTCGCAGCGGGGGCCATTCCGTCTCCCTGATCCGGACTGTGACTTGATACGTTGGCAGCGCCGCGAGCTTGTTACGCCGTTGGTGCTTGATGCGTTCCGCTTCGTGGCTACTGGATGCGTTGTTGCGAAGCCAACCCGTTTTTGCTTACCGTAGCCTCTCGCTCCCTGCTGGACTGACGGCTTGGCGCTGCTCGTCGCCAATGCGGTGTTGCTTTTCGTTGCCGGGCTTTCCGTGCCGTCATGGCCCCCGCTGCCGACTGTTGAACTCGTGGCGGCCGGGCATAACAAGCGTTTGCAGCGGCCGGCCTTGCTGTGCTGCGAGGTCCTTGCCAGCGGCAGCCGTGGCTTCGCATCCATTGTACGTCTGCCGCTTTTCTGGCAGGCTGACACCTGTTTCTGGGGTGGTTTGGGCCGCCGCTGAAACGCCATACGTTATGCCGCGCCGTATTTTTTTGGAGAGGGCGCTTTGATTTGCTTTCCGGTCTTCGCGTCTGGATGTCGGCAACCTGCGACGTTGTTCCGTGGTCTGTTCGCAGCGGGGGCCTTGCGGCGAGTTGGCTCTGAAAAACCTGTGACTTGATGCGTTGGCAGCGCCATTGGCCAATGCGTCTTGGCAACTGGTCAGGTCTCGCTCCCTGCCAACTGGGTGGGTTGCGCTGCTCGTGGCTGACTCGGCGTGGCTTGTTGAAGCGTTGCCGCTGGCGTTGTGGCTACTCCGGCCTCGTAAACGCGTCTGTTCCGTGTGCTTGTGCCATCCGGATGCGCTGCAGCGCTCGATGCCAATGCGTCGTTGCAACCTGAAACGTTTCGCTCCCTGGCGTGTTGATGGGCTGCGCTGCTTGCGAGGCTGCCGCGTCGGCGCTTGCTGCTGCGCTCCGGCGAGTGCACTCTGGCCCCTGGGCTTGCTTTTGCGTTGTTCAGATTCCGAACTGTGACTTGATGCGTTGGCAATGTGCGCTGTTGGGTCTTGGCTTTCTGATGCGGGCTTCGCATTGGACTTTTCGCCCCGCTGCCGATGGCCGCGTCGTGGCGGCCGGGCATAACAAGCGCTTGCTGCCGGCGGCCTTTGCATTCTGTTAGGTTGTAGCTGGCGGCAACCGTGGCTTCGCGTCCATTTTACGGCTGCCGCCGGTCGTGGCATGCTGATAGGTGCTGGCGTTGCTGCTGCGGCCGCGGCAGAAGCGCGGCCGTTATGCCGCGCCGTATTTTTTAATGGATGGGGTTGGCTTTCGGGATTTGGTGTTCTTGATGCCGGCAACCTGACACGTTGTTCCGGGTCTGTTCGCAGCGGGGGCCTTACGGCGAGTGACGCTCGAAAACCGGCGTCTGGTTGGGCAGCGCCGTTCGGCCATGCGTTTTGGCATCCGGGCAAGTCTCGCTTCGTGGCATCCGCGTGCCGAGCGCTGCGCGGGGCTTTGGTGGCATGGCTTGCTGAGATGTGGGGCGAGGTGCCGGGCTTGATGCGTGGTTCTGGTCTGGTTCCATCCGGACGCGTTGCAACGCTCCATCGTCAATGCGTCGTTCCCGCTGATGGCTCTCGCTTCGTGGCATCTGGGTAGGTGGCGCTGCTTTGTGAATTTGCTGGGTCGTTGCTTTCGGCTGCGCTCCGGCGCGTGCACTCTGGCCCTCCGGGCTTGCTTTGGCGTTGTCCATCTCCACGCACCGTCTGGATGCCTTGGCAGCGCTCGGGACTTGTGGGTTGTTGTTTGCTGCTGGCTCTCGCTTCGTGGCTTTGTGAATTGTGGCTGCGAATCCGATATGCTTTTCCGTGCCGTCATGACCAGCTTCGTGGCATCCGGGTGCGTGGCGCTGCCACAAATTTGATGGGGCGTGGCTTGCTGGTGCGGGCTTCGCATTGATGTTTTCGCCCCCGCTGCCGACAGCCGCGTCATGACGGCCGGGCATAACTCTGGTTTGCAGCCGCCGGCCTTTGTTTTCTGATGGGTACTGGCCAGGCGTCAGCCGTGGCTTCGCGTCCATTGTACGGCTGCCGCCGGTCGTGGCATCATGCTGGGTGTTGCCGTTTTGGCTTTTGCGGCCGCGGCTGAAACCAAACGTTATTCAGGCCTTTCCAACCGTTCAGGTCTCGGCCTCTTGTATTTTTTTATTGTGGGGGTGGCGTGACGCCGAGCCTTATGCCTTATCGCAACTGGCAACGCTGGGCGTTCTGATGGGGCCGCAGCGTCGACTCTCAGTGACCAACTTGATGGGTGATGGCGACATCGGGCAACCTGACGCGCCGCGCGTTGCCTCGGCGTTGTCGCAACCCGAAACCAAGGGGTCTTGGCTTTGTGATGGGCTGACGGCTTCCTTGGATTGCCGCGTTTTGGGTGTCGCTGGCGTTTTCATGAAAGACGTGCTGACACGTAGTTCCAAGACTTTCGGGGCTGAATAACTCGCGGCTGCAGCGGACGGCCTTTGCCTTGCTGACTGGTCGTGTCTGCTGCGTTCGTGGTTCGCTGCGCTCACATCCATTGTACTCACTTCGCTGTTCTGGCATGCTGATGGCCTGTTACTGAAATTGTTGCGGCCGCCGCTGAGCCGCCATACGTTATTCAGGCCTTTCCAACCGTTCAGGTCTCGGCCTCTTGTATTTTTTTGATTGTGGGGGTGGCGTGACGCCGAGCCTTATGCCTTATCGCAACTGGCAACGCTGGGCGTTCTAATGGGGCCGCAGCGTCGACTCTCAGTGACCAACTTGATGGGTGATGGCGACATCGGGCAACCTGACGCGCCGCGCGTTGCCGCGGCGTTGTCGCAACCCGAAACCAAGGGGTCTTGGCTTTGTGATGGGCTGACGGCTTGCTTGGATTGCCGCGTCTTGGGTGTCGCTGGTGTTTTTGGGTCAGACTTGCTGACACGTAGTTCCAAGACTTTCGGGGCTGAATAACTCGCGGTAGCAGCGGACGGCCTTTGCCTTGCTGACTGGTCGTGTCTGCTGCGTTCGTGGCTCGCTGCGCTCACATCCATTGTACTCACTTCGCTGTTCTGGCATGCTGATGCCTGGTTCCGTGGTGGCTGTGGCCGCCGCTGAACCGCCATGCGTTAGCCCGACAGCAGCGAGGTTGAATCACTTATGGCCGAGTTCCAGACAATAACTTTGGCCCGGCACGGACCGGTGGACGTATCTTGGGACTCGCGCATTCCAGGCGGCAACTTTGCGGTTTTGTGGAAGGCTTCAGAGCTGCCGGAATCATACCAACTTCCGAGCCCGCTCCAGAGGCATGCCGAGGGGCACGCGAGGCCCATACGCTCATCTGTTCTGATCTTCCCCGGGCCGTTGAGTCCATGCAGCGCATTGCGGCCGGTAGGCACTATCTGCAAGTGGCCCTGTTTCGCGAAGCGGAAATTCCGACGCCGTTCAGCACTTCGATACCACTTCGCGCGGCCACGTGGGCAGTTGTGGCCAGAGTGTTGTGGTACATGCGCAAGTGGTCGGGTACTGAATCGCCTCGCGAGGTTCACGAGCGGGCCAAACGAGCAGCCGACGAACTCGAAGCTCTAGCAGCCCAAGACGGCTCGGTCTTCTTGTTGGGTCATGGCTATTTCAATGCCGCTATCATGCGTCAATTGCGGCGACGCGGCTGGCGCGGACCCAAATTTCCCAGTACCCGGTATTGGAGCGCCAGCACGTATCGGCGTCCGAGCCAACCTGCCGGGCTGGAAACTCCACCCACTTCACTTTAGAAATGACAAGATGACGAGCCAAGAGATGTTGCTGGTTCGAAAGCTTGCGCGGAATGACCTCCAAAAGCTGCTAGCATTGTACGCTCATCTTCACACAACGGACGAGGCGCTCTCTTGCCGTGAGCAGGTTGACGCAGTGTGGGATCAAATCGTGAACGATAGCAACCAGCTATATTTCGGAGGATTTATTGACGACAGACTTGTGAGCGCCTGCAACGCCTCGGTGATTCCGAACCTCACGCGAGGTGCGCGTCCGTATGCAGTAATTGAAAATGTCGTGACTCACGCCGACCACCGTCGTCAGGGGCTTGGAACTAAAGTCATGAAGCGACTGCTCGACGAATGTACGTATCGCGGATGCTACAAGATCATGCTCATGTCATCGGTGACCCGGACAGACGCCCACCGGTTCTACGAGCTATTGGGATTTGACAAAACATCAAAACAAGCGTTCATTCTGAAAGTGAAGTAGCAGTAGCGGGCTAACAAGCGCATGAACTTGCCAGCTTTATTTTCTGAAAGGTTTTCGCTGCCGGGCGCCGTGGCTCGTCGAACTCGCATCAATTTTACGGCGCCCGGTTGTCTTGCCACGTGATGCGTTTCCGCGTTACTGTTGGGCTGCAAGTTATGCGCAAATCCGTTAGACGCACGAATAATCCATGTCCTAGGATCCACTCGACCGACAACTCCGGCGTTTCTGCGAGCCCTTAGTGGCAAGCGTTGGCCTCCGTTCAGATGAGACGATCAAATTGGCCACAGCGATCGCGGGAGAAGTTCGTTTCCTGAGTCCTGAATCGAAGGAGCTCATTCGTTCCGCGACACCAGTCCCCGTGCAAAAGAGACTTGAAGAGTTGATCGCCTTTCAAGCCTGGATGGATCACGCTGGCGCGTCGAATCAAGCTCCGTATGAAACTCGCGCACAAGTGGTTTTGCAAAACTATGTTTGTTTCGTGTACCTCGGAGAGGCCTGTTTCAAGGTCCTCCGAAAAGTCGGGGCATCCGGATCAATAGTCAGGAGGTGCGCGTCCTTCCTGACCGACAACCCCGTGCGCGCATTTCGCAATGCGGTTGCCCACGCCAACTGGCAGTATCGCGACGACTTTGCTGCCTTGGTGTACTGGGCACGCAAAGGTGCCGATCCAGGCGAGGAGCTTACGCGTTTCGAAGTCTGCCAAGCCGATCTCGACTTCTGGCAGGCATTATCGAGGTGCCTAGCATACGCAACCTACTTGAATCTCTAGGGAGACCCCCGCAGTGTGGGCATGGATTGGGTGACTCTTTAGCGCATCTTCGCGGTGAGACCTTGGAACCCTGACAGCGCGCGGCCGTCGAAACCGTGCATTTTGTCCTGCTCCTGGTGAGCCAGTGTCCCTGCTCGTTGTGGATCGCTAGCGGAGTCATCTGCTATAGTCCCACGAAACCTGACATGGCTATCCCGGAGCTCGAACAGGTAAGGGTTACTCGCGCGCTGCGTAGTTTCTGCGACAAAGTTCCTTCCGAGATTAGGGACCGACTGACGCACGATTTTCGCATTGCTGGCTCCGACGTAGAGCTATTCGAGCGTCGACCGCACTACCGGGAACGAGAACGCTATGTTGAGCACATCGTTGCCAAGTTTCGATATACCTCAACCCACAGATCTTGGACCTTGTTCTGGGCCGACCGAAACGGTCGATGGCATCGGTACGAGAACTTCGTGGACAGGCGCAACTTTCTCGACTTGCTCCAGGAAGTTGAAAAGGACCCGACCGGAATATTCTGGGGTTGACGGCGGCGTCTAACTCGGCAATGAGCCCGCCGGCTTCCCTTGTTTCAGAAGTTGTCGCTGCCGCCCACAGTGGCTCGTCGAACTCGCTTCAATTTTACTGAGGGCGGCTGTCTCGCATCCTGCAGCGCTTTCGTGTCACTGTTTGGGCCGCGGGTTATTGCCAATCCGTTAGACCGACCCCACACATTGGCGCAATAATTCGCCTCCCCAGCTCCCCGTTTTTTAGGACCCAATCCATGACCAATCAAGCGAGATCCGCGCTTTATCTCAATGGCATCTATCAGGGCGTACTCGACGAGATTGTGGCTGCCCAAGAGTCCGACCCCGATCGTGAGTGCTTCTTGCAGCCATACTCATCAAACTATATTCGATTCCTAGCCGATTCTGAAATATCTGCCTCGGAGCCTGTAAGACTCTACATATCGACGACTGAGCTTTTGCCCATGGTTTCTTACCGTGCTCTCGTCGTGAAATGGGAAGACAAAGCGAACCTTACTCCTGATCGATTGGACCACTTGAATTCGCAAGTGGCTCAATTTCAGCCGGACGAAGAAGCGATATATCTAGATATAAAGGGCAAGCCATGCGTAAACCTAATCACAATCGCGAAAATGGAGCGTTTGGCACATCCAGTGCCGGTGTCAACCTTGGTCAAGATCTCCAATGGCGAACCGCTTCAGGTTCGCAATAGGTCGGGTGGATGGTCACCGGTTTTTGAGTGTCCCGACTGGATTGGCATGGTCCCCATCATAGGAACGCGGGAATACTTCGAATCCAACTTCAGCAAAGAAGTAGCCGAATCGCTCGATACTACTGCCGAGGCTCGACGAAGCCGGTTGGCTCAGGCGTCTGCGCTGCCAGAACGATTTCAAGTAATGTCGCTCGCGTTCAAGCGAAACGCAGACGTGGTGGCTGAGGTACTTTGTCGAGCAAAAGGAAAGTGTGAGCGATGTAACTGTGACGCGCCGTTTTTGAGGGACAGTGACGGTAGCCCCTACTTGGAAATTCACCACCGCAAGTCTCTCGCGGACGAGGGCGACGACACGGTCGCGAATGCAATTGCGCTGTGCCCCAACTGTCATCGCGAACTTCACTTCGGATGCAAGTCCGCGGCGGTCTAACTCCGGGCTGAACCCGGCGGCTTTCCTTGCCGAAATGTCGTGGCCGCCGCGCGCTGTGGCTCGTCGAACTCGCATCGATTATACAGCGCGCGGCTGTCCTTCGTTTTGATAGGTTATCGTGTTACTGTCTGGGCCGCGGGTTAGCCCGCAGCCGTTATGCGGACTGAAGGACTATGCCCCGACGAAGTCTGGCTTCAATCTTACTGCGTGTTTGAAAACCCAACGGGTGATGGACAGCGGCAGTACTGTTGGCCTAGCTTTGTTTGGCAGAAAGGACCTCACACATGACGACCCCTGAGTTCTTTGACGCGACTTGGCTCGAGAACGGCGAGTTTGATTTGTCTCAGGACAATCGCAACAAGACCCGCACGATGCTTACTCGTGACGCGCTCGTTGACCTACACGACAATGAAGAGCAGCTTCGGTTGCACCCACTTCCCGCTCGCGGTCGGGCGTACACATACTACATTAGGCAACACGATCCCGGCGAACCGCACGCCCAATATGTGATGGGGCTAAACGACAAAGCGCGCGACTCTTCATGTCCTCGCGCCGCAGGGCTTCTCAGTCTTGGTGTAAGTGTCGAAAAGGGTTTTGAGCTGCCAGACGTTGAATTGACTCAGCAAATGACGGGCAGTTGGAGCTGGCATCGTCTAGCAAAGGCATCGCCTACTGAGTTGGACCAGATGATTACCGCAATCGCTTCGAAGGTGAAACGCCCCGTAAGCATCTCCATTGACACCCATCGCCCCGACGACGAACGCCATCCGATTGAGTACGTGTACGCTAATGGATTACTGCTGCGCCATGCGTGCCCAAGTTCTCTCAACGAGCTTCAAGAACACATCGCGAGCGTCAATACAAAAATGGACCACTGGGTAGACTTCTGGCTTACTGCCGATTTTGGAATTACTGATGTTGAGAAAATGACGCCGCTCGCAGCAGCGAACATAATCTACCATTTCCGAGATCTGCGCGATTGGTTGAATGGCGTGAATTGAACGGTTTTGGTCGTCATTGCAAAGGCAGCCGCATAACAAGCGCTTGCAGTTGGCGGCTTTGTCTACTGGAACGTTGTGGTCAGCGGCGGCAGTGGCTGCGCATTAATTGTACTGCCGCCGCTGGTTGTTGCGGTATGATGGGTCATGGCTAACTTGACGGGCCGCAACTGAAGCGCAAGCCGTTATGCGGACTGAAGGACTATGCCCCGACGAAGTCTGGCTTCAATCTTACTGCGTGTTTGAAAACCCAACGGGTGATGGACAGCGGCAGTACTGTTGGCCTAGCTTTGTTTGGCAGAAAGGACCTCACACATGACGACCCCTGAGTTCTTTGACGCGACTTGGCTCGAGAACGGCGAGTTTGATTTGTCTCAGGACAATCGCAACAAGACCCGCACGATGCTTACTCGTGACGCGCTCGTTGACCTACACGACAATGAAGAGCAGCTTCGGTTGCACCCACTTCCCGCTCGCGGTCGGGCGTACACATACTACATTAGGCAACACGATCCCGGCGAACCGCACGCCCAATATGTGATGGGGCTAAACGACAAAGCGCGCGACTCTTCATGTCCTCGCGCCGCAGGGCTTCTCAGTCTTGGTGTAAGTGTCGAAAAGGGTTTTGAGCTGCCAGACGTTGAATTGACTCAGCAAATGACGGGCAGTTGGAGCTGGCATCGTCTAGCAAAGGCATCGCCTACTGAGTTGGACCAGATGATTACCGCAATCGCTTCGAAGGTGAAACGCCCCGTAAGCATCTCCATTGACACCCATCGCCCCGACGACGAACGCCATCCGATTGAGTACGTGTACGCTAATGGATTACTGCTGCGCCATGCGTGCCCAAGTTCTCTCAACGAGCTTCAAGAACACATCGCGAGCGTCAATACAAAAATGGACCACTGGGTAGACTTCTGGCTTACTGCCGATTTTGGAATTACTGATGTTGAGAAAATGACGCCGCTCGCAGCAGCGAACATAATCTACCATTTCCGAGATCTGCGCGATTGGTTGAATGGCGTGAATTGAACGGTTTTGGTCGTCATTGCAAAGGCAGCCGCATAACAAGCGCTTGCAGTTGGCGGCTTTGTCTACTGGAACGTTGTGGTCAGCGGCGGCAGTGGCTGCGCATTAATTGTACTGCCGCCGCTGGTTGTTGCGGTATGATGGGTCATGGCTAACTTGACGGGCCGCAACTGAAGCGCAAGCCGTTATGCGGACTGAAGGACTATGCCCCGACGAAGTCTGGCTTCAATCTTACTGCGTGTTTGAAAACCCAACGGGTGATGGACAGCGGCAGTACTGTTGGCCTAGCTTTGTTTGGCAGAAAGGACCTCACACATGACGACCCCTGAGTTCTTTGACGCGACTTGGCTCGAGAACGGCGAGTTTGATTTGTCTCAGGACAATCGCAACAAGACCCGCACGATGCTTACTCGTGACGCGCTCGTTGACCTACACGACAATGAAGAGCAGCTTCGGTTGCACCCACTTCCCGCTCGCGGTCGGGCGTACACATACTACATTAGGCAACACGATCCCGGCGAACCGCACGCCCAATATGTGATGGGGCTAAACGACAAAGCGCGCGACTCTTCATGTCCTCGCGCCGCAGGGCTTCTCAGTCTTGGTGTAAGTGTCGAAAAGGGTTTTGAGCTGCCAGACGTTGAATTGACTCAGCAAATGACGGGCAGTTGGAGCTGGCATCGTCTAGCAAAGGCATCGCCTACTGAGTTGGACCAGATGATTACCGCAATCGCTTCGAAGGTGAAACGCCCCGTAAGCATCTCCATTGACACCCATCGCCCCGACGACGAACGCCATCCGATTGAGTACGTGTACGCTAATGGATTACTGCTGCGCCATGCGTGCCCAAGTTCTCTCAACGAGCTTCAAGAACACATCGCGAGCGTCAATACAAAAATGGACCACTGGGTAGACTTCTGGCTTACTGCCGATTTTGGAATTACTGATGTTGAGAAAATGACGCCGCTCGCAGCAGCGAACATAATCTACCATTTCCGAGATCTGCGCGATTGGTTGAATGGCGTGAATTGAACGGTTTTGGTCGTCATTGCAAAGGCAGCCGCATAACAAGCGCTTGCAGTTGGCGGCTTTGTCTACTGGAACGTTGTGGTCAGCGGCGGCAGTGGCTGCGCATTAATTGTACTGCCGCCGCTGGTTGTTGCGGTATGATGGGTCATGGCTAACTTGACGGGCCGCAACTGAACCGCCATGCGTTGGTCGGACCTCAGTTACGCAAGGGCACTTCACAGCCACGTCCATCCAAAGTAATGATGACTGGTCGCAAAGGAACTGACATTGAAACTCATCGAACTTCACGTTCGCAACACACCTCCTGTCCAGTTGGCTGAAGTCGTAGATCTCACTGAAGTGGTGGTGGTGGCTGGGGCCAACGGCGTCGGTAAGACGCGCACACTGGCAGCGTTGTTGAGTCTTTTTCAAAATCCCTCGAACAACCCTAATGTGCGTATCAAGCTGTTGGCGACTACTGCGGCGGAACGCGATCAGTGGGGCGGCCTACAAATACTAGATACCGGAGAGCAGAATCACGCCCAGCTACTTCGCAGATTTCTTCAGCGACCACAGAAGCGAGGCGAACTCCATGGAGGCGTGTTAAACTTCGACTCCTTGCGTTCGTTTGAGAATATTCAGCCTTATGCCTGGTCCTGGGATTTTCAGGATCCCTTCGAAGAGATGATAGGATGGGATCGCTCGTTCCAGCCCGTTAGCAATCGATTTCAGGATGTTATCCACTCGATGCTTCGCAAGGTCCGAAGTCATAAGGAGGCGATTTCAGACCGAGCGATTGCATTGATGGAGGCAGGTGAGACCAGCATGCCGCTCCAGCTGGGCGACCCTTTGGAAAAGTTTAAGCGCGCGTTCGCGCGCTTACTGCCAGGCAAATCGCTTCTGCAACTCGACCAGCGGACGCAGGCAATTCAGTATAGCACGGGTGGCGCAACCCTGCCGCTTACCGCATTGAGTTCGGGGGAGCGCGAAGTTGTGACAATAGTCTTCGACTTTCTCCTTCGCAATCCGCAGGACTGCATCGTGGTGTTTGACGAGCCGGAACTTCATCTTCATCCTGAGCTTAGCTACAGACTGCTTCGAACCCTCCGCGAAGTGGGCGAACGCAATCAGTTCATCTTTTGCACGCATTCACCCGACATCATCACTGCGTCCTTGGACCAAACGGTTGTGTTCATTGCTCCTCCGAGCGATCCGCCGACCAATCAGGCGATCACGGTGCGGGAAGACGACCACAACTCCGCTGTCCTAAACCTCCTGGGGCAATCAGTCGGTGTGATCTCCCTGGGTCGCCGATTAGTCCTAATCGAAGGGGAAAAGACGAGTCTGGACAAGCAAACATATGGAGCCATTGTCGGTAGCGACTATCCAGAACTTGTACTTGTTCCTGCAGGTGGCAAAGGGACGATTGCCACGTTCGCTGGTGCATTGACGGGTGTCCTTCGAAAATCTCTTTGGGGAATTGATTGGTTTATGCTTGCTGACGGCGATGCAGCAACAGCGATTTCCCATGCTCAATCAGTGGAAGCTCAATCAGGTGGCCGTCTTCGGCTACTGCCACGCTACCACTTGGAGAACTACTTTCTTGATGAGCATGTGCTCACTAGTGTTTTTGCTCGCTTGGAGGAGCCAGAGCAGTCATGGCTTCGAGATCCAGCGCAAGTTCGGGAGGCGATGAGGTTACTGGCCGTACCGTTCGTGCCCTATGGTGCCGCTCTCCGTGTAGCACACCGTCTGCGCATGACAATCGGCAACGTCAACCTAATGCCCAAACAATGCCATAACGTTGGCGTCGAAGAATTGACAGCAGCGTTTGAAATGCGTCGGCGTGAAGAACATAGCCGTCTTCAGAGCGCGCTGAGCGAAAGTTCCGTTCGAGATGAAGTCGCAAAGGAATTCCGCATTCTCAGCGACGCGGTTCAATCGGACAAAGACACGTGGAAACACCTTCTCCCTGGGCGTCCCGTCTTGAATGCGTTCGCGGCAAAAGCAAAGGTAGAAATCGGAATGCTGAAGCGTCTGTATATAAAATCCTCCCAGAGTCACGAGAACGATCCATTCGCCGATATTCGGCGGATCTTTTCCGATTTCGCCAGACTTGGCGCGGGTTGAAAGCGCCGTCCAACTCTTGCTTGCACCTGACGGCTTTGTTTTCTGGGAGGTTGTGGTCAGTGCCAGCCGTGGCTTCGCATCCATTTTACGGCCGGCACTTGTTCAGGTAACCTGAAACGTGGCTGCTGCCTTTTGGGCCGCAGGTGAAGCAAAAGCAGTTCGGCAGACAAGGTTGTGGCCTTCGCGAAAAAGGAATTGTGGCGGATGGAATACTCGTTATGGGAACAAGGTCGGGCGAGCAACGGGCTTTTTGCGTCGATGAGGCCTCACCATTGCCCGGGTGGATCGTCCGCGGTACTTGGACCGATCGGCCTCGGACTTGAAGCTATCTCGGCCGTCGCCGAGTTCGGCATTTGGTACGAGATGCACAAGATGAACGACCTTGCGGTGACTCAGTTCGAGGAGCGCCGTTTGACGTGGCTCAGCCAGGTCATCGACCAGTGGGTAGCCGAGCATCGCCAGGGCAGCGGGATCAAGCTCGATGTGACGTCCGCAGTCAGCCGAGAGGTCGGAAAGCTCATCGAGAAGCTGACTGATCTTGAAAAGCTAGACGCTCCACAAGTGTTGCTACTTCGCGCGGTTCGTCTTGCCGATTACATGGACGAAATGTCGTTTGTGTGGGCGGGCGTTCTTCGACTGCTCGTCCTAGCCTCCTCATCCGACCCGCGGTGGCAATTTGTTCCGGCAACCTCGACTAGTACGGTCGAGATGATGTTTTCCGACCTGCGTGCTGCTGCGGGGAATGCCGCGGACGCCTGGTGGAGGGGCGTCTTCGGCGTGGCGGCGATGTTTATCCCTGTCGTTGGTCCGGGCATTGGCGGCGGCCTTTTGGGTGGTGCAATTGGCGCAGGCCTGGATCGCAAGACCAAGCTTGCAAAGCTCACGCGACTGGAAGCGTACCCAGAGCTGCTTCGCCTTGGAGTCGCCGCCGACCAACTCCTTCACCTTGCGGCGCGCTCAACCACCTTTCTCAACGAACAGCAATTTCCGATCGGTGCCGGACTGTATGCGGTTCCGATGACTCGCGAAGAGGCCCAGCTCGTGCTGGCTCAGGATTCCAGCCAATCGTGGCTAGGACGCCTGTTTTCTCCCAAGGCCCGGCTGCAACTAAAACCGTTGCGTGCACCAGAAGAGACCGCGCGTTGACCTTGGCGTTGGCGCTGTTCCGGATTGCCCAATTTCGGGCGTGAAGGTGCGGCGGCAGGAAGGTCCACACAAACTTATTGAACGTTGACAGGAACTTCTACTTGCACGAATCGCGCGCCGACCAGGTATATCGAAGGACCAGAATGCAGAATCACGACCCCATTACCTTGATCGATGTAAGGCTCGACTGCCTGCTGGTGAGAGTGGCGCCAGGTGAGGGCGATACGACAAGTATACTCAAATGGGCTGCCAACCGTCTGCAGATGAAAGAGCCTAGGTGATCCAAACCGCATCGTCCTGCCAACCCGCGCCACAGAGACACGCACCAGGTGACATAACGCCCAAACCACGAACAAGGGAGTGCACCCAAAGCGGAATTTTGAGCAGCCTTGGATACGTGTTGAATATGCGGGACTGACTGTCTCAGGACTTCGGCCGGGTTGTTGGCGCTATCTGACCAAGCAAGAATTGCTTAACTTGAAGCAACGATTCGGTGTTCCACTTCGGATCCCGCGCGCGATGCCCGCCGCGCCGCCGACAACACGGCGCGCCGTCCTGCGCACGAAGAAATCGCGCAACCATCGACGCGCCGAGCGGTAAGCTCGCACTTAATTTGTCTTAGGGCACAGAACTTGTTGTTGTTGAGTCAACTTTTCAGTTTGCCGTTGGCTGGGTCGGGGCCCAGACAACCAACACAATCAAACGTCGGAACGGACTTGCGGGTTACCAACGAAACACCAGCGTTCGGGTTACCGATCTATCCCGTTCAAATGGTCTGGCTAGCGGTACCGGTGGGGAGGCTTCCCGTTAGTCAGAATTCTCATCGATATCGTCGTTAAGCTTGCTGGGTAAAGACCAATCGGAGCCTAGGTGATCCAAACCGCATCGTCCTGCCAACCCGCGCCACAGAGACACGCACCAGGTGACATAACGCCCAAACCACGAACAAGGGAGTGCACCCAAAGCGGAATTTTGAGCAGCCTTGAGCGTCGATGGTCGTTCCAGTAAACTTCGCGCAAATCCCTCGGCAAGCTGGCCGCCATCTCCTCGAGTAGTGCCAATGCCTCTTCTCTAAGGTGCCGAGCGCGTAGCAGACCACCTGCCGCTTGCTCGAGATCAGCCTGTGCCTCGAGTGCTCGCCAAAGCCAATCTTTGTGCCGGCTGGCACGGGCACTTTGCACGGATAATTCGATGAAACGGCGCGCAGCCCCTTCATTGCCGGACAAGAATGCAACACGTCCCTCCGCCAAGGACAACAGGGCCAGATGGACGGAAGAGTTCTCGAGCCTAGAGCGCACGCTCTCGATGTCAGCGCGCAGTTTGGAAAAGTCACCCTCATCACCGCGTGCAGCAACCAACACCGCCTCCAGACTCGCTTGAGCCTAGGTGATCCAAACCGCATCGTCCTGCCAACCCGCGCCACAGAGACACGCACCAGGTGACATAACGCCCAAACCACGAACAAGGGAGTGCACCCAAAGCGGAATTTTGAGCAGCCTTGCGATGCACGATTGGAAGGCCCAAACCAGTTCCGCTGGGTCTGGTAGTAAAGAAAGGGTCAACGGCGCGACTTAGAACCGATTCGTCCATGCCGTGTCCTTCGTCGATTACTTCAATCTTGATGCATCTTTCGTCATTTAGGCGCCCCTCGCCCACCACGATGCGAACTACTCCTCCCTCTGGCATCGCCTGACAAGCGTTTGCTACCAGATTATCGAACACCAATCGAAGCAGGTTTGCGTCAGCTTGAACTGTTCTCAGATTCGGCTCATTGGGTATTGTAATCTCGAATCGATGCTCTGACCCGCGACTAATCTCAGCGCGCCGTACTAATTCTGCAAGCGATACCATGGATCTTCGTATCGAGACTGGCCGAGCGAATCTCAGAAGATCCGTGACAAGACGATTGAGGCGTGCCGTTTCTTCATCAACAATTCCGAGTAATGTATGGCGGTCTTGTTCCTGCACGGACGTCCGACGCAGGCCCGCAACGGCATTGACAATTATTGCCAACGGATTTCTGACTTCGTGTGCGATTGCTGCTGCTAGTTCGCCAACTGCCGCAAGTTGCTTTTTGCTCGAAAGTTCGCGCTGCACTTGCTCCAAATCCGCGTGCGACCTGCGCAATTCTTCGGTCCGCTCGTTCAGTGATGACTCCGAAGTGGCGTAGCCGACGACTAGCCTTCGATACCGTAACAACAGTGAAAGACCGACGAAGAAACCGTAGACTGAGAATGCATGCGGTAATAAGTAAATGTCATTTGTCCAACGCATCATCACAGTGATATCGTTAGCAGCAGCGACGGTGACCACCAATATCCCCAACATTATAAGTGTTATGTCTTTTCGCCCCTGCCAAAACGCCGCGGCTAGCAAAAACTGACAAAACCCGAACTCCGCCAGCATCACCCCGTAAAAGCTAGCACCAATTGCCATTGGAGGCGTCGCAAGATGAGGATACGCGGCAGGTATGCGGCCTGCATTGACCAGCGCAGAAACGGATGCGCTTGGCCATATGGAGTCGGACATCATCAACGCTAGATAAATAACTGCGATTGCGTATCCAAAAACAGCGAATTTTCGTCGATGGGGTGTGCCTGCAACGACCAGCACATAGTGAAGGTGAAACGCAGAAGCAACCGCCAGCGTGCCATACACAAATACAGATGCACGGTGCGGTTCGGCATGAGTTGGCCAAGTGAACCAAATAGCTGCAATGGACTGTAAGGCAACAGCAACAGTTAGCAGAGCAAACAACAAATGTTCAAACTCAAGGCGGACCAATAGAAACGCGTAGGCCAGCGTCAGTGCTAACCCCAACTGAGCGCTAGCTTCCGCGGTCAGTATTGAGCCTAGGTGATCCAAACCGCATCGTCCTGCCAACCCGCGCCACAGAGACACGCACCAGGTGACATAACGCCCAAACCACGAACAAGGGAGTGCACCCAAAGCGGAATTTTGAGCAGCCTTGATCGAATCCAAAGCGCACCATCGCCCTCGGTCGGCGGATTCGGCGACCATCGGGTGGCTGTCTCAGTCTGGAGTTCAGTCCCAGTCGGCAGCGAACGACTCTTGATAGAAGTCGGGTGATCTCGCCTTGGCAATCGGCGGTAGTTCGGTTGGCAATCCCATACTCGTGAGGACTTCTCGCGCAGTGGTTCGCTCGGTGACGAGCTCGACGAATTTCAGTGTTCCGCCGCAAGGGCAGGCCAGAGAGTCAACATCGTGGGAGCAGTTTTCACTTTGCACCTCACGCAGTGGAATTGTCACTTCTATCAGTCGATGATTTCTGGGGGCTGGGACGAAGCAGGGTGGTGTAGCGGTTCAGGAGGCCAGTATAGCCATTCGCCGCTGTCATTGCAGATCCGCGCCTTGAGGCGACCTTTAAGACGCCAATTGGCAATGGTGTTTCGACTTACGCCAAACTTTGTGCGGAGCTCTTTGCCCGTCACCATGCCCGCCGCCAACAAGCGTTCCTTGAGGGTGCTGAGCTTTGCGGAAAACCGTACCCAGTGAACACTGGTTGCATCGAATGCGTCTCCTGCTCCGGTTAGTAGCCCGCGCTCATTGAGAATGTGGGCGACCTGGGCGTCTGTGTACTCACTAAGCAGTTCGTCGATCTGTTGACGCGCCTCGACGCTGGTGGCGCGGATCTGTTGCGCAGTCAAAGGGCGGGGCAAGGTTAGCGTGGTGGTAGGGCCGCCACGAAACCGGATGGCTACGGTGATGTGGCGTTGTTTGATTAAGGCAACATCCTCGATCAAGAGTGCGAGCATCCGTTTGCGTTCTCGTTGTGGCGTCTTCGGATCGCGCCATGCGGCAGGGAAGTCTTGAGTGAGAGCAAGAATGCGTTGCCGATCTTCTCCAGTGATCGCACGTCTGTGGACAACGCACTGTCGTTGGTAATTTTCTTGTGCTTCCGCGAGGGCACGTAGCTTCGCATTCCAGTTAGCTTCGAGTGAGTCCGCCACAAGTCGATTCGCTGGGTCAACATGCATGTAGCGGGACCGAGCCAAGTCCGCTTCGTACTGTGCCCGTTCAACCTGTCGATGACGGAGACGATCGGCATCGTCACAACGAGATTGGAGCTCTTGTTCGACGGCGAGCGCCAACTCCAGCGCCATCGGCGTCACTGCTTCGAGTAGCAACTTCTCGACCGCTGCGTCGATTTGGGTTCCAAGCATGCTCTGGCAACTGGGATCAGCAAATCCTCTACCGCGCCCATGGCAAACGTAGCTGGGGACGAGCTGACCGTTATGAGTGGTGTGATATTGAGTATGCATCCGGCTGCCGCACAGTCCGCAGACAGCACGTCCTTGCAGCAGAGCAGTGCCTTCTCGTGGGGGAGTCTGAGGTCGTTGAAAACCGATGGCCCTGGATGCTGTCTCGAGTCGTTGCTGGATGTGCTCATACTCCTGCCAGGAGATGTATCCAGGATGCGCATCCTGGATGTTCACGTACCACTGATTACGCGGCAGGCGTTCATGTCGCGTTTTCCCATCTACATGCTTGCGCCAACGGCCGCGACCGTAGACATATGCGCCCGCATACCAGGGGTTGTGCAGAATGCTGCAAACGCGTCCCAGGCACAACGGTGCCCAGACGAGTTCGCCTTTTCGTGTGCCGCGGAGCACTCGAGTCGGAAAGAGCAGACGCTGGCTGCGAAAGTACTTGACCGTTGCATGAGCCGCACCTGTTCGTGAGAATGTGTCGAAGACCAAGTTCACACTTTCTTGAACCTGCTTATCCGGATCGAGCACGACGTGTCCTTCGCCGTCGTGCACGAAGCCCACCGGCAGGGGAAGGCTCGGCTCACCCCGACGCGCTTTGCTAAGGATTCCGCCTCGTAGGCGCGAGCGGATCAAGTGCAGCTCTGCCTCGGACATGGTTCCTTTTAATCCGAGCAATAGTCTGTCGTTAAAATGCGCTGGGTCGTAGATGCCGTCCTCGTCGAGGATGAGTGTATTGGTCAGTGCACAAATCTCGAGCAACCGGTGCCAGTCGGTGCAGTTGCGTGCAAGTCGAGA
>CAWIGY010000062.1:0-22980 GCA_963835565.1 uncultured delta proteobacterium
CCCTAGACTTCTACAATCATCAGCGCCCACACCAGGCGCTTGGCTACCAAACACCAGCTGCGTTCTATCGTGGCTTCACAGACAAAGCTGCGTGATGTTGTTCCCAATGGCTAGAAGGTCGTACGCAACTTGCCAGCCTTCCTTCGGACCCTCTCTAATGTGACCGGACAACTTTTCACCACACTGGTTGACAGAAAACTATTGCCCATCAACGACAACAAAGAATACAATGAACTTCAGATGATCTCAAATCGGAGCCGGTTCCACCTTAAACCACCCTGGTAATGGTCCGAAGGATGGGGTCCACCTCAAACAAGAGGCTGTGCCAGTTCGGCGATGGCGATTGCATGTTCCAAAATCGAGGAGTTTGTGGATCGTGCATGCCCACCAATGGCGCGGCATTCGTGACAACGGCGAGCCGTGCTACTCGGTTGAATTCGATGTCCGTTGGCGCGAATGGTGCGCCGACGGGTATGCACAACCCACAAAGCGGCGATTGAATTGCTCGTTTCCCGGCGAAGTTGCATTTCCGAATCTGATCCGGAATCGGACTCTGATCCGGACTCTGATTTCTGATTCGGATTTCTGTGCCTGAATCTGATTTCAGAATCGGAATCTGGATCCGGATCAGGCACCGACTCGGACATCAGGATCTGACCCAGACATCAGGATCCGGATCAGAATCAGAACGAAAACCGATGCGCCTCGACGTGCGAGTGCCGCCCACAAACAAAATCAAAGACTTAACGATATCGTTGCTCGTCGTTGCGGAGAGGGAGGGATTCGAACCCTTCGAGCGGCGTTGGCAAAATCTCTAAGCGACACGCGACCTTGCACACCAACGCCGGGAAATTTAGCTCGAAATGATTCGGATCGCTCTCTCCGCTGGTACCCGTGAGTCAACGCTAGTCGAGTGGAGTCGGGCAAAGTTTGGGCAGTGGATGGGCAGCGCGGCTCGTTGACACGCCAATTGAACAACCGAACGCAGGATTCGGAGGTCATTTCGCGGGGCCAATGCCTCGGGTCTGTCCGCTCAACCCAGGCTCATCAATGTGCACGCAAATTCGACTGCACCGAAGACATTTCGGATGTAACCCCATCTAGATTGAGCAGACCAACGGGCAACTCTCGAATTTGGCTCTTCACGTGAATTTGTGGGCGTCATTTCTTGAAAAAGGCTGTGGACTTGTGGAGCCCGAAAAGCAAATGCCTCGAGAATTCAAGCTCTTGCAGTCGGGCCCCACAGGGCCCACAGCCGGCGACGACGACCCCGATTTTCGATCCCGATTTCGGAGGCGGAAATCGAGGGCACACGGTACCGTGATCGAGCCGAAACTAGCCCGACTTCCACAGTCGAAGGGCTCTATGCAACACGCAACCTTACGCTTGCGTCCGGGGCCTTCACTGTGACGGATATGTCCTGTCCGGTAGCAACGCAAACCTCGGAACGTGCACGGGTCCGAGCGCCGCGGGCGGCAACTGTTTGATTGACAGTGACTGCCAAACGGGCCTCAGCTGCTACAATGACCTTTGCCAGGTGCCGGGCGCGGCAGGCGCCGCCTGCAGCAGTAATAGCAACTGCGCCGAAGGACTCATCTGCCAGGGAACCGCATGCATTGTGGCGCGTTACCCGGGTGATTCCTGCAATGACACGGATGAACCCTGCGCCTACAGCCGCTGTGTGAACGGCACTTGCCAAGACCACGCTAAAGTCGGTCAACCTTGCACGCAAGGGGCGGACTGCACCACGAATTCGTGCGTTTCGGGCCAGTGCTACGACAACTCCGTGTGCGTGGCGTCGCAGTAGCGCGATTCCATCGAGACGATGGGCACGGCAAACTGGCTACTGTGCGGCCATCACACCACCAGTCCGCATTAGGTGGCAACGACGTTTCCGTCACGCCCGCCATCATGGCATCTGGACTCCAGTCGGGTCGAAGTTCAGCTTCGCTGCCTGACCGTGAAGCGTGGCGGCGGCTTCGTCGTACGCGCGAGCAGCGGCGAGCTCGTCATCGAACCGACCCAAATAGACTTTCCGACTTCGGTGCCGGATTTCAGCTACCCAGCGGCCATTCGCCGCATGCACACCCCGGTACCGACTCGACGTGAGGCTCTTGAACGCGCGACGTGACTGTATCACGAGATCGCTCGCTGGCATCGGGCCGAGCGCTCGGGCCAGCTTCGGGAAATTCAACGGACCGAGCCGCATGTCGTGGAAAAGAAACGCCCGATCTCGGGCGAGCGCCGCCTCGCACTCGGTCTGCCAGTCACCGGCCGAAACCCTACGTCCGCCAAAGTGCACGAACGCCTCCCATTGCGAACGCTCGTTTCGCGGCCGATGCAGGACACCGCGGAACCGACTCGTCTTTGACTTATAGCGCGGGAGTTCGCTCCGAAGCTCGTCAAGCGATGCCGGGGTAAGCTTACGGTTTGGGTAGTTCAGTCGTGCGTCGGGCCCGAGCAAATGGAGAGCGAGACGGTCGTGCGCTTTGGCGGCGGCTCTCTTGGACAGAAAGCCGCCGAGTGTGAATTTCTGGGAGCCCTTGCGCACGCGGATTCGCCAGTTACTGTTCTTGGTTGGGCTCATGAGCCCCACGTACTTGCGCTTGCGCCCGGCAGGGAGAAGTCCCAATTCCCGCCGCAGTTGGTTGAAGGACGCGGGTTTGAGCTTTCGCTTGGGGAAGTTTAGCGGCACTGCGCGGCCCTTCAGATGAAGCGCCAACCGGTCCCGCGCCTCCGCGGCGTCCTTCTCTCGCGTGTAACCCGTGACGCGCACCGATTTCCCGCCAACATAGACCTTCGCGATCCATTTTCCCCCCGGCGAGCGCGAAACACCCAGGTACGGGCTGGACCTATAGAGCTCATGGTGCCGAAGCCGCGCCAGCCGCTGAAGGTCGGTCGGCGAAGCAGGCCCCAGTGCTCGGCTCGCGTGGGGTACGCGCAGGCGGGGCTCGTTTCCAAAGTGTAGATCTGCGCGGTAGCGGGCGACGGCCGCCTCCCGCGCGGTCGGCCAGCGCCCGAGGAATTTGCGCCGGCCATGCCCGCTGGTATAGGCGGACCACTTCCCGGTCATACCGCATTGTGTGACACCCGTGTACCTACTCATCGTCATCTTGCACCTCCGTCCGGGATTGTCCGAGCGTGGTCCGGCAACCCGTTTGGCGCAAGATATGAAATGAATAGGCGCAAGGCGACTCTAAGCCTATTTGGCGGGGAGTGCGGAATTGGTGTCGCTTTGGACACCTGCGCGCCTTGACTATACCCCAGACAAGGGTACACTGACCAAGTGGATGTTGAGCTTGCAAGCAAGGTCAGAAAGCAACTCACCAAGGTTCCAGTGCATATCGCCAAGAAGTTTGCGCTGTGGGTTGATCTCGTACGCTTGGACGGCCTTGATGTTGCCAGGGCCATCCCCGGATTTCGGATCACGCCCTCAAGGGGCGAATGGCAAGGTTATCGCGCAATCCGACTTAGTGACGCCTATCGCACCATTTACATCTTGCGCGACCGCAACTCGGTCGAAACTGTCTGTGTCGAAGAGGTGAACAAGCATGACTACTAAGCGTTCTGCTAAGTCCGTTCTAAAGTCCGACCAGGAATTCCTCGAAGGACTCATCGGTGGTCCGCTCACGCTTGGAACTGCCCTGTCAGGTATCCGGGAGAGTGATGGCGAGAGTCTCTCGCAGTTTGCCGCTCGTCTTGGCATTTCGCGCTCTCACCTATGTGATATCGAACAGGGTCGCCGTACCGTCAGTCCAGAGCGGGCTGCCCGATTTGCCAAAGCTCTCAAGCAACATCAAGCTCAATTCGTGAGGCTCGCGTTGCAGGACCAGGTTCGCAATGCCGGTCTTCGTTTGAAGGTGGATGTTCGCGCAGCGTAGTGCATATCAGCGGGATCACGCGTGACAAGCACTCTGACCGCAGGCTCCGAATCCATCTTTCCGCGTAAGAATTCAGATCGGGGCTCCGTGCCGGCAGTCGCACAACTTTCACGCCCGCGTCCTTGAGCATTCCGCGAAACACGTGCGTGTAAAGCGGGTCACTATCAAGGATGAGGTACCGCGTGTGCTTGAGATAACCACCAAAAAAGTCGGTTAGGTTCCGAGCGATTTGAGTCATCCAGGCTTCGCTCGGCTGACTGGTGCAGGTGACGGTTGACCCAACCCGCAATGGTAAACAGGAGAAATTGAAGGTAGAGGTTCATGAGCGGCCGCTAACGGACGGCAGCAGATTGTACACCTATTCTCGATAAATTGCAGTCGATCGAATAATTGCGCTATACGACCAGAGGCTATCATATCACAAGGGGTTTGAGTCTGTTGGCTCAGGTTCAGGGCCAATTGGCCTGCTCAAGCATCGTGTACACCTCTAAGACTTGAGAGCATTAGAACGATCCGCTGACACCTAGGCAGGCTCCACCGTGCGTGGGCATTACAGCCACATCAACTCGCAGGGCATTATTCTGCGTTTTGGGGTATCGTTCCTCCAATTGTAAGCCGCGGTTTGACGCGAAAGTGGCCCAGCCAATTGAGGCCGCCAGAGCACCGCCGAGTAAAGTCGCAAGTCCGACTCGCGCAACCGTTTGCTCCGCGTTCGACTGTTGATCGTAAACTGAAGCCCACGCTACGATACCTAGACCTACGGCGGCAATCGCGGTTCCCCCGACAGCAACGGCAAGCCCAATATGCTGCGCTTTTCGATGAGGTGGACTTAGAGAGATGCTTCGAGGTTTGCGGATGTCGATGCGCCGGGTGGAATCACGTCCATCGCTTTCTTCTAGTCGAAGTTCGTAAGTGCCCGGAGCAACGAACAACTGACAATCCTCCTCACAAGTTCCTTTCAGGTGTTGTTCTTTCGTTTCAATGGAATCACGGGTAGTTTGAGTGTCATATACAAACACGCGAGTGTCGGGTACCTCAAGATGAATTTGCAGACCCATCAGCTCAATTTGTACATGCGGCGCAGCAGGTAGCGTGCTGCTCAAAGGTTGAGCCGCGTTGGATGTTGCTTGGAGTAAGTGGGCAGCGAGCAATCCCGCTAATAGTGACAATGGCACCCTGCCTAAGCAATACAAATTCGTGCGACTGGCCATGTTCCGAGTTTACATACCACGCGCACGTGAAGCCAAAACCAAGTCGCCAGCGAGCCGCGACAATTCAGCACAGGGGGTTACTGCCCCGGTCCAGCGATCTTTGATGCACGGTGACACTGCCGCCGAGATGGTTTTTCGCTGCATGCGCACACTGAGGAAAATCAGCGATACTGAGTACACGGAATGGGACCACATCACGACCCCGTCAACCTGTTCCAAAATCATGGCCGTACAATACGCTCACTGCGCTGCGCGCCCAGACGAGCAAGCGCAACATTCGCGACAATCAACCGCTAAAGCAAGCGATAGGCTCGGACTTCAACTAGCGAATCGCTCGCTAGCTCGCAGGCTGCCCGCGACGCTCCGTGTCCCGCAGCTAGCTACTTTGGCGCGCCCTGTGGGCTTTGCCCCACGAGCTAAATCCCCGCTAAGTGAAAGATTCCACTCCTGGTTGTCGAGTCATTCAGCAACCTACGAGGCTAGCAATTTCATGTGAATCGATGTGAAGGTACGGTTCAACCCTTGTCCGTTCCCGACTCGACTGATGTTCACATGTCCCTCAATCCAGCTCAACCCTGATCGTCGGCGTTGCCGCTATGGATTGTGTGCACTGACAATCCTCGCAATTGCGGGATTGCACGCATGCGGCGACGATGCGACTGACAATCGTGGCGGCAGCTCAGCTGCCGGACAAACTGGAACCTCCAACAACCAAAACAGCGGAGCGACGGGCGGCGGTCCTATGAACGATGCGGGAGGAGCGTCACTTGGCGCCGCCGGCGCCACTGCCGGCACGGGTGGAGCTTCGCCGACTGGCGGGTCGTCGGCTGCTTGCCCCGACCTGTCAGGCTTTTCCGGGACGCATGCGATTTACGATCTTGCGAGCGCGCAGTCCGCTTCGGCAGATTCGCTGGACTTCTTCGACTACCCATGGCCCGAACTGGCGCGCACCCTGCCTGAACTTGCGAGCTTTCCCAATCCGAGCAATGCGGTGGGCTGCGACGCTGGTTCAATCGATCCAACGCTCGCCCCGCTGGTTACGAGCGTTGACCCGCGTCAATATCGCAGCTACATTGCCGGGCTAGCGGGCAATTTTCTTACTCAGGGCCCCAATAGCGCCGCCATTTACATTCAATTCGACGGCCCGCTAACTAGCGTGTTGCCGACCCCTCTGCAGTCGATCGATTTGCAAAACAGTTCAATCGTTCTCGTCAATCTCGAGGATACCGCCGTGAGAGAACGGGTCGTGCCCGTGCTCACGCGAGTGTTCGAATCGTCGCGATATCTCAAACCGAATACGCTTTCGATATTGCCTCACCCGGGCTTTTCGCTCGAACCGGGCGCCCACTATGCGGCCATCGTCCGGCGTAGTCTTCTGGATGCGGCCGGCAATCCATTGGGCACCGCGTCTGCCTTCGAGATGTTGAAACAAACCGACGCATGCGCCAGCGACCCCGATCACGCTCGAGCCTTCGCGTTTATTCGAGACAAACTCGGAATTGCACTCGACAGCATTGCCGCCGCGGCGGTCTTTCAGGCGGGTCGTCCAACGGACGCATTGTCGCAAGCGATTCACGATATCGAAGCGATCAACGCACCCGCGGCTCTGGCCAATCCTGAAGTCACCAGCACCACGTTGCAGAGCACCGATGGTTTCTATCAAATCGATGGATCGTTTGAGACGCTCCTGTATCAAAACGGCAATCCACCGTATTTACCGAGCATCGGGTTGGGGGTGTCGTCCACGGGGCAACCCATCGTCGACATTGGTTTCGATTCGGCGAGTCCCTCGGGTCAATTCCTGCAGGGGCTGCCGCCGCCGAGCGCAGCTGGCGGCACGGACACGACCGTGACCCGCACGGAGCGCATCGCGTTGCGCCTAACCATCCCGGTCAGCCTGACGCTTACCGATTCCCAGCTGCTCAACGTGCCGGTCGCCATTTACGGAGCGGGGACGGGCGGCACCATCAACGACCCTATCGACGCGGGTGTCGCACAAGACCTAGCGACACTCGGGATTGCCGTGTTCTCGACGACTCCGGTGCTACATTTCGAACGCGCGCACGCGGAGAATATCGATCCGAACCTGTTGGCAACGCTTGCGGCCTACGATCAATTAACGGGCCAAGACACGGAGGATGAATTCGTAACCTTCGTAACTTCTGGCGATTTGTTCTTCAACCCACTGAATCTTCAGGCGGCCAAGGGCAATTCGCTGCAGGCGGCGGTGGACTATGCGTGGCAGGCGCGTTGGCTCGCCGATGTGCGCCTTACGGCCAGCATCGACGGCGTCACGAGGACTATCGGCTTCGATCCTGCGCGCATCTACTTCTTCGGGCATTCGCAGGGAGGCTCGACAGGGCCGCTGCTCGAGTCGAGCAGTCATCTCGGCGCAATGGTACTGTCAGCGCCGTCCGGGCACTTGCCGAGCAATTTGCTCGGCAAGACCCAACCTAGCAACATCGTCAGCGTGGCAAACATGATAGGCTACATCGTGTGCGACGATCCGAGCGAACCCTTGGACATTCAGCACCCGTTCCTGAATCTATTGATGCATTGGTTCGAGCAAGCGGACGCCGTCAACTACGTGCCGCTGCTCATCGGAGAGGCCACCAGCAATCCTAAACACGTGTTCGTCATCGGAGGCACCGAAGACCATTTGGCAGCACCAGCTTCGCACGACGCGGTGACCACGGGGGCACGTCTTCAACAGCTAGCGCCCGAGCTCGTCGCTGTGCCCGGCCAGGGGCTGCTCGCGGCGCTGTTACCCAACTCGGGCTACGGCACGACGTACGCTTCATTGTCGGGAAATCTCACGGCGCAAGGCATGGCCGTTACCGGCGCCTTTCGCCAATACCACGACCCGACGTGCAGTGACGATCACTTCGTGTTTCAATGCGACGCGCAAGCACGCAGCGATTGGGCCGACTTCTTTGCCACGCTGAGTCCGACCAATGCGCCCACCGTGCCATGAGGGCCGTGGGCTTGGTTGCAATCGATGCTTGCGTGCCGCTGCGACATAAATCGCTGCGTGATTCAAGCGGCATGGCCCAATCACGGCGAACAGCAGCGGAACCCGAAGTTGCTGCCCACACTGATGCGGTAGTTGTAATTGTCGAAGTCGCATCGCTGTTTCTTCGGTCCGCGTCGTGTCCCATTCGGTCGTCTTCGCGTGTTCCGCGCGCGTCTCCGCCGCTAATTGCGGGCAGCCTCGAAGACCTGTCAGTTGGATTCCCGGACGGCACACTCGTATGATGCTTACGCTCAGCTCGAATCTACCACCGGATGAAGAGCCCAATAATTTCGAGCAATATGGGGTTTTCACGGATCACGCGCCTTTAAGTGGTCTTGAAACGGGCCATTCTCCCCTCTCACGTATCTTGCCGCGACCGAACGCTCGGGACTGGCGCGCTTGGAGAACGTGCGAAATGAAAAGCCAGCGCGCGTCTGCTTGCGAGCCTCATAGTAGCCACGCAGATATGCCCGGTAGTCGTGGTAGTCGAACACAGTCGGTTCGACTCTCGCTGCTTGCATCGGGTTACGCCGCTCGGCCATCACTTGACACTGCGCACCGAAGCGCCGGGCAATTCAACCCCTGCCCAAGTGATTTAGAATACAGCTTGAATACAGATCACCTATTATTTATTGAGTTCAAGTTAGTATGCGCCCCTGGTCCGTCGTGCATGTTTCTTTTGTCGTGACGGCACACGTGGCCACGTGCCGTCATGCCTGATTAGCCTCCACCGCCAGATGTTATTTGATGATCTCGGCGGACTTTACATAGTCGAGTCGAGGAAATATGTCACGGAGGTAGGAGTTGCCTGATGCCTGAATCATGGCCTGGTCGGGTTGTTCTCCGTACTCCTTGTTGATGGCTGACACGACCTCCATGCCCTGAATTACTTTACCAATGGGAGAGAACCCCATCTTATCCAATTGAGTATTGTCCTTGAAGTTTACAAACACCTGTGTGGTCCGAGTGTCGGGTCCAGACTTGGCGAAAGTCACGGTCCCCATCAGATTGGATTGTTTGGTTTTCTTGTCGTCTTTTATCGGCGCACTCTTCCAAGCCTTGGCCACTTCAGGGTTGCCATGGATACCAAACTGTACGATGAAGCTCGGTACCACGCGAAAGAAACCGATGTCCGTGAAAAATCCGAGTTTTGCCAGATTGTAGAAACGGTCCGCCCCCAGCGGCGCCCAGGTGCGAGTGACCTCGACCACGAAGTTGCCCTTGGTGGTAATGAATTTGACCTTAAACTTAGCAGGCGCCGTGGCCTTGGCCGCGTCCGGTTTGAGAAGCGCGGGGTTGACGGGTGCGGAACTTAGCGCCGGCGGAGTCGTGGCTGACGGCGGAGCTACGGGCGCGGCCTTAGACAGCTGCGGCGCGGCAACGGCAGCTGAAGTCGCGGTGGACGCCGCTGGGTGGACGATCTCATCAACCTTTTTTTCGCAGCCGGATGCGGCCACGCTTAGAGTAGCAGCTAACCATTTCGCATTAAAGTGGCGGTTCATGAATTGTTCTCCCAGAGATGGCGCGGCTGCGGCCCTATTTTGCGAAACCCGGATCAGCAGGCTAGCTACCCCGTGCGGCCGAGGCAAGCTGATTTGCGCACATTAGGGCTAGAACAGTCACGCATTGGAAATAGAAACAGCCTGGGGTGACAACAGCTGCGGCCAGCTCGGCAACACGACGACGAATAGTTCCGTGTCCTTGACCGTGAACGGATTCTGAGCAACCATGGTTCAACCGCCATAGCTTACTTCAGTGCCCACCGTCAGTACACAACCGTCGAGCTTATTCGTTGCCGGGTTTTTCCCAAGGAGAATGTTATGAGGCCACTTCGCCACTTGATGCAGTTGTTCCCGATCTCGCTGCTGAGAATGACGTTCAGAAGCTTTGCTGCCCATCGGCTCGCGCCACGAAGAATAGCCCCAAGCGGACGCAGGCCGATCAAGTCCTTCGCGGTTGTATGAAGGGCACCGGTTGCAGCGACAGTGATGAATCAAAGGACATGTCCCCATGACCGGCATGTTCTTCGCTTCAGCGCCAGACTTTCGCACTTCTCTTGAACAGCCGCATTTCCGCGGACAGGTGCCGAAATGTTGTGTCCTCTTGACACCGAGCGGCCGCTCGGGCAGCTTGCTGTCTGAAGCATTAAAGGTCTCAGTTGGCCAGCGGAAAATCGGTGGGATGTGAAGCTAAATGGCCCTCAAATAGTTGGTGATGTGCGGGAAGGCGACCTACTCGCTGGCAAGTACCGCATTGAGCGGAAAATCGGTGAGGGAGGCATGGGCATGGTCGTCATTGCGCGACATTTAGAACTTGATGATCAGGTTGCCATCAAGTCTTGCTACCTGATGCTCTGAGCGATCCCGAAGCTGTAAAGCGCTTCGCGCGTGAAGCTCGGGCCGCAGTTAAGATTAGGAGTGAGCATGTAGCGCGCGTCATTGACGTTGGAACGCTCGAGAATGGCGCGCCATTCATGGTGATGGAATACTTGGATGGTGGCGACTTGCGTGCGTGGCTCGAACAGAGGGGTGCTTTACCGATTCAACAAGCCGTCGAATTTGTTCTGCAAGCTTGTGAAGCCATCGCTGAGGCGCACGGTTTGGGTATTGTGCACCGAGATTTGAAACCAGCCAACTTGTTTTGCGTCAGACGCCCGGACGGAAGTTTGTCAGTCAAAGTTCTCGACTTCGGAATATCTAAACTCACAGGTTCTCTGGATTCTGGGTTAGGCATTGCTATGACGCGAACTACGGATGTGCTGGGCTCGCCCCTGTACATGTCGCCTGAACAGCTCCAGTCTTCGCGAGATGTAGATGGGCGTACCGACATCTGGTCCCTTGGTGCAATTCTGTACGAATTGCTCGCCAGACAAGTGCCATTTGGGGGCGAAACATTCCCAAAACTTTGCATTAAAATCGTCAACCAACCGACGCCACAGATTCGAAGCGTACGCCCAGACGTTCCCGTTGGACTCGAACAAGTTATCTGCAAGTGTTTGGAGAAGGATCGCAATAAGCGATATTCAAATGTAGCCGAACTGGCTGAATCTCTCGCACCATATGGGCCAACACCGAGCCCGCGCTTCGGTCGAACGCGTGCGGGGGATAGTTCAAAGCGGGAGATCGTCGCCTAGTGGGTTGGAACATTCCCCATTGTTTGATGCGGACACGCACCGTTCTGCAAGGGAAACCAATGCCTCTTGGGGACACACTGCACCCGACGCCAAGCACGTTTCGCGTAACCGGAAGATCACCGCGTTGGCTACGTTCGCGCTTGTCACACTCGTTGCCATTAGCCTTTATGTGTTTCGTGTACCGCCACCAAGATTAGTCCAACCAACCGCCGCGCAGTCAGCGGTTCTTGCAGTTGCGCCGTTGGTTTTATCAGTGAGATTAATGGAATCCGCGGCCACTGAAGTCTTGCCCTCAGCCATCAAGGTCTTGCCTGCCGAAAGTTCGAGTACCGCCACGTCAACATTGGCTTTGGTTCCCGCTGAAAAACCGCATCCTGCGGTCTCGTCGCGGCGTCCGCGTGAAAATGGTTCCGTGAAAACCTCACCAAGCCCCTCCGCATCGTCCCTTACGCCTCAATTGCCTCTAAATCCGCCCAAGACACCCACCAATAATGATAGTACTGACTGGTTACATCGACAATACTAATGAGCACCCTTATGGTCCCATTGCGAACACGGAAACATACGGCCTATACCAATAAGATGCGATGGGTCTTGGCTATTGCCATTCTAGGTGCGACTTGGCTTACTCCTGCACAGTCTTGGGCGCAGGCAAGCGATCCTGCGGCGGCCCGCACGCTCTTTCAGGAAGCACGCAAGGCAGCTGACTTGGGTGACTATACGACCGCTTGCCCGAAGTTCGCCGACAGCTACCATTTAGACCCCGCGATTGGGACTCTGCTCAATATTGCGGATTGTGAGCAAAGGCTGGGTCGCATCGCGAATGCCTGGGTCATTTTCCAAAAGGCCCTTGAGCAGCTTCCAATGAACGACGACCGACGATCTCAGGTCGAGAAGGCCGCTTTAAGTCTGGAGAAACGCCTACCGCGTCTTTCGATCCGTCTAGCTGTGACGGCACCCAAAGAGTCCACCGTAGAACGCGATGGGATGCCGGTCGCCATAAGCAGTCTTGGGATCGCGCTACCGGTTGATCCGGGTCAGCATGTCGTCATCGCTAAAGCTCCAGGACATCACGAACAACGCTATGAGGTGAATCTTAACGAGGGTCAATCGAGGGAGCTGCTTTGTGAACCGGAACCAGCAGATACTCCAAGCGTTCCCTCATCGAGTACTCAGCGTGACAGCCCGGCACAGAAACCAGAGGCCGCAAAGACCGCACACATTTTGGCAACGGAAAAGCTCACGAGCGCAAGCAGGCCAATTTCGTCCGGAAATGCGCCCCTGACCACAAAGCAGCTCGGGCCTCGATCCCAATCAGCAGGTCAAATAGTGGGCAGCGTCGGAGTCCTCGGACTCGTAGCAGGTATTGTCACCCGAGTGCTGGCATTTAGTCAGAAGTTGACTATCGATGCCCATTGCGACGTTAGCAAGGCGTGCGACTCGACGGGGATGAATGCCGTCTCAAGAGCGAATAAGTTTCAAACGGTGAGCACCGTGTCCTTGTTGGTCGGACTCGCCGGCGTTGGTACCGGCATTTACCTGATCGTTGCGGGCTCGAAAGAGCCAACGACACAGGAAACGCTACACCCCTTAGTGTTGTCTGGTGGAGCGGGGCTATCGCTTCAACGGAACTTCTAGGATTATGACCTTGAACTCAGCAAGTCTGTGGGGGCGATGCAATGTGGCCGCGATTGTGTCGATCAGCGTGACGCTGGGCTGCATGAATCTCGACGGGTATCATCAAAAGGATAGGTCAGCCGCGACGACAACGGGAGGAAGCCAGGCCACTGGCGGTATATCGCCAACTGGAGGAACCACATCCGTGTTGGGTCTAGCAGGCACCGGTGCCGTAACGAGTACGGGTGGATTGCCATCAACGAGTGGAGCCTTCAATTGCACAATCAATTCCGTCCTCTACCCAAATGGAACTCCGAATCCATCTAACGCCTGCCAGGTATGTCTGACGACTGTTTCAACCACGGCCTGGGTGCAATTATCAGAGGGTGCTAGCTGCGGCGCTGCAGGGGCGGGCACGGTATGTCACGGCGGTACCTGTCAATCGGGCTGCTGGATTGAATCTGCTTACTACGCGACCAGCGCGACCAATTCGAATGGTCCCTGCCAGACCTGTCAGCCCACGGTCTCGACAACGACTTGGACGTCCGACAGTGCAACTTGTGGATGCACGGGGATTTTCGAAGGCGTCCAAAGCAGTACGGGGCTTTGCGTGGCAAAGATGGCTATCATAGTGGCTCCAATCGGAAGCTATAGTATTGACGTAACAGAGGTGACCCGTGATCAGTACGAGGGATGGGTAACCACGGAACCGGCGCTACCAGCAAGCACGGACGCTAGTTGTGGGTGGAAGTCGACGGGAAGCTATGCTGCCGATTCGAATTGCATGACCTTGTCGTACGTGTGCCAAAGCGGATGCGGACATCAGCCGGTAGTTTGCGTGGACTGGTGTGATGCATATGCGTATTGCTCAGGAATTGGTAAACGTCTGTGCGGAGCGATAGGGGAAGGCTCGGTCAACTTTTCAGTGGGATACACGGATGCAAGCCTAAGCCAATGGTACCGGGCTTGTAGCTCAGGAGGAACAAATACGTATCCGTATGGCAATACGTACGATGGCAGCATCTGCGACGGATATGACTACTCGGGCGACAACATTAATACATGTACGACAGTGACAGTTGGCTCACTGGGCAATTGCGTGACGTTAGCTGCGGGATATGCAGGAGTGTACGATCTAAGTGGAAATGTGTGGGAATGGGAGGACAGTTGCGATTCAACCGGGCAATCGGCGAATTGCCGTTTGCGTGGCGGCTCATTTGGCAACAACGGCGTCTCCGTCACTTGTGGCGGGGACGAAAGCAGCGTCCGCTATAACGCCCACGACAGCATGGGGTTCCGCTGTTGTTCTCCCTGAATGTCGCGCACGCTGGGTATTTTAGGACAAAAAGATTCGTGGAGGCTAATAATGTGGCGCCCAGCTTAAACGCGGACACTCACGTGTCAGTGCAATTTCCAGCGTCGCAAACATTGGGACAGGCGGGTCCGCTTACCCAATTGCCTGTGGCATCGCAGGTCTGCGGAACGTTACCACTGCATTCTTTAGTGCCAGGCACACAACTTCCAGCACATGCGCCTGACGTGCACGTGAAGGGACATGCCGTGCCGTTTACCCAACTGCCTGCAGCATTACAAGTTTGCGGCACGTTGCCGCTGCATTGCTGCGACGTTGGCACGCAAGTACCCGTACAAGACCCGGCGCTGCATACAAAGTCACAGGCCGCGCCACTGACCCAGTCGCCCGAGGCATTGCAAGTTTGCGGCACGTTAAAACTGCACTGCTTGTTGCCGAGCGTGCAGTCACCCGTACCCACGCAACCCCCAGCACTACATGCGAACGGGCAAGGCGAGCCGCTGACCCAGTTACCAGTAATATCGCAGATCTGTGACACATTGCCACTGCACTGGCTGGCGCCCGGAACACAGACGCCCATACATGCTCCCATGCTGCACACGAATTCACAAGCTGCACCACTCTCCCACATACCCGTCGCATCGCAAGTCTGCGGAACGTTACCACTGCACTGCTCGGCTCCCGGTGAGCAGACGCCAGCGCAAGCACCCGCGTTGCACACGTACGGACAAGCCGTACCGTTGACCCAACTGCCCGCAGAATTGCAAGCCTGCGGCACATTGCCACTGCACTGCGTGGCTCCGGGCGTGCAGACACCCGATCCGCCTCCGGATGTCGTGCCAGCTGGCGTAGTGGCGCAAGGTTCAACCGAGTATACGCCGCCTACGTTCCCACTGTTGCACGAATCCGCGGGAACCTGACCGCTGCAACCCCAAGCGAAACCGACCGACAGAGTAAGTACCTGCTTCGAAATTGCCCCAATCGATCCCGTGTCGCATGCGCCATCGTCCTCCGTCAATGCAGATATTTACTGGAACCAACTGCCCATCGCACAACCCGTGTCGCTTGCCTCACCGCGTCGCTTCACAGTGGAAAGCCAGAGCCTAGACCGGCTACAAGCAAATTACAATGCCTTGGTGGTGCCATTGCACCGAAACGAATCTTGGTGAGCCTACCGAAATCAAACCGATTGTTTGCCCAGGCGAAGAGATCGAGAAACCTACCGAAACTGCTAATCAGAACACCCTTCAGTTGACGCAACTCAATTGCAACACTCTAGAAACTACGCTTCTTTTGGTTCCGCCAAGGCGATAGGGTCGAAGACTAGCGCGCGGTGTTAGCTAACTGGGGTGGCAATTCTTGGTAACTATCGCCATACGCTGGAGCTTCAGCCTTGCAGCCGGGGCGGCGGCAAATCCAAAAATCCGAGCCCAGTCGGGCCACGTGCTGGCTTTAGGCAATTGAGTGCTGCTTCTTGGATTTTGGTCACCGTCTGTAAATCTGCGCAATTCCGTCGTATCAGCCGAGGGCAACTTTCATCCTTACACCTTGCCGGCTTGTCCGGCGCACGGAGGCGATTTCCAAGCTCCGCAGATCGTTCCCAGAATGAAAGAGCAACACGACGGAATCTGGCCGAATTCCAACGGAAAAAATTGATGCTATAGTTCGAGCGATCCACGTGGAGAAATCTTCGATGAACAATCGCTTCACCATATGTTTGGTTGGCGCTCTTACAGTACTCATGGGCTGTTCCGGACAGAAGTCACCCGCGAGCGCGCCGACAGGAGGAGCCGCGGCATTGGGTGGCGCCGGCGGAACAGGCGGCGCTCCAAGCAGCGTGGTTGGCGACAGTGGCGGAAACGCGGGAGTGGACTCGGGTGACGGTGCGGCCTCCACCAATCACTGGGTGGGCACATGGACCGCGTCGCCGTATCCGGTCCCTTCGGGCAACATGCCTCCGGCGTCGCTATCGGACAGCGTGCTTCGTCAGGTCGTGCACGTCTCACTGGGCGGCCGCCAGCTTCGCGTGCTATTCTCCAATTTATCCGGTAATGGTCCGGTCACCATCAATTCGGCCCACATAGCAGTCTGCAACGCCACTCCCGCCGTCAACAGCACCATCGACACAGCGACCGACAAGGCCCTAACGTTCTCTGCAGCGGCATCCGTGACTATAGCACAAGGCACGGAGATCTGGTCCGATCCGATTGACTTCACCATCGCTGCACTCGGTAACATTTCCATTACCACCGCCTTCGGGAGCGTTCCAAGCACCCTCACTGGTCACGCGGGTTCGAGGACCACGTCCTACGAGCAAACCGGCAGCAGTGACGTCAGTGCAGCCAGCATGGCATCCGCGCAGACGGTCGATTCTTGGTACTACATCTCAGGCATCGACGTGATGGCTGATGCTTCGGCCCAGGCCATCGTCGCTATTGGCGATTCCATTACCGATGGCAGAGGAACGGATACAAACCATAACAATCGGTGGACGGACGATCTGGAGGTGCGCCTGCAGGGGAATACCGCGACATCGAATGTGGCGATGATGAATCAGGCGATTGGTGCAACTACTCTGGTTGGGACCACGGGCACGGCGGCTCAAGCTCGCTTCAGTCGGGATGTGCTCGGGCAAAGCGGCGTAAGGTGCGCGATCGTTTTCGACGGTGTGAACGACATTGGTGGAGGCGCGTCGTTCGCATCGATGCAGTCCGTCTACGACAGCATGATTAGCCAGGCACACGCCAAAGGGCTGCTCATTTACGGCGCAACCATCACTCCGTTCGGTGGATATGCCGCGTATTATACCGCGGCGCACGAGGCCGTCCGCCAGCAGGTCAACACGTACATCAAGAGCGGAGCGTTCGATGGATACCTTGATTTCGATGCTGCGGTCACTGACAATGGGAATCCCCCCCAGCTGCTGGCGATTTACGACACTTGGGCCCAGACGGATGGACTGCACTTGAATCCGGCGGGCTATCAGAAGTTGGCAGACTCGGTGGACCTGACACTGTTCACGAAGTAACAGCACTTGCTAGTAGCCCGAATCTCTTGAGATGAGGGGTACTAGAAAATCGCGAAGCGATTTTGGGTTTGGGCGAATGCCCAAGAAAATGCAACGCGCGATACAAGGTTGAACTCGACGTAAACTTGGAAAGTGAACACAATTTCTACGTTGGCTTTGTGGAGAATATGTCAGCCGGCGGGGTTTTTATTGCAACTCACACGCCGAGGGCTGCGGGTGAAGTCTTCGAGCTGTCAATTCGCGTACCCAGCAGCGAAAGCACGATAAGCGGGACTGGTGAAGTTCGATGGATACGCGAATATTCTGAGCGTAGTAATGTTCCGCCGGGAATGGGTGTTCGCTTCATTCATTTGGATGCAGGCAGCGTCGAGGCGATTGAACAATTTTTGGCGCGCCGTGAGCCTATTTTCTTTGATGAGGACTGAGATTAGTCAAGTTCGTGGGAGTTTTCCCGACAGAAGTCGAAACTTCGGTGTGTCCGCGTAGAACCTAGGTTGCTACTCGACATTTCATTTCTTTCAATCTCGCGCAAGGCAATGACGCAGTCCATGACGTCGGTAGGGTCGAAAGATATGTGGAGAAGCGCACTGCTTTCAGGTCCAAGTGGGGAGTGGACGGCGCAGCAGGTTGTGCAGGTGTTTCCCAACGATAGTGCTCCCGCTATTTGCTTCGAGATCGCGACTGCATTTATGGCAAATGCTTCGGTCATCGAGTCAAGAACTTGGGAATAAAGGAAGTTCTCACGGCTGCACGGTCGCTCAGCAAGTTTTGGGCGCCTCGAGCTCATAATGCTCCTGCAGCCGCCTAACCTCAATGCCCTGCTCGTCGAATTCGACAAGAGTCTTTACTTCAACATTGATGTCAGAAGTGGCGCCTCTGCCCATGTACTTGTAGCCAATTTCAATGACGTAGCGATGTCGGGGAGTGACATTAAATTGGAAGTACAGCACGTGTCTTGAGAAAATCCTTCCAGTGGCCGAGTTCATTACCGGAGCTAGCACGCGCGTGACGACTATATGACAGCCTGGAGAAAGCCCGACAGTCTCCGCATGATCACTGGTGTCCTTGCCGTCGATTTGCTGGGCGAATCCCTCTAGTGTCGCGACACTTTCCCCGCTACTCGTCGTTGCTGGCGGGGTTTTTGGAGGTTCCTCGGGTGGTGCCGGAATACAAGATGTCAAGAGGCAAGCCGCCAATGCGGCACAAGTAGGCAACTGTTTCATGGTTTCTCGATCCATTCCGCTGAGTCGATGGCCGCTCCTCGGGGCCAACAGCAGGATAGGTTCTGCGATTGGGATTAGCACGTCACAGCGGCACGGAACCGTGCCGTAACGACAGAATCCGCGAACCCATATTGCATCGGTCTAACCACCGAACCGCGAAGTTTACGGTCTAAATGCCGCCTTGCCGGAGGCGTCGCATTCCAGCGCGCCGAATCTGCGCGTTTTACGCATTGTGATCAGCGCACCAACTCGCGGGAATTGAATTAGAATTAGGACAAGCCTTTGTTGGAGGTACCCGTGCGTACGAAACTACTGCAAACATGTGTTCTGGGTGTTGCGTTTGGGATAGTCAGTTGCAGCGGAACGGAGGCTGTCGCCCCGTCCGGAGGTGACACCGGTGGCGCCACTGGCGTGAATCCGACTGGTGGCAGCGGGCCCGTCCAAAGTACGGGCTCAAGTGGCACCAGCACCTTCGCCGCGGGCGGCTCGGGCAACACGGGCAACACTGCAAGCGGCGGTGCCGCGACCGGTGGCAACGCGGCGACCGGCGGTGGCACATCAACCGTCAATTGCTCGGGTACCATGCCGACCGGCGGCACGTCGCACGCGGCGAATAGTCAGGGCACCGCGGCCGGCCTCAGCTGGCAAGTCTGGTCGAATCAAACCTCGGGAAGCATTACCACCTATAGTACTCCTGCGTTTAGTGCATCTTGGAACAATTCTGGCGATTTCCTGGCCCGACTCGGCTTGGTTTGGAATAACACCAAGACATACGACCAATACGGGACGATTACAGCACAATTTGCGGAGACAAAAACGGGAACCGCCGGCGGCTATTCATATGTGGGAATCTATGGATGGTCGGTATCACCATGCATTGAATTCTACATCGTCGATGACTCGTACAACACGATGCCGGTCAATCCGGGTAGTACTACCAATAAGGGCACAGCTACCATTGATGGGGGTACATACAACCTCTACACGCGCCCCACAACCGGAACCGGTGGCAACAATTGCGGCAGCAGCGTCACGAGTTGGAACCAGTTTTACAGTATCCGGCAGACGGCTCGCCAGTGCGGGCAAATATCCATTACCCAACACTTTGACGCGTGGAAAGCCGCAGGCATGACACTAGGGATGATGAACGAGGCCCAGGTTCTTATAGAAGTAGGGGGTGGCAGTGGAAGCATTAATTTCTCAACAGCGAACGTAACGACGACCCAATGAACTAGCCCCAACCTCAAGCGACGGGTGGTCCTTCGACCATTCCTCGGTTGAACAAAAGTTCTGCTAAGACCCTAACCTGGGCTCGCCGGTCTTCCCTGGGACGCACCGCCTGATGCTGACCCTTCCGAGATGGCTTGTTAGAGTGCAGCTGCTGCAAGAATCCGAATCCCCGCGGAGCTTCGGGGGGGCGGCCAGGCTTCGTTACAGATAGAGGTTGATGTCGAGAACCAAGGCCCCTATTGTGGCGACGAAGTCGTGCAATTGTAGGTGCGGCATCCAAAGTCAGCCATTTTGCGCCCCATCCAAGAACTCAAAGGCTGTTCTCGTGTCAATCTGGCCGTCGGCGAGAGGTGGAACGTTCTTCTGGTGGTCTTGGCCTTTGGCTGCGGCGGTTCACCGAACCGGCAGCTAGCGACGGGTGCCTCGGCCTTGGGGGGCAGCGCGATGGGCGCGAATGCGCGCTACGGTGCTGGTGACGGCCCCATCATTGGGGTCCCTGGGGGCATGCTGAAGATTCAGGTCTGTGCCGATAACGTCATCCGAGTCCTGTACGCGGAAAACCCCAATTTCTTTGGCCGTTCGACGTTGGCAACAGCACCCAAGCAATGCCCCCCAACCGCCTTCAAAACAGCAACCACCAACACCCAAACTACGATCTATACCGCCAAGTTGACCGTAAAGCTCGACACCGCGACTGGCGCGGTGACGTTTCTCGATGCTCTTGGTCAGACTATCCTGGCCGAGCCAGCAATGGGAGGCCGAACCATCACAACCGCGACTGTTCAGGGTGAACTGACCCACAACATTCGGCAAAAGTGGCAAGAAAATCCGGATGAATCCCTGTACGGCCTCGGTCAACACCAGCACGGCCTCATTAACATCAAGCACACCGACTTGGACTTGCGTCAATACAATACCGAGGTGTTCATTCCCTTTCTGGTATCGAGTCGCGGCTATGGGATTCTGTGGGACAACACTTCTTACACGCGTTTCGGTGATCTAACCGATGCGGTGCCCTTGCCAGGCACCAGTGGGCTGTACGCCAACTCAAGCGAGGCCGGTTCGGTCGATCCGCGATCCGGCCGAGTCGATTGGTCCGGTACGGTTACACCGCGAGTGACCGGGGATTACACGCTGCGAACCTACTCGTCAGGCGCGATTCAACTATGGGTGAATAACCAACAAGTCATTGATCACTGGCGACAAGGTTGGTTGCCCAATGAAGATATTGCCCAGGTGCGATTGACAGCGGGCAGCGCTGTACCGATCCGTTTGCACTGGTCCAAAGACGATCGGTTCAATATCGTAAAACTCTTGTGGAAACCGCCGGTCCGCGACCCTATGATTTCGCTTTGGTCCCAAGTGGGCGATGGCATCGACTATTACTTTGTGTATGGGCCCGAACTCGATCGGGTCATTGCCGGTTATCGACGGCTCACCGGACAGGCGCCGATGATGCCGCTTTGGGCGTACGGCTTTTGGCAATGTCGCGAGCGCTACAGCACGGCGCAAGAGATCACCAACGTTCTGAAAGGCTACCGTGATCGAGGCGCGCCGATCGACAATATCGTGCAGGATTGGCGCTACTGGACCGACGATCAATGGGGCTCACATCAGTTTGACTCGAGTCGCTATCCCGATCCACAAGGTTGGATCCGCTCGATACACGACACGTATCACGCTCGATTGATGATCTCAGTATGGCCCAAGTTCTACACCAGCACGGCGAATTATTCCGCGCTGAGTGCCAAGAACTTCCTTTACCAGCTCAATGTGGCTGAGGCTCAGAAAGACTTTACGGGCCACGTCTTTACTGATTACGACGCTTTCAATGCCAAAGCGCGCGCTTTGTATTGGTCGCAAATGAACACCCAGCTGTTTTCGAAAGGCGTCAACGCCTGGTGGATGGATGCCACTGAGCCCGAGATCGTGGAAGGGCCGTTTCCCAGCATCAGCACTCAAGTTAATACGAACCAGACTCACATGAACCCAACCGCACTGGGCTCGGGCGCGCGCATGTTGAATGCCTACTCACTGGTCAATAGCCAGGCCGTCTATGAGGGCCAACGGGCGGCTGCGCCGAACCAACGCGTATTTATCCTGACTCGCAGCGGCTTTGCCGGCCAACAACGCTACGCGGCAGCCACTTGGTCAGGTGACATCACCTCGACCTGGACGGCGATGCGCAAACAGATCCCCGCGGGTCTCGGGTTTTCGCTCTCCGGCATGCCTTATTGGACACTGGATAGCGGCGGGTTTGCCGTGCCACCCCGCTTTGCGGCGAGCAGCCCGACTGAATCCGACTTGGACGAATGGCGAGAGCTGAACGCGCGCTGGTTCCAGTACGCGACTTTCCTGCCCATCATGCGCGTGCACGGGCAAAGGCCCTACCGCGAGATCTGGCAATTTGGCGGTGAGTCGAGTGCAGCCTATGCCGCAATGCTCAAGTTCGATCGGTTGCGCTACCGCATGCTCCCGTACGTTTATTCATTGGCCGGCGCGGTTACCCAGCATGCGGCAACGATCTTGCGACCTTTGGTCATGGATTTCAGGAACGATATAAAGGCGCGCGATATCGCAGACCAATATATGTTCGGTCCGGCATTCTTGGTCGCGCCGGTCACCACCTATCAATCGCGCACGCGGTCCGTCTATTTGCCCAATACGCCTGGCGGTTGGTACCTGTTCTGGACGGGTATGCACGCCGCGGGAGGGGCGACCGTTTCAGCCGCGGCCCCCTACGATGCCATGCCGGTCCACGTACGCGCGGGATCGATCATTCCCTTGGGTCCAGACCTCCAGTACACGGGGGAAAAGCCGCCCGATCCCATCACCCTCTGGGTCTATGGTGGTGCGGATGGAACTTTCACGCTTTACGAGGACCAGGGAACGACGAACGATTACGAGTCATCCGCGTTCAGTGAGATCCCCCTGCGATGGAACGACGCGAAGCGGACCCTCGAGATCGGCCAGCGTCAAGGCTCATTTGCCGGGATGCTTGCCTCGAGAACATTTCAAGTGATTCGCATCGATACCAAGAATCCCGCAGGCTTCCCGTCAACACACCAGCCCGACAAGACCATCGCTTACTCGGGCGCTTCGGTGAAAATCACGTTAGACTAGTTCCCGGAGAAAAATGCGTTTCTCTGGGATTTTATGGGGGTTTCGCTGATTTGCGGTGGCGTGACCCTTTTACCGCGTAAACACTAGGTTTCCGCACGTGATGTTCGCCTCCATATTCCTTTGCGCCTGCGCGGCGCCCGCAGCACCTGCACGCGCCGCTGCGCGCGGGTCGCCTGCCTCGACCGCTTTGCGCGCGCGACGGTTGGCTT
>CAWIGY010000063.1:0-65552 GCA_963835565.1 uncultured delta proteobacterium
TGCTTGACGGCAAAATTGGAGCAGCCTTGGAACCCAAAAACAGAACATTGGTGATTACGTCTGCCAAGCCGCGGATGGAAGTAACAGCCGAGCCCCGATTCCAGTTCACGTGCTTCGGAAACTTCTCCAAGCCTGAATTGAACATGGCACGCCGGCTGCATGAACACGCCCATCGTGAGCTTGTTCCAGTACTTTGCTTCTATTCTCCATTCTCGAGACGGACGGTTTGCGCAAGGGCTTCGCACAATCGGCACAGTGTGCCAGAACAACTACACTAGACTCGCTCGCATTCGCTGGATAATCCCGGGTGCGTTGTTCGGCCTGGGGTTGCTCCTTTGCTTTCGGATGTGTCAGGCGCTCAACTGGCGTCTGAAAGACTTGGGAGTGGCCATGCATCGACTGCCTCTGTTGTCTGAACGTGCGCATCGGTTGAAAATGATGCAGTAACGTGCGAGCGTAGAGGCTGGATTGCGAAGAACCGCCGGTTTCCCATCGCATCGTAGGTGTAAGTCGTGGTGCCCGTTGAGTCGTTGATTGGAGTTCAGCTCCCGGATGGAAGGCTGATTGAATACATCACAGATGGCAGAGGCCGTCGTATTGCGAAGATGATCAACGGGGTCATCGATCCCCGAGTCGGACGTTGGGTGAGCAAGGACGCAATTCGCTTTAGGTCAGAAACGAATTTGTTCGTTTACTCATGGAACGATCCGGTGAACGTACTTGATCCAAATGGGCTCGCTCCTAGCTTTATTAATTGCATAATTATGGCTGGGCAACAATTTGATCAATGCTCTGACAGTTGCCGATCCCTCTGGGGTACCTTCTGCGCGGCAATAGGATTCCCCCTCGACTCCCAACAAGTGCCTCATCGATAACGAGTCATGTATTTCTTCGAACCGATCCGTCGGTTAGACGCAGACTTGATGATCGAATGGCATGTGGGCGTGATTTCCGAATCGGCACCCAGACTAACGACGGAAGGAAAAGAAATTCTGTGTAAATTGGCCATCGCGTCCAACGATCGGCTTAAGCTGCGGGCGGCGCACATGACGTAACCATCGTAAATTGCCGGCACCGACCGCCAGCTTCAAGCCCCTGTTGGACCGGGCCTCAGCTAACCGCTCGGGGCGCGGCCACGACGCGAGCGATTGCTTCGGCATCAAGCTCCATACCCCGCGGTCCGAATTCCTAGATTTCCCCGTTCTTACGCGCATTGGCTGCATTTGCCGAAGATTCGTGATTTACACGCAGTATGGGACGAATCGCACAACTGCTGCTAATTTCAAGCCTTGGCTATGCGTGAACGTTGTTTGCAGCACGGGTTGGCGGTCGGACCTGACGGGGCCTGCGTACTTTGTCGGTCTCGAACTCGAAAAAAGCGAACGCCGTATTTGGGCCTGATGCTTGTTGTTTTGTCGGCGATTGCTGCTGGCTTTCTCATTTGGAGACCTACTCACCGCGCAGAGAATCGTGAAGCTCCGGGAGCGGCGCCAGCGAGTTCGACGACTGGAACAGAGGCTTCTGCGGTTGCGCTGGACTCGGCTAGATCTTCCTTGGGTGAGCATTCCACCGTGCCGATGGATCGAGCTGAACATCATGTACTTACGGAACGTGATTCACGTGGACTAGCGCCCGAACTTCGAGCGCGAGGTGAGACCGATGTCGGCGGCCAGTATTTCACAGGGAAAGAAACCTACGAGTTGTTTCTTCCAGCAGCTGCCGTGCAGCGGGTGCCGCACGGAATGCTGGTGTGGATTAGCTCCGATCCCAGTGGAGCAATTCCGGTTCCGCAGTGGCGGCCAATTCTAGCAGCACACCATCTCGTTTGGGTTGGCCCCAATCGCGTCGGCAACGAGCGCGAGATAGCGCTTCGGATTGGCTTGGCCTTGGACGCCATTCGTGCCAGCAGGCACCACTTCGCTTTGGATGAGGCTCGAGTTTACATAGGCGGCCTATCGGGTGGTGCGAAGTCGGCATTTCGCGCGCTTCTATTCTATCCAGAGGTCTTTCGCGGAGCATTGCTAGCCAGTGGCATCGAGTTCTATCGTCAAGTTGCTGCACGCTCTCACGCGACAGGGAGCCTCTGGCCAGCGCGAATCGGACTCCCGACGAATCTCGCATTGGCTAAGTCTCGACCAGTGGCTCTCACGACTGGACCCAACGACTTCAACTACGGGCAAATTTCGGACATTGTGGCAGGAATGCACGAAGACTCCTTCGCCCACGTGCAGATCTTCAGCTGGCAAGATCTGGGGCATGCGCCGCCACCGGCCGATGCTCTGGGCCGCGCACTCACGTGGCTCGAAAGTCAGCAGTGAGTGACAAGGTGAGCCGGACCGGACCTCAAGAGCTGTCGAAAATTGAGGAGTGACCTGGCTGGACTTGTGGGGAAAGGCAGATCGGTTGATCGGTCAGCGTATGCTTGAAGTTTTGCGCCGTCCTGGTCAATTCATGGAAACTTTTCTTCGTCGTCAGTGTCTTTAGTGCGTGACTTCGAAGCAGCCTGTGCGGACCCGTGAACCTGAGCGACGCCAAGGGATATTCGTTTTTCAGATCCCGGAGGATCAGCTGGCCGAGAACCATACGGCGCGGGTTCTGTGGCAGCTTGTCGAAACCCTGGATTTATCTGGGTTCATTGAAGATGCAAAGTCGGTGCAAGGACATTGCGGGCGCGATCGACTCAGCGTCAAGATGCTGCTGACCCTTTGGCTGTACGCCATATCGCGAGGGATTAGCAGTGCTCGTGAGATCGAACGACTCAGCAAATCGGATGACGCTTTCCGATGGATCGTGGGTGATCAGACCGTCAGCCACGCAACTCTTTCAGGTTTTCGAGTAGGTTATCGAGCCGCTTTGGAGCAACTGATGACGGATATTCTTGGGGCATTGCTGCAGCAAGGATTGGTCGAGTTGGACTTCGTGGCCCAAGATGGGACTCGCGTCCGGGCCAGTGCCTCTGCTCCTTCTTTCCGAAGCGAAACAGCCTTGCAACAGTGTCTCGAACAAGCGGCGCTGCATGTCAAAGCGGTCATGGCAGAGGCAGACGACCCAGAGGCAACGAACGCTGAAAAGACCGCTCGTCTGGCGGCTGCACACGACTACCAGCAACGAGTCCAACGCGCTATCGAGGTCGTCCATGAGCTCAAAGCCAATGACAAGAAAAAACCCCGCGCATCCACCACTGACAGTGATGCTCGCATCATGAAGATGGGAGATGGCGGATTTCGTCCGGCATACAACATTCAACTCGCTACGGCAGGTTTTCCGATGGGTGGACCACGCACCATCGTGGGACTACGTGTCACTAACGAAGGTACAGACATGGGCTCATTGACGCCGATGGTACAGGAGGTTGAGCAGCGCACGGGCCAGACCCCTCACACCATCTTGGCTGATGCCGGACACGCACATCACGAGTGCATTTGCAATCTCATGGACCACAACATATTGCCACTGGTATCAGTGCCTGAAACGTCCAAGAATCCGGGACCCAACGCCAATTTCGAGCCAAAGGTCGATGCATGGCGAGAGGTCATGCAGACCGAACAAGCACAAGATCTATATCGACACCGCGCTGGGCTTTGTGAATTGCCGAACGCTCACTTCAAGAGTCGCTTTGGTCTGGAACGATTCCTGGTGCGGGGACTCAACAAGGTCACTTGCGTGGTCCTGATTACCTCGATTGCTTCGAACCTCTTGGCGCATGGGCACAAGCTGCTCGCCATGATCGGCTGATCGGGCGAATCGCGATTCATCTGCGCCGACACGTCTGCCATATCAAGAAAGTATTGCTCTGACGTCAAAGAACGACAAGAGCAGCATCCATTTGTTGCGGTCTAACCGTCGCGCCCGCCATGGCATGACACCGGCGTGGCTTCCGTCGATAGGTGATGTCTCGCCAATGCCAGTCAGCAAATTCAATTTTCGACAGACCTTCAGTGGGTGGGGCGGCTCAAACAACAGGCGGGACCAAAGCCAGCGGCGGAAATGCAACGGTTGGCGGGACTGTTTCCACAGGGGGCAATGCTCCAACGGGTGGCGCTCAGACCACGACGGGCGGCACGTATGCGGGTGGAACCATAGCGACAGGTGGTAACAAGTCCAGTGGCGGTACCGCGGCGACCGGTGGAAGCAAAGCTACGGGTGGCATAACAGCGACAGGTGGCGCAATCGCCACAGGCGGTTCGATCGCGAGCGGTGGAAGCAAAGCCGCGGGCGGCTTGTCATCCACCGGCGGAGTGCCTGCAACCGGCGGCACCAAGTCCACAGGGGGAACTCAAGCGACTGGGGGAACAAAGACTACAGGTGGCACGAGTGCCACCGGAGGAAGCGTTGCCACAGGTGGCGGCAGCAGCGTGCTGGGCGCAACGCCCCCCATGGGCTGGAACTCTTGGAACACGTTCGGATGCAATGTGAGCGAGTCGCTCATTAAGGCAGTGGCCGATACTTTTGTGTCGAGTGGCATGAAGGACGCCGGCTATCAGTACGTGAATATCGACGACTGCTGGATGAACGGACGCGATTCGAATGGAATACTTCAAGTGAACGCGGCCAATTTTCCCGACGGGATGGCTGCGCTCGTCAACTACGTTCACGGCAAAGGCTTGAAGATCGGTATCTACGAGACACCCAACACCACGACTTGCGCCAACATATACAGCGGCTACGCTGGCGGGGTTGGGAGCCAAGGTCACGAGACGACGGACGCGCAGACGTTTGCGTCGTGGGGCATTGATTATCTCAAGTACGACAAATGCACGGGCCCACTCAGCGGATTCGCCGTAATGCGCGACGCGCTACGCGCAACCGGGCGCCCCATCTTCTACAGCATCAATCCGGGGGACAGCACCGGATGTCCCCCGAATACCTGCTCGATCAACCTGCCTACGATTGCGAATATGTGGCGCATCGGGTTCGACATCAATGCGAGCTGGTCGTCCGTCACGTCGCTCATCGATCAGGATACAAATCTCTACTCTTATGCGGGCCCCGGGCACTGGAACGATCCTGACATGATGGAGGTCGGCAACGGCCTGAGCGACACGGAGGGGCAAGCGCATTTCAGCATGTGGGCCATTCTCGCGGCGCCGCTCATCGCCGGAAACGACGTGCGCAGCATGAGCGCAGCGACCACTACGGCGCTCACGAACAGCGAGGTCATTGCCGTCGATCAAGATCCGCTGGGCAATCAGGGCCGTTTAGTTGCGTCGCCGGGCACGAACCTGCAGGTATGGTCGAAGACGCTGTCAGGAACGAACACGCAGGCGGTTGCACTGTTGAACCGTGGCACAGGAACCGCGTCGATAGCGGTGCAGTGGAGCGCGCTCGGCATTCCGACAGGTGCCGCAACCGTGCGCGACCTCTGGAGTCACACCGATCTTGGTTCATTTAGTAACTCATATACCGCTTCGTCGGTGCCGAGCCATGGCGTCGTCATGCTCAAGATCGTGAGTACCCAATGAAATACGAGCCTCGGGCAGCACACCCTTTTTCACCCAATGGGAACCCCAAACAGCGTTGCGCGGCGTTGTTCATCAGATGAACTCCAGGGTGGGGATTCCCGGAGTAAGCATCAGCGACGAATCGATTTCCATTGGAAGAGCTCCGCAAGTCGCAGGAACTGAGATTGTGGACGTTCGGCGACGCGAATTACTGGATCGTCACGTTGTCGAAGGTGGTCGCTCCCGGAATGACCGCCAACCCAATATAGTATGTGTTAGCCATCGTCACCGTGGTCGAACCGACGGCAAACCAGGTTACACCGTCCAGGGACTGGGAAGCCGTGGCTGTGGTTCCACTGCGCTGCAGCTTGTACCAGACCGGTACCCAGGTGAACTGATTGCCCGTATTATACCAATTGAGATTAGCTCCGGTTGAGGCGCGTATTCCCCAATTCGACTCTCGACCGCCCGTGTCGCCGAGGGTAATCGTCGTGAGCGCCGAGTTGGCGGCGAGCGTTTCGCGCATCATCAACCCCACTTTGGCTCCTGCCTGTGTGAGGCGCGCTGTGATTGTGTGGTCGCCGGTCACGTTCTGATATGCAAAGGTGAATGAATCGGAAGCGCCCCCGATGCCAGTCCCGTTTCCGTTGATAAGGAACGTGCCATTGCCAACGCTCGCATAGGTCGCGCTGCCTCCGGTCGCGGCAATATCCGCCCATTGCCAACCCGCCGGCAGTGCTCCCGCAGCCACGGGAGTAGCGCTGGCCTCCACTGAATTGCCGCTGGTTCCGGCTTGGTTTACCGCGGAAACGACGTAATAGTAATTTGTGCCGTTAGCTGCCGTTGCATCCGTGTATTGCGCGGCGGTGCTCGCGTTCCATGAAGCAATGCTGGTATACGGCCCGCCGCTAGTTGTTGCGCGGCGTACAACGTAACCTTGCGTGGTGTCTCCGCTAGGCGGCGTCCAGCTCAAATAAACCTGCGACACGCTGGGCGTGGCAGTCAAGCCCGTCGGAGCGGCGGGAATAGGTGACGGCGGATACGCCGACGCGTTCTGAGTAAACGTCAGAGTGCCGTAGCCAAAATGATCGTCGCTGCCGTGCTCGGGGCTCATCAGCTGCGCCATCGCCTGAGTGTTCGGCGCGCTCAGTCCTTTGAGGACGCCATAGTGGTTGTAGAAGAGTGAATAGACAGGTCGATCGTCGATTCGACCATGACCATTGATCGAGATGTAAAATTGGTTGTCGTTGACGCAATTGTTCCACGGGGAATAGGGCACATCGTGCCAGAGATTGTATCGCGCGACATACTCGACCCCGGCCAGGAGTCGGTTGTTGTCATATCCGAATAGATCCAGACCCTGATTGCAGGCCACCTGGGCAACCACGCCGAGATCTGCGATCCCGAGAGTACAGGACTCTTGATCGTTGCCGCTGTCCGACGTCTGGCCCAAATTACCGGGCTGAAGCGTCCACACCGCGTTCTCAATTGCTCCGTTGCCGGAACCGCTTTCGTAATAAGTAACGGCTTCGTTGTATTTGGCCTGGTCGTCCAGGAGCACACCGATGGTAAGCACAGCCGCCAGGTTCGGGGCATCCCAGCTTGTCGGGAGCTTGCTGACGCAGTTGCCCAGATGGGTGGTGATGACGTCATGTACCGAGGGGTACAGATACGTACCCATCATGTTCTTGAACCGTGAAAAATCAGTCGCGTTCCAACCGCTGTAGATTCGCAACAATTCGCCAACGAGGGCGAAGCTCATGATAGGCAAACCGACTAACCCGCCATTAGATGGGACGGCATTTACTGCCGAGGACCACGCATTGCAGATTCTTACGGCCGCATCGGCGTAGCTTGTATCACCGCTAATGTACCATCGAATTGTGTTGAGATACGCAGCATGCGCGTCCGCGTCGGCCCTTTGGCGATTGGCACCCATGTCCGCATTTGGAGCGGCAGCATAGGTATTTTGCGCCTGGGAATCGGCGATCAGGACCTTCCAGTCGTCAACCCAAGGGTGAGCACCCGCCGCCACTTGGGCCTTCATGCGGTCGAGGTCCGCCTTCGTGTGCAGGCCACCGGGATGCACAAAACCCCCATTGCCGGCAGCGCCCTCAGCTCGAGTGTCCACGATTCCGACCGTGTCCTCGGTTGCCGTGCAGCCAGCCATGCCCATCAGCAATAGCGAGCCCATCCCGACGTGACGAAGTGCAGGCATTGGCGACATGGGTAACGTCAGGGCCTGGCGGCCTCAAGTGCCTTCAGGCGGGCCTCCGCGCGCTCATGGAACAAGGCCTGCGGATAATCAGTCACCACCAGGCGCAGCGCTCCGACCTCTGCGTCCCGGTTGCCGAGCGCATGGTAGCAGTCGGCGATCCCGAGCTCGGCTTCCGCAGCAAGCGATGAGGCTCGGGTTGCGCTTTGATACAACCGAAGGGCCCCCTGAGGGTCGCGCAGATGCTCGAGGCGCAGCGAGGCGGCCGCGAGCGCGGCGACAGGGCCTTGAGCCACGCTAGCATAGGTGGTGGCGACTTGCGAGTAAACCCATTCGGCATCGGCCCAGCGCGCCTGTCGGCGCAGTTGATTGGCTGCTTTCAGCATGTCCGCAGCATTGGTGGGGCCGGCACTTTTGGCACGTTCGATCTCGGGCGGGTTTGCCGAAGTCTCGGTAGATGCAGCTGGCGGGGGTTGTTGCTGCACGTCGTTCGATCCACCTGATGCCGACGGCTGCGTGAGACCCGCGGACGAAACCGATGCGAGCACCGTAGGCGAAGGGCTTGAACGCTGAAGCCTCCCGAAGTAGAGCGCGAACGCAACACCGGTAATGCCCAGTGCCGCAGCGGCAAGCAGAAACGGAATTCGGCGTCGATCGAGACGACGCCGAGCAGGGAAATGCAGCGCTCACGGCTGCGCTGACGGCCGTGTTGAACTCCTCGGCGCTCAGACGAACAGCGGGTCCATCGCTCTCATCGAGTGGTTCAAGCGGCGCGGGTTCCAAGCGGGGTTCGGAGTTCACGGGCATCCGCTCACTTTCTGAGAAGTGCAAGGAGACAATGCTTCACGCATTCGAATGCGCCCAAGGCGCAGCCGACTGCGCACGGTTTCAACCGGAGCCCGTGTTTCCTTGGAGATTTCGGTGATGCTCATTTCAAGAACGTGATGCAGCACCAGGGCATGGCGCTGCTCGAAGGGCAGCCGATCAAGCGCTAAAACCGCCTGACGTCGAGTCAGGTATTCGTCCGGTTCCCCGGTGCTCGCCAGGTCGAGAGCGGCCTCGCGCGAGGCGGCCACGCGCTGCTCTCGCTGGTTTCGCCGTTCGAGCCAAGCGAAGGTGCGGCGCGCGACCACGCGATCGGCCCAACTCCGAAACGGACCTTCACCGCGGTACCCGTTCAGACCTCGCAACAGGGCCACCAGTGCTTCCTGCACCACGTCATCGACCTCGCGGTCACCCCGAATCAAGTATCGGACCAAATTACGTACCCTGGGTAGTAACGCCGCGGCAACGCGAGCAGCCGCCTTACGGTCCCCCGCCTGAGCCGCCTGAATGAGGTGGGGCAGCAAATCGCCGGCTTGACCAGGCCCACTAAGCATCTTGAGAGAGTAGCATCACTTTTCTGCACGAACGCTCTCGACGATAGAGCCCCGAGGCTCGACGATCGGGTCACGACTCCGAATGGGAACGGAATGCAACGCCGATGCCGAATGTGGGTTGTAGTCGCCAGATCACGAATGACGGCACGAAGTGACCCTCGACTTGGTAGCCGATACTGGGTGCTCCCGGCAAAACGTCGAGTCCACCGGTGACCGTCAACTCGAGCGGTCCTGTCCCCGGCGCCCAACCGATTCGGAGTTCCGGCCCAATCAGCCCGGAAACGGTGGTGTGACTGCCTTTCGGGATTACGTCGGGCTGGAGACCCTCTGCGCTGCGAGCATACAGTGCCGAGCCGGCACGAATCCCGAAGCTGGCCTCGAGCGCGCGTGTGAACCGCCACTCGTGCCCGCCCCGGACGCCGAAGACTTGGCGGCGCAGACGGATCACGCCATGGGCATCCGACGCACTCGCCGGCAAGCTCAAACCCGCGAACAGCGAGAGCTCGAACTCGCGGTAGAGCGCGCCCAGAAAGTACGTGGGCCCTTGTCGCCGCAAGGCACCGACGCCATCGAGCGCGGCCGACCAATCCACTTCACTGCGGTAGGAGATAGACGCCTGGTTCGATCCTTTGACGATGATCGAGCCGGCAACGACGCGCACCGAGGACGCGGGCGTGGGTGGCACCGTTGACGCACCAGGTTCACGGATCGTCATGTCGCGTAGCGCCTCACGAACAATCAGCGCCGCGGCCTCCAACGTCCCTGAGCTCAGCGCCCCGTTCGCGGCGGGCCTGCCGTCCCCAATCTCGCGAACCAGCGTGCGAGCGCTGCCCGATTGCATCGCGTGGACCACGACTCGGTCGGCGTTCGAATCCTGACGAGTGAACCACACGAACGCCAGGGTCGCCGGGGCGGGTGTCGCGGGCTGCTCTTGCACGACCTCGAGATCGATATCAAGGTCACTCACCTGACCTCGCAGGCGCTCGAGCAATGCCTCGTCGTCAGCATCGGCAACGCGAATCGATACCCGGGGACGTCCCGGTTCTGCCGCACGGAGCGGCGCGGCTACGGCGATCGACAGCGCGCAGGCCGCGACGGCCAGGACCGCCGCTACGCAGGTGGTTGGGATCGAACGGGCGATTGCGGACCGACATGTTGACCGAATTCAGGATGGATTTCAACCTCCCGTCATCGTTGCGGGAATAATATCACCAGACGTTATCTCCCGTACACGCTCGTCAGATTCGTCTGAATTGCGTTGTCGGTTGCGTCGCTCGTTTGCGATGCGAGCGTTCTAAGCGTGCTGCGATTCCACGGCGTCCCGATGGTTCAGATTTGTTTCACGCCGCAAATTGGCTGCCCATGACGTAACAGCATCAGCATAAAAATTCGCCGATCGGTCGGGAACGGCTGCCGGCCAAGTTCGGTGCCGCGGCTCATGCAATGACACGCCTCGGTCGCGCTCATCGCGTAACAGGCGCCGCAACTGAACGTGCCGGCGGAACTTCGACATTCCAGTTACTGTTGGGATCTGTGGGTAGCCTAATCTTTAGTGTGCAACCAAACCAAACACAAGTGTGATCGAATTTGCATGATGAGTTGCGGGACCGCTCGTGAGACTCAAGGTTCACTCGGGGCTCAACCCCCTAGTAAAGTGCTGCCATCAGCGTCGCGGCAAGTGAGTCATGATGCCTACGGTTGAGCCGCCCCACTGGGCGATTTATTGAACCGTGTTGACGCTGCAAAGTCACGTCAACTCAGTCCTCATCAATCTGACTAGACATGTTCTGCCTTGGGAGCAGGAGAATTGGCGTATGCGCATTAAAAGTGAAAAGTTATTGGGGTCCGTTGTTGCAATCACTGCGCTCGTCTTTTCCTCGCCGGCTAATGCCGCTGGAACTTGGACAGCCGCACCGTCCAGCCCGACCAATGGCGGACCTGCCTTCGGTTTATGGCTGCTGACGGACGGTACGGTGCTTTCGCACGGCAATGCGCTGAACAACTGGGTGATCCTCACCCCGGACAAGACGGGCAGTTACGCGAACGGAACGTGGAAAAGCGTCGCCAGCAGTGCCTACGCGCGGGGCGGCGCACAAGAACATGTACTGAAGGATGGCAGGTTTTTCGAAGCCGGCGGTGAGTACCTTTACGTGTATCCCGGTTGCGCATCGGGCTGTGCACAACCCGCGAGTGGATCAGCACTCTTCAAGAATGTTGAAATTTATGACCCTGTCGCTAACACGTGGACCATCGAAGCCTCTGGCCTTTACGACATTGGCGACACGGGCAGTGCAACACTCGGCGACGGTCGAATCCTGGATAGCACTCGCGCATCGAGCGCCACTCAGATCTACGATCCAACAACGAACACTTGGACGGCGGGGCCGACAATTCCCTCGGGCAGCGGCGATGAGAACGCGTGGGCATCTCTGCAGAATGGCGGCGTGCTTGCGGTAGCGCCAACTTCAGCTTCAATCTACAATCCCGCAACCAACACCTGGATCAAAACAGGCCCGCTGCCAGCCGGTTTAGCGGTCACGCTCACGGCGGCCTCAGGGTACCCCGGTACTTATTACTTCGGAGACATCGCGGGTATCTCGCAATTGTTCGATGGCCGAGTGGTGGCTTATGGTTTGGGAAATATTGCCATCTACACACCGGGTGCAACTGCTTCGGATCCGGGTACCTGGGCACTAGGTCCAGTCATGCCCTACAAAACGGGGCCGCTTTATGGCACAACCGGGAACGAAGCGGAGGACGAATACACGGTTACTGAACCCAACGGCAAGGTCATGATCGCCACACACCCGTTTGGCGGGGCCATTGACACACTGCAAGAATTCGACCCAACGGCGAACACGGTTGCCGTAATCACTCCGCCGCCGGATGCCTCAGGTCCCTACCCTGTGAGTTACTTGAATTTACCCAACGGACAAGTGATGGTCACCTGCGGTTCTCGTGACTGGCTGTATACGCCGGACTCGGCGCCGCAAGATGCCTGGCGTCCCACAGTGACATCGGTCGTCTTCAACAGTGGCAGCACCTACACGCTCACCGGCACACAATTGAGTGGACTTATCAATGGCGGTGACGAAGGCGATGACATGACAATGGCCGAGAATTATCCGATTGTCTGGTTGAAGGACAGTTCTGGCAATGTCTATTATTGCCGGTCATTCAACTTCAGCAACATGATGCCGAGCGCGGGTTCTACACCGGAAACGTGCCAATTCACAACGCCGGCAGGCCTTTCCAACGGTACTTACAGTTTGTACGTCTCTGCCGTTGGCGTGCAGTCCCAGAATCCTTTCACATTTACTGTGGGTGTGGGTGGTGTTGGAGGCGGCAGTGGCACTGGCGGCGCGGCGAGCAGCGGCGGCACGACCAGTACCGGAGGTTCCTCGAGCGCGGGTGGGACCCAAGCGACGGGTGGTGCTAACAGCATCGGCGGAGCCAAGACAACCGGAGGAACAACGAGCACGGGTGGTGTTAGGTCAACGGGAGGTGCAATGGCAGTTGCAACGGGTGGCACCTGGCGGCCACCGGCGGCACGATGAGCACGGGCGGTGCTGCCAATGCAACCGGCGGCATGCCGGGCACCGGCGGCGTGAACAACACGGGTGGCAAGGTTGCCTCGGCCGGGGCGATGGCGAATACCGGTGGTGTTGCAGGCATTGGAGGAACTACTTCTTCAGGAGTTGCCAATGCCGGCGCCACCAACGCCGGCACTTCTGGCACATCCACCGTCGGCGGTGCAGGAAGTTCGGACAATGTCGGAAGTTGCAGCTGCCGAGCTGCCGGTTTGCCGTCGCGCTCGACCCAGTTGGCAGGCTTCGGGCTACTGGGCCTCATCCTGTTGCGCGCGCGACGTCGGCGGCAATCGCGCTAAATTCAGTGCACGCTTGGTCAGCGGGCAACCCTTCGACAAGACAATTTGGCGGGTGCGGATTGATGTCGTGACGGCACGGAAACGCACCATTTACCCGTCGTACTCCGTGGAAACCTACCGAACGAAAGCTCGGTCACGCTAGGGGCCACGACCCGTTTCCACGCGCTCCATCGCCGATTATCGCACCCGATTCACAATCATTGTGAGTGCGGGGACCCGCGGTTCAAAACCGAGAGGTCCAGCTGAACGAACAGTACGTCGAACCGGACCCGGTTCAACATGTTAATTTATGAACTATTCTGGGGGGCTGAAGTCGCAGTTCGATTGGCTGGCGTCCAATTCAACTCATTTTACCCTCAGGGCAATATTGTAAGTGACTACGTCCGGCCGCGGTTGTCCGGAGTCACGAGGAGCTTTCCCGCTATGAACCCCTTCCGAGTATTGTTCGCGATTGTTCCGACCGCATTTGCATTGAGCTGCAGTGGAAGCGATGGCTCGACGGGACCTGATAACGGCACGGGAGGCGTGAGCCAAACTGGCGGGTCCGTCAGCCTGGGTGGAACGACCTCGGCCGGCGGCTCTAAGTCAGCCAGTGGCGGAATAAATAACGCGGGCGGTTCAACGGCGAACCTGGGCGGCGCTCAATCGAACACGGGGGGCGCGGCAGCCTCTACCGGTGGTGCCAATACTACGACGGGTGGCACCAACAACGCCACGGGTGGCGCGAACACGGCGAAGGGTGGCGGCCAAGCTACGGGTGGAATTGTTGCAACAGGGGGGATCCCAGCTACGGGTGGCAGCCAAACCGCGGGCGGCGCACCGGCTACAGGCGGGAGCAAAGCTACGGGTGGCGTGCCAGCAACGGGTGGAACGGCAGCGACCACGGGCGGAACCAAAGCCACGGGCGGAGCGGCCACCGGAGGAGCAGCCACGGGTGGAGCGGCGACGGGAGGCTCCACGGGCAACGGCACTTGCGACGCGGGTTCGAGCACGACGACGTGGGCGAGCAATTGTCCCACGGCCGCGCCCACGACCTGCACCGCGGGCACTTGGGTGGCAGCGGGTCCCGAACCCGACCCTTGCTGCTCTGCGATGACGAAGTGTTCGGAATCCACCCATTTCGCAGTCTATTCAGATGAAGCTTGCACGACCGGGGCGCAGGACGCGGTCACTCACCTGGAAACGGTGTGGAGCCTTTACTTCACCACGCCCATGTGGGAGCGCGAGCCACTGTGCAACTCGGCTACCAAGAACAAGGTGAGCGTCCACGTCCATTCCACTTGGGGCCTGACGGGTGGCGCCTGGGACTCGACTCATATGGGCATGTGGATTGGCACCGGTGGCCTCGAGGACCATTGGGGCCTGGCGCATGAATTCAGGCACGGCGTGCAAGCCGTTGAGGGCGGCATGGCCTGCAACCAGGCGAATACTTGCGGCTGGGTCTACGAGAGCCACGCGAACTGGTCCGCACAGCAACAAGTCGAGTACCACACGAGCAATGTTCACTGCTCGGAGTATCTGGCCAATGTATCGCACCTGTATCTGGGTTCAACGCGCATGCGGTACTGCAATTGGCAGTTCATGGAGTTCCTCAAGGACAAGTATTGCTACAGCGCGGTCAACGCCATCTGGGATGGCAGTCCTGCCGTTGACAACCCCTTTACCGGTATCATGAACGGCCAGAAATGGAGTGTCAGCCAGCTCAACGACTACATCGGTGAATATGCGATGCACAACATCACCTGGGACTACCAGGACCCGCCGCCCGAGAGCACCGCGGGAGGCAATCAAGGCGCGTTATTCCGGTCGAATTATGGATTGATTACCGACACTTCGCAGACGTGGCGACGCCTGCGCACCACGAAGGTCGAACCTCTGGACACGAGTTACGCCTCCAATCGCCGCTTCATTTCACCCTATTACTGGGCGCCGCAACCCTTTGGCTACAACGTCATTCGGCTGTATCCTGATTCTGGCGCAACCAGTGTAACGGTCACCTTCCGTGGCATCACCACCGGTACGGGCAGCCCCGACTGGCGCTGGGGATTGGTCGCAACGGATACTGGAATAACCAAAGCGCGTTACAGCACCAGGCAGTCGGGGTCAGATGGTCAACTGACTTTCTGTGTGAACTCGGGTGAATATCTCTGGTTAGTCATCGCTGCAACCCCGTCTACTCTGCAAAAGATCATCTGGGACCAGGCTTACAACACGGTGCCGCGCTATCCGTATATGATTCAACTGGGCAGCGCTTGGCCCGAGGGTTTCCAGAACGGGACGCAAGATGCCTGTCCGTCAGGGCTCACGCGCGCGACCAACGGCGGGGGCTGCGCCCCGTCGGGCACCACGGCTTACGTGGGTCCGTACGCGACGGTCCTCAGTGGAACGACCGTGGGCAGCGGTGCACATATTCAGGACCACGCCATCGTGGCGAGCGGCACAGTGTCTGGCGGCACGGTGGGCGCGATGTCTCTCATCGGGAGCACCGGCGGGCAGTACAACGTCAATACGTTCAGCATAAGCAGCGGCACGGCCATGACCACGTTCTTCCCACTCGGCTGGTTCGCGTCGGGCCAAAGCATTGCCGGCGGTACGCTCGATGGGGACGTGGAATTCCAAGGGCAAGGAGTCACTATCGCAAGTGGCCAAACCTGCAGCGGCTACGTTGATGGCTCGACGTGCACAGGGCCCGGCACGGACGCCACACCTGCTCCACCGTACACCTGGCGACCGTAAACCTTACTCTGCAGTCCAAAATACCAATAGCCAACACCCTGCAGCCAACACCCTAGAGTCGCCGAGGATATCTCCCCAAAGTCCTCGGCGATTCGTTTTTGTGGTGCAGGGACCCGATCCGGCGCGCGGCATTTTGCTGAACATAAATCAGCACTTCAGAGTTATTCTCCGGAAACTAGCCATCGGCCGCGAATGTTTCGGGACGAATTCGCCGTGCGAGTGCCGTAACGACCCCCAAAGCAATTCTCCATCCTCCCGGCCGATCCCGATCCGTACATTACCGCAATCCACTGCCTCACCGCATAAATTTCCGATTGCGGAAAAACCACAATAGAAATTATTCGTGCTAGGGGCATAGTTGTCAGTGCAGCCATGTCTGCCATGAAGCGATGTCGTAATCACGCGTCGATGTCCCGATCGATCGATGCGAAGCGTCGCTTTGCTTTGGTATGTTGATGAGTCGCTGGCAGCCTAATGAGACATTATGCCGCCGGACCCGACTAACCAGGGGCCTGGCGCTGCAGCCCTTTAAGTCCTATCGGCACTCGGTCGTTAGCTGTTGTTATCCAATAGCCCTGCCCGACGGCCCGTATGCCAATTTAGCTTTACGGTATTGTGGGAATCGGCCCTCAAATGCTAGTTGCCGGCAGCGGCGGCGTAGCCGAGTTCCTTGCCGAGAGGTCCCAATGCCGGTGTTGAACAAGGAGTCGTGAAACCATCATGAACCGAAAGTCAATTGTGATTCGTTTCGACGGACAAGCGGGAGACGGCATCGTTTCAACGGGACAGTTGCTCGCCCGAGCTGCCGCTCGCTCGGGCTACGAGGTGGTTACCGAAAGCTTTTTCTTGTCAGAGGTCCGCGGTGGCTCCTCGACGTTTCAGGTCCGCTTGGGTTGCGATCCCCTGTTGTCGCCCGGTGAAAAACCGGACGTAGTAATCGCGCTCGACGAGCAAGCCGCAATTAGGCAAAGCCGAGAGCTCGCTGATAACGGTCTGCTCATGCATCCTCAGGGGTGCGATGCTGTCAAGCTCGGCTTGGCTTCGAGTCAAGAATCCCATGGGCTCGACTGGAAGGCGCTTGCCGCTCTAGCCGGCGCAACGCCACGAAGTCAAAACGTGGTCGCAGCGGGCTTCGCCGGAGCCCTGGTGGGTCTTGATCGCGGCATACTCGAAGCGGCGGTGGCGCAGCGGTTTTCCAAGGATCCGGTAATTGCCCAGGCCAATGTCCGCGCGCTCGGCGCCGGCTATGAAGGCGTCACGAGCACCTTGAACGGGTCGGGGTCAGCCCGTCGTTTGGCGCCATCTCGCGGCAAGCCTTTACATTTGTTATCCGGCAATGAAGCGGTTGCCCTGGGGGCGCTGGTCGGCAACATTCGCTTCTACGCTGGGTACCCCATCACTCCAGCCAGCGAAATGATGGAAATCTTGGCCAAACACTTGCCTCGGATTGGAGGTCATTTCATTCAGGCCGAGGACGAAATGGCAGCGCTGGCCATGTGTATTGGAGCCTCGTTTGGAGGCCAACCTTCACTGACTGCCACCGCCGGCCCGGGGCTTTCGCTCATGTGCGAACTGATTGGCCTTTCTAGCATCGCAGAAGTTCCAGTGGTTATTGTCAACGTTCAGCGCGCCGGACCGTCGACGGGCATGCCGACTAAGGATGGCCAGGCCGATTTGAATCTTGCCGTTTACGGCTCGCACGGCGAAGTTCCACGGGCGGTATTAGCGGCACAGACTGTGGCTGACTGTTTTCGACAGACGATACGAGCGGTCAATATTGCTCAAAAATACCACGTCCCGGTGATCCTCCTTTCCAGTCAGGCAATCTCGCACAGCCTGGAGACGGTTGAGCTGCCTGACTTGGATAGCATGTCCGTGTACGAAGAACACCACTATCAAGGACTCGACGAGGGTGAATATTGCCGGTACCGTGCAGTCGAAGGCGGCCTAGCATCGCCCCGAGCTATTCCAGGGACCCCCGGTGGCATGTACCGAACCGGCGGGCTCGAACATGACGAAACCGGCCAACCCTGTGCGGACGCGGCCAATCGGGTAATCATGGTTGATCGCCGCGCGAAGCGAATGAAGGCAATCCTTGATGAGCATACCAAACAAGAAGCAATTGAACTTCCCCCGAGTGGACGCTGTGAGGTGGGCATCATCGGCTGGGGGCGCTCTGCTTCAGCAGCCAGGGAAAGCCTCCCGACGCTCGGCCTCGCAGGTTGCGAACTAGGCACCTTCTTTCCCAACTTGCTGTGGCCACTGCCCGTGGAACCCTTTCAAAAACTTATCGCTGCGGGCGCGCGAGTACTCTACGTTTGTGAAACGAATTCCACAGGGCAACTCGCCCAACTAATCCGTTCTCAATTGTCATCGTTATTGGTCGCCCACGGCGTCGAAGTGGTGAGCGTATCGAAAGATGACGGCAACCCGTTGTCTTGCCGAGAAATTCAAGAACAGATCGAGAGCCACCATAGCAACCGGACAAAACACAAGCTAGGGTCGATCCTGGAACTCGGTGAAATTGCCCATAAGACATCGCCCAGCAAGATCCCTCTGCAACAATGAGCCGAGTCCTTTTATGTCAATAGAACCAACTCAAACGTTTCGTTGTGATCATAAACCCACTTGGTGTCCAGGTTGCGGCGATTACGGCGTCCTAAACGGCGTCGAGCGGGCTCTAGTTGAGCTTGGACGTCCAGCGCATGAGATAGCGGTTGTGGCGGGCATCGGCTGTTCGAGCCGCTTACCATTTTTCCTCAGCACATACGGCTTTCACGCGGTTCACGGTCGGGGCCTGTGTGTCGCGACCGGGCTCAAGACAGCGTGCCCCGATCTCACGGTGCTAGCTGTGGGTGGAGATGGCGATGCGCTTGCCATTGGGGGCAATCATTTCTTCCATGCGATGCGCCGAAATGTCGATCTCACTTATATACTCATGGACAATCAGATTTATGGAATGACCAAGGGCCAAACGGCCCCGACCAGCGGCCATGGCATTCGCACGAAATCGACACCTCACGGCAACCCTGACATGCCTGTCGATCCAGCGTGGGTGGCTCTCAGCAGTGGCGCCACCTACGTGGCACAAGCAATGAGTTCGAATCCAAAACAACTGGCGCAACTCGTACTCGGTGGGCTCTTGCACCGCGGAATGGCATTTATTAATGTGCTCAGCCCCTGTATAACCTTCCACAAGGACGTCAACAGAGACACCCTCAAAGCCGCGGCTTGCGAGCTACCCCCGGGACACGAAGTCACATCACGCGCCGCAGCGCTCAATGTGCTAATTGAGGCGGACGGGCGCTACCCACTGGGCCTAATTTACCAGGATCCTACGTCAAAACCCTTCGACGAACGCGTGACCTCTACCATCAGCGCCCGCGTGACGGCGCGCAGCGTGATTGAAAGTCTGGTGGCCAGCTATGCTTAGGGGTTAAAGTCGAATTCGACGCCCATGACCAGCCCGAGCCCGACGCCTCACAAGAGACCGCTCTATCAGAACATCTTCAGCCAGCTCGGAATGCTGATTGCTCTGGGCAGCTCGGCCGTTATCGCGCTTCTGATGTTGGCGCAGATGGTCGATCCGACACCGAACCCGTACATCGGCATGTTCACGTACATGCTGCTCCCGGGCGTGATTCTGTTCGGTATCATGCTGGTACTTGCCGGTATGCGTTGGGAGGCAGGCCGTCGCAAACGCCAGGCCTCACTCGCAATATTGCCGTATCCTCGGATGGACCTCAATGACGTGCGCCAGCGACGTTTGTTCAATATTAGCATAGTCGTTGGTACCATTGTCGGAACCATCATGGTCTGGTCCGGTTACGAAGGATACATTTATACAGAGTCTGTTCCATTCTGTGGACAAACCTGCCACACCGCGATGACACCGGAATACACGGCGTATCTTGACTCCGCGCATGCTCGCGTGCGATGCGTGGAGTGCCACGTCGGTGAAGGCGCGGGGTACTACTTTCGCTCGAAGCTTCAAGGCGCCTACCAATTATGGGACGTACTGACCAGCAGCTATGATCGCCCGATTCCGACGCCGATTATGAACCTACGACCCGCTCGAGAGACCTGCGAGCGTTGTCACTGGCCAGAGAAGTTTTTCGGAGCGAAATTACTACAGCTGCCCCATTTTCGTTATGATGAAACCAACACACCCGAGCAAATTACGCTGACGCTCAAGACGGGTGGCGGGTCCCGAACCCACGGGGCAAGCGGCGGCGTCCATTGGCATATGATGATTGACAATAAGGTCACATTCGCCGCCACTGATCCGCAGCTTCAAGATATTCCTTGGGTACACGTTCGTAATTCAAACGGGACAGAAACGACTTACGTGTCGACATCAGCGCGGCTAACCGCCGAGCAAATGGCAAAACTGCCCCGGCACTTAATGGATTGCATGGATTGCCACAATCGACCCGCGCACGGATTTGCGTCGCCTGACGGAGGGATCGACCAGGCGCTATTCAAGGGTAAGATCTCGCCTTCGCTGCCCTGGATCAAAAAGCTCATCGTCGAGGCTATGATGTCCGACCATTCCAGTCGCGACGCCGCTCATCGAGCCATTCGCGAGGCGGTGGTCGGCACCTACCAATCGAAATATCCTCAGGTGCTCAACCAGCGGCGCGCCGATGTCGATCGTGCCATTGAAGTAGCGTCCAGTATTTACGATAGGGCCGTGTTCCCGGATATGCATGTCAATTGGCACACATATCCGGTCAACATTGGACACCGGCATTGGCCCGGTTGTTTTCGGTGCCACGATGGACAGCACGTATCTCCTGAAGGTAAAGTGCTCGGCAACGATTGCGGCAAGACGTGCCACACTCAACCTCAACGGGGGCCGCAAACGGCACTTGGCGTCGTCGATCCACAAGCCACGGCCGATTGGCATCCCTGGCAAATGCCGATCAAGAGCCTGGACATTCCAGGACACCAACGGCTACTTTGCTCGAACTGTCACAAAGCGGGACGAGGTCCCAAGAGCGGCTGCGACGATTGTCACAGTAAGCAACAGTAGCGCGCCCGAAGCGGTGAGACCAACACGGAGTTCGGCAAGCCAGGAGGTTGCTACTTCATTTCCTTTGATTGAGCTTTGAAAGCCGCTTGCGGTGATCGGCCAAAAGGCGCCGTATGTCGGGGCCGCTCAGCGTGTGTTCGTCTTTGCAGCTTGAGCATTGCACTTTGCTTCCAGGCCGAAGCCGCGAGACTGTCATGTGCATGGCGGCCTTGCAAGACGGGCATTCGAATTTTACCGCATCGCGGCTGCCCCCACCGCCAGAATTGCGCGGTTCATTATGAATGATTGCTACCATCGGACAACTCTAGCACGGGTAGGCAATTTCACCCAAGTTCGCAATCTATACGCCTAGGCGACCGAAGCGGTGAGACCCATACGGCGTTGGGTGAGCCAGGATGTCCATTGCTCGAGTCCTTCGCCGGTAACTGTCGATATTGAAATGAAATGGGGTTTGGGATTTACGCGCCTAAGTGAGGCCACATAATTGTCCAATTTGATGCCCGGCAAATACGGCAAAAGGTCGATTTTCGTAAAGATGACCAAGTCCGCGCGCTGAAACATGACGGGGTACTTGAGGGGTTTGTCTTCACCTTCAGTAACGCTCAAAACGACGATGTTGGCAGCCTGTCCCAAGTCATAAATGGCTGGGCACACGAGATTACCCACGTTCTCGATGAATAGGAACTCCGCGGCGCGCCATTCAAGATCGTGCAGCGCATGGTGAACCAGTCGAGCATCCAGGTGGCACGCGGTGCCGGTCGTAATCGTGATCGAGGGAATTCCTGCCGCGCGCAGGCGTGACCCGTCGTTGTCGGTGGCAAGATCTCCGCTCACGGCCCGCATTCGTTGTCCTCCGAGGGCGCGAGCGGTGGATTCAAGCAGCGCCGTCTTACCGCTGCCGGGGGATCCCATGATATTCAGTGTGAGGACGCCTGACTCCTGAAAGTGTTCTCGATTGTGCTCAGCTTCGTGGTCATTTTTCTTCAGCAAGCTTTCGTGAACATGAACCGGAAGAACCTCAGGGTCACCGCAGCCGCAACTTTCACACATCGATTTACTCCTTGAATTGCGCTTCCGGCCCTCTGAAACGTAACGAATCTTTGCACGTGCCGGGCAGAGATCTTGCCATGACACCACCATTGCGGGTACGCCTGAATGCGCCCGACTCGAGGCCCATGAGCGATTTGCACCACGTTTACCTGATCCCCGGAATGTTCGGTTTCGGCCGGGTTGCGGGTGTCGATTATTTCGCCCATGTGCGACAAGCTCTCAAAAAGCGGTTTGACGACGCTGGCCAGCGAATTGTCACAGAGGTTTCTCCGAGTCCCCCGACTTCATCGTTGCGCCATCGAGCACGAATTCTGGCAAAGACCGTTGTGCATACGCTGCGCGACGAGAGCGGCCCGGTGCATCTCGTCGGCCATTCGACCGGTGGTCTTGATAGCCGCCTCCTGCTGTCTCCAACCACCAAGCTTGGAATCGAGCCTGAACTGCTGGGCTGGACCCCTCGTGTTCAGACTATCGTTTCGATGAACACGCCACACTATGGAACGCCATTGGCCGGTTACTTTGCCACTGTGTCGGGGACCCGCCTGCTGTATGCGCTGAGCCTCTTGACCATTGTGTCGTTATCCGTCGGCGAACCCTCGCTGTCCGTGTTTTCGCGTCTGCTCGCCAGGCTGGGCGATTTGGATTCTTTGTTGGGTGAAGATTCAAAGCTGGTCAGCCGCGTAACGGACGTTGTGCTGCGCGTGGTAGATAGGAAAGGCCGCGCCGAAGTCAGTCATTACTTGCATAATATTCGCTCCGATCAGGGCGGTTTAATCCAGATCATGCCCGAGGCCATTGACCTACTTAACGCAGCAACCGAAGACAACCCAGACGTTCGCTACGGATGTGTGCTGACTGCAGCCCCGCTACCGCTCCAAATCAAGCTCGCGCAACGGTTACTTTCTCCTTATGCCGCGGCAACCGGCGCCATCTTTTCTACCCTTTATCAACTTACCAGCAAGCGTCCCCGACTGTATCCTTATGCGCAGCCGACTGACCAACAGCGAGAAGCTTTGCGTTGGAGCTTCGCTAGCACGATTGACGACCGTTCAAATGATGGCGTGGTGCCCAGTATGAGCATGCTATGGGGACAGCTTCTCTGGTGTGGGCAGGCCGATCATTTGGACATTCTCGGACATTTTCACGATGATCAGAAGCCCGCCTCGCACATCGACTGGATGATGAGTGGCGCTCACTTTACGAGGATTCGATTCAATCAAGCCATGGACGCGATTGCGCGTTTTCTGCTTTCTGCGTGAACGGGCAAACCCGTGTACCTCGACGGCTCGTGCGCAAAGGAACAGACCGGCTAAACGGACTGAGCACAAGGCGGGCAGAACCCATTCATCTAGAGTCACTAACGAAACCAGGCGCACGGCGTGCCGGCATTCAATAGAAATGGCAACATGGCGTCACCGGTGGCATAAGTCCCGAGATTGAACAGGCTAAACGGACTGACAAGGCAGAATTTACAGAGTAGCAGAATTGTCTGGGTCGGGGCCCAGAGCGTTAACGAGTAACCCAGGGTCAATGCGGTGTTCCCGAGCCATCTAGTCGATGATCTATATCAACGTTACTTCGCGGGTTTGAAGGAAGTTGTTCCGTATTATCTCGCTGCCATTCTCGTGGCTCTGTGCCTCTGCACGCCACGCCCGCGCACTTTATTGATACGGCACCGCAACTGGGTGCGCTGGTGCATTTTGGTCATAATCAGCGTCCTGGCCGTCAGGTGGGGTTGGTCGCTACTGTGGGCATCGGACGACGCATACATTTCATTCCGCTACGCCGACAACCTGGTAGCCGGGCACGGCCTGGTTTTTAATCCGGGCGAACGCATCGAAGGCTATACGGATTTTCTGTGGACGCTGATAGCAGCGCTCGCCATCTACTTTAGGGCAGATCCAGGCCAGGTCACGGTTGTGATTAATCTGGCTAGCTTTGTTGGGCTGATATACCTGGCGGAAAGATTGGGACTGCGGCTCAAGTCGTCGCCCACATTGATCGGCGTGGCCACGCTTTTCGTGGCGACCAACTACACCCTTGCGTCATTTTCAACGGCCTGCATCGAAACAATGTTCGCCGCGATGCTGATGACTTTGGCGTTGGAAAGGGTTGATGCAGGCAGTCCACTAGTCGGCGGAATAGCAGGAATTGCCGCTACGCTCACGCATCCGGACCACGGAATATTATATGCAGTGCTTGCCTTTTCCTTGTTCGTTGACCCCCAACGAAGACGGGAAACGGTTCGATACCTTGTCCCATTTTTTGTCGTGTTCGTGCCGTATTTCATCTGGAGGCGAACCTATTACGGCGATTGGATGCCCAATACTTTTTACGCCAAGTCCGCAGACAAGCTATACTTCGAACAAGGCATTATTTACCTGCTGATCACGATTATCGGCTCCGGACTTTGGTTGACTTTGCCATTGGTAGCGGTAGGGGGTTATCTTGTTAGGCGCACGCTTATTGGACGCTATTGTCTAATAGTGTTGCCAATCTATCTTGGGTATGTCGCCAAAGTGGGGGGTGACTTCATGCTGGGCCGATTTTTCGTGCCGGCAATTCCCCTGTGGTTCCTGCTGGCTGATGCCGGATACCGAACGCTGCTTTCAAGAAACCAATGGCGCCGCGCGATTGTTCTCCTAGTGCCAGCCGTTGCCGTCGCGCTGCCGATCAACGTCATCAAACCGTGGGAAATTTACCATGGCGTGGCAGACGAACGAACCTACGGGTCCGTCGACAAATTCTCGACCATGCAGGTGGGTGCGCTGGGCTATATTTTCGGCCACGCTCTTTTCACCCGTTTGAAGTCTAATCACATTGAGCCAAAACTCGCTGTCTGGAGTGTTGGCATGTCAGGTTATTACTCAAAACTCCCCATGTTCGATCTGCGGGGCTTGACCAGTCGCAGCGTGGCTCACATTCCTATCGGAAGGCGCGGGCGCCCCGGCCACGAGAAAACCGCAACGCCGGGGCTTATCGTTGAATATGGCACACAGCTTTCGGAATTGGCTGTATTTCCACAACCGTATGCCAATGTCTCCGCGCTAAATATATCCGGGGACCCATTTTTCATGGTGCGATATGATCCAGCTCTCGTAAAGCAACTTCCGTCGGGTACCGGGTTAATTCCGTTCCCGAGCTATCTAGATTCTCACCTATCAGTGTTGGAGCATGAGGGCGAGCACGACTTGGCCTGCGACCTATGGCATTTGCGGGAATATTACTTTTCCATGAACCAGGATCAGCCGCGCAAAGAGCGGGTCATTGGGGCCGCAATTCGCGCGAATCCGTCATTGGCGGGCACCGAGCGCGCGTTGCTTGAAAGTCGAGATTTATCCCCGCTGGGTTGGCGAAAAGTCCGAAGTTTCACATTCGCAGTAGAGGATGTTCCGTGGGTAACTGAAGGTGAAGCCAATCATTGGCTGACATCGGAACTAAGGCCCGACCAGGAAGTCCCGCTCGGTCAAAGTGGTCGATTCGTAAATTCCTACCTGCCGCCGGATGCGGACTTGCCCACGGGTCGCATGACGTCTCCGTCCTTCGTGATCGAGGGCGAACTTATCACGTTCGTGATGGGCGGCGGCAAAGTGCCAGATTCGGAGAAACTGGAACTATTGGTAGATGACCAACCAGTTCGCAAAGCCACCGGTTGTAACAGCGAATGGATGGGGCAGCACGTTTGGAATATTTCCATGTTTCGAGGTAAGCTGGCGCGGCTAGTAATTACCGATGCCAGTTCCGGCACGTGGGGCCACACTCTTGTTGACGAAATCGTCGAGTGGAAGAGTTCCGGATAGCCCGAGCCAACCCGGCACGACCAACTGTCCGGCACCTTGTTTCCAGCGGATTTTCGCGGCGTGTAACTGTTCCTTGGCAGAGCCACGCGAAACATTCATTATGCTGCCCTCATGTCAGTGGCACACGATTGCGCCCCAGGATATCCCCCGGCAAAATCCGCAACGGATTCTGATGATCTGCCATGGTTAACCCTCGCTTCGCGGGCGTTAATGTTGCTTGCCGCCGTAGGAGCGTCAATTGGCTTGGCGATCGGCTACATTCGTTTGGGTGAGGATCCGCAGCGCTATTTTGCGACCAACGCCCTGGCGCGGGAGCCACGACAACAATTACTAATTACTGCCTGCGTCGCTGCTGCACTATTGGTCCTTGCCGGCATTGGCTACGCACGGATCAGACGACAGGACGGCAGCATCGCCGGGGTCCTGTTGCACTTTGCGCGGCGGCTTGCGCCCCTGGGTGTTGTTGGCTTTATCCCGTTCCTGTATCAATGGCAATTCTGGACGAACCATGAACTGCCTTTTCTTGTTCTCACCGGAATTGCTTTGATATGTCTCGGCGCCGGGCTGCGCACAGCGGTGGGGGCAGGGCCATTTTCTTGGGAAATGGCAACCATTGATGACTTGGCTACAGCGGCAAGGTCAGTCAGAACTCGATGGCCTAGTCTGGCGCGCCATCTACCCCTGATGACTGTGTGTACGGCTGCACTAGGCTACACTATCTACTTTAGCTACTACACGATCGCTTGGCATCAAGGAGTGTACTCTAGCTACGATCTTGCCATCGAAAACAACGTGATGTGGAATGTCCTGCACGGCAATGAATTCTTCAAATCAACCATAGTGTTTGGGCCGGTCGGTTCTCATTTCGGATACCACGCAACGCTATTCGCCTACGCGATGCTACCGCCGTATGCGTTGGCACCTCGCGCTGAGACGCTGCTGTTTATTCAATCGATGTTGCTCGGCTTTGCTGCCGTACCGTTGTTTCTATTCGCCCGACGTCATGTGTCGGACGCGCTGGCTTGCATCCTGGCCGTCCTCTACCTGCTTTACCCACCGGTGCACGGCGCGAACATGTTTGAGTTTCATTACCCGCCGCTGGGAACGTTCTTCCTTTGGACACTGCTGTATGCGTTGGATGCTCGCCGCAATTGGCTAGCCGCCATTGCACTTATCCTGACGCTCTCAATTCGCGAGGATGTTTCCGCGGGCCCCATGATTTGGGGAGCTTATTACTTGATATCCGGTCGTCGGCCTAAGGCCGGTCTTATTGTCGCTTCAATAAGTGCAATATACTTCGTGCTGATTAAGCTGGTTATTATGCCTCGCTTTGCCGGACATGAAACATTCGCATTCATCTTCAAGGATCTACAGCCGCCTGGGGAAGCCGGCTTTTTTTCAATTCTCAAAACCGTATTTAGCAACCCCGCTTATTCAATGGTCAAAATACTCGAGCCGAGTAAATTATTGTTTTTGCTGCAGGTGTTTGTCCCGCTGGCGTTTCTTCCGCTGCGCCGACCGCTCGGTGCATTGTTTCTCGTGCCGGGTATCTTGTTTTCCTTGCTTTCCACGGATTACAGCCCCGTAGTGTCGATACACTATCAATACACCGCTCATTGGACCACATTCCTGTTTGTTGCTTTGATCTTGGTTTTGGTAAGATACGGAAAAGGTCAGCGCTGGGCTTCTATGGGCACCGTTGCATTCGGGTTGATTACGTGTAGCTATCAATTTGGCTCCGTCCTTCAGCAGAATAATTCATGGGGCGGGCCAATTCCGTACAAATTTGGATTCACACCCGAAGTTAAAAAGAGGCGAGCGGCAATGGACGAAGTCCTCGCGAAAATTCCCGAAGATGCGAAGGTTTCAGCTTCGGTGTTCGTGACGCCGCAAATCTCAAGTCGTGAATATGCTTATCAGCTCACGATTGGGGTTTTCGACGCTGATTATCTGGTGTTTCCCAGCGAGCGGCGCGAACTTTCATCCGGTGAACAACCCTTGCTATCGGGACTGTTTAGTTCTGGAAAATTCGGGGTGGTTGCAATACATCCACCGTTTGCACTAGCAAAGCGCGGACAAGCAATCGACAAGAACCCGGAGATTTTATCGCGCTGGTAGTGGAACAGGTGATTATCAGACGTACTGTAGGTTCCGCGGCCACTCGGATTCTGTGTCTGATTCCGAATCCGATTCCGAGTCAGTTTCAGATTCCGGATCAGATTCCGATTCAGAATCAGTCTCCGAAGTGTTACCTCGCCTCGAACTGAGCAATTCAATCGCCGCTTGTTGAGGCGATCCAGCGCAAAGACCGTGATCTTGCTTCGCAAGTGCGTCGCGCAATCAGCTGTATTTCGCTCAATCTTGCGGAGGCCCGGGGTAACGCGGCTGGCAATTCTCGGTTGCGGTTTGAGTCGGCGCTGGGTTCGCTGTACGAAGCGCAAGCTGGCATTCGGCTTGCCGTGGCTTGGCGTTACATCTCGCAACCGGTTGCGAGTGAAGTGCTGTCATCCATGAATCACCTGGGTGGCAGAGTTTATGGGTTGGCTCGGAGGTAGGCGGGTGGCGGTTTCGTAACGGCTGTGCTTCACCCGCGGCCCAGACAGTAACACGATCACATGTCAGAACGAAACACAGCCACACGCTGTAAAATTGATGCGAGTTCGACGAGCCACAGCGCGCGGCAGGCACGACATTTCAGCATCGAAAGCCGCCGGGGTCATTGCAGAGTTGGGCGACGCTATCGATACAACATCGTCTGATTGAGAAAGCCTTCACACATAAACGAGGTGTTCACTTGAGGCATTTCTCCGCCACATCCTGGAGAAGGGTGCGAAGCGTCGGCTCTGCATTGGAACCAAATGTCCAAGTCTCAAGAAACTTTACGTCAACGGGAACGGTAATCATTGAGCCATCAGACCAAGGATACTCACAGTTCCGAGGATTGGACTCTCGCTCAACTGCAGGAGCGAGCTGCTCGATCGCAGTCGCCAAGCCCGTCACTTCCTTGCTCAACGATTGGCTGGTACCCAGAATCGACTTGAACGCGGGATCCTTCTGAACGTTTTGCATGAAAGCCTTGGCGACGTCGTGACTTGAGCGATGATTCTGAATTTGGGCGTTGGCGAACCGCAAAACGTAGGCTTTCCCAATCTTCTCCAATGCCATTTGGAAATAGTGCAGTTCGTGGCAGTCAACAGCAATGGTTCCGTCCGAGCGCAACTTCTTTAGCGTGTCATATACAGCCAAATCGGACTTCCCCTTGTTTCGCGTATGCGCGAGCCCAGTCCGCGTTTGAATGATTCTCAAGAACTTGCGCTGCAAGTTCGACGAGATGTCCCGACTGGACATAAGCGGGAAGACAGGCAGGAAGCGCGAAATCGGCGTCGTCAAAGGTTACCACTGGCGTGACGGCCTTTACGCGCAACTTCCAGGTCTTAGTCCAAACCGTGGAACTCACTTTTGCCCTCGACTGGAGTCAGGTCGGGAAAACTCTCTGGCAGACTCGAGATCAACGTTCCAACCTGTCGGCGAGGCTAGAAGACCGAGTTGGAGCAACCTAAGTTCCCCAGGCGTGACTTCAGCGACCCAACTCGGGAATGGGGTGTCGTCCGTTGAGCTAAAATTGAACGCCGTCACAGCTCCGGGATTCAACTGCGCGGGAGGCTGATTACTACCGGTGACTTCCAGCAAACAGATCGGAGCTTCGCGCCCATCATCGTTCGGGTTGACCCAAAATATCGTCGTCAGATCCGGCTCCACCTCGAAGTGCCAATCAGCAAGTTCCTTCGCAACCGTCTGGCGGTCCTTTGCCATGCCGTACTTTAGCTCACGGCGTAGGCATTGGCCAATGGCTCGCAAACGCCGCTGCTTTTCGTTGCAACGGCTTGCGTTTCAGAAGCGGCCCATCAGTACGGCCACAACCCATCATAACGCGACAACGAGCGGCGGCAGTAAAATTGATGCGCAGCCACTGCCGCCGCTGAGCACAACCCCCCAGCATGGAAAGCCGCCAACTGCAAACGCTTGTTGGCCAGCGCGTTGTCTATCCTGTCAATGCCTGTGCAACGATCCGTGGGTGAGCCGCAGCAACTTTGAGCAGCGCCCTTGCAGGTCTTTCGGGACACCGAATGATCGGTGTCTATGGGCGCCTCGGTTTCCCTTTTTTGGGGAGGCTGCGCTAGGCCCCAAAGGGGCGTGCTTCCAGGGTCTGCTCTACAAACATTATTTCGAGGCTTTGAGGACCCTGTGCCAGGGGGTTGCGGTTTCAAGAAAACGTCCGGGGAGAATTTCCGCCGACATTCCCGCGCTACGGAAAACCTGGGCGTACTCCTTAAGGTGGAAGGCATCCGAGACGATGGCTCTCCCTCCGGGCTTCAATACCCTGACGATTTCCCGGCAAGCTCGGTCCCTGCCTTCCTTGGTTGGAATGTTGTGAATGCATAGGTTGGAGAGGACGGCATCAAAATATGCGTCGGAAAATGGCATCTTCTGGGCGTCGTTGTTTTTGACGTCCACCTTGTCGATGACCCCTTCCAGTTGGGCGTTCTTGAGGGTGTCCTCGGGATTGTTCTTATGCATGTCAACCTGGCTCCAGATATCAATTCCGATGCTCTTGCCGGTGGTCAACCTTTTGGCCGCGCCGATCATGAGGAGTCCCCTTCCAGTGCCAATGTCCAAGACCGTCTCATCCCCCTTCCAATCCACCATGGAGAGAAGCCTGTCCCGGAGGCGAAGCTTGCCACTGTTCACGTAATAGATGAACTTGAGCGTGATGAAGGTGAACGACAGAGCGATAACGACAAACAAGACGCCCAGCACCCTCAAAATGGGATTGGGAAGAACAAGCAGAAAGACGGCAAAAACCCAAATGCTGATACAAATCAATGGAACACGGACAGGTGAACCATCAACGCCATAATCCGGTTTGGGAATTGCCTCGCTTTGTGACATAGAATATTCCTTGGAAATGAAATCAAGTATTAGAGCAGTTCAGAAATCCTGCTGATTGGTCTAGCGATCGAACCAATGAGTGCATTCCGAAAATACTACGTTTGGGCCAAGATGCTATGATGGCGGGCGTGACGGCGACGTAGTTGCCTTTGATGCTCGTGGAGTGTTCCGCCCAAATTGGCACATTGTCCATTCCATACCTTGTCTGGCCAACGGCCGCGCTTCTGCCGCGGCCCAACCCGCAACGGAAGCACGCATCAATATGCCAGAACAGCGGAGCGAGTACAATGGATGCGCAGCCACGAGCGGAGCAGCCCAAACCTGGAAGTAAGACACGGCCGCCGGCAGCAAGCGCTTGTTATGCCCGGCCGCTATGACGCGGCCATCGGCAGCGGGGGCAAAAAGTCCAATGCGAAGCCGGTCAAAGAAAGGGACGGCCTGACAGTCTCGCGGCAGCGCCACGCATCATGTTGGAAGCAAGCGAGACGAGTCAAACAGGCAAAACCCAATGGTTTCACGCTCGCGTTTCCGGTTGCCACGAAGCAAGACCCGTCAGCAAGCAATAACGCATTGGCGCCGGAGCGCTGCCGACGCATCAAGTCACAGTCCGGAATCTGAACAACGCCCAAGTAAGCCTGGAGGGCCAGAGTGCGCGCGCCGGAGCGTGTCAGAACACGATGACCTAGCAGGTTCACAAGGCGGCGCCCACGCATCCGGAGGCCACGAAGCAAGAGCCAACAATTGGAACGACGCATCGGCGATAGAGCGCTGCAACGCATGCGGATGGAATCAGACTAGTGTCACACATCAAATACGGCACCACGCCCCCCGCGTCAGCAAGCCACGCCCCCCAAGCTCCGAGCAGCGCCGGGCATCTAGATGCCACGAAGCGAGACTTGTCCGGATGCCAAAACGCATTGGCGAAGCGGCGCCGCCCAACCAGACGCCGGTTTTCGAACGTCACCCGACGTAAGGCCCCCGCTGCGAACAACCCGCGGAACAACGTGTCAGGTTGCCGGCATCAGAAACACCATGTCCCGACAGCAAATCCCATCCATTAAAGAATACGGCACGGCAACGGCTTGCGCTTCAGCTGCGGCCCATCAAGTCCGCCACGACCCATCATAACGCAACAACCAGCGGCGGCAGTAAAATTGATGCGAAGCCACTGCCGCCGCTGAGCCAGACCCAACAGCAAGCAAAGCCGGCAACTGCAAGCGCTTGTTATGCGGCCCGTTTGGGCGTCACGACGAGATCAACCCCACAATCAAGGACGTGAAGCAGGGAGATCTGTTGCGTCAGGCTCTTACGAGTGTTCGTGGGGTCGAGCAATCGATAGAGTTGCGGCAGGGAGGTCCGAAGGCGTCGAGCAAGCTCGCGACGGCTAAGCCCGGATTTCTCAATTCGCTTCAACGCCTCCGTGGTGAGCTTATGGCTCAGAAGTTCGGCCAGATACTCCGGATTCTGATTGTATTCTAGGGCGTGATCGATGTGAACGGACCCTTCGGCGCCGGACTGCAGAACGTACGTGACGGCTTCATTGCCCAACTCCTTGTCCACGTAGACGTCAAGAATTCGGTTCTTGGCGCTGGGGCGTGGGTGCAGCTTGGCAAAAGGAAACGGGTACATCTTGCCCGAGCGAACCGTAATCTCAAGCCGGCTCTTCCGATTGTTCGCCAAAACTTGTCGAATCTTCATAGGAGACTTTCCTTCTTCAAGGCAGCAATGAGTTGGAGAAGCCGAGCGTCGGGCCTTCCCTTCATGGGGACTGCATCATCAAGGTTCCACTTCAACAGGAGTTTGCCATCTCGATACACATGAACATGCCGTGGGCTATGGTCTCCCTTCCAGGTCAAGAAGACGTAGTTGCCGCGGCGGACTTTGGTCACGACAAATGATACCACAGGAGGAAACAGAAGCAACTTCACGGCACTGTGGGCCGGGACTGGCTGCTTGTGCTTACAAACGAGCCTTGGTGTAGCCTCTCACCGAGTTCTAGCGCCGAATTGATGCTAACGTGCTGCTCGGGGGCTGTACCTAATCTAAGCGGCTAACAAGGAATGTGTGGCATGGCCGGATTGCAGAGCTTGAGGCAATGACGTTGACTTGGACCGTCGAGTTCGAATCAGCGGGTGTATGTGATTACAAACGGAGGCGTCACTGCAGCGACTGCCTGCCCGTTGGAATCCAAGGCAGCTCGAAATTTCATTTGCGCCAGGCAGTTTCGAGCTGATTGAGCAAAGCCGTAGCCAGGGTCATTCAAAATCTCGATGGCAGTAGCGTGCCCTTCAGCAGATACAGAGACCCTAACCCGGACTCTCGCGTAGTTAATCTTCGCTTGATCCGCTTCACACGGCCAAGCACAGTTAGGGTTGGCAGATTGCGGCAGCGGCGGCTTAGCCGACGCGACCGTATCGTCCAGACCGTTTCCAATGTACAACGGCAGCATCGAAGTGTCAGAGCTCGCCGCACTTGGCACGCAGCCCGGAACGCTGGCTGGTACCGGGGGCACTTTGGTGACGATACACCCAAGCGAACGCACGCCAACGCCACACAGCGCCAAAGCAAAAGTGGAGTGCCAGGAAAATAACGTAAGCTTTGCAGTCACACTGAGGAGCATACAGTGTTCCACCCCATATGCGAATAGGCGAAATCATCGTCTCACCCGAGCGGAGGTTTTGGCGGTGCGCTTCGTGCTTGCCGCGGGCGATTCGGGGAGGAACCCTCTGTCAGTCCTTTGGCAAGGGGCGGACTATTGTCCGCCTAACGGCTTTTGCTTCACTTGCGGCCCAGACAGACTCGCAGGCACGTTTCAGGTTACCAGAACAAGTGGCAGGAGTATAATTGATGCGCGCGAAGGCGCGCCACTCGTGCCACTGACCACGACCTTTCAGCAAGGAAAGCCGGCAAGTGCAAGCAATTGTTAGACCGCTTTACGGTCGTGCGAAGTCAAAGTGGGAGCACTCGTACTTGACGATACGGTGCGGCTAAGCTTTGCATGTCTTTGGGATCACCTGTGGCAATGACGGCGGATTCGAAGGACAGCGCTGTCGCAACAACAAATGCATCAACTACATGCTGCGAGGATAGTTTGCGCCGGTACAGAATTTCACCTGCCCGTTGCGCGATGTCTCTTCCCATATCGCAAACAACAATGCCGTGACCGTGCAGGAGGTGATTTACGGCGGCATCAAATCGCGGTCCTCGACAAACCTCGGCAAGCACGGCCGCAGGAACGCGCACCAAGGCACGACGATCGAAAGCGACTGTTAGGATCGCACGTGCCCGTTGTGCGAGAGCGCCCCGCTCCGTTGCCCGTGATAGCGCATTCACAGCCTCGGAATCCAGGATCAGCGCTTCGGCCATGAGCGGCGGACCTTGGCGAGTTCGGTAGTGGGCACTGGACCATGCAATTCGTCCAGTTCAGTCAGGAAAGCACTCAGCTGATCCCGTTCGAGCTCATGGGCCATTGCCCTGGCAACGAAACCTGAGAGGCCCCTGGCCCCAACGCGGCGCCTCACAGCGGTGGCGAGATGGAGGGGCACACTGACCGAAAGTTTGGCGGCCGATTGAGGCATGGGAAATTCCTACCACGGTATGAATTAGGGCGCAACCGTCAGTGTCTGCGCCGTCCGAGCAAGTCAAAAATCGGGATGCCCGGGAATCGCCAGTTGGCCCAAACTATTCCGCCAGTAACGAGTAGGCCAACGAGACCTCGTATTCCGTTCTGGCGAGTCGGATGCCGGAAGATCAGCAATAGAAGTCGCGACAGTTCGATAATGCCCACGAACGGGACAACTGCGATGCGAACTGGGAAGTAGAAGATTGCCCAGTGCAAAGGGACATCCGGCGATAGACCCATAAGCAGTTCGTTGGACGCGTACGCACAAAGCACGATCGCCCCCGGAAGTTCAATGAACGCTCCAGCGACAGAAACGAGCTTTGATTGGGACGATGACGTGGGCAATGTGGTCGGTCTAACTTATATTGAGCTGCAGAATCTGCGAGGATTTTGCGATCACAATACGCGCAGAATTCAGAGTAGGTCTACTGCATTAGCCGTCCGTTGAGAAGCGGACTTAGACAGTTCTGTCTCTCGCGAGGAGACTCTGGAAGTTGTCGGATGTTGGTTGCTGAAATGGAGTGAAGTAGGAAATTTGCCGCTGCGCACGGGGCGTTTCGCCGCAATCTCGCGAATGGGAAGGCTGTTGCGAGCATTACGACGAAAGGCAGGGCTAGGACTGCAAAGGCCGCGCACGCGCGCGTCGAAGTCGCCGCCGTTTTGCTGGCTATCGCCCGCCTGAATCGCGAGAAACGGTTGCGAACGGGACGGTTGTTCGGTAGTCATTCCGCAGTTGTTTGAGCCCTGTTGCACTGGAGTCCCGAGTGGGTCTGGCCCTGCTTACTCCCCCAGTCGCAACTCCCGCTCCCCCGAAATCACCTAGGGGTACCAAGCGTGAGTTGGACTGCAGCGCAACATCAAGTGTTCTTCGGCAAGAGACTCAGCGCGTCGGTGGGGTCTAGGCGTTTGAGTATTTTGAGGGTATCGAAGTCGCGGTCGAGCGATATGAGCATGCCAATGTGGGAGTTCTTCATCACGGAGACGTGCAGCGCGTCCCGTACGCCAAGGTTTGGATGGGAATCGAGCAAGCTGCAGGCGTGCAACATGTCGTCGGCAGTTATGGGCAGAACTTCTGCCACGATCCCAGCGGCGGAGCGCGCTGCCGTAGTTGCATCTTTCATGTTGAGACGACGAGACCTGACATAAAGAATCTCTTGAAGTACCTCGCTACTCGTAACACCGTTGAGTGAACCTCGACCGACGGCAGCCAGCAGTGTCGAGCTTGATGCCACAGCCTTGATAATAGCCTGCGCTGACTTTTGCATAAGTTCCAGCAACCGTCCGTGTTCAGCATGCAGGCATAAGAATCACTCACCTCCGAGTGCAGTCCCCCATCACTTACGGTTTTTGCCGCCAATTGGCGGCAAAACCATTAATTGCCAAGACCGCCATATCACGCAAAATGCGCGGATATTGCCTCGGGTTGAGCTTGGAGCCCGGTGTGTCAACCCACTCGGGCAGTGGATATTCCACACATTGCTGCTCAAGTTGGAAGCCCTCCGCTCGGGCCCTTGGACTGTGCAGCCGCTGAAGTAGTTCCACATCGAACGTCCAGGTAGTTTCGAATTTATCTGAAAAAGCCGCGCGGAAAACCGGACTCGCTCGAAAAAGTTTGGCACCGCACTGCGTGTCATATACCGGGAATCCCAGAGCAACCGCTGCCAGCGTTGCAAAGCCGCGGCCAATATAGTGTCTTATCGGACTTCTGGATATGTGCCGACCCATGAGGCGCACGCGCGAGCCCAATACCAAAGATACCTCGCGGACTTCGAGTTCTTTGGCAAATAGCTCGATGGCGGTAAGTGGAGTGGCCAAGTCCGCGTCCCAATATCCAATGTATTTTGCGTCCTGCTCAAAGGCCCGAAGTACGCCGACGCGCACCGCTTCTGCTTTACCTGAATTACGTTTCAGCTCTAGCACGCGCGCCCGATCGCCAACCTGCCCCTCTAACTGGTTGAGTACGTCAATCGTGTTGTCAGTACTGCCGTCGTTGACGAATATGAACTCAAGCATCGGGTCAACCTTCAGCGCATTTTCGAATGCGGCGCAATTAAGTCGCGTAGCCTCATTGAAACAGGGAACGACGATTACGGTTTTCGAACTCAGACCCATGCGCTGCGTCAACTTTGCGCGGGGGCAGCCCCTTTCACAAGCGTGAACTCTCCGGCCCGTCACTCCGAGGCAACCACGCTTCGCGGAGCGCAGCCGTCCCCATGGCCACCGAACCTTACGTCTTTTGCCCAGAAATACACCGCATTTCTGCAAAGATCCGGGCGCTGACGGTCGCTTAGCGTGGCTCAAATGACACATCCTGAGCTAGGCTCCGGCGTCTCTGAATAGGCCTTCGCCATCCCAAGGGAGCGCTTGTGTCATCGTTCAAATCTTTTTGCCCGGTCTCTAAGAAAACCAACGGCGTGCGAATGGGCTGGCTTTCACTATTCGTTTTGGTTTTGCTCTGCGCACTTGCCGCTCGCGCGGGCGCTCCCGATCCGTTACCCAGCCTGCTTGAGCATGCAAGGCTTGTCTCAGTTGTAGGTGTAACCCACGCCGAGCGACTTACGGATCGGACGATTGCGCAGGACGGCGACTATTGGCGCACTGAACTCACTGCCGCTTTCAGTGATCCGAACGGATCGATAACCTGGGATCTAGGTCAAGAGGGTGCGCTTCGTAGCGCCTATTTACAGGGCGACAACAATGACAACTATGTGTTGACGGTGTCATCCGACAATAAGACTTATCGTCCGCTCTGGGTAGCACCGGTTGTCAGCGCACCCGGCATGCGGGACCGTTCTACTCACGATCTAACTGAAAAAGGCCGCTATATTCGCCTTCAAGTGCATGGCGGTGATCGCGCATACGCGCTGAGCGAATTGCGCTTATCCGCCGACGCGCAAGCAGATCTGGGCTCGCAGCTAACCGCAAAAAAAGGCACTCCTGTTGAAGAGCAATTGCAAGATCGCATTATTTGGTTTGGCATAGCGGCCGCCATTTGCGTATTTTTCGCGCGCCGCGGTCAAAACTTATATGTTACGCTCGCGCTAACCGCTTTGCCGCTGGGCGTTGGCATTTGGGGACTATCATTAATCCTAGAGCTGTGGCCCATCGGCGCCCGCGAAATCAGTCTACTGCGAGCGACGGTGGCTGCCATTGCGGGTTTGGCGGTTCTCAGGGAGGCCCTGGCTTCTCGCAAATACGCTGCGAATTCCCAGGTAATATTGGGCGCGCTGGGGGTTTCTGCCGTCATTGCCACGCTGAGTTTCGTCAATTTGCTAAACCCACAGTTTTGGGATCATCGCAACAACCACAAGAGCGTGGTGCACAATTTTGACATGCGGGTCTATTACCCGGTCGCCAAATATTTTCGCGAATTGCGTTTCGACGGCCTTTACCTGGCAAGCATTGCCGCATACGTCGATGACGTGCGGGGATCCACTCTTGATTCGCTCAACAACACTGAGATTCGAGATTTGACTACGCACCGAATGGTGAAAGTGGGTGACGTACACGACCAAATCAACGGCATCCGCGAGCGCTTTTCGCCGGAGCGGTGGCAATCATTCGTCGAGGATATGCGCTACTTCCGGGAAACCATGGGACCGGGCGACTATATGGGAAGCATGCATGACCACGGGGGAAATGCGACGCCCGTCTGGTTCCTGATTGCCCGACTTTTATTCTACTTCACGACGGCGAATAATTTTATCCTGATTCTTGGCGGCCTGCTGGACCCTTTGCTCCTAGGTCTAATGTTCTACGCTGTAAAACGTACGTTTGGCTGGCGCACCATGCTGGTTGGTGTAGTCTTATTCGGGGCTAACGATTTTCACATGTTCGGCTCCAACTGGGTGGGCGCTACGCTGCGGCACGATTGGATGGCGTACATTGGCCTGGGAATCTGCGCTCTGGCAACCAAGCGCTGGTGGCAGGCAGGAACCCTACTTGCGATGGCCAGTCTAATTCGAGCCTTCCCCGTATTTACGCTGGCTACGTTCACATTCCCTGCTTTGGCCTGGGCTTATCAGATTTACAAAGAAGAAGAACGCTTGCCCGGTTGGGCGGACATCCGCCAGGCTCAGGAGCCAGTGGTGAAGGTGGCACGCGCCGCGGCAATTACAGTCGGAGCCGCGGTCGTATTGACCACACTGTTTCTCGGTCCGAGCTCTTGGCCGCAATGGTGGCACAAGGTGAATCTTCTGGAACGTGATCCGCATACGAATCACGAGAGCCTTCGGATGTTCTTGTCGTTTGATCTCACTGCGGTCCCGCAGGCTCTATTTGGAGACGAGCCCCAACTCGATTGGGGACATGGCCTAGCGCGAAATTGGGAGGCACATCAGCCCCTGTTTGTGCTGCTGGTTGCCATTTCGTTGATCGCCGTGTTTGCGGCGGCTCGCAAACGCCGCCCGCACCAGGCCGCGATATTGGGCCTCATCTTGGTGCCAGTGCTGCTTTCCCCTGCCAACTATTATTGTCACGCGTTTTTCCTGCTATCTTTGGTAGTTATATCGCGTGAGCGCGGCACCACGGGTAAACTGCGCATCCACCCCGTTTCCAAGCGCGATGCATGGATCTGGGCGTTTTTACTGGGGCTGTGTGTAGCGCAATATCGGACGGTTCTGGTCAATGATTTGGGACTGCACTTCTTGATGTCCGGAACCTTCATGCTGGCTGCCTACGCCGCAATCCTGCTGCTGCTATTGCACAAAAGACGCCCGCGCCAGATTGAAATGGAAGAAGACGATCAAGCTCTGGTAGAAAGTTGAAGAAGCTCTTCGCAAAAATGATGCGTACACACTAACGTCCCCCGGCAAAAGCTTGGGACCGCTGCTAGCGCCAGATTTTACGGGCTTGTGAAGAACTATACGTTTGCCAGCCTCTCGCCCATGCGACCAACTTTCCGGGCGACGTCGCACGGTACCGCGCAGCCATCGCACATGAGGATGCCGGCGCCTTAAATATGAAGTGAGATCGGCGTCGCCCACCCAGACGAGCCCCTGCTTTTGCTGACGCCGCTTTTCCCGGGCAAGCTTGTCGCGAAATCCAGCCATGACTCCTGCCACGAATTCACGACGCTCGGCATTACCGTGAAGCGCTCGCTCGCTGCGATATTGGTGCCAAAGACGTTCGGCGGTTTCCACCAGAAATGCGTGTACGTAGCCGGCAAACTCCACATTTTCTTCGCTGCCACAAACCTCCAGAACGCTGCCGCGTTTACCCTCCAACGGTCGCCACACGGGTACCCAGATTACTTCTACGAAAAAATGCTCCGCCAGCAGCGCCGCCAGCAGCCGATCGGACTCTCCGACGCGACCCGTCGGGCGTCCCAAATGCACAAACCGGTAGCCACGTGACGCCGGCTCCAATGCATGCTCCAGGTTGTACTTGAGCATCAGTCGCTGAGCGACACTCATTGCCGTTTCAGCTTCGTGTAAATTGCTGCTTTGCGCCAGGCTGAGCAGTTTTGCGATACGGCTGAGCACCCGTTGCTGGGCGTCATCAACGGAGCCTGATTGGGGCACGCCAGTGGCCTTCGCATCAATCCCACGCTGCTCACAGATGCGCCGAAACTCTTGGCCATGTGGAGCTTCGTCGGTAACTTCGAGAACCTCTTCGACGAACTGGTGAGCCATCTCATGCTTAAGGACTTCAACTAGCGTTCCCCAACCCTGCTCTAGCAACAATTGTCGCGCTAGCTCAATGCGTCGCGGCTCGCAGCACCATTGACCGAGACGCTGCTTCCCATCTACAAACATCAGCGGTAGTCCCTTCAATCGATTCTTGAACAAACTTCGATTGAGCTCAGCATATACTTGCTGAAGCGCGCGCAGGCTGGCGCGCTCAAGTTCGACGGTCAATTGTGGCGCCGCATGCGCCCTTGGCGAAGACATTCACCCCAGGGTTAGCTTATTTTTCCGGTGACGGCACGCGAGCGCGATGGGGATTTGTGCGCCCGCCGAATTGTGCTGGCCGCAGGTCGTAAGAGTGATGACCGCCGGGTCATGAAGTAATGGCGAGCCGCGCTTCGCCCACCGCTTCATCACACAGTCGAGATTGACAAGGATACTTGTCCGACAATCTGGAATATTTCCGATTGTTCCGTTCGCCAAGAACTAATTTCTCAGTCAATGACCTGCGGATCCGAAAAATAGGTAGTCTAACGTAGAGTAGGCGAATCAACTTGCGGCGCACTCAGCCGTCGTGCTGATCGTCGACAAATGAGTTGGACGCACCGCCCCGAGAATCCAGCTCATGCTATACTTAATGACACCGCGGGGTAGAGTGTATTGAGCGCAGACGACAGAACACCAGAAGCACTTGAGCAAGAGATTGCACGTCTCAACGCAAGAGTAGCCGCCCTTGATGCTGAAACGCGTCGCCTCCAGGCCACACTGCAAAGCATCGAAGATGATCAGACGGCTAAGCGCGCGACGCAGCAGGCGCTGTTCGAGAGCGAAGCGCGGTTTCGGGATGGGTTTGAACGCTCCACCGTCGGTCAAACACAGGCGGGGCCCGACGGAAAACTGCTTAAGGTAAATCAGGCATTTGCCGACATGCTGGGACTCTCAATCGAGGAGCTGCAACAGGTCGCCATCGCCGACATCACGCACCCCGATGATGTGGCGGAAACCCGGGAATCAATTCGACGTCTCCTGGCCAACGAGTGCACCACCTACCGAATGGATAAGCGTTACCGCCACCGGGATGGTCATCTCGTATTCGTGGATGCCAGCATTACGTTGCTTCGCGATCCGGCAGGAGCACCGCGCCACTTCGTTGCGACCGTTGTTGACATTACTGAGCGTAAGCTTGCAGAACAGCGAGTTTTGGAGAGAAACGCTCTTTTGAACGCCGTGCTGGAAAGCGTAGATGCCGCTACTTTTTCGATCGATCGTGCGTTTTGCTCACAGGTTTTAATCGCGCCTACGTCCAGTTGATGAATGCACTCTGCGGGTTGGACGTCCAAGTGGGTGCCAGTCTAGCCGAGTCCCAAACGGTGACAGGGGTTTGTCTCGTTTCAAGGAGTAGTCTCGAGCGCGCGCTGCAAGGACAATCCGTGATGGATTCGATAACTTCGGGTGACGAAGGTCATTGTCGCCGTTACTTCGAAGTGTCCCACAATCCTGTCCGTTCCGACTCCGGGGAGATCATCGGAGTATCCACTTTTATCCGTGACGGCACTGCACAAAAGCAGGCGGCAGAAGAGTTGCGGTTCAATAATCTTGTTCTTTTGACTCAACAGGAAACGTCCATCGACGGAATCCTCGTGGTAGATGCGAGCGGCAAGATAGTCTCGTCCAATCAGCGTTTCGCTGACATGTGGGGCATTGCTCGCCGTGTCATAGAATCCAGATCCGATGAGCTTGCGCTGCAATCCGTGTTGGATAAATTGGAAGATCCGCAAGAGTTCATCGCTAAGGTGAATTACCTTTACGCGACTGACGAGAAGAGCCGGGACGAGATTGCTCTGAACGATGGTAGGACGTTCGATCGGTACTCGGCGCCGATGCTCGATGCGGACAGGAATCACTTTGGTCGCGTGTGGTACTTCAGGGACATCACCGAGCGTAAGCGGGCAGAGGAGCAATTGGAAAGTTTGTCGCGTTTCCCGGCAGAGAACCCGTTTCCTGTTCTACGGATAAACCCTGACGGCATCCTGCGCTACGCCAATCCAAGTGCTCGTCCGCTGTTGCAGCACTGGGGATGCGGAATCGGCCAAAGCTTGCCCGCGCCTTGGGTCGACTCGTCGCCGACGCAATGGCAACCGGCAAGCGACACGAGTTCGAAGTGGACTCCGGTGAGCGGAGTTACGCACTCTTTCTTAGCCCGCTGCAGACGGCAGGCTACGTCAATGTCTACGGCCATGACATTACCGAGCGCAAGCGGGCACAAGCGGCGCTGCAACAAAGCGAGGTACTCTACCGCTCGTTGTTCGAGAACATGATGAACGGGTTCGCGCATTGCCAGATGTTGTACGATCAAGGGCGTCCCGCGGATTTCATCTACCTCAACGTGAACCAAGCATTCGAAACCCATACCGGGCTGAGGAACGTGGCGGGCAGAAAGGCATCCGAGGTCATCCCGGGGCTTCGAGAGGGGAATCCGGAGTTGTTCGAAATCTACGGGCGGGTGGCCCTCACCGGCAGGCCTGAGGTCTTCGAGATGTACGTTCAAGCAATGCAGATGTGGTTCGCCATTTCGGTGCATAGCCCGAAGCGAGAACACTTCGTCGCCGTGTTCGACGTCATCACCGAGCGCAAGCAGGCGGAAGTGGCACTGAAGAAGAGCGAAGAATGGCATCGAACCATCCTGCATACGGCCATGGACGGCTTCTGGCTAACGGACACGGAGGGGCGCCTGCTGGAAGTCAATGCCGCCTATTGCAAATGAGCGGCTATGGTGTCGAGGAACTGCTGGGCATGCGCCTTTTCGACCTCGTGGCTGCCCAATCGGCTGATGTTACAGCTGCTCGCATGCAAAAGATCATTGCGAACGGCGATGACCGTTTTGAATCGCGTCACGGGCGTAAAGATGGAAGCATTTTTGACGTCGAAGTCAGTGTCCAGTACCAACCAGCGCAGGGCGGGAGGTTTGTGGTTTTTTCGCGGGACATCACCGAGCGCAAGCGGTTGGAGGCGGAACGCGAGCAGCTCGAGGAACAGCTCAAGACGTCGCAGAAGATGGAGGCCATCGGCAGACTCGCGGGAGGCGTGGCGCATGACTTCAATAACCTACTCTCCGTGATTCTCCTTTACACCGGGTTCGCGATGGAAGGAGCCGATGATTCCGTCAAGGACGACATCATTGAGGTGAAGAAAGCCGCCGAGCGCGGGGTGGCGCTGGTCCGGCAGCTGCTGGCCTTCAGCCGCAAGCAAGTCCTTCAACCCGTGCCGCTGGACTTGAACAAAGTCGTCACGGGGTTCGAGACCATGCTGCGGCGTGTCCTCGGCGAGGACATCGACCTGGTTCAGGTGCTCGCGCCGGACCTCGGCCTGACGTGGCCGACCCGGGTCAGATCGAGCAGGTGCTCATGAACCTCGTGGTCAACGCCCGCGACGCCATGCCGGACGGCGGCAGGCTCACCATCGAGACCTCCAATGTTGAGATCGACGAGGAGCACGCGGCCACCACATGGCTGTGAACCCGGGGCCTATGTCCAGCTTGCGGTTACGGACACGGGCCACGGAATGGATGAGCCAACGCGGGCTCGGATCTTCGAGCCCTTCTTCACGACCAAGGAAGCAAGGGCACGGGCCTCGGCTTTCCACCGTGTACGATATCGTCAAGCAAAGCCGTGGCAACATCGGGGTCAACAGCGAGCTTGGCTTAGGGACCACGTTCAAGATTTATCTGCCGCGGGAGCTTTTGGCTGGCATGACGACGTCCAGCAGCCCCTCGACGGTCTCAAGGCGGGCCGTCGGGAGCCGAGACCATTCTGGTGGTCGAGGACGACGAGGCGCTGCTCAAAGCTGCCAAGCGGACACTTGATGCGGCTGGCTACAGGGTGCTGACGGCTGCGGACGGGGATGAGGCGCTTTTGACCTGTGCGCGGCACACGGCGATATCCATCTGCTCCTAACCGACGTGGTCATGCCGCGGATGAGCGGCAGAGCGCTCGCCGAAGAGCTTCTCGAAGGCGCGGCCGACGCTCAAGGTGCTGTACATGTCGGGCTACACCGATAACATGATCGTCCACCACGGCGTGCTCCACACGGGGACACATTTCCTCGGCAAGCCATTCACCGCGGAAGCCCTGACGCGAAAGGTCCGGGAGGTGCTGGACCTCGCATGAGCGTCTTGTTGAATGTGGCATTATAAGCAACACCCGAATACGATTCGGCAAGGTTTAGTTTCTCAGGCAATGACCTGCAGTTCCGAATTGGTAGTCTAACGTGGGGTAAGTGAATCAACTTGTGATTCACACAGCCTTGTGTTAACGGTAAACGAACGAGCTGGACAACCAGCCCACGAATCGAACTCATGTTTTAGCGCCGTGAGGGCCACGGGGGAAGTATTGTGAAAGGAGACGACAGAACACACGAAGCTCTTGAGCAAGAGATTGCACGTCTCAACGCCAGAGTTGCCACCCTCGAAGCTGAAGCGCAGCGCGTCAAAACCACGCTGCAAAGCATCGGCGATGCCGTGATCTCGGTCTACACGGGTAGCAACCTCCTTCAGATGAACCCCGTTGCCGAGGCACTAACCGGCTGGCGTGAGGCTGAGGCAATTGGTCAGTCTCTCGCGAATGTCTTCCGGATCGTCAATGAGGAGACACGCGGAGAGGTGGAAAACCCGGTAGACCGCGTGCTGCGCGCGGAATAGTCGTGGGCTCGCCAACCATACGGTGCTCATCGCCAAGGACGGAGTGAGCACCGATTGCCGACAGTGGGGCACCCATCCGCAATGAGAACGGTGAAATCACCGGCGTGGTGCTGGTGTTCCGCGATCAGACCGAGGAACGCGCGGCAAAAATGGCGCTCAGGAGAGCGAGAAACGCTTCGGGGCGCTTTTGAACACTGTACCGTCGGCAGATCGCTGACGGCACCGATGAAAACTGCTCAGGGTGAATCAAGCCTTGGCCAACATGCTGGGGTTTTCCATCGGCGAGCTGCAACAGGTCAACTTTGCCGACATCACGCACCCTGATGATATCGCGGAAACTTCGGAATGTATTCGATGTCTTCTGGCCAACGAGCGCACCACGTACCGAATGGACAAACGCTATCGGCACCGCGATGGTCATTTCGTATTCGCGGACGTCAGTACAACGTTGCTTCGCGACTCGGTGGGGGCGCCGCTCCACTTGATTACCAGCATTGTTGACATTACCGAGCGCAAGCAAGCAGAACACGCGCTGGAAGCGTCCGAGATGCGATATCGCCGCCTGTTCGAAGCCGCCAAGGATGGTATTCTGATTGTCGATGCGGACAACGAGACAATCGTTGATGTCGATCCGTTCGTGATTGAGTTGACAGGCTATTCACACCAGGATTTCCTGGGCAAGTATCTCTGGAGATCGGTCCGTTCAAGGATGTCGCTGCCTCGATGATCTCGTTCGATGTTCTGAAGGCCCAGGGGTACGTCCGTTACGAAAATCTTCCGCTCTTGACTGGGATGAACGCAAGATCGAAGTCGAGTTTGTCAGCAACGTTTACCACGTCAACGGTCAGAACGTAATTCAATGCAATATCCGTGATATCACGGCGCGTAAGCTCGCTGAACGAAAAGTCCTGGAGAGAAACGCTCTTCTGGACGCCATCCTACAAAGCGTAGATGCCTCGATTTTTCGGTCGATCACGCCGTTTGCTACACAGGTTTCAACCGTGCCTACGCCCACTTGATGAAGGCGATCTGCAGCGTTGACATCCAGCTGGGCGCCAGTCTAACCGAATGCCAAACGGCTACAGAGGTTTGTCAGGTCTCCAGAGCAATTCTTGAAGCGCGCCCTGCAGGGACAAACCGTGGTAGATTCGATAAATTCGGGTGACGAAGGTCATTCCCGTCGTTACTTCGAAGTTACCGCCAATCCTGTCCGTGCAGACGCCGGGGAGATCATTGGCGTATCCACTTTTATCCGTGACGTCACTGCAAAAAAAGCAGGCGGCAGAAGAGTTGCGGTTCAATAATCTCGTCCTTTCGACGAACAGGAAACGTCACTCGATGGAATCCTCGTGGTCGATGCGAGCGGCAAGATAGTCTCGTCCAATCAGCGTTTCGCTGATATGTGGGGCATTGCTCGCCATGTCATAGAATCCAGATCCGATGAGCTCGCGCTGCAATCCGTGTTGGATAAATTGGAGGATCCGCAAGAATTCATCGCTAAGGTGAATTACCTTTACGCGACTGACGAGAAGAGCCTGGATGAGATCGCTCTCAAGGACAAAGGACGTTTGATCGTTACTCAGCACCGATGCTCGATGCAGACGGCAAGCGCTTGGGTCGCGTGTGGTACTTCAGGGACATCACCGAGCGCAAGGAGGCGGATGAGGCACTGAAAAGAGCGACCAATGGCATCGAACCATCCTCAAGACGGCCATGGACGGCTTCTGGCTAGCGGACACGGAAGGGCGCCTGCTGGAAGTCAATGATGCCTATTGCAGGATGACTGGCTATGCCGCAGAGGAATTGCTCGGCATGCGCATTTCGACCTCGTGGTTGCCCAATCGGCTGATGTTACAGCTGCTCGCATGCAAAAGATCATTACGAACGGCGATGACCGTTTTGAATCGAAGTCACGGCCGTAAAGATGAAAGCATCATTGACGTCGAAGTGAGCGTCCAGTATCAGCCAGCGGATGGTGGGCGGTTTGTGGTCTTTTCGCGGGACATCACCGAGCGCAAGCAGGCGGCAGAGGCGCTGCGCCAGAGCGAGGAAAGGTTTCGAATCCTCTTCGAGCAGGCAGCGGACAGCATACTTCTGCTGGAGATCATGCCTGAAGGCATCCCCGTGATCCGGGATGCGAACAGCGCGACCTTCAGGCTCCTCGGATATGAACGGGACGAGCTGATAGGCCAGCCGGTGTCTTTCATCGATGCGGCGCCCGATGCTTCCGAAGTGGTCGACGAAAGGCGGCAAAATGTCCTTTCCGGAACGGGAACGATATTCGAGGCAAGGCACCGGTGCAAGGACGGCACGATCCGGGATTTCGAGTGCTCGGCGACGGAGATGCAAATCGGTTCGAAGACTTTTGCCATTTCGGTCGAGCGCGACATCACCGAGCGCAAGCGGGCCGAGGCGGAACGCGAGAAGCTCGAGGAGCAGCTCCGGGCGTCGCAGAAGATGGAGGCCATCGGCAGCCTCGCGGGCGGCGTGGCGCATGACTTCAACAACCTGCTCTCCGTGATCCTCAGCTACACGGGGTTCGCGATGGAGGCGCTGCGCGAGGACGATCCGCTCAAGGACGACTCCTGGAGGTGAAGAAAGCCGGCCGAGCGCGGCGGTGGCGCTGACCCGGCAGCTCCTGGCCTTCAGCCGCAAGCAGGTGTTGCAGCCCGTGCCGCTGAACCTGAACCAGATCGCTGCGGGGATCGAGAAGATGCTCCGGCGGATCCTCGGCGAGGACATCGAACTTGTCCAGGTGCTCGCGCCAGACCTCGGCGCTGACGCTGGCCGACCCGGGCCAGATCGAGCAGGTGCTCATGAACCTGGTGGTCAACGCCCGCGACGCCATGCCCGAGGGCGGCAAGCTCACCATCGAGACCTCCAACGTGGAGATCGACGAGCAGTACGCGGCGCGCCACGTGGCCGTGAAGCCCGGGTCCTACGTCCGGCTCGCGGTCACGGACACGGGCTGCGGCATGGACGAGGAGACGCAGGCCGGATCTTCGAGCCCTTCTTCACGACCAAGGAGAAGGGCAAGGGCACGGGCCTGGGCCTGTCCACGGTGTACGGCATCGTCAAGCAGAGCGGCGGCAACATCTGGGTCTACAGCGAGCCGGGCCAGGGACCACGTTCAAGATCTATCTGCCGCGCGAGCTTTCGGCCGCCACGGCGACGGCCACCAAGCCCCCGACGGTCCCGAGGCGGGCCACGGGAACCGAGACCATCCTGGTGGTCGAGGACGAGGAGGCGCTGCGCAAGGTCGCCAGGAGGATTCTTGACGCGGCCGGCTACACGGTGCTGACCGCCGCGGACGGGGACGAGGCGCTGCTGACCTGCGCGCGGCACGCGGGCGATATCCATCTCCTGCTGACCGACGTGGTCATGCCGCGGATGAGCGGCAAAGCGCTCGCCAAGAGCTTTCGAAGACGCGGCCGACGCTCAAGGTCCTCTACATGTCGGGCTACACCGACAATGCGATCGTCCACCACGGCGTGCTCGACGCGGGGACACATTTCATCGGCAAGCCGTTCACCGCGGACGACCTGACGCGGAAGGTCCGGGAAGTGCTGGACCTCACATGAGCGTCTTGTTGATGGAAACGTTGTCCCGCTCGAGTCAACGGTGCATAATATCGGGAACTGGGGGATCAGGCGCGAGTCGCCTCCGGGAAGTCAAGGCAACCGCTATGTCTCATGACACTGTAAGTGATTCACAATCGCAACTCACGGTGCCGCCGTGTGACGACGATAATCAAGATTATTCGAAGGTTACTCCGGCTTCCGTGCTGGTTGTCAACGACGACGAGCAACTCAGGGAGGGTTACCGCCGATTGCTCACCCGGGCAGGCATTGGAACGCTCGCCGTGCCTAGCGCAAAAGTGGCCTTGGAGCTCTTGCGTAGCGGCGATTTGTTCGATGTCATCGTGTCCGACATCGTCATGCCCGACACCGACGGCATCAGCATGCTGCGCGGGTCCGCAGATATAACCTGGATGTGCCCGTCATACTCATTACCGCCTATCCTAGCCTTATGACCGCGATGTCGGCCGTGCAATATGGCGGCTTTCGCTATCTGGTAAAGCCGGTATTGCCCCCGATTTAGTCAAGGCCGTGCGCGAGGCGAATAAACTTCATCGGCTGGCGCGGCTCAAGCGCGAAGCACTCACGCTGCTTTCATATCACCGCGAGCAGCTGGGTGACCGAGCTAGCCTTGAAGTCCACTTCACGCTAGCCCTCGAGAAACTCTGGATCGCATTTCAACCCATTGTCAGGTGGCAGAATCGTGAGCTCTTGGGCTACGAAGCGCTCGTGCGGTCGGCGGATTCTAGACTTAGCAATCCTGAGCTCCTTTTCGATGCGGCGGAGCGCCTCGGACGCGTATCAGAGCTAAGCCGGAAAATCCGCCTACTGGTTGCCGAACGCATTCCCGAGGCCCCCCTGAATGCTTGGATTGCCGTCAATCTCCACCCAGCAGATCTACAGGACGCCAATCTCCTGTTGTCCGAGTCAGCCCTGTCCCAACATGCGCGTCGGGTAGTTCTCGAGCTGACCGAGCGCCGCTCCCTCGATCACGTCCTAGATCTCACCGAACGCGTGGCGCAACTGCGGGCGCTCGGCTATCGAGTGGCCATCGATAATCTGGGTGCTGGCTACGCTGGGCTCGGAGGTTTCAATAGCCTTGAACCAGATTTCGCAAAACTCGACATGGCTTTGATTCGCAATATCGAAGCCTCCAAGCGCAAGCAGAGCCTGGTGCGGTCGCTGATAGCTTTATGTGGCCGAGAGCTCGGCGTCTTTGTTGTCTGCGAGGGCGTCGAAACCGAAGCCGAGCGCGACACGCTCGAGTCATTGGGGGCCAATTTGATGCAGGGATATCTATTTCGGCCGACCAGTGGAAGCGTTTCGTGCCGGCCACATTCGAAAGCTGACCGGCGGTGCAGAGACTTACAGCTTAGAGAGGCGCGCGGGTTCACAGGTCAATTTCGTATTCGATTCCCAGCGTGAGGGCGAGCCAGGGAAGTTGAAATACGCTCTTGTCGTCCACACGCACGTCACGATTCGCCGCGTAGCTCCGGAGGCCCGCGCCCGTTACCAGCCGTTGGCCGGCGAGCGACGCTGAAAACCCGCCGCGCAATGCAAGCGTGGGTTCATACGCAAACTTCGATTTCGGCGACAGGTTGCGTTCCGGCGTAAGATCAACGGCTGACAATTGGGTCCCCAAGGCGAACCAGGCGGTGCGCCCAAAACGTGCCTCAACACCCGCCTGCCAAAGGTGAAGGGCTATGTCGTTCGGTTTGGCCGTGCTCCATTGCGTTGCGCCGGTCGCCGCGAACCGTGAAAATGATGATATCCGAAGCCCCAGTGACACACACGGCCCCATCAATGCATTGACTGGCTTTGCCCAAAACTCTGAACACAAACCGCCCCCACCAAAGATCAATTGGGATGTCTCACCGCGCTTCGATGCCTTGGGCGACAATGGGGTCAATGCCGCCGATGAGGATTGCTGCTGCAACGCTGAATTGGGAGTGTTTTCTACCGGTGGATATGTCACAATCGGCGCATCCGCCACGGGTTTGTTGAGGGTGGTTCCGGCAGGGGGCGCTATCACGGCGTGGATGAGTGTCAATATTTCCTCAACCCACTGATTCGTGTCCTGCACTAGAGTCGCCGAGCTGGATCGAATGGGGACGTCTTTCGTCGCGTGCACTACAACTACCAGCGGCAGTACACAGCTGATATGAATCTCACTTTCAGTCAGGTGATTCATGGCAAGCTCTGCACGAGCCCTTGCCTCGAGGCTAGCCCGTTGCTCGTTGGACAACGAAGGACAATCGATAACCACGTCCGGAGTCACTGCCGCTCCGGCCCGCGAGGACAGCGCACCGAGGGTTATTGCGACAAGCGTCGCCCCCAGACCGAGGATCCCGCACCCGCCAGGTTTCACGAGCGGGTGATAGCAGAATTTGGAGCGATAGTGCGCGCGTCGTTGGGCCGACCCGCCACGATAGCGGGCGCTGTCAAGTGTAGGTGACAATGAGCACGATTTCTTTTCCAAGACTGCTAACGGGGGTACCTTGCGGGTACTAAACACTTGGGAGGAGTTCTTCCGGTTGGTGTCGCCGGGGTCGGGGCCCTGGCGACCGACACAAGAAAAGGAACTGGATTTATGCTTGAAATTCACACCGACCTAATGACCTTGCTTGGTTGCTCCAATCGGCATGGAGACGCAAAAGTTCAGTTTCGTGGGTCCAGTCTGAAACCTGTTTGGTTCTGGCCGGGCCAGGTTATGATTAGGCTGTGAAAACCGAGTTGCGGCTCATTGAATCGCCAGCCAAAGGTTTGGCAGGCGAAGCTCCGCGACGCGAAGTCGCGACCGCTCGACGCCGCAGTGAAGTTTTCGCGCTCGTGTATCGGCAAATGCGAGCACTGGCGGGACGAACTCGTGACCTCGATGACTTAGTTCAAATGGCGGCTGAGCAGGTGTTCCGCTCCCTGCCCCGTTTTGAAATCGCTCAGCCCTTGCAACTTGGACGTATCGCATCTGCTATTGCACGCTATCGAAGCAGCGGCGCTGGTACCGGCGTTGGCTGCGACGGTTTTCGTACACCAGCGACGGTTACCAGTCCGATGAAATCGACCTTTCGCATTTGCAGTGTGCTGAGTTGCTCGAGCAGCGCGAACGCGCGGGACGCCTGCGCCAAGCCTTGGAGCAAGTTTCTCCTAAGCGTCGTCTGGTGGTCGTATTGCATGATCTAGAAGAGCTCGAATTGGAAGAAATTGCCGCTATCGTTGGGGCCAACCTGCATACCGTTCGATCGCGCCTGCGTGACGGGCGTAGACTGCTTGCGCAAGCCCTTGAGCGAGACCCCTATTTTGGCGATGGCGCCTGCAGTGAGGAGGAACCGTGAACCAGCTTCGGGATTTTGATCGCGCTGAATCGGTACGTTTACGTCGAATGAAGGATTGCTTTGAGGCGGATCGCCCGGACAGCGCCGAAGTGCTCAGTGCGATTCGACGCTGGAATCAGTTCGAATCGCGGCAGCGCCCCGGTTTGTCTTTGCGAGCAGCCTGGGTTGTCGCAGCCGCCATGATGCTTAGCGGGGGCGCCATGGCCGCCTCCAGCGTATTGAAGTTGCCTTCATGGTCAGCGTTTGGGTCAAATTCGAAGCAAGCTCAACCAACGGCTAAGCTGCCTAGCCACATTCACACTCAAGCCATTATGTCGTGGAGCGCGGCGGTCGTCGCATGCAATACCGTGAACCAGCAAAGCTTACTCTGCTGCCGGGAGAACACGCCGCCCTCATCGTTGACAATACCAGAACGGAATGGGTCGGACCTGGCGTTGCGCAAATTCAGGCAGCTCCACAGGCGGCCAGTTGGATCACCCGGTTCGAGCCGCAAGTTTGGGTGCCCGAGCTCGAAGTGCGCGAGTCATTGCCTTCAAACTCAAACAATCTTTCCGCGGGTACCAAGCAAACAGCGGAGTCGCTGGACAATGCTAAGGCAATTCGACAATCGGCTGAGGTTCGACCCAGGACTGGGATTTTGCCTGTCCGACACTTGGACAACACCGCGCCCAATGCCACGAACACGGTAGTCCAGAGTCAATTGGACGGAGCCTGGTCCCGAGCTGCTTCAGCAATGCGTCGCGGCGATGATGTGGGCGCGACTGCAGCTTTGAATGAAATAACCAAAAGCCCCGACCCAGCCGCGCGCGACGCGGCCTTGTTGGCCCAAGCACAACTCGACCTGGCAGCGGGGCGCCAAGCGAAGGCGATGCCTGTGCTCACTCAACTATCGCAAACTGGCGCTACGGCATTCGTGCGGCAGCGTGCCCATGAGATCCTCGTCAACGGCAATTGAAACTTAAGTGCTCAAAGAATAGCGCACGGGGTACCAATAGAATATGAAACAACTTACCGTGAGACCTTTACACGCCTTAATTACCACAGCACTGCTCAGCGGTTGTTCTAATCTTCCCATCGATTTCAATTCTGACGCGGGCATTACCAAAGCGTCAGGCGGCGCGTTTGCCACGGGTGGAACGAATGCTGGCGGAGGTTCGACGAGCCCGGGCGGGGCTAACGCGACCGGCGGCGTTGGCAACGGCGGTTCGGTAACCACCGGTGGTCAGAGCGGCGTCGATTACGGCGCTTGCAGCAGTGCAGACACTTGCAGTTTCGAGCCAATCGGATGTATCGGAGGCTGCGACTCCTCACCGCTGTCCGATTATGTCGCGGTCAGCAGTTCAATGCTGGACCAATATCAGCAAACTTACTTATCGATCCCCTGCCACGCTGTCAATTGTCCCGCGTACGATCAGAACAGCGTTAGTAATTACACAGCTACATGCGTACAGGGTCACTGCCAGGCACAAGCAAATGCAGCAGGTGGCGCCAATGGCGCGGGCGGCGCGCCGAGCACAGGCGGCGCACCTAGCACGGGTGGCGCGACTAGCGTAGACTTTACTCAGGTTACTGCTCCCACTTGGGTGACGGACCTCACTGCCGCCTATTGCACTTGGGCCATCCAGTGCGGCAAATTTCCCGACGCAGCTACCTGCAAAGCTTACATGGGTCCTCAACTTGCGGTCACCAATTTCAATGCGCCATCGGCCGCCATCACCGCGGTGTCGAAAGGAACGGCCCAGTTCGATTCAACGCAGGCAGCAGCTTGCCTAAACGCGCTGTCCAATCTGGACTGCGACGTCGATTTCTTGAGTGCACCGATGAGGCTACCGAGCATGCCAGTACCGTGTGCGGCTGTATTTTCCGGCAGCGTATCCGACGGCAGTGCCTGCATCGACGACGTGGAATGCGCGAATGGATCCGGTTGTGTTATCGCCTCGACTGCGACGTGCGAGGGCACGTGCACGCCAGCGTCCGGCGGGGACTGTCGCATGAATGATGATTGCCCTCCGCAGCAGTACTGTATGGGCTGGTCGATGGAGGGGTCGGGGCTTGGGGGATGGACGACGTGCCAAGCCATGACCCCGCCTGGAGCGACTGCGGGCGACCCCTGCGGAATTCCGATCCAATGCGCGCCGGGGCTCATCTGCCAAGGCGGCGGAGCGGTAGGTACTGCTTGCGCCGCGGGTGTGGGCGAGGGCGGAAATTGCAACACAACAAGAGGACCGATCTTTTCCCCTGTGCACCCGGCCTCGCCTGCGTTAACCTCGGATGACGGCACGACGCAGACATGCATGCCCCCGGCGAAGCTGGGGGACGCATGCACTTCGCTTTTCCAATGCGGGGCAGAATACGAGCTGAGCAATATTATCTGCGACGAAACTAGCACACATACTTGCGTGCACCGGCCTTCGACGGGGCCCTGCAGCGTGGTAAACCAGATGGACACCTGCGATCCGGTAACGAGCTATTGCGATGCCGCAAGCGGGACGTGCAGGCCATCGCTCTCGCAAGGTGCGGCTTGCGTATTTCCTTCCAGCGGCATCAATCCGTGTGGGCTCTGGAACAGCTGCCCAGATTCCGTCTGCGTGCCATCGCTTGGGGTGTGCACCCCGCAATGAGAGCGCACGGACCGTTCGAGTCCCGACGCGCGCGCCGCACGTGCCAGTTGCTCGTCGTGGGTCAAGAAGACAACTTTTGGAGCTAATGTCCTTTTCACCTCGAGAGCAGTGACGAGATGCAACACATCCAGCGTTCCAACCACGGTCGGCGCAACCGGCGGGTCTTGCAGGTGAGGCTTATGGTCAACCAATGCAGCCTGTGATCAAGCAATGTCGGTGCCCGTCATCAGCAAGAACACATAATCCCGAGAGGCATTCATTGAAGCATTCGTCCTCTGTCGAAGTGCAAGCGTAGCCCATTTGGCAGTGACGCACACCATTACTGACATCGACCCAGATCATTAGGCCGCTGGCGCAGTAGCCATTGGGGCAATCTGCATCGCCTCGGCAAAAGGAGGTTACACATTGCCCGATGGGGGAAGGGGCAACAATGATTCCAAACGCACAGATTTCGTTGCTTGCGCAATCCGCGTCAGAGAGGCAACCGGTTCCGCAACCGCACCCTCCCACCGCGAAGTACGCGCAGAAACCCAGTGACGGGGCGATTCCATACAAACCAGTGGAACAATCTGTATCTGCGGTGCAACCATAGCCGGTCACTGAGAATCCGTCACAGGTTTGACCGGGGCGCGGCAGCACCGAAGGGGCGCTTTGGATACTTGCGCGATGCGACCAACCGTCGTCACAATAAACCATTCCCAGGGTGACCGAGGCTTCGTGACAAGCTGGGTTGCCCAGTCCGGCCCCGGCATCTTCGACGCCCCCAGAGTCCGGGAGCCCGGCATCGGCAACCGCAAGCCCGCTATCTTGTGCAATTGTGACCGTTGTTCCAAGTGCACCTCCCGCCCCCACCGCTTCACGATCGGTTTCAACGCGGCCGCCGCAGGCGAATGCTACAGCAGAGAAGAATACTGATTCAAAGTACCGCCGCAAAGAAGCCTGTATCCATAGTCGAGCCAGCGCTTCCAATCTAGCAGCAATTGATGTCATCCGCCCGGAAGTATTGCGCGCTTCCCGTCCCCGTGCCGTCACAACAAGATAAGAAAACTCTACTGGGGCTCCTCCGAACCAGACAACCGGATCACCGAAAAGTTGATTCAAATGCCACAACTTTTCCGCCTTAAGGTCGGATTGCTTCAAAGCTCTGCGGGCACCGAAATTGGTCTCTCCGAGGATCCTGCCGCGGGCTTCATGGAAAGCCCAGCGCGATTCAGAATCATAAATGCGCGTTTGCCTTGTTCGCTTTGGGGGCAATATTCGTCGGGGTCATTGACCGTTGGTGCGCCGCGCACTTCGCCTTCGCCGGATATCACACAGTCGAGATCGGCGAGCAAGTCTGTCATGCAAGCATAGCGGTTTGCCGGATCTTTTCGCATGGCGGCTAGAATTACTTTATCTAGCCCTGGGTGAAGTTCGTCGATCAGCCAAGAAGGCGGGGGCGCGGTGCTGGATACGTGATGGCCTAGCAGCCCTAACGTGTGTCCCGAATCAAACGGCAATTCGGCGGTTAGCCAGCGAAACAGTACGATGCCAAATGAGTAAATGTCAGCGCGCGCGTCGATCGGATCGCTCAGGATTTGCTCGGGGGCCATGTACTCGAGCGTGCCGGCAACTGTGTCGCCGTCGTAAATGGAATCATCGTTTGACGACTGGGCGAATCCAAAGTCGATTAACTTCACGCATTGCGGCTGGTCAAGCGCGCCGCACAAAAACACATTATGCGGCTTAACATCGCCATGCACGAGCCCCGCCTGGTGAACCGCTTGAAGGGCACAAGCGAGTTCGCGTACCAGCGGCAACGCGCATTTTACGGGCATGGCCCCGCGCCGAGCAATGCTCTCGTGCAGTGTTTCGCCCACGAGCGCTTCGAGAACGATGTAGGGTATCCCCTCGCCGGTCACACCGTAGTCAAACAACTGCACGACGTTGCAGTGGTGCACCTGCGCGTGCAACTGGGCTTCCAGAAGCATTCTGGCTCGGTAGGCCGAGTCAGAGCGCCGTGAGCGCGCCAACCACTTCACGGCCACCAGATGACCGTCACGCTGATCCCGCGCGAGGTGGACATCGGCCATGCCGCCTTGGCCAATCGAGTCCAAAAGGAGGTAGCGGTCCCCGACAATCTGACCGAGGTCCGTTTCGCTATTCATAAAGTTCCGTTGTTTTGATGCCAAACACCACAACGGTCAACTTTGTGTCACGCTTGAGCCCCATGAGCTCTCCTGACGACTTTGCCTCACTCATGCAAGCCTCCGCCCACAAGTCCACGGACCGCGGATTTAGAAAGTTACGACGAGGCGAGATAGTTGAAGGTACGGTCGTACAAGTTGGGCAAGAAGCCGTGTATGTAGATGTCGGTACTCCGACCGAGGCGCGCGTTGACCGTTCGGGTCTCGTCGATGAGGAGGGACAACTGCGCGTAGCCGTGGGCGATCGGCTGCGCGGTACAGTCATTGATGCACGCCCCGATTCGCCGGTGCTGGCCGTGAGTTTTGGCCGCAATAGCCCGGTTGACCGCCAGGCACTGGCCGTCGCCTTTGAAACGAAGACACCCATATTTGGCAAAGTCACCAAGGTCAACAAGGGGGGCCTCGAAGTCGAACTAGCGGGTACGCGCGCCTTTTGCCCTGCTTCGCATGTGGAGCTTTCGCATGTGGAGGACCTGTCGGTTTACGAAGGTCAGGAATTTGAATTTGTAGTGATGGAGCTCAGTGAGCAGGGTCGCAATGTCGTCGTGTCGCGGCGCGCCTTGCTCGAAATTCGCCGCGAAGCAACCGCCGCCGATGCCCGCGGAAAGATCGTAGCTGGAGCCGAACTCGAGGGCACGGTTACTAGTATTACGAAGCATGGGGCCGTCGTCGATTTACAGGGAATTAGTGGCTTCGTTCATGTATCTGAGCTGGCCGCTCATCGGGTCGATCGTGTCGAAGATGTGGTTCAAAAAGGCGCCAAAGTTACCGTGCGTGTCCTCGGTATCGAGCCCTCCGAGCGCGGTGAGCGTATTCGCCTCTCGATGCGGCAAACTTCGGGCTCGCCCGTTGAAGCCGCACCGTCCGCCGATGAAGTACTCGTCGGAACCGTGGCCCGCGCCGTTGGCGGCGGTTTAGTGGTGAGAACCGCCAAGGGCGAAGGTTTCGTGTCGGTTCGAGAATTGGAGCTAGCGCCCGGAGCCGACCACCGGCGCGCGTTTCCCGTGGGCAAGGAATTGCGAGTAGTACTGGTGTCTCACGACGCCGATTCGGGTCGAATGTCATTCAGTGTCAAGGGCGTCGCCGACGTTGAAGAGCGAGCCAACTTTCGGTCATTTGCGGCGGTTCCTCAGGGTGAATCGAGCAGCGCTACGTTTGGCAGCCTGGGTGACTTGTTAAAGGGCAAACTGGGACCGACGAGCAAGAAAAAGCCGTCAGGAAAGCATCGGTAGTTGCAGGCCCATCAACAATCCTTGATGGCCACGCCCGTGAACGTTTGATTGACATGCAGGTTGTTGCATTGCTCGCCGTAAGTGCAAAAGCCAATCACTTTGTGATCAGCCATGAACCGACCCACGGCGGCATCCATGCGACGTTGTTCGAATTCCAACCGGCGCAGCACGCAGTCGAACCCGATTACTAGTGATGGATCAGATAACCCTTCGGGTAGGCTATGAAAGGCTTCGCCCAATACTGTCAACGGATCGCGCGGCTCTCCTATCCAAGGTTCTTGACCGCTCTCGACGGCACTGTATAAAATGAGTGACCCGTCATCGTTGACTCGTTGAATCGAGCGCACGTAGTATTTGCCTGCTTGCTCTAGCAAGAGGGGGTGTCTTGAGAACACATTGGGATTCAAGTCGACCCGGGAAACCTCGACTAGGTCCGCGTAGGCCAGCGCCGCAGACTTCCCATTGATTTCGAATATCGTTCGTTTTTTGGGATCTCGCAGCCGTAATCTTCAGTTTTCGCTGGCTTGGAACGAAGTGGTGAACCTGCAAGAGTTGAAAGGGAAGTTCAGTCGTGACGAGCGCCAGCACTGCCGCGTCCGAATGAAACGAACTTCCGTGCCACACGTGGGTTTCGCGGAGCCGGAGGTCGTCACCAGCCGAGCCTCCGACAATTGGAATGCCCTTGACGTGGTCGTCCAGAGCGGCCACCAGCGCCTCTTCCATCATCGAAAGCCCATCGACCAGTAGCACTCCAAATGTTTTGCTAGCCGACGATGCGCTTGGCGGGCGCGACTTCAATCCCTGAGATATCGACCTCGATTTGCCTTTTACACTCCGCCAGGGGATTCAGCAAAAAGGATTCAACGCGAAACGCGGGTTTGGACAAGCTTACAGCTGAAATTCCACCGCGCTGAAAACCGCGCAGGCCTACCAGCCCCGCGCTGGTACAACCGAGGACATTCCCTACAAACCGTTGATTGAGAGCATCCTTAAGCCTTGAAAGATCGTAACGAGAAGAGCAAAAGAAAAAGACCGTATGATCATCGGCTGCCCGCAATTGCTCGGCAATATCGGCCACGGCCAGATGCTCGTCTTGCTCTTGCGTACTGGCCGAACGCGAAGAGGTTTTATTAATGCGCCCCAATCGAGATCTCCTATTCACCGCGAAAATGCGAAAACTTCCCTCAACATTGCTCTTACCTTAATGGCCCTTATCCGACAAGAACTGCCTTCTGCGCAAGGGGGTGCGTATCCGTCACATCGCCAAATAGTCCCACTCCAATTGATACGGTGACGACATCAGCCCAGGGGGTCCACTAGGCCCATAATGGTAGCGGACCGAGCTTGTCTTATGTACGGCAATTAGGACAGCTTGCATAAGGCCGCGCGACCCTGCCAAATCGTTCGACGATACAAGCACATTTCCGTACACCTGGTATGCTCGGCAACGGTGTTCGAAAGGCTAATGCTCTGGCTTCGTTGGGTGAAAATTGGGCTTCTCGTCGCAATTTCGAGCACCCCGACATTGGCTGCCCCTAATACCGAGCATCGTGCCCAGGCAGAACATCATCGACGAATTGCCAAGCCCCCTAAGAATCCGGCCCCGCATGCGAAGGTTGCCCATAAGAAGAAACGGCCGACCGAGCCACACCAGAAAAAGCCCATCGCGAAGCAGCACAAAGCAACAAGCCATGACAAACACCTGCAAAAAGGCGAGCGATCGATGGCAAAGGCACACAATCTGCCTGTCACACAGTCCCACAAAGCCAATCCGGAGTCAGAGGCTCGCCATGCCAATCGCGTCGAGCCCGAGAAGCCCCGAGATGTGAGCAATCGGGACGAAACGCCTAAGAATTCACGATTCGCAGCCCCCGCACCACCGAAGGAACCCGAAGCGCCAGTGGTGCAAAAGCCGAAGGAGCCCAGCGTTGAATAGAGGCGCGATCTGCCGCGCGCAGGGCCGGGCCCCTGCGCGCCAACATGACAAAACATTCTTAACCACCCAGCCAGAACACCGTAAATGCATCGCCGCCGTCTTCTGGATCGGCGGGAGCTGAGTCAGATACTTGCAGACTGAGACTCAAGTGATTGCGCACGGCTTGCTTGAGAGCGCCGGTTCCGTGACCATGCAATACAAAAGCGGCACGCTGGCCCGCCCTTAGCATTTTGTCCACGAATGCATCGACTTGATCCAGGGCTTCATCGACCCGAGCTCCACGCAGATCAAGCGTGTTCGAATCAATGCGCACGGGCGTGACTCGCCGGGGCGGGGCCGCCGGCATCTTATTGCCAGTTCTTGGTGGTAACGATTGGGCGGGACCCTTGGGGCGTCGCGCGACAAAACCACCTGAAGCAACTCGTAGCTCGTGCAATGGGAGCCAGGCACGCAGCGCCCCCGCAACCACCCGCACCTCACCTTTTGCCGTAACATCGACGATTTCAGCCGAGGCGCCCCATTTGGGCACGTTAACCTTTATCCCAACGCCGACTTCGTCGAGCCGTGGTTGTCGCCATTGCGACGCGCTTATGTTCTTGGCCTGTGCGATGGCCGAAACCGGGCTTCCCATCGCTATGACGTGGGCCGCTGCATCTATGGATTGTTCGGCCTGCCGCAAGAACTCTGGATCTGGGTTATTACGCTTAAGTTGTATTTCAAGCTGCGCCAGATCGGCACGCGCGCGCACGACCGCTCCCACCAGATCGCGATACTTCGTCTGCAATTCTCGGCTTTCGCGCGCTTCGATTTCAACTCGCTCTTGCTCCATCTCCAACCGAAGCGCGCGTTGTTTGACGAGTTCCGCTTCGATTGCCCGCCGCATCTCTTCGCGCAGCCGATCGTTCTGCGTGAAGTTCGCGCAGTAGCCGCTCGCGATCACGACTGTTTTCCGGAATCAGCGACCGAGCGCGCGTCTAGCACAGCCTGGGGCATGCCAAAGCGCGACGCCACCGCCAAAGCGGTTGAGGGCCCAGCTAAGTTGGGTAAGAGTCGAAATGTTGGAAGCATTGTTTGCAGGTCGAAGCCCACCGCCGCGCTTCGCAATTGAGCGTGACGTGTCGCCAGCTCTTTCAAGGGTTCGTGGTGAGTTGTCGACAAAACGGTGGCGCCCTGCTGCGCCAAGGCTTCCAAAACTGCAGCAGCTAGTGCCGCGCCTTCCTCAGGGTCAGTTCCTGCGGCGACTTCGTCCAGCAGTACTAGCGTTGCCGAACTGGCGAAGCTCAAGATGGACGACTAAATCAGCGACGTGCGCACTGAACGTGGACAGGCTCGACGTGATTGACTGCGCGTCACCCAAATTGCAGAGCACCGGTTCGAACCAGCCCATTTGCGAATCGGGGGCGACCGGCAGTGGAATGCCGGCGCGAACCATGAATGCCGCCAACCCAACCTGCTTGAGAATGACGGTTTTTCCGCCGGCATTCGGTCCGGATATTACCAGAGCCGTCGCGGACGGCAGTTCGATGTCGTTAGCGACTACGTCGTCGCGGTCGGCGAGCAGCGGGTGGCGCGCGCCGCGCAGCTCAATTCGAGGTTCAGCACTAGGAATAATCGCGCAGGCATGCACGCGTTCGCTGTAGCGAGCCATCGCATGCAGTTCGTCGGCTAAAATGCAGGCAGCTTCTGCGGCACGCACGGCAATTAGGCAGCGCGCGATCAGGTCACTCAGCTGGCGCAAAATGCGCTGCTCTTCGTGATACACTTCCACCTCGCAACAGCGAAGTCTATTGTTGAACGGCAATAGCTCTCGAGGCTCGACATACAACGTGCCACCGGAGCCACTGCTATCAAGGATCGCCCCATCCAGCGCGCGATGGGCATCCGACCGCAGTGGCAAGACGTAGCGGCCGTCGCGCTCGGCCCAAAAGCTTTCGCGAAGAATGTCAGAGTATTCACTGAGCAATCTCTTGAGTTGTGCCATCAACTCGCGGCGCGCCTCCGCCAGTTTGCGGCGCGCCCTGGATAGCTCCGGCGATGCTGCGTCAGCCAACGTTCCATCGGGCTCGAGACTAGCCTTCAGCCGTTCGGCAATTCGCTCAAGCGACTTGTCGGTATCGAGCGCAGCCGCGAGAATGGGACGGCGTAGTCGCTGATTTTGCGCTACGGCACGCAGCCAGCGCGCTTGCTCAAGCAGCAGCAAAACGTCGCGCAGCTCGAGCCCCGTCGCGAGCGTGCCTCGTTCGATCCGAGCGAGCAGTTCAGCCGTATCTGGAATGGCTTCGACCGGTAGCGATTCCCCGGATTCGTAGTGTTCGAGCGCCTGCTCGGTGAGCCGCATTCGGTCGCGGGCGGCCTGGTAAGTTTCTTCGGGCCGTCGCGCGCCAATTGAACGAACTGCGGCGGCACTGACTGCATGTCGGGCGATTTGCTCCAAGAGCAATGGCCAATCCAGTTCGATTTCGGTACGTCGAACCAGCTCTTCCAATGTCGGCAGGCAGACAGTATTCACGCTGCGGTACTGAGCGCGCCGATACTACCAAAACAAGGCGGTGACGAGCCCAAGCGGCAAAAGATCCCAGCATCCCGCAAAACGCGGCCCGACAACCGAGCGGGCCCCGACCGGGCCGATGTTCACGCCTGCACCCGAAACTCTCAGCGGGAATGTTGCGTCGGGGCTCACAGAACTCGTCAGGGGTTGGCGAGTGTTGCGTAGGTATTTGGAGTCGCAAGACCCTGCTCGGTTCCCGTGATGATTGCATTGACAATTGTCGGGAAGGTCTCAGCGCCAGTGGTTCTGTTGAAGATGGCGTACGAGCCATTGCCTGAGCCCCCGTTGTCCCACCAGATAGGACACATACCAGCGGTGGTTGTGTCTTGAGAATAGGCCAGGGCATGCGCAGCCCTGTTGGCCGTTGCTTGAGCACCCTCGGAGCCCCATTCGCCAATGACGACTCCCCAGTTGGGTAACCAGCCTCGGAGCTGTGTGACGGAGTTCGCCATGTTGGTATAATCCGCAGAGCTTCCCCAGGCGTAAGGAGTTGTGCTCAGGCCGAAATTAGTGGGGTAATAGGTGTGAATCGAGACAATGAGATTGGGGTCGCTAATAATGGACGCCTGTAACATAGCGTTGATGCCAGACTGAGACGGACTAGCACCGACCGGTTGGATCATGACAACGCGCGTAGCGTTGGCTCCGCCGGTGTTTCGAATCGCATTGACACACGCCGCGAGGTACAAATTGAGATCCGCTTGCGCCTGCGCAGTGTTGCCACCACCCGCCTCGTTCGGCTCATTGAAGCACTCGAACATCAGCTTGCTGCTGAAGCCCTGAAAGGCTGTAGCGATTTGTGTCCAGACCGCCGTGACCTCGGTCGCCACGCTCGCCGCAGCTGCGGTTGCGGGGAAGCTCACCCATCCCCCATTCCCATCCGCTTCGTGGTGTGTATTGACGAAGGCGTACAGGCCCGCATCGACGGCCCACTGCGCCGTTTGTACCACCTGGGCCATCCACGCTGCATCAATGGTGTAGCTCGGCGCGGCGCCAATGTGGGCCGTCCAGGTTACAGGGATTCTCATGGTATTGAATCCCGCGGCTTTCACGGCGTTAATCAGGGTCTGGTTGGGTGCGGGGTTTCCGTAGCTGGTCACTAGGGGAGTACCATCGAAGGAGTTGCCCAGATTCCAACCCGGGGCCATGGACTTGACCAGCGCTTGCAGATTCGTGTTGCCTCCGCCGCCGGCCGCTGCGGCGCTTCCGCCCGTAGCTGGAGCTCCCCCAGTAGCCTTGGTGCCACCGGTCGTAGGGCTGGTAGTCGTAGCGCCACCGGTCGTGGGCGCAGCTCCGCCGGTAGCCTTCGTACCACCCGTAGCAGCGGTCCCAACAGCGGAAGTCATTCCTCCGGTGCCAGCCTTCGTGCCGCCTGTTGCCGTGGTTGCACCGGCGGAAGTCGATCCGCCCGTCACAGGACCTCCACCCGTCGCCGCAATGCTACCACCCGTTCCCGCTCCTCCGACGCTGCTTGTGTTGAGTGACCCACCCGCGCTCAATAACCCGCCGGTTCCGACCGTACCTGCCGCATTGACGGTTCCTCCCGTTCCCGGCGACCCCGCAGAGCCAGGCGCACCGCCCGTTGTACCCGGGGATGTGGCGTTGTCAGAGCCGCCGCAGGCGATGGCTGAAAACACAGTGCCAATGGCAACAAAGGTAGCGATTCTAGAATTGGACGATCTCATGGTAACACTCCTGCGTGCCGCGCAAGGGGAATAACCGTCAGGCACACTTAGCCTTGCGGGTACAGTAGCGCTTCGAAGAATACCGGCTCATTACCGTAAACGATACCCGAAGAAAGTCCCTTTGTCGCCAATTCCGCGCATTGTCCCGCGAATTGAGACCAATCACAATCTGTTGCAGGTTAGCGTACTTATTTGTCGGCCATGCGTGACGCAGGTCGCCTGTCACGGGTTGGTCCATCACCAGCCGATTTCGGAGTTAGGCAACGATTTCTTAAATTGGCGCTTCTCGGCGAACCAACCGGTTCACCCCGGGGAGACTACCGGTTCAGCGCCACGTCCAGTAGGTCACTGACGCTCGTTTCTGCAACGCATTGGTATCGGTCGCTCGCGCCGTAGTAGATCTTCATGCTGCCGTCGTCTTCCACGACGTGCGACGATGCAAACACACAGTTCGGAGTGTGACCGGCATGTTCGTAAGGCATCTCCGGGGTCATGATGCATTCGTCACCCACGCGAATGAGCTTAGACGGATCGGAGAGCTCCGTGAGTGCGACGCCGGCGTTGTAGATGTACTCATAATCACACACGACGGAAACGGCGTGAAAGATGATCAGCCAGCCCTGTTCGGTGCGAATTGGGGTCCCACAGGGTCCGATCTTGCCCCAACCGAAGCTGCACTGTGACTGACTCATCATCAGTTTTTGGTTACCCCAGTACTTCAGATCCGGGCTTTGGGTAACCCAGATCTCTCCGAGCGCATTCGGACGCTCAAGCGCTGCGTACAATCCATCGATCTTTTCAGGGAACAGCACGCTGTTGCGAAAGCCGGTACCCGTAATGAAGCCTTCAAACACGAAATCGTGCATGTTCTTGGATGAGAGCATGGCCATTCGCGCGTCGCTGCCGTGAGCGCAGTAAGTGATGTAGTAGATATCGCCAATCTTGGTAATGCGCGGGTCGTATTGCACCCGAGCGTATTTCTTGTACTCGTCGTCTTCCGGCAACGGAATGATCTCGCCAATCTTCCAGTTGTCAAAGCCGTTCTCACTCTCGGCCAGGGCAAAGAAATTGTAGAAATTGTATCCTTCGCAACGCAGTACCATGACGTAGCGCCCGTCGTGCTTGACGACCGAACTATTGAACACGCCGCGACAATTGAACGGCAACATATCGGGGGTAATGATCGGGTTTCCCGCGTAGCGCCGAACGACTTGCTTCTTCGAAAATATTCGCTTCACGACTCATCCTCCAGACTGGAAAACCTGAGCATACACCAAGATGAAGGAACGCTTCCCCGTGCACTATCAAAGCCTCAAAAACCTTCTTGCTCGTTTGGCCCGGGTACCGCGAGCGCGCGTTTGGCCGTGTCGAAGTCGAAGCCCGCTCGGGCAAGCACGCCCAGGTCCCGACGATAATTGACTCGCCTCTCACTGTCCGCGCGATAATTTCCAAGTTTTCGTTTTCGAACAAATGCTTGCGCCGCCGCCAATTCTGATCCCCCAAGCGTGCTAAGATCTTTGATTACGGCGTCGATGACGTCCGCCGTAATTCCGCGGCTGTAGAGCTTGGTTCGAATGGCTTGTCGCGAGGCACCGCGCTCCACTAGACTTCGCGCCATCGTCATTGCATAGCGGCGGTCGTCAAGGAGCCCATTATTCTGGTAGCGCTCCAAGGTTTCTTCCACGGTTTGCAGATGGGGTAAAGGATCGACGCCCAACTCCTTCGCGCGACGCTTCACGAAGTCCGAAAGTACGCGCCGCAGCCGCGACTCGCTAGCATCGTATGTGTTCAAATAGCGGAGCGCCTTATTTTCGATGCTCTGGCGGTCGAGCAGCTTCGCGCGCAAATCCTTCGACGACTGGGTAGCCAGCTGCTTACGGTTTTCAGCACCGCTCGACGCGCGCTTCCTCGGGAAGGGGGCCATTCGCCCAATTTCACTTAAATTCTTGAGCTTGCCCAGCCGCTTCGTCCAGATTGGCAAACTGTCAGCCAAT
>CAWIGY010000064.1:0-80565 GCA_963835565.1 uncultured delta proteobacterium
TTCGATCAACTGTCTGGTACGTACAGGTGACACCTGCCGTGCTGCGTAAGGTCATCAGCCCCGCTGATCGCCTGCACAAGACCGTGGCACCATCGGGCACAAGTCCGCGTGATACCGCAGCAGAAGGGCACGATGACGTCACACGACATGACGTCACACGACATGACGTCACACGACGCGTTTCGTAAGCCATGTGCCAGCATCAAGTCGATGCTGGCCTGACACAGCCGGCATCGAATAGAGGCACGGGCCTAGTACTCGCGGACGTTGTCCGCGAATACAGGCAGGCCTACGAGCAAACGCACATCCTTTCGCCCACTGAGCGAGCGGCTCTCGATGCTATCGAGCGTTGCCGAACCGCTCAGCTCGGTGGGCATATGGATCGCTGTCTCGATTGCGGAGGCGAACGACCATCCTACAACTCCTGCCACAATCGCCACTGCCCGACTTGCCCGGCTGTACCTCAGGCCAAGTGGATCGCTGGGCGCCTCGCGTGGGTACTGCCAACGCACTACTTTCACGTAGTCTTCACGCTCCCGGCAGAGCTGCGCGGTGTCACCCGGGCCAATCGCGAGCTGGTGTATGACTTATTGTTCCGATGCCATCGGAAACTCTGCTCGAGTTTGGTCGCGACCTCAGAAGAATCGGTGGTGAACTGGGAATTACGGCGGTGCTGCACAGCTGGAGTCGGACGCTCGAGTTTCATCCGCACCTGCATTGTATCGTGACCGGTGGCGCGCTGAGTCTCGATGGTGAAAGCTGGATTGCGGCTCGACCGAAGTACCTGTTCCCTCGCAAAGCACTCGGGATTGTGTTTCGAGGCAAGTTGCTCGATGCCCTCAAGCGGGCCGTGCGCATCGGAACGCTGCGCATTTCAGACTCAAGACGCTTCGCGTCAACTGTGGCGGCGCTGTATCGCAAAGACTGGAACGTCTACTGCAAGCGCCCCTTCGGTGGCCCCGAGCAAGTCATCAAGTACCTGGGGCAATACACCCACCGCGTAGCCATCTCCAACCAACGAATGGTTGCGATCGATTAGCGAGGGGTGACGTTTCGGACCAAGAGCGGCAAGCAGGCCACCGTTGACGTCCACACAATCTCCGACCCCGCACAGCCCTTCATTCTAGCGCGCCGCAGTCCACCACGCTGCCCAATCACCGCCAACGCACAGATGGGGTCATGGCAAAGACCTCAAACGCCCCCGCCACCGGTCAACTAACGCATAGCCACCGGTGACCTCATGCCGGCTGCCGCGCACCGGCTCGGCTCATCGAGTCGATTGCCGAACCGCGCCAATCAAGCATTGACCTCGACGCCACTGGATGGGGCGCGCTCCCGCAATCGCCCTTCTCAGTTCAAGTGGATCGCTGGGCGCCTCGCGCGGGCGCTGCCAACGCACTACTTTCACGTAGTCTTCACGCTCCCGGCAGAGCTGCGCGGTGTCACCCGGGCCAATCGCGAGCTGGTGTATGACTTATTGTTCCGATGCGCATCGGAAACTCTGCTCGAGTTTGGTCGCGACCTCAGAAGAATCGGTGGTGAACTGGGAATTACGGCGGTGCTGCACACCTGGAGTCGGACGCTCGAGTTTCATCCGCACCTGCATTGTATCGTGACCGGTGGCGCGCTGAGTCTCGATGGTGAAAGCTGGATTGCGGCTCGACCGAAGTACCTGTTCCCTCGCAAAGCACTCGGGATTGTGTTTCGAGGCAAGTTGCTCGATGCCCTCAAGCGGGCCGTGCGCATCGGAACGCTGCGCATTTCAGACTCAAGACGCTTCGCGTCAACTGTGGCGGCGCTGTATCGCAAAGACTGGAACGTCTACTGCAAGCGCCCCTTCGGTGGCCCCGAGCAAGTCATCAAGTACCTGGGGCAATACACCCACCGCGTAGCCATCTCCAACCAACGAATGGTTGCGATGGATGAGCGAGGGGTGACGTTTCGGACCAAGAGCGGCAAGCAGGCCACCGTTGACGGCGTCACTTTCCTTTCGCGATGGTGTCAGCACGTGCTGCCCCGCGGTTACGTCAAGATTCGACACTTCGGCTTGATGTCATCGTCGCATGCAACCACGCGTCTGGAGCTGGCACGTGCGCTGCTGAACGCCCAAACATCAAACGACAACTCGCTCACCGAACCTACACCCACATTGGTCGAAAAGATCCTGAGACCGAACACCAAGTGGCGCGACATCATCCTGACCTTGAATGGCATCGACCTCGGCGCTTGTCCCTACTGTGGGGGACACAACCTCGTGCGTGAACCTCTACCGAGAGTTGCCGCAGTCGCTCGCGCCCCGCCGGAGGCTGCAGCAGCATGAGCATTCGTCCCAATCAACTCAAAACCATTATTCGAACTGCTCTTGCAAGCGGTGACGCGCAGGACCATTTGAAGCACCTTGGGAATTCTCATGGCAGTGTGCGTCCACACAATCTCCGACCCCGCACAGCCCTTCATTCTAGCGCGCCGCAGTCCACCACGCTGCCCAATCACCGCCAACGCACAGATGGGGTCATGGCAAAGACCTCAAACGCCCCCGCCACCGGTCAACTAACGCATAGCCACCGGTGACCTCATGCCGGCTGCCGCGCACCGGCTCGGCTCATCGAGTCGATTGCCGAACCGCGCCAATCAAGCATTGACCTCGACGCCACTGGATGGGGCGCGCTCCCGCAATCGCCCTTCTCAGTATGCGCAGTAGTCCGTGCACCCAAAGCGGAATTTTGAGCAGCCTTGGCACCGCCGAACGCGTTCGGACCTGCGTCGTCGGCGCCGGGATACCAGGACGTTCCCCCGCAACCGACAAGGAATACGGAAATGGCTGCTGGATACCACTGCTTATTCATGATGCACCCCGCTGCGTTGCCGTTCAGCAAGCCAAGGATTACTTCTGGACAAGGGCATACTGATTGGCGGCACGCAGAAGATCCAAAAAGCGCCAGTCGGCGGACTGGCGAAACCCGACCGCTTTGGCCAGGTCCTCTGCACCCATTGGGTTGCCACCATGCTTTTCGTCAATCGCTCGCGCAATACGAATGGAAGATTCAAGGCTTTCCTTGGGAAACGTCCACGAGGCGCCCCTCGCAGCGTTGTTCTCGCGGTTCGCTTTCTTACGCGGAGATCGCTTGGGCCGATCAATGGGCGCTGACGGGTCCTTTGAACTGGCTGTCTTGCTTCTTGACATGACCTGCCTTGATGTTGGAGTACGTGACAACGGCTCGCCGAACGGGTGGCGCTTGAGCGGCAACCAGGCAGAGCTGGGCCGGAGACTCGAATCATCGCCCTAATTGTGGTGCAAGGCAATGGTTAGCTTGGCGGGACCTTGATTCATGCTCATGTTTGCCAACTTCCCCTCGTCCCCAGAACCACTTGGTATGTGCCGTAGAATCCAATAAGGGTCATACGCTCAGGACGCCAACAAGCCCGTCGAAGTTGTCGGTCATAGTTGTCCTTAGTTCTTCAGCACGAGCACGGTAGAGCGAGACGGTAGTCGTCTGCCATCTCTCTGGCCAAGCGTCCACAATATCACCGTGTGCGCAAGAGACTGGCTGAATTGCCAGCATAGGTTTGGCAAACGGCTTTGGTTTCAGCTGCGGCCCAGACAGGCACGCAAACACATTCATCATGCCACGACCGGCGGCGCGAGTATAATCGATGCGTAGCCACTCCCCCTGCCGAGCACAACCTACCGCCTCACCAACCCAAACACCCTCCCACCCAACAATTCCACAGATTGCAGGACGGCCTGCGCCGCGTCCGCCGTAACGAAGCCCCAAGCGAGAGCGACCCGCACGCCCGCCCGCGCTTCATACAAAGACCCGAGCGCCGACTCAAATGGTCCTTCGACCATTCCTCGGCGTCACCGAAGCCGAGCATTCCTCCGGCCATTACCGAAACCCTGAAAGAAGAAGATCGCATAAGTAAATGATTGCCGCCTTGGATCGTCGCGTTGTAAGGCGAGTGAGCGCGTAGCTACACGCCGCTGTCCGCCGTACTTGTCGGGACCATGTTTTGATCACCGCTGGAGCAAAGACTCGACATTGCGACTGTGAGGGGGCCCTGGCAGATACCGCCCGAGCAGCTGCCGTAGATGCAGTCGGTGTTCCGAATGCAGCTCGCTCCGGTGATAAGTTTATTGGCGCATTTCGACGTGGTCGCATCGCACCGGAGTGAAGGATCGCAGAGCGCCGAAACGTAGAGTGGATCACACGGTTGGCCGAAGCTGGCTAGCTCCGTGCACAGGCCGGAGGAGGCGCAGTAGAGCCCGGGCCCGCACTCAGCATAAGTGTGAATGGTGCCTGTCGAATCGGGCCCGCACCACTCGCCGGCCTTGGCTGTTGGTTGGCAAGTCTCTAAGCTGCAGTACACGTCGCCGGTGATGTACCCGCTACAGTCCTGAGTGTTTTGGCATGCACCGCCGATGACTTGGGTTCCAATAACGATCGTCAGGCACGCCTCAGTCGCCCCCGGTGTTATTGTGCACGAGGACTCGATGTTACGAAGCGCGGCGATGCACGCGCCGCCTAGAACTGGGTCGTACTTCTGAAAGGGAGATGTCGTAGTCATCATGGGGCTCAGTGCATTGCAGGCCGTGGCGGAGTCGAAGCTTGGGCTGCAGCACTTGCCCATCGTGTCGCACACGACTTGCTTGAAGCTGGCGGCGAAGTCCGACTCTGCCACGGGCGGGGCCGAGCCGTTAGAGGATGTCGCTCCTCCGCAGCCGAAGACAGCGGCAAGCGAGACGCAAACCAGGGGTCGAAAAGTGAAAGCTAAATGCATCACGCCCGACAGAGTAACCCGAATTCTCCCGAAAAGCACTGGATTTGACGCTGAGAGTTTCAAACCACTGCATCAATGCACTAGGGCTACCGCCTCACCAACCCAAACACTCCCACCCAACGATTTCATAGATTGCAGGACGGCCTGCGCCGCGTCCGCCGTAACGAAGCCCCAAGCGAGAGCGACCCTTACGCCCGCCCGCGCTTCATACAAAGACCCCAGTGCCGACTCAAATGGTCGAAGGACCAACAGCTTGGTGAATTATTCATGCCCCCCACGCCAGCGGTCGAAAAAAGGATGAACCGCGCAACGCTGCTGGCGCTGCTCTTGGTCTAGGCCATGACAACATCACGAACCATTTTGAGCGCGGTCCTAACCTTAGGTTTAATATCTACACAGGTCATGGCGGCGGACGGCTGGGGCGGGTCCCGGACGCCGTGAAAGGTCGAACTGGGTGAAGTTATTAGCGACGCAGTCGGCACGACGGCCGAGGATGAGGCCCCAAGCCACTTTCGGAGCTCCAAGAACGAAGTGGCGCGCACGATTCCTTGCCTAGAAGTGGAGACCCAATTCCAGCATCGTGATGTGGCCATCCAACGGATTGGCGTTCAGCGGCGAGGTGAAGACTCGTCCGCTGCAGCGCTGAGTTGGGCGGCGCGTGCAACTGATGGCGTGGCGCCCGGTGTCGATGCCTGCCCAGGTCCAGCTATGAGCGACCTGTCCCCGAGTTGGGACTGCATTTCGATATAGTGCGCAATTAGTCGGGCAGGGTCGTTAGAGAACTCGCGCGAAATTGCCACTCTAATGGCGCGAACGGCTTCAAGTCCCTGATCATTCTTCATCGTCATCTCCAAGAAGCTCCAGAGGGGTTACCAGCGCGGGAGTAAGCAATCCGAGAAGCCCATTTACTCGGCGAATATGCCCAAACTTATTTGCATTCGCGAGGTGCCTGCAGTTCCAAGTTACTAGAAAATCGCAACGGTGGTAAGAGGCAAGAGCCAGGTGCAGCGCGTCACCGGCGGGGTCAGTTGGCATTACTCTATGGCGAATGTATGCCTCGACGATTTCCAGAATTGACGCATCAATCGTCACCACAGGCAGATTGGCAATCAAGGCCAAGCAATCAGTACGAGCGGGAAATTCTCCGCGACCAAGCTCATCGATAACTGCAACGCTGGTCACCAATTCGACTGCGGTCGCGACTCTGTTCCACCATGACCGAGTCCACTCGCGTCGTGCGATCATTTCTGGTTCCGACCTGGCTTCAAAATAGAAGCTTGGTATGGATGTTTCGACATACACTCGGGACTGCATTTTGCTAGAGCATACCGCCTCGCAAGGAGAAGACCAGAATGCTCCATGTCAGTGTCAATTCGCAGGGGTTTTTGCCCCGTCGGACTCGGTCCTATCCGGGCACGGGTCGGCTGCCTCAGTGAACAAGCCGTCGAGCCATCGCGATGGCTGCAAAGTTTTCGACGGCGGGACGGATCAGGGTTGGACTCAGATTGGCATCGCGAACCGCAGAACATCCCCCTCGAGATCTCGACTGAGTCGGCACAAGTTAGTGCCGAGAGGGAGCCAATCGGCCCATAAAAGCCCGCATCTACCGCCTCACCAACCCAAACACCCTCCCACCCAACAATTCCATAGATTGCAGGACGGCCTGCGCCGCGTCCGCAGCAACGAAGCCCCAAGCGAGAGCGACCCGCACGCCCGCCCGCGCTTCATACAAAGACCCCAGCGCCGACTCAAATCGAAGCCGAGCATTGCCACCGGCCACGGAAACGTCTCGAATCACCGTTTTCCACGCCATTGCCATTGTCCTTGGGGCGTTACTTGTCGAGCGCCTCGAGAACCTTCGTCACGAAGTCACTCGGCGACACAATGAGAACATTGCCGATGCGGGCTAGCTCGAGCAGTGCCTTGGTGCTAGGTACTCCAAAACGGTACACCATTGCGGCGCCCAGCAGAGGCACGTGCCGGTGGACATAACGCCCAGTGAACCAAGCCGCTGCGCGGCAGGAGCTACGTTGGTGTGACCGGACACGCTTTGTGGCTGCCCGAAGGTTGACCTGTGCTCGGTCCTGAAGATGGCGTCGGCGCAACCGTGACTCGTGGCTTGGTGGAGCCGTAGTGCATTGAAATGACAGGTCAATTGCAATCAGTGTCGCGACGCTGAGCGTCGTCGTCGATTCTCTGCGTTCGCGCATTCGACAGTCGATTGCGTCGAATCACAAGGAGAGCCGATCATGGGACGACTACGTGACAAGATGGAAGGTGACCTAAGACTTTGCGGTCTGAGCGAGAACACACGCAAGGCCTACCTTCGGTGTGTGGCGAAATTCAGCAGGCACTACGGTAAGTCCCCGTCGAAGTTGGGAAGAGCAGAAATTAGGGACTACCTGCTACACCTCATCGAAGGGCGTAAGTGCTCAACGTTGACGTACAACGTGTACATATCAGCGCTGGCATTTCTGTATCGGCAGACGCTCGGGCGCCCCAAGATGTATGGTGGATCAAGCGCGTCAAGGTGCGCCGTAACATTCCGCACATTTTGACAGGCGAAGAAGTCGAACGGATTTTGGCGAAGCTGACATTGCGGATGCGCGTGATGGCCTTGCTGGCCTATGGCTCTGGGCTGCGCATCAGCGAGATCTGTCAGTTGCGGATCGAGGATATCCACAGCGAAGGATGATGATTCATGTGCAGCAAGGCAAAGGAGACGACCGCGCGGGGCTGCTACGGCAGTGCTTTATTGCTTCTGCGGGTTTATTGGCGAGATTACAAGCTCAAGGGGCCTTGGATGTTTCCTGGCAGAAAGCCAGGGCACACGCTGACCCGGGCTGCATTCACCAAGGCTCTCGGTAGTGCCGTGAGGCGTGCCAAGATAACGAAGCGAGTTACGCCGCATTCATTTCGTCACGCATTTGCGACAAGCCTACTGGAAGCAGGAGCAGACCTGCGAACGGTGCAGGTTTTGCTCGGGCACGCATCGATTCGATCAACTGTCTGGTACGTACAGGTGACACCTGCCGTGCTGCGTAAGGTCATCAGCCCCGCTGATCGCCTGCACAAGACCGTGGCACCATCGGGCACAAGTCCGCGTGATACCGCAGCAGAAGGGCACGATGACGTCACACGACATGACGTCACACGACGCGTTTCGTAAGCCATGTGCCAGCATCAAGTCGATGCTGGCCCGACACAGCCGGCATCGAATAGAGGCACGGGCCTAGTATTCGCGGACGTTGTCCGCGAATACGTGTGACTGGCATGACCAACGAACAGGAGGTGAAAATCCAGACCCGGGGCCCTGACAGAGGGAACCCGACATCGAGGAGACAAGGGCCTTGCTGTGGAGCACCACGGCTCTCGCGAAGGGAAGTCAACGTCGTGAGGCCCGCGAGGGGAGGTCTGAAAGAAGTCATAGATGCGTGGCGGTCTCGAATGAAAGTGAAGTGTCGTAAGGCGCACCTGGCGGATAAGCTAGCGTACGGTAGCAAAGTCCAATATTTGTTGGTGCCGGCGTGCGTATTGACAACGGGATCGACACGAAGTTCGTTGGTCTTACCCAGTGAGATCTGTCGGGTCTCCGCGAAAGCGGTAGCCCGTAGGATGAAGGACGAAAGGTTATGACCCGGCAGAAGTCGGAGGACTGCATAAAGCCACAAGGCCGGCGAAAGCCGGTTGAAACCCAGGGAATCGAGAGCTCTGGGGGAGGTGAGGCGGTCCCAGTCAACGAACAGCCAAGACAACTCGGACTGCGATTCGAGACAGCCGAACAGTATGCGAAAGCAGAGGCCGACGGCGCAAGGGTTGCCCACCGAAGGGTTTCTCGAGCGCACGCGGAGCCGAAGTCGAAGCGCAAAGAAGAAGGAGTCTTAGCGGCGACACTGGAAGAAGTCACTGGGCGATTACGGTTAGCGTTTGCAGTCGTGGCATCGAACCAAGGGGCACCTGGGCCAGACGGGCAGAGCGTCAAAGAGATGCGCGCGCATCTTGAGGAGCTCATCCCGAAGGTGACCGAATCACTGCTCAAGGGAGAGTACGAGCCGGGCAATATCCGGCGCGTGTGGATACCCAAGGCAGGCGGAAAAGGTCATCGTGGCCTAGGAATTCCTGACGTCATTGATCGGACGATCCAAGAAGCGGTACGAGCGGTACTCGAGCCCTTGTACGAGCCGAAGTTTCATCCGAACAGCCACGGATTTCGACCTGGACGAAGTTGTCACACGGCAATCCAGCAGGCGCAAGAGTATCTAGAAGATGGGCACGATTGGGTGGTAGATATTGATTTGGAGAATTTCTTCAATCGAGTCCATCACCAGCGGTTAATGGCGAGACTCGCGGATCGAGTCAAAGACAAGCGACTGCTCGTACTCATTGGAAAGATGCTCAAAGCGAAGGTTGTGATGCCGGATGGCGTGGTGGTCAGCAATGACGAGGGCGTCCCGCAAGGGGGTCCACTTTCGCCGTTGTTAAGTAACATTGTGCTAGACGAGCTCGATTGGGAGCTCGAACGGCGCGGCCACCGATTCGTCCGTTACGCGGATGATGAGAACATCTACGTCCGCAGTGAACGAGCCGGACAGCGAGTCATGGCGAGTATTACGAGCTTCATCGAAGGGCGGCTGCGCCTGAAGGTGAACGCGAGCAAGAGCGCTGTGGCTCGTCCCGAAGAGCGGCACTTTCTCGGCTTCAGTCTGCGGCGAGAGTTGATGGACGGAAACGTGGAAGTGATACTATCGAAGCGCTCCAAGGAACGCATCGACGGCAAAATCCGTGAGCTTACGCCGCGCAGCTGGGGAAACACGCTCAAAGCGTGCATTGCCCGGGTGAACGAGTATCTCATCGGATGGGTAGGCTTCTTTGGAATCTGCTCCGCCGAGGTCGAAAGGACATTGCATAACCTGGATGCGCACATCCGACGCCGGTTGCGCGCTATTCAGCTCAAACAGTGGAAACGCAGACGTACGATAGCCCAGAAACTAATTCAGCACGGCATTTGGCCGAAGAGCGCTTGGCGAAACGTCTACAAAGGTCGCAAGTCCTTTTGGGCGATGAGCCACATGGCAACAGTGGACCGGGCACTTCCGAATTCCCATTGGGATGCACGAGGGCTCGAATCATTGGAACGACGCTACCGACTGATAGCCGCGCGCAGGGTCGCCCCGGTGCAACTCACGTTGGCACTGGGATAGCGGAGGTCGCAAACCGGCCGACGACGGGGTTAGCAACCCGTCGCCCTGAAGAGCCGTATGTGAACAGCACAAGTACGGTTCCCTGAGAGGGGCCTTAGGAAATGGGGGCCCCTACTCGACGCGTCCGCCATGCAGGCTCGTTGTGCTAGCCACGCTATTGTGCGCAATGATTGCCGCTGTTCCGTTTGCGCACGGGCCCGAAGCCTGCGTGCTCATGGGAAGCGTAGCAATGGCGGGCGCTGGCGGCTTATACACTCTCGCAACTAACGACATGCTCGCACAAACACCGCGCCAGGCCGTACCGTCAACCGCCGGCTTCACGATGGTTACGCAGAGCCTCGTGTACATCATGGCGTCTCCAATCATCGGCAAAAGCGTGGAGTCTTATGGCAACTACAACTGGGTTATGATTGGTGCCGGTCTTTGGGTTTTGCCAGGCGCATTGTGCTGGCTGGCCGATGCTTCGATTCGTTGCAAGGTGACAGTTAGGTAGCACAATGATGATTGAATGGCCTGTATGCTATCAAGTACGCGCCACACGCAGCTGGCATAAAGATTTTCGTCGAGGCGCAACCTAATCACGGGGTAACAAATGCGCACACAAGCAAACGATTGGGATCCCATGAACAAGGAAAAAACTACGTCCCCCGGGAATGCATCGGGGGCGTCTGCGACCAGCGGAATGCGGCCTCGCGTCGATGACCGATTTGCTTTGCCCTTCAAGCGTGGGCAGATCGTGGGGGGCAAATACGAAATTATCGAATTGATTGGCGAAGGTGGGGTTGGTTTCGTGGTGGCCGCGAACCATATCGAGCTTGGAGACAAGGTAGCTCTCAAATTTTTGCGACCAGAGATGCTTGCGAGGCCGGAAGTTGTTGGGCGATTCTCGCGCGAAGCTATGGCGGCCGTCAAGATCAAGAACGAGCATGTGGCACGCGTCTTCGATGTCGGATCACTGCCCGATGGCTCGCCATTCATAGTCATGGAATTCCTCGAGGGTAGGGATTTATTCGATGTAATTACTCAGGACGGACCCCAGTCAATTAGGCGCGCCATCGACTATGTTCTGCAAGCGTGCGAAGCGCTTGCCGAGGCCCACGTGGGTGGCATCGTCCATCGCGATATAAAGCCGGAGAATCTGTTTCTGATTCAGCGCTCACACGGTATTGATCTGATCAAAGTGCTCGATTTTGGCATCTCCAAGGTCGCGTTGACCGGCTCAGTCGGTGAAATGAGAATGCCGCTAATTCGCACGATGCTACCCATTGGGTCACCCGTCTACATGTCTCCCGAGCAAATTCGCGCTTCAGAGCCGATTGACGCTCGAACGGACATCTGGTCCATTGGGTGCGTTCTGCACGAGTTGTTGACAGGAAACCCGGTCTTTAACGCCCCGTCACTAACTCAGCTCACCGCGATGATTTTGGAAAACGATCCAATCGCTCCAAGTCAGGGCCGTTCCGACATTCCGCCCGCGCTCGACTCCGTCGTAGCACGTTGTCTCGAGAAAGATTCGAATCGTCGTTATCAAAACGTCGCTGAGCTGGCGCTCGCTCTACATCCGTTTGCGGCAAAGCGCTCGCATATTTCGATCGAGCACTGCTGTCTTGTGCTCGACGTGGCTCGGATTTCCGACACGGAACTCGAGTTGGCAAGCGTTCGGCCCCCTAAGGGTGACGGCCCGGACGTGGTTTTGCTATCCTCCGACAGGCAGCTCGCAACTACAAGTATTTCGCCATCCATCGCCGATGACGAAATCTGTATCTCTCAGATCTACTTACATTTCCAAGCGAAATGTGGCTATAGTTGGCATCGCATTCGGTCTCGTCGCAGCAGCGTTGTTCGGGTTGCGGATTTTGCATGCCCCGGCCACAAGCGGCAACGCGAAGATTACGCGGGCACCGCTCGAGTCGGCATCTGCCATGCAATTGCTTTCCCCACTGGTTGAATCGACCGCAAAAGCACTAACTTACACAACAACTCAAGTGGCTTCTTCCCCGACCGTGCCAAGCGCTACGACAAGTTTATCTGCGAGTGAACAAATTACTGCTGCTGACAAACTTCCCGTCGTGGCAAAGGTCACCAGTCAACGAAAACCTGCCGCTAACTCAGCCCAACCGAAAACGCCATCCACTGTCGTGGGAAGTTTGAACGGCAACCCCGATCCGGATCCGGGTTTTTAGCGCCGGCAGAGTCACCTAAGCAGCTACACTTCTTCAGTTAACAAGTGCTGCGACTGATGAAGCTCAGCAGCAAGCACCAGAAGCAAAGCACCAGATTGAAGAGCGGAATTTGAAGCGCACTCGGCAACGAATAAACGGTAGTTACCGTCGGAACCCATACTATCCAAGTAGAAAACAAGATGACGACTACTCTACGTGCAAGGGTTTCTTGCTTCAAGCAACGAACCATTTTGGAACAAGAGAAACCAGCATCCTTCCAGAGAAAGAAGATGACCTGAGTCGGCGCCGCCCACAACGGGTTATAGACGAACTGATCGACACAGGTTTTTGCAGCAATGGTGGGCACAGTCACTGTATTGCCAAACATCAGACCCTGCAGTCGATACAGGGCGTCAACCTCGACTCCCTTCCAGAGCCAAAATCCCAAGTAAAATGCAAACTCACCCGCAGCTCTTCCATTGGGCACCCGTTTGGTTGCGATCAGGAACAGATACGGAATGATACCCCCAAAGACTGCGGTCGATATCCCGGAGTATACGTAGCCATAGCGCGCCTTAAGCACCCCAACGCCATCGAGCATTCCGTGAAATGAAGGCAAGAAAATATATCCTAAAACAACGAACAACGCGCAACTTTGAAGGATTATCCCAGGCAAAACATTGCGCTTCAGCCCGATCAATCCTGGGGTCAGGAACGACTGGAACCGCAACACGAGCTCCCTGCGAGCATCCGTAACAAACAGCTGTGTGCGCGGCGAGTGTACAAACTCGGCGCGATGATCGTCTTCGGCGTAACCTATTGGGTCGATTGAATTGTCGTCTAGCTGTGGCATTAGATTAGGGCAGCAATACGGCGCCGGTTGCCAACCGTGGGACCAATTCCCTTACATCGCTGTAGTGCCCATCGCGTGGTGGCTCTTCGGCAGGCTCGCTATCTTTGATTCCGCGTCGATGATCTTGGGCGATGAGAACGTATACGGATGGCACAACAAATAACGTAAATAACGTGCCAATCGTCATGCCACCAACCAACACAATCCCTATCGAGTTTCTTGCGACGGCGCCGGGCCCGGTGACGAGCGTCAGCGGGAAATGACCAGCAACGGTAGCAACCGTCGTCATCAAAATAGGCCGCAGACGCGTGGCCGCTGCGGCGCGGACAGCGTCTAGCTTGCTCAAGCCCGCCGCCTGTTGGGCATTTGCAAATTCGACAATCAGAATGCCATTTTTGGCAATCAGCCCCACCAGCGTGACTAGCCCAACTTGGGAATAAATGTTCAGCGTGGTGGTCCAGCCTTGCGTGAGTGGAAAGTGCGTCCCCGGCGGTCCGGAGAACTTGAGGAACGTAAAGATCAATGCTCCGAACATCGCCAAAGGGACGGAACCGGCAAGGACAACAAAGGGATCTCTAAATGAGTTGAATTGTGCCGCAAGCGCCAGAAAAATCAGCACAATAGCGAGACCCATTGCCGGCAGGAATTTCCCCGATTCCTGACGCAATTGCCTAGATTCCCCCGTGTAGTCGAACCGCGACCCCGCGGGCAGTATCCGCCTAGCCGCAGATTCAAATACGTTCAGACCCTGATCGACGGATCGAGGCGCGACGCCTGAGATCTTAATGGCATTCAACTGTTGAAAGCGGTTGAGCGACCTCGGTTCGACGCCGTCACGTATCGTCGCAATAGAGCTGAGTGGAATGAGCGCGCCGCCCGGTCCCGTGATATGAATATTGCTTAATTGATCCGGCGTCAAACGCCCCGCGCGTTCGACCTGGGCAATAACTTTGTAGCTACGCCCGTCCATGCTAAATCGATTCACGAAATTGCCGGATAACATCGAGGATAAGTCAGCGCCCACTTGCTGCAATGTGAGGCCCATCGAAGCCACCTTGTCGCGGTCGATCACAATCTCACTCTTAGCCTGATCAATCCGCACGTCCATGACAGGAGGAAATGCGAACTGACCACTCTTGACGGCTTCCTGCACTAATTGTTGTGCGTATTTTAGGAGTTCCTCGTGGTCTGCCGTAGAGGCAATTACAAATTCTATTGGGAAGAAACCGGCGCTTGGTAGGGCCGCAGGCAGAAACACCGGCGCGCGAATCCCCGCCACGCTGTAGGTTTTCTTGCTCAACTCCTCTTGAATTGGAAATATAGTCCGTTTGCGTTCTTCCCAGGGCTTCATTAATGCGCCCCCAAAACCGCCGTTGGGGAAGGTTATCTGAAAGCTTTGGGCAAATTCAGGCATGCTCGAGAATATCTTATTTACTTGTGCTGTATATGGGGTGAGCTGCTCGAGAGTCGCGTTGGCGGGCACGTCAATGGCGCCGAATACAACACCCTGATCTTCATAGGGAGCCAATTCGGCGGGGGAAAACAAATAGAGTGGAATTGTCATCAGAGCCAGTGCGATCCACACTGTATAAACCGCCGGTCGAGTCCTGAGCGTAGCGTCCAACATGCGAGAATAAATCCGTTTGAATGCCTCGAAGCCGAGGTCGATATGCCGGGGCAGCCAGCCCGGTGAACGTTCAGCCCGTAGCAGGCGAGATGACATCATTGGCGACAGAGTCAGGGCTACAATTCCGGATATGAACACGGCCCCCGCGAGCGTGAAGGCAAATTCGCGAAACAACGCCCCCGTGAGCCCACCTTGAAAACCGATTGGGGCATAAACAGCCGCCAGCGTGATAGTCATCGCGATGATCGGACCGATCAACTCCCGCGCGCCGGCAAAAGCGGCTTGCATGGGTGTCTTGCCCAGGCGGATATTCCGCTCTACGTTCTCGACAACGACGATCGCGTCGTCAACGACTAACCCGACTGATAGCACAATCGCCAAGAGCGTTAGTAGATTGATGGTGAAGCCAAATGCTTGCATCAAGAACACGGCGCCAATCAGCGATACAGGAATGGCCACCAGCGGGACCAGGACCGTGCGCAGGGAACCGAGGAACAGGAAAATGACGACAATAACGATTAGCACGGTATCCGTCAGAGTGTGCGTTACCTCCTTGACGGCGCTATTGATGTAATTGGTGGAATCAAACGCGACCGTCGCGCGCATTCCACTGGGCAATGCCTGCTTGATCGTCTCCACCTCATGACGCACCCGCGAGATGACGTCGAGTGAATTGGCGTTGGGCAATACCCAAACCCCCATGAACACTTCTTTGCGGCCCGACATGCGTACATCTTGCTCGTAGGTGTCGGCGCCCATGACCACCTCTGCGATATCGCGCAGACGTACCAGCGTGCCCTTATGTTCCCGAATAACCAGATTCTTGAATCCCTCAACATTCTGTACGTCGGTAGTCGCGGTTAGGTTCACCTGGATCAATTGACCTTTGGTTTCCCCGACCGCCGACAGGGAGTTGTTTGCCGCAAGCGCTTGGCGCACCTGCGCCGGACTGACGTTTAGTGCTGCCATTTTCTCTGGCTTTAGCCAGGCCCGCAGCGCAAAGGCGCTACCTCCAAGTATCTCAGCGCGCTGGATGCCTTCAATCGCGGATAACCGTGGTTGCACTACACGAATCAGATAGTCTGTCACCTGATTGTCTTCGAGAATACTCGACCCAAAACTCAGGTACATTGCCGCAATTCTTGAATCCGACGGCTCGATATTGATGGCAGGTATCTCCGCCTCCGGCGGCAAATCCGCACGCACCTGATTGACACGCGCGCTAATGTCGGAAAGGGCATTTGAAGCTGGGAAGTTCAGTTTCAGCCGCACGTTGATCGTCGAGAGACCCTGAACACTTTGCGATTCAATGAAATCAATCCCATCCGCGGCGGCGATCGCGCGCTCGAGGGGAGTAGTAATAAAACCCCTCACCAGATCCGCGTTCGCTCCGACGTATACGGTACGCACGGTGACCGTCGCACTTTCGAGCTTCGGGTATTGACGGACATTGAGGGAGCGAATGGCTTGCAGGCCAGCAATTACGATGACTAGATTAACCACAATCGCGAGGACCGGTCGGCGGATGAATAAGTCCGTAAACTTCATACGTTCACCTGCGACTCTCAGCGGTTTTCGGGTTGTGGTGAGAGCTTGGGATCCAGCATGACGTTGTTGTTGACGGCGAGGCGGATACCGTTTCTTAGCTTGAATGCGCCCGCAGTCACAACCTCCTCCCCGGGCTTTACGCCGGCTAAGACGGAAACGAAATCTCCTCGCGAGCCTCCAAGCTTTACAAATTGTTGACGGGCGATCTTGCCGGGTTTGTCTGCTGATCCGTTGGCATTTTTGTTATCCACGCAAAAAACAGAATCACCAAATGAGGCGTGCACGACGGCGGTTGAAGGAATCGCCACCACCGATTGCTGCTCGGGCAGGACAACCGCCACCGTAACGAACATACCGGATCGCAGTTTCTCATCTTTATTCGGCAGACTCGCGCGAACCTTGACAGATCGCGTAACCGTATCGACGGCAGGTTCGATGGCGCTGATGGTACCCGCCGCTAGGGGGGCATCGTGACCCGGTTCTGAGGCGCGTACCAACATGCCAACTTTGAGACTGCCGATTTGTTGTTGCGGCAATGTAAAGTCAACATACACAGTCTGGATTGCCTCAAGCACGGTAATCGTGGTGCCCGGCGCCAGATATTGACCGAAATTTACGGCGCGAATGCCCAGCCTGCCGCTAAAAGGAGCTCGAATCACTTTTCGGCCGATCTGTGCGCCAATCGCGCTCTCGTCGGCGGTCAGACTTTTGAGCGCGGATTCATCCGTGTCCAATTGTGCTGGCGCAACCGTACCAGAGTTCACCAGTGCCCGCGTACGTTGTAGCGACGTACCAGCTAAGTCTCTACGGGCACGGATCGAAGCGAGCTGGGCCCGCTCGACATTGGCGTCAAGCTCGACCAAAATCTGCCCCTGTTTCACGGCAGCACCGGATTCAAAATAAAGGCGAGTGACTACCCCGGCCGCGTCGTTACTGAGCGCGACTCCTTTGGCCGCCACCACACTGCCAACCGCGGTGAGGGTTCCTTCCCACGTTTGTTGCTCTACCAGAGCAGTACTTACCACCTCGGGAGGCGGACCGGCCTTTTGCATAGACTTCCCAGCTCCAATCAACATCGAAATCTGAGAGGCCTTGACCCCAGCTAATGTGGCCAGCACCGCAACTAGACTCAATATGGCAATCACGTAACGCATGGTCGTACCGTCGATGAAGGTTGGGGATTGATAGGAGTGACATAAATCTGGCGGGATTTCGCCTAGCAATGTTCAATCCAGCAACCACATGTAATACTTGCAGCGATGTACCGCCACCCCCGCACCGTTACATCCTGGGATTGTAAATTGGCCCATCTGGCTGTTTCCATAGGGTTCATTCCAGCAAGCCGGCTCAATGTGGGCTGTTCACTTCGTGTCCTTTGGCTTGCGCACAAGCACGGTCAGACATCGGTGAATCGTCGTTGCAATGTGACCTACAGGGTACTATCCGGCGTCTGTAATGACGGACAGTAGCGAAATCCGCGTGGGAGTGACCGGATGCGTCGGCAATACGCCGCTTATTTTGCTCGAGAAGCTTTCAGATGCTTTGGGCCGAGAGATTCTTTGCAAAGCCGAGCACCTAAACCCTGGTGGATCGGTCAAGGATCGGGCTGCCAAATACATGATCGAAGCGGCTGAAACTGCGGGTACGCTGCGACCCGGGGGAATAATTGTCGAGGGCACCGCTGGCAACACGGGGATTGGATTGGCAATGCTGGCGTTGTCTCGCGGATACCGCGCGATCATCGTGATGCCCGACAATCAATCGCCGGAAAAGTACGCAGCCTTACGCGCATTGCGGGCGGAGGTGCGCACGGTGAAAGCCACCAAATTCTCAGATCCGAATCACTTCTATCATACGGCAAAGCGCTTGGGTGGTGAACTCAGGAACGCCGTTTGGACCGATCAATTTGAGAATCCAGCTAACGCGCAGGCGCATTACGAAACGACGGGTCCAGAGATTTGGTTGCAAACGGAAGGACGTATTGACGCGCTTGTCATGTCTAGTGGCACGGGCGGGACAATCGGCGGGACCTCTTGCTACCTGAAAGAAAGAAGGGCAGCTATTCGAGTGGTGCTCGCTGACCCACACGGATCCGGACTCTATTCGTACATCAAAACAGGCGAGATGAAGACTGAGGGCGACTCGATAACCGAGGGGATCGGCATCATGCGAATTACGCAGAACTTTGCACGAGCAATGATCGATGATGCCCAGCGCGTTGCAGACAAGAACGTCGTTGAAATGGCGCATTGGCTTGTCTGCAAAGAAGGATTATTCGCGGGTAGCTCATCGGCGCTCAATGTTTGGGCCGCGGCGCGCGTTGCACGCGAACTGTCTCGCGGCGCACGCGTTGTGACATTCATTTGTGACGGCGGTCAACGTTACCAAAGTCGACTCTTCGATGAGACTTGGCTTGCGGATAAAGGGCTAACGCCGCGCAGTCAAGATCTCAATCGCATTCTCGAGTGATTCAGAACGCTCCAGGTGGCGACGAAGGGAATCGCCCGCAGATTGGTGAGCTCAAGGCTTTGGGAAAAATGGCGACTCACCGGGCGACTGGCAATGGTCAAATGGTCAAACAGCGGTAGCGGGCTACTCTCGTCGAGAAATCTGATGAGATTCGGATCGTCGCGCAGTTCACGATAGGCCTGAAAGGATAGCGTTGACAGCTCATTCATTAAGGGCACGAATTGAGCAGGGGGATCTTCGCCTTGGGTTGGAAACAGGAGATTCTCAAGGTTGGCAGTGAACAATTGTTCGATGTGGTAACGTGCCATCTCCGCATTACCGAAGTTGCTGCTGATGGTCTGACCTTGAATAGTTAGCTGCGTTTCCAATTGTTCGATATTGGCATCGCGCGATTGGTAGAAGCGATGCGTATTGCCGCCGCCGCGCGCCGGCGGGCCCCCGCGACCATCAAAGAACACGAGCGTGATACCCTGGCGGCGACCGAGCTCGGTGAGCCGACGTTTGGCTTGTCGTATGCTCCAATTGGCTGTGAGGTAACCCCCATCCTTGGTGCCATCGGAGAAACCCACCATCACCACCTGTCGTTGGCGACGTCGCTCCAACGCGGCTCGATACACCGGTAATTCGAGCAATCGACCGAGGATGGCCTCGGCATGCTCCAAATGCTTCGATCGACTCAAATAAAGGGACAATGTCGAGGCGGCCATCCCCTGCAAAGAGCCCGGAAAACTGAGCAAGGATCAGCACCACTAACAGATCTTCTGGCCCTCGCGTGTGACTGATGATGACACGATGAAGCCCGAGTTCTCCGTTACGTTGTTGAATCTCTGGCACCAGGTGCAGTACTTCCAGGGTATCTCGAACGAGCGGGGACAACCGAGCGAGCGGCTCGATCGGCAGGACTTTGCCGCTGTTCAGGATCCGTTCAAGTAGGGCTAATGGAACTTCCTGGGCAGATTCAGCATTCTGTATTGTGTCACGATCAATTTTGGCAAGGTCCAGTTTCGCGCCCATGACTTCGACGAGCTCGCGCAAACTCGAGAAGAATATGTCACTGCTTTGGCGAAGGTCGATTGACGCAAAGTGGAATCCAAACAAATGCACTTTGACTATGAAATCATCGACCTCATCCAAGAACAGGCTTTGATGGTCACGCGTAATTGAGTCGCGCAGCACCAAAAGTTCCTGTTGGAGTTCACTGGCCGTGGCATACGGGCCGATGCGCGAATTTGTAGCATGAGATAAGTGCTGGTCGTCAGGGTCCGTCGCGTTCAGCCAGGTAACCCGCAGACGCTCCAAGATGGCCAGCATCCTCTCGTGAATCCCGTCGAAAGTGAGGCGCCGGGCAAGAGCTCCGGCCGCCGCATAGTGTCGCTCAAGGACCCTTTCCTTGAGCAGGCGTGCCACCTCCAATGTGACTGACGCTGTGACGAAGGGATTTCCATCGCGGTCCCCACCAGGCCAAAAGCCCACTTGAAGGTTAGGGAACGGGGGCAAGTGCTGAGCGAGTTGCGCACGGCCATGAGCTACCGCGAGTATTCGAGTAACGATGTCGGGCAACACGTTGTAGAACACTCCTTCCAACGTACCCAGTATCCCGCGCGCTTCATGCACCGGTGTGGGGCGCTCACGATTCGAAAATCGAGTCTTGCCCATTTGCAACAAGAGGCGCTCCACTTGGGCGGTGTCATTACGATTCAAGGCCGCACACAAATCTTGAATGATGCTTTGAACGGCATCTGGATAAAACTGCGTTGGATGTGCAGTCAACACCACACGAGTGGCCGTCTTTTCTAGCAATTCACCTAAATCCGCCTGGCGGGCTTCCCGCAAAGTCACATCAATCAGGTGCGAAACGCTGCCGGCGGCGGCCAAGTCGTGAGTGCGGACGAAGGACGCCTCTTCCAACGCATCGAAAAGGACCACTTGGCGCTCGACGAGTTGCAGAAACAGAAACAGCGCCTCATTCTTGGCTACCCCGGTCAATAGCGGGCGAAAAAGAACTACGAGCAGCACGCGGGACTTGAGCAAACTCATTGCAGGTCGGAGCGCGCTCTGCGAAGCCGGTATATGCCAGTAACATCGAGTTCGTGAACTGAAATTGAAAATCTGGAGGAACTACTCCTGTGGCAAGCATACGACAGAATGCCTTGGACCACACCACTGGAGCGGAGCCGTGAACTTCGACCACAATGAGCCCGTGATTCACGCACATGGCGCGAAGCTCCTGGGGTTTCACAAAGAGTCGGAGCAGGTGCATCTTGGGTGGCGTATTTTTCACGAACCACTCGACGCCTTTGATCACGATGAGCCACGCCAGCGGGTTGCGATTGAAGGTATGAAAGAAGAACGTACCCCGAGGACGGAGCACGCGCGCGGCTTCCGCTACGACGGCTGCGGGATCCTCGACATGTTCCAGGAAATCCATCGCAGAAACGGCGTCGAAGGACTCCGCTGGATAGGGCAATGCCAAGGCATCGCCGGCATCGAAGTGCACGCTTTTCGTTTCGTCGTAACGGCGTGCCACGGCCAAACTTGTTTCCGATGAGTCGAGCCCGACCACGTCGAAGCCATCGCGAGCCAGTGCATTGGAAAGAAAGCCGGCGCCACAGCCGACGTCGAGCAGGCGTGCCCGACCGCCGTGGCGCTCGCGTAAGCGAGATGACACCCAGGGGGTTCGGAGTCTGGCCTCGGCGCGCAGCAGCGCCACGGGATCGTCATTAGCGCGGTACCAGCGATCACCAAGTTGGTCGTAAAACTGGTTATTTATGGCTTGCGAATTGTCCTTGTCCACGAGGTGTTCCAGTAGAGTGTTTGGTAAAGGCCGAAAGATAAAGTGATCGCCCCGAGCCCGAACACAAGCGTCCGAGCTTGATTTATCCAGAGGTAACCCACGCTCGCGAGTGTGATTGGGTGAAGCACAAATAGTAACGCATGGAGCCAATGTTCGAAAGGCTCACAATGCTTCGCGTGGACGATCTCATCTTTCGTCACGAAAAGGCACGAGAACGCCGCCAGGGTTGCGTACAGGCGTAGCGACGCTTGCGTGAACGGAAGCGCAAGAGCGACCGCGTAGCAGGCGAGCACCGTTAGCGTGTCGAGCGGGTGCCCAATACGTTCCCAGCGCGGAAGCCCGCGTTGCTTATGAAAATAGAGCTCGTCGGCCAACGTGGCCAGAGCCTGCAAGCCGACTGGGAAAGTGGCCAAGAGGACCGTCACGTCATGACCTTCCGCATCACCGCGCCACATAGGGTGAGGCCCGGTCCAAACGCTGCGCTCACGATGATCTGCCCTTCGGCCACGCGCTCGTCGGCCATCATCCTCATCCACACGTGAGGCAACGTGGCTGACGACATGTTACCGCGGGAAAATAGAACCTCGCGACTGTGCTCGATTTGTTCGTTCCGGAGGTCGAGCAGTGCTTGCGCACGGTCGAGAATCTTTGGTCCACCAGGATGGATGGCATATCGCGCCTCGGCACGCTCAGCCCGAGTCAGGCTCGCTCGATCGCACAATTGTTTGATAAAAGGTCCGAGTACTGTAATGAGGCGCTCGGGGACGTCACGTGCCAATATCATCTGCATGCCCCAATCGGAGCAGAGCCATTGCATGGCCTCGGTCGAGTCGGGGATAACGTCTTCGGCTAGGGCGAGTAGCTCCAATGCCAGCACGCCGCGGTGGGCGGACGCGTCGCAAACTGAATAGGTTATGAGGCCGTCGGCAAACAGCGTTTGCACTACGAACTGCTCAGGCGTGTGAAGAAGTGGATTTATGTGCAGAGAACAAAGTTCTGTGTGGACCACGTTGACTTGACGCGGACCGTCGGGGCGCAAAGCGTTCGGTGCCGAAATGAAGCCTTCCGCGATACGCAGCGCCGGTAGCGCGGCGTAGCAACCCATGTGATACGCGTGAGTGACGCGAGTGTGCCGCCCCCAGCCATTCTTCGACACAAGGCGTTGTGCAGCGCTCGGCGAATTGTAGCCGGTGCAAGTGACGTGCAAGAGATCCGAGGGTGGCCGATCCTCTTGTATGTAAAAGCGCTCGAAGGCACTGTTCGCGACCTCGCTGAAAAGTCGCGTGCGACTCAACATACCCTCGCCTTGCGGCTGCGCGTCGAGCCGGTAGATCTGCATGTCAGCCCAGGTAGTGTGGGTGCCGTCAACCAGCTCGAAGCCTCGCGACGCGATCTTGTCCTCACCGCAGCCAAAACGTGCTAGGGCCCTGGCCATTCGCTCTCGAAACGAAGCTTCATCGAAGGGCGTCCGATTGTGTGCTGCCCGTGTTTTTTCCGCGCGCGTATGTGCTGCAACGAGCCAGTTCAGCGTTTGCGGTTGGGTCAGCATGTGCGCCGGGTCCAGCACGCGGAAATGGGTGACAAATGTTTGGGTGGGCATTTGTTCTCAGCGAATCGCGTCTGACGCCAGGTACCTGGCGATTGTCAGCTACGGATCTTCGCTCCCTGTGCGGACCACCGGTTGACTTACTGACATAATCAATTAATGATATTAATTGCCCCCGTCATGACGGCGTGTACTGAGCAGTCGTAAAAGAGAGTGTTCGGAGCAGTAGAATCCACGACGAAAGTGATATTTCCCATTTCTGTCCCGTTGCCGGTCACGCCCGTACTGTATGCATTGGCAGTGCCTGCGCCCTGAACGGTCTTTATGTAGAAGGGATGCCCCGTGGCATTGACAGCGAAGGTGTAGGTATTTCCGCGGCACAAGGTCAATGTGGGATTGGCTGTTCCATCTATGAGATAGGCGGTCATGTCTTGGTTCGTAACAGTCAAAGTTCCCGCTGCTTGACAACTGGCAGCTGCGCCGCCGCCTGCGCCTGCGCCGCCGTTGGATGGTGTGCCACCGCTACCCGTGTAGCTGTAGCCGGTTCCCGAAGTGCTACTGCTCGAGCAGGCATCCAACCCAAACGCGCTGACAGTAATGACAAATGTTGCAAGGTGTCGATACTCATACATCGCTAATTCTCCCTAATTGCCGGCCCCAATGTGGGTACTCATTTGTGTACTAGAGCAGCTTTCTTTACGATTCATAAAGCGCTCTAGTGAAGCCGCAATAGTGTGTTTTGCGATTCGCATAATGCAGGGCAAATTACCAACGTTTCTTTTTTGGGGCGTAACGTTACAGCCCCGGGCACTACCCCGTAGTTCGCTCCATTTAAGGGGGCTAAAGACAGCAACCAGCGAAACCCGGTGCTGCGGGTTACAAGCCATAGTCACTGGGCAACACACGCTCCCAGATCTGACTCCGCCCTAGCTTGATGATCACTTGAACGTAACCAAATAGCTTAATGCGTTTGCCGCCGTCAATAACCTGCAGGCTGCCGTGATAAGTTCGACCCTCTTCGGGATCAAGCACATAGCCGTCGCTCCAGCCTTTTGTTTCACGCTTGAATCCCCAAAGAAACTCCAGACCTCGCACCGGCTTGTTCTTCTTATCGCCCGTGCATTTCTTGCAGATCGGGTCGGGATCGTCTTTGGGCGGTGCCAGCAATTTCGCGATCCTCCCACGCAATTCACCGTTTACCTCGACGATCTTTACAATCGACCGCGCCTGGCCAGTCTTGTCGTCGATGGTCTTCCAGAATCCCACCGGGGTTGCTTTGGTGTCGTCAGCCCACGCAAATCTTGGGAGAGTCCCAAGAACTGCCAGGGATAAAATGATCCTAATTAAGTCCTTCATGCAATGCCAATGGAAAATTGGTGACGGCATACGCGTGTCTCACTTCAAAGCTATATATAACTCGTCCGTACTCCTCGAAACCCATCTCGCGTGAAATTGCCGGCAATAAAAGCGACAAAAAGGCAGCTCCCATGATGCTACTGCACAAGTTCTCTTTCGGGATATGACTGCTCGGCTTGAACGTGCGGGTTGGCGGCTGTCAAGGTTTATTTTGATGGTGCAGCGGCACGCACCCATCCGAATTACGAGGAGATCCTAGCTAGTTGCCCGCGAAAAACTCAGAAGTCTCGAAATATACTCAACAAAGAGCCGCGCGCAGGGTCGGGCCCCTGCGCGCCAAGATGGACATGACCCCGGTGTTCGTGCGTTAATCACGTTCGCTATGACTCGAAGCCTTGGCTCTCCTTGTGTTGTGTTGGCTTGCTTAGGGCTCTCCGCCGTCGGTTGCTTTATCGCGTGCGGCTCGCGCAGCGACTTGTCCGACGTTTACGCGGGCATTGGTGGCTCCAGCATCGGTGGCTCCAGCAGTATCCCAACTACTAGCCAAGCAGGCAAAGGTGGCAAAGCTCCAGCGGGCTCAGCAGGACAAGCCGTGGCTGGCGCAAGTGACGCAGGGCCCAACATGGATGCAGGGCAGCCGGTCGTCAATACCTGCGATCCGTACAAAAATGTGACCGTCGGATCCTATATTGTGGAGACCAATTATTGGAATCAATCGGGCTGCCCGGGGACTCAGTGCATGACGGTCAACGCCACGACCGGCGCTTTCAGCGTCACTCAGGGACCCAATTGCGGAAATACCGTGGCTAGTTACCCGAATGTGCTCTACGGGAGTTCCTTCGGCACAACCAGCCCCGGCAGCAAGCTCCCCATGCAGGTCAGCGCCTTGACCAGCGTTACTAGCAGCTGGGACTTCAGTGTGGGAGGCACCAACGCCGACCAATATGACGTGGCCTACGACATTTGGTTCTGCCAGAATAACTCGTGCGGAACGAGCGGGTTCAATGGCGGCCTAGAGTTGATGATCTGGCTCGATTACCAGAATGCTCATGGTTGGGAATACGACCTGGGGTCAGTCAACTTGAGCGGATATAATTGGGAAGTCTGGACGTTTGCTCAGGGAGGCGGCAGCTACAGCTGGACTTACCTCGCCTATTTGATTCAACCAACGATGGTAACGTCCGTTACTAACCTTGACCTCCTCTCATTCTTTCTCGACGCCCAATCCCGGGGTTATCTGCAAAATTCCTGGTATCTGTACGCGGTCCAGGCAGGCGATGAAATTCGATCGGGTGGTTTACCGTACGACAACTACAGCTTCTCGGTTTCGGTGAACTAAACCATATTCAACGGCGCGAATCACCATGGGGTGGCGAGCCGTCGAAGTTTCCAGGCAACTGGAAACATTGAAACACAGTCACGGCTCGGAGGCTTGTGCGTTTTTGCAAGCGATTAACTCGACGGTACCGTGAGAAATAGAACAACAATAAATCAGCGAAGGCCCCCAAAATTCACCGAGAAACGCTTCTTTCTCCGAGAGCTCGCTAGCGTACTTATGGGGTGAGACTTGATGCAAATGAGTCAAGTTTTCAGAATACAGTTGGCTGGGCCGGGGCCCAAACAACCAACATAATAAAAACGTCGCAACGAACCGGAGTGAAAAAGTACAGCACGCTGTACATTTTCACGGAGGTAGACGGTCCTCGCGCAGCGAGGAACGCCCGAAGGGCGTAGTGAACCTGCGGGTTAGCAGTGAAATTCTAACGTGCGGGTTACCGACGTATCCGGTTGAAATGACGTGGCTCAGGTTACCGGCTGGGAGGACTCCCGTTAGTCTTCATGGATTATTTATTTGGATTATTTACGATAACGAAACATTTGGGGGTGTACATATCGATAGCTCCCCCCGAATGTTGCAGCGAAGTTTTGGGGGCCAGTCGAATCATGTCAAAGCGCATCGAAAGACAGCCCGGGCTTAGGCCAATTGAGGCTCCGCGCGCCTGGGTCTCAGGTAGGGAATACGAGCAGGAATCCACCAAGTTCCTACATGCAGCCCACCGGTTCATTGGACGGGGACAGTTGGAAAGCGATTGGTGCGTATCTCAACGGTTGCTCATGAGGCTGGCCTACGTCATCGAAAATACCGGGTGGACGGAGGATTGGACAAAGACACTTCAACGGATGCTCAAGCTCGCCGAAAAGTCGCCTACCAACAGCGAGCGCCGTTGGCTGACCGTACGGGCCATTCACGCAGCGGGAGCCGCATGGAAAATGCCCAAGTGGCAGGAGTCGTTCGAGACACGTCGCCGTTGTCTGACCCATCTCGTGAACACGTTGGAGTCGCTGGATCATGTATTTGCGTTGTTACGCCATGACCTAGATGAAGTAGCCACCAAGTTGGATGCCTACCGCGAGGATGCACCTGCCGGTACCGGCGCCAAAAGTGCCGAGCGCATAATCGCCGAAATAATACTAGAAGGTGCAGACGCCCTGGGGTTCATCGTCGAGCCCAGAGAATTAACCGAAGCTGAGATCCGACGTATTCAACGACAACTAGAACGAGACGTTGCCGCCCACGCTCACCGGGCACGTTCCATGGCCAAAGGGTTTGAGCGTCAGGCGCACATGTAGCGGTGTCGAACGAGCAATCGGTGACCCACATGAGACGCAGGTCACCGATTGTGGCAAGTTTCGGGCTGCTAATTTAGTAGAACGTTACCGTGTCGAACCACAAGTCGAAGCCTGAGTTCCAGGTGTCCGCGTGGATTTCGATCCAATTGACCTGAGATAACGAACCTCCAGCATTGGTGAGGGTCCAACCGCTGCCAGCAGTCGGAGTTAGCGGAACTTCAATGTAAACCCAAGCCGTCGGCGAATTGGGCAACAAAGTCGAGCTCGGCTCATAGCTGAGGGTACCGCTTGCGCTGCCAAGCACAACGACGGGCAGTTGGGGATTCGGAGCATCAAACTGCCAGCCATTCGGTGCCAGGCCTTTGACGAAGAATCCGAACTTAGTGTAACCCTTTGAGGTCGCGTTTAAATTGAGGTTCTTAGCGATTGGAGTGAGTGCCCCAAAGTTGAAAGCCGCGTTCGTATTCAAATGAACAGATGTGCCCTCAATGCCGCTAGGATCATCCACAAAGGTTCCGATGCAATTCGGTTCAGCCGAGTTACACAGCTTGGTCCAAACGGCGGCCGTTTCACCGACGCGTGTGCCGGTGGGCACAACGTAGAAATCACGCGACGCTATTGCGCCTAGGTAACCATCGGTTGCAGTGACGTCGGCCGTGTAGCTACCGGGATCGGTGAAAGTGACTGCCTTTTTAGACGGGCCGGAACCGCCGAAGATGAGTGCAGGCAAGGTATCGGCACTAAACACAGCGTCACTTCTCTGAAAGAGCCAGGTATAAGCCAACGTCCCACCCGACGAAGACAGCTTGGATCCCGACGCGTCAAAAGTGGTGGCCACATTGCGTGGCACAGTGCTGCCCGGGTTGGCGAGTGCGGCGGTGGGCACCGTACGAGCCGTGGCGCCGCTGAAACTGCCGAGCGAGGATATAACCCCCGTTTCCGGGCCATAAACGAGCTTAGACGCAGTCAGACTGTTAGAAGCCAGCACGACGTCCCGCGAGGACGCTATGTACACGTCGTAATAGCCGTTGCCAGAGAACGTATTTCTTTGGACGAGAATCTGGCTCGAGTTCCACAGCGTGCTCATGTCCGGCGTCGGGGGGTTAGAATTCTGATAGTTGCGGCCCGCCAAGAACAGACCGGCGCGTCCGCTGTTCGTCAAAATATTGTCTTGAATAACGGTGTGGCGATCCTGCGCATTTTGGATGGATATTCCGTCTGTCAGATTGCCGTTGGCAGTGTTGCCCACCACCGTTGCGTTGTCCGAGCCGCCCAGCCACAGACCATAATCGCTAAAAGACGCGGTATTGCTGGTGAATTGATTGCCGGCACACCAGCTTTCGATGGCATTATGCGGGCTATAGGAGGTGTCGTTTCCAATAACCCTATTGCTCGTGGCGCAAGTGCCGATGACTGCACGAATGAATATGCCATCGCCGCTGTATCTGGCGTTGTTGTTTTGGAGTAAATTGCCAGTCGAACCCGAGTCCACCACAATCGCCGCGGAATCTTTGGTGTCGACGCCATACCAGTTGGTGGGATAGGACAATCCGCCGCGGTAGGCCCAGGAGAAATCATTGTTGGTGATTGAGTTATTGTTGGCGCTGACCAAGAGAGCGCCCCAATTGTTACTATGATCGGCGACGTTGTTATTCACCGTTACCCCAGAGCTGCCCCTCAATTCAATTCCGTTCCAATTGCGCTCGAAACTTGAGTTGCGAACGATGCTGGCGGTGACATTGTCAAGGCGTACACCGCCACCCTGGATACTGTCTTGTACCCAATCCGCGCCAGGATTCGAATAATTGTCGTCGAAATGCACGCTGTCCAAAGTAACCGACGAGCTATTTTGGACATAGGCGCCGTACTGAAAGTTGTGGGCTGTGCAACCGAGCAGTGTCACGCCGCTCTGCCCGATGACACTGAAGCCCACGTTGGGGCTCACGCCGGGCCCGACCGGACCGGTGCCTTGGATCGTGGTCCCACTGCAAGTAACGGTAACATTATTGGCACCCACGGTAATAGCTGCTGCGCCGGCAGGAATATTCATGCTGAACGTTCCGGCGCACAGCGTTGTATTGGTCGTAATGACCATTGCAGCAGTCGGTGTCACGCAAGAGGTCGCGGCCGATTGATTCTTTGCCAGACCATCCGCGTCGATGCCAGCGCTGCAGGCTAGCGGCATTATGCACAATGCAGACAACATACTTCGTTTCAGGTTTCGCATAGCTCCCTCTCTTCAAATGGATATAACGGACCATTGCACGGGTTTAGAAAAAGCCGGCTACTTAGTCGACCTTGCGAGCAACTTCGGTTGCTTGCTCGAAGTTAGAGTCGCGACTGCCCGCAACCTTCACGGATGAAGCACAATTCATTCCTGACGACGAGGCGCAGCGTCGTGTTCACTATTAGAACTGGTGACGCGATCGGATATTCGTGCTCTTTGACATACTCTTGTCACGAACCCACGTAGTCGTCGGGAACCCCCGCCGGGAGATGCGTTGTCGTCGTCAATGCCTGCAAGGATGGGTCGGATCGTGAATCCGGCGCGTCATTATCCTGGACCAACTCACCTTAAGTTGACCGATAGTTGTATTTTATGTTGATTCGGCACCTGGACACTTGTCACGGCGATGGCCGTTACTCGACCGCGGCGTGACCGAAGCCGGTACGCACGCGGAGTGCGGCTATTTACAATACTTGGTGGGCTCGGGAGCGAGTGTCTCTAGGAATGGGTCCGGGCTCGGGTGCGACGCGCTCGTGCCTATGCCCATGAAAGCAGCAAAGCGCCCGGTGCAACCCGTGCATGTACAGTCCGCCGGACTACCACAAGCGCAGCACTCGATGCCCCAGGGATAATCGAGATCGCCACTGCCACTCGGTAGATTCGCCCAGCTCAAGGTGCCAGCCGTTCCTGACCGCGTGATACTATTTCCGCCATCCAGATGTGAGTCGAGGCCGTAGAGCATATTGCCGGCTATTCCTTGTCCCGAACAGTAGTTTGATATCCAGACCACGTTCGAGTTGCTTGCGCCACCATTGGCCGTAGCGTTGTAAAAGTAGTACCAAGCGGCAAGCCCGATGTTACACGCCGGATCTTGCATGAATGTCAAATAATTGGGGCCGTTAGACGACCACCATGTGGAGTTATCTGCCTCGGTTGGCAATTCCGACGGCCAGCTGCAGCCAATGGCTGCCATCTTCGCCATTGGCCCGTTGTAATTGTAGTCGTGCACCGTCGAGCTAAATCGAATTTGCAGCAAGCCCACGGTTGGGTCAGTGGCGGGAGAGTCGACCACGGAAGCGGGATTGTACGAACTTTCAGCAACGATTGCCGATGTGAGCACAGCTTCGCATTTTCGCAACCAGTCCGTTTCGATCGGCGCGAATTCGACACAACTCATTGCAATAGAGCAGGCGAGCTTGTCGAATGCGGCGTCAGCCGCGAAATTGGTCTTGATGTTGGCGTACGCGTAGCTCGGCAACGCGTTTACGGCGGTCGTATTGTTCAACCAAGCCTGCACCAGAGCAAACTCCGTCGGGTCTGCCCCTGAACAGGCTGAATTCGTGCTGGTAGATCCCCCGTTGCCCGTCGCGCCCCCGCTGCTTGTGGCAGTGCCACCCGCCGCAGCGTTCCCGCCAGAGTTGCCGCCGGAACAAGCACCAAACGCAAGCATCAATGAAAACCCGGCTCCTATGCGAAGGGCGCTTAACCCACAATTACTGTTCGACATTTCAATTTTAGCTTTCCGTATGGTGTGGCGCTAGCACTGTCATAGTCAACATACTATACGATACGTGAAAGGCAATATCTTCAATGAATTGACGGTTCGGATGCCCAAACGCCCAATTGACAGCCGATTGGTGTCCGCTTAGACCAAAACGGTCTCGCGTTGGCCAGCAACATTCAACATCTTCGATTTGCGATGCTACGGTCCGGCATCCCCCACGGGTGCACTAGCTGCGACGGCCGCTGAAATAGCCGAGCCTTGGCAAGCCGTGAATACAATCGCGTTGGGCAGCGGGACCGCGACGCCGCCACCAGACGGGTCGTTGCCCACGAAACGCAAGATGCGGCGTTCCGTTTCTGGACATTTTGCCACTATGTCTGGGTTGGTGCCGGCTCCGTTTTGGGGATCCACGTAGCAATACCCGGCCGGGAGTTTATCCTGGTCACCGTTGTCAACGTTTTGGCACGTGTAGAGATTCGTTCCGTCGGACGTAGCGTTGGGCGGCGTGGCGCTCTCCTGATTAAGCTGGCAGAGACACATCGTACTGCAGGGTGGGTTCCCCGGAACATCGCAGATTTTGCTGGTTCTCATTGAATCCAATACGGCCGCGGTCATCTGCGGACTGGGCACGCCCCGTTGCTCGGCAGTACAGTACGACGCACAGTCCTGCTTCTTGAGATTACTGCCCGGCACCACTTCAACGACGCTGCAAGGCAGCGAAACCGAACCGTCTGCATTGACCGTGACTTGCAGCGGCCTCGGCAGGCAAGAACCCTTGAGCTTCTCCTTGAGGCGGCTGATGAGGGCCGCAACGGCGGGGTTGTAACCGTAACCAGGATTACTGGATGTAGACGTCAAATCATTCGGGCAGATGGACGCGACGATCGAATTACCCTGCGTAGTCGCAGCGCTGGAATTGGCGTAATCATGTAATACAGCAATTTCACGCAGGCCCGGGTAGCCCTTGGCGGCTACTTGCGTGGTCCCGTTGCACAGGGGCTTGTCGAAGTTGGGTACACCCACCGCGGTGCCAGCACCGTCGGCTTGGAACGTTTGATCGCAGCAATCATTCGGATTCAGATATTTACAATTGGCCAACGCGGTGGAGGCTACCGTATTACAGGCACAGGCCCGAGGTGTCACCAAAGGAAATATACAAGCGTATTCCAAGTCTTCGAGCGCTGTATTGTACTCACCCCCATTGGGATTCGCGTTGGTGGTAGCAATGGGACCGGGAGCGGGAGCGGGAATTGACTGGGCGCTCCAGGGTAGCGTGTTAGGAATCACGTCTGCGCTACCCGCCTTACCGTCAACGTTTCCTCCCGCCACGCGCGGAACCAACGACTCGATCATGTGCATGTCATGCGGAAAGATGTTGGCATTATCGTCGCCGTAGATCATGTCCCAAATGCCTGTCGAACCGACATTGATGGGTTGATTGCCGCCCGCACCGCTGGTCCAGGCGGGATCCGTCACCGGGATATAGACAAGATTTCCGCTGGTGGGATCGAGGTAGCCAATGTCCTGCCAGGGCACGCCGATAATTCCGGCGAGAAAGATGGCCGAGTTGTCCGACCTCGGGATCGATTGCGGATAGCCTTGCAGAGGTGAGTTATTGTTCATAGTCCCGACGGTAGTGCTGTACAGTGGATTGGGTAGCTGGCGGCTTCCGGGGTTACAGCTGGCTCCAATTGAATGCGCAACCGTGCAGTCGCAGTCCATGTCGCCGAAATCTTGATCCGGGCATAACATCTTGTTAGTCAACCCGACCACGTAGCGCGACTTTGGATACATGAACTCAATACCAAAGCGCCGCTTTTGATTCCAGCAGCGGACATTGGCCTGATTCGTGCCGTCATCTACACCAGCCGGCCAAGTCCCGGTCGTGGGATCCTTAGTACAAGTATTGGGGCAACCGCCCGGCGCGACACCGCTCGCAGAGACGGCGGTACAGGAGTAGCAGCATTTGTCGTCGGGGTTGCTGGCGCATTGAGTCGAACCAGTCGAAATTGAACCGGAGCTAGCGGAGACCCAGCCCACGTCTGTGTCGCGGACAGAACAATCATTTTCGTCCGTTAGCATGACAATCGCCACCAGAGAATCGGGCCGCAGAAACGCCGCGCGCTGGAGCAGGAGTGTGTCGTCGCTGCCCACACGCCTGGTTTGGTGGGTGTTGGGATCCGGCGAAGCTAATGGGTAAATGGGCGGCACAGGATCGATCAAGAAGCGAAACCAACCTTCGAGCTGCGACTCGAAGCCGCAGCCGTATTCGTTCGTCGCGATAACCATGTCCATGAAGATATTACTGGCATCAGTCAAATCCTGCTGGCCGACATCGGTGGGAAGGTCCGAATTGCCCCAGGCCAAGAAGCCATACGGGTTTCCCGGCGACGGGTCCGTTGGGATCGTCGCATATTGCGATTGCGGATCAGCCAGAACATTAGTTGGAGCGGTTTGTGCGCGGGCCAGCGTCCCAACCAGATGCCCCATATCGTTCACGTCGGGCGGCTGTAGTACGGGTTGGCCCTTGTCATCCGTATAGTTCGTAGGTGCACCGGGCGAGCAAAGCGAGTTCGCTCCATGGTCACCCAAACTGGATGTCACAATGCCAACGTGAATATTGTTGACGGGGTTGAATTCGGGTGCAGATCCGGTCGGACAACCCACGCCCAGGGTCGCTGGCACAGGTGGGTTGAGCGAATTGCCAGAGGCGTCAACGCAGTTGGGCTGGACCAACTGGCCCAGTAATCGTGGAACGGCGGCAGCCAAGGTCGTTTGCTTGTCCGCCATCGAAGAGGAGTTATCGATCATCAACAGCAGGTCAATGCCTGTAATCGCATTGTTTGCTTGTTTCTGCACGACCACGTTCGTGGTTGTGGGTGTTGACTCGCCCACGGGGCGGTCAAGACAGCCCGTTGCTAAGACAGTGCCCGTTAACAACGAGCTCTTTAGAGTAAGATGGGCGCTAAGCTTAAGCAAACTAGGCAAATATTTCGACTGAATAAGCCTTAAAGTTAGCATTCGGCTCCTTAATGGACCCTGTCGCATCGCCGACTCTTTGTCGCCTCGAGGCATTGCCAAGCGCTTGCTCGGTTTGTGCCACCGGGACCAGCAATGCCTGGGGAAGTGATTCGTCCGTTGGGAAAGGAAGTGCGATAAGCTGAGTCATCCGATGTTTGTATGAATGTGCGGGATTACAAAAATTGATCACTCGCATTTCGTAACAAACCTAAGAAGTGTACTCGGGCTGGAAACGACTTGAAAGCGCTGCCTAGGTGCCTCACTTGCCCACGAACTTCGACAGCAGCCGGATGTACTGCAACTGGTAGCCGTCGTCCGGCTCCGTCACCTGCCAAGAATCAACGGGCCACCAGTCGTTGAAGTCCTTGTACGACTTCATCGGCGGCTGGTTCGCCGGCGGCGAGGGAAGCACGCAAAGGGCGTTGTTGGCAGGCGACCCACAGCTCGATGGACAGCAGGGATCGAGCGCATACGAGGGGTTCGGGCCACCGACGAGGTAACCCGGAGCGGGGCCGTACGTCGAGACGCCGACGATGGACCAAACGGTTCCCGGGGCAAACCACGAGTGATACAGCATGGTGACGGAGTTCGACGCGCCAATGCCGTTCACGTTGCTCAGGTAGACCTTCGATAGCGGATTGAGGCCGTGGAAGTAGTGAACGAACCTCTCGGCCGCCGCGAGCGCGTCCGTATTCTCGGCGGCGTCGAGCCCGTAGACTGGAATGTACGTAAATACGCTCCCCTGCGCGGCTTTGTTTTGGTTGCTGCCCCACGGATAAGCCTCGAGATAGGCGCCGTAAGCGTCACTGTTGTTCTGGTACCGCGGCAGGTTGTTGCCCCCCTTTACGCCGGAAAGCACGGCGTTCTTGATCGCCGTTGCGACCGCTGGCGTTGCCCCGGTCGCGACTGCATAAGTGAGCAGGGCATCGTATTCGGGCGTATTCCAGGGGCCGAGATACGATGCCAGATTCGTCGTGAGGGAATTGGCGTTGTAATTCGCATCGAAATAGGTCTGGTAGGTTGCGTTTCCTGTCGCGGCAAAGAGCAGCGCGGAGGCACTGAGAAGGTTCCCTGGCACCGCCGTTGGACCGCCTTCTTGCTCTCCGGCGGCGAGCTTGTTAGTGTTGTAGAAGAAGACGGGTGGGGTGGTGGTTTGCGCCCAGGTCCACGCCTTCTGCGCTCGCGTGAGCAAATCGCTGGCATAGGTCTTGAGCGAGGGGATGGTCCCGAGCACGCTCGACGCGTAAGCAAACGCTGCCGCGGTATTGATGGTTGCGTTGGTGGTTGCGTCGCCGTACGCGCAGGTGCACGCGTACCCCGACGGCGGGGATGTGTTGCTGCCGGTCTGGCCGGTTTCGCCGACGACGCACAACACAGCACCACTCGGCCCAGCACCGTCTTGCATGCGCTTCAAGAAGTCGATCTCCCACATAGCTTCGTCGAGAATGTCGGGCACGCCGTTGTTCGATTCGGGGATGTTCACGGCGTCGTCGAACGCCGCGGGGTTCTCGATGTAGGCGCGCAATAAGAGGATGATGTACCCCGCCGCCCAGCTCGTGTACTTGTTATAGTCGCCAGCGTCGAACCAGCCACCGCTGACGTCTTGGGGGTTCGATTGGGTTGTGTAAGAAAGGCAGGTTTTGTCGCCGGGGAACGACGTGCCATCGGCCCATCCGGCACCTGCGTATTTTGCCTCCTTGGCGATGCCCGAGCGCTGGTAGTAGAGCATCTTGAGCGCGGCCTTGAGCGCGTTTGCGTAGACATCATCAGCCACACGGAACCCGTACGAGCGGACGTGGTTCGTCTTATCGACAATTACGTAGGTACCCGGAGTCTTCAGCGAGCTGAACGTAATCCACCACGTTTTGTCCCCGGAGCCCGTTGCGCTGGACGAGTCGGTGGCACCGCCGTTCCAGGCCACGGGAGCTCCGGTCCACACCGAAGTGCCCGTGGTCACGTCCACGACATCCACGGATGCGCTGGGCGTAAACGATGTGGTTGCGTCGAACCCTTGCACGGGGCTTCGCGCGATCGCGAGTTTCTCGGCGCTCGTACGATACCCGAACTGATCGACAACAATGAACGGACTCGTAGGGATGTTTTGGGTCGCCGGATCCCACGGGCCGGCGTCAACTTCATTCCCGCCGCTTGCTCCGGCGCCGGTCCCCGCCGAGCCGCCCGCCGCACTTGAAGTTACGCCTCCCGTCGTGGAGGTTGCGCTACCAGTACCAGAGGTTGCGCTGCCGCCGGTGCCACCCCCTGCTTTCGTGCCGCCCCCGCACGCTGCCAGCCCAAGAAGCAAACCAACAAGCCCACGTCGTTCAAAGAAGGTTACTCCGCACATAGCACCAGAATAGGCTTACCGGATCCGATGTGCAACGATGCTGCAAGGTCGCCAGGAATATTCGGTTGGTGTAGGGACGGTTCTCACCAGGCCCGACCCACCTCAATCGCTGTCTATCAGTATTTTTGAGCATTCGCTAGTCGGTGGGGCGTTTGCGTTGTACAGTCGCTGCCCCATGAGCGACGCCGATTTTTTCCGTGATGATGCGAAGCGCCGAGCTGCGCAAGCAGTCAAAGCGGTGGAAGCGCAGACATCCGCAGAAGTCGTCATCGCCGTAAGGCACCGATCGGGGAATTACGGGATTGTCGCTTACCATTTCGGGTTTGGGGCATTAGCAGCAGTCATGCTGTTTCTTCTCGTCACGCCCCAGGTGTTTAGCATCGGGGCGATTGCGGTGGACGCACTGGCCGCCTTCGGATTGGGGGCGCTTTTCTGCGCGAACGTCCCAGCGCTCACCCGCGCTTTGACGCGGGGCAGGACGCGGCAGTCGAACGTCGAGGCCGCGGCGCGCGCTGCGTTTTTCGACCTGGGGATATCGCGCACTACCGGGCGTAATGGCATATTGGTCTTTGTCTCGACGTTCGAGCGCACGGTTGCCTTGCTCGCGGACGTGGGAATTGACACAACTGCGCTTGGTGCTGGGTGGACGGAGGCCCTGGGCGCGATGCAAGAGACCCTGAGGCGTAAGGACTTCGAGGCATTCGTCGCTGCCGTTGAGCGATTGGGCTCGGTTCTGGGCGCGGCCATGCCACGCGCCGCCGACGACGTTAACGAATTGCCGGATGAGGTCCAGTGATGCTGCCCCGTCGGACTTGGCCTCGCATCGCGCGCCTCGCTGTCACGTTAGGTATCGCCGTATTGCTCGGTGCTGCCGTGGCGGCGGCGCGTCCCGGCAGCGGGCAGTCGTACTCGGGCGGTTCGCGATCGAGTGGTGGAGGCTACGGCGGAGGTGGAGGCGGCGGTGGTGGCTTCGCGATCGACCTTTTGATCTGGCTCTTGATCGAAAATCCAGTGATTGGCATCCCCATCGTGTTGATCGTGATCGCCGTTGTCATCGTGCGGTCGTTGGCTACGGCTAGGATGACGGGATGGTCGACCACTTCGACCGAGGTGGCCGCCGTGCAGCAGCTCGAGCAGTCGTCAGTCGTGCCGCGTGTCGAGCTGGATCGCATTCGCGCCATCGATCCTGGGTTCTCCGTGGTACTGTTCGAGGACTTTGTGTACATGCTCTACGCTGCGATTCAGCGAGCGCGGGCCACGGGCACGGTTTCGATCGCGGCCTACCTTTCTGAACAAGTCGCCAAGAGCATGCAGGATGCTTCGCTTAGTAAAGTGAGCGGGATCATCATCGGCGCCATGCGCACCTTGCGGTTTTCGGGGACCGACCGTGCAACGGTCGAGATTGAGATCGAGATTGAAGCCAACTTCGTGGAACAACCACGGACGGGTAGCGAACGGCGCTACTACGTCGTCGATCGCATGGTGCTGCAGCGCGCTGCGTCGGCTCGTTCGCGGACAGCCGAGCGCGCTCGGACCCTCGACTGTCCGAGTTGTGGAGCGCCGCTTGAGGCGATCCGCGGTACCGAGTGCAGCTATTGCAAGCAAAACGTCGGGTTCGGGCGCTTCGACTGGATGGTCCAGGATTTCTCCAATCGGACTTGCGAGCCACGCGGTCCTTTGCTGACCAGCGACGTGCGCGAGGAAGGCACCGACTTACCGACGGTCGTCGACCCCGGCACCAGATCCCGCTTGCTTGAGCTGCAGGCACGTAATCCGGCGCTGACCTGGGAGGCTATCCAGTCGCGCGTCGCGCACGTATTCGGCGAATTGCAGGTCGCATGGTCCGGACGCGATCCTAACCGGATTCGCCCCTATGTTTCCGACAACCTCTTCCAGTCGATGGTTTATTGGATCGATCTATACGTGCAGCAACGCTGCCGGAACATCAACGAAAATACGCGAATTCTGCGGATTGATCTGGCCAACGTCCTCAGTGATGCGCACTACGACGCGGTGACGGTCCGTCTGTTCGCGTCGGGCATCGACTATACCGTGTCCGATGAGGGTCGAACGCTCAGTGGTAGCCGGTCGCGGCCACGTACTTATTCCGAATATTGGACGCTGATTCGCGGCACGAGCAGCAAGGGTACGACGCATGGTGACGTTAACTGTCCCAACTGCAACGCGCCGCTCAAGGTCGGAATGGCTGGCAACTGTGAATATTGCCAAGCGAAGGTTACGAGCGGACGAGTTCGATCTGGGTTTTGTCCCAGATAGAGCAGGATGAGGCGTACAGCGGGTAGCCATTACGGTCTCGACGAAGTGCCCAGGGGTCGGAATCCAACCAACCACACGCGCCGAACCGGAATTCTCACAGTTTGTGCTGAAGACGGCAGCGTGGTGACCGCCACATTGCGCAACGGGTCAATCGTGGGAGCGCGCCATCAGGACTTGGACGTGGATCCCGTCGAGGCCATTCGCGAGGCTCTGCGTTTCGATATGGGTCGCTTTTCGTTTCGGCAGGTGAAGGTGGAACTGGCATCAGGGCCGCCGCGCTCAATCGGCTCGACTTTACTCGAGGCCAGCAGCCGCAATGACGAGGCTGCGCGTACCGGTTAGGGTACCGGATCTGGCACATCGGCCAAGAATCAGTTGCCCCGGTTTTTTTGTGGCTCGACGGCACGGAATCTTCCGTGCCGCAGTGTCACGAAACAAACATAAATGGGTGGAGTGAGCGAGAACGAGCTGGAGGTGTCGAGACTACCGCGTTGCGATTTGGGTTTACGTCGTCCCCACTCGCCGCGCTATTTCAAGAGCTCGCCAACGCGGTACTCGTATCTGTAGTGATTACCACTTTTCCCCGGGCATGTTCTCCTTCAAGGTACCGGATGGCTTCCGCAACCTCACTTAATGGGTAACGCTTATCGATAACGGCGGCTGGCGCCACTTTCCGTGCCGCAACCACAAAATCCGAGAAATCGGCACCTTTGCATCTATGGCCTTGCCGGGGGTTTGCCGACGGATAACGATCCGCCAAAACTCGATGGCTATGCGAGGCATCCATGACTGAGCGCAGGTATAGTAGGGAGGAAGTTAACGCGATTCTCGGTCGTGCAATTGAGCGTGAGAATCGTCGTGACGACCTCACACACGACGACTTGGTGGCGGCCGCTCGCGAGATTGGCATCCCAACCGAGGCGATTGAAACGGCTGTTTCGGAAGTGCTTGCGGAGCGAGTGCAGCGCGACGAACTTGTGAACCTGCGTAAAGAACAATGGCGGGGGTTCTTGGGTCATCTGGTTCCGTATCTGTTCGTCAATGGGCTATTGGTGACAATCAATGTTTTGACGACGCATTTTCCTTGGGCCATCTTCCCGGCTTTCGGCTGGGGGATTGGCCTCGTTTCTCACTTCATGGCGGTGTTGTGGCCCAACCCTCGTAGGCTGGAGCGTCGCCTGGAACGAAGGCGTGACCGGGAGCGCAGGCAAGCCATCAAACAGCAGATTCGTACGAACGCCCGTCAACTGGAGGTGGACGTGGGGCAAGGGATTTCTGCCGTGCTGCAGGCGGCGGCGGATCGAATTGCGGGCCACACGCCGTCCACCGAACGAAAACCGACCCATCGAGCTCGCGGGGTGGACGCTAACGGCAGACAACACATTGTGGCCAATGAAGATTCTCTTGCTGACGATTCAGAGCATCTAAACGAGAATCGGACCTCGCCTCATCAGCGATACCGTTGATACCCCCTGGGTCTCGCGTTTCCCGGCTTCACTGTCGCCGAGAGGGGGTCTGCCCCGTGCCTGCAATCGGTATTTCAACGGTTCTTTCTACTTCGAAACGATTGCGATGGCACTCGGGCGACGACTTCCGATACACGATCGAGCAGCCAGATACCGGAGGCCCTATGCAGACCAGAGGATACGCAGCCCAGTCGGCTGACAGCGCCGCTTGCCCCATTTCAATTCGAACGCCGCACGCCAGGCGACCGCGACGTCCAGATCTCGATCGACTTCTGCGGCATTTGCCATTCCGACATCCACTTCGCTCGCAACGAATGGGGGATGACGACGTTTCCCTGTGTTCCGGGCCACGAGATCATCGGTCGGGTGGTAAAGACCGGCAAGGACGTCAAGAAGTTCAAGCCGGGGCAACGCGTCGGCGTCGGCTGTTTCGTCAATTCGTGCCGCACCTGCGCGAGCTGCAAGAGCGGAAACGAGAACTACTGCGAGACTGGCTTCACGATGACCTACGGAAGCTTCGACACGGATGGCAAGACGCCGACATTCGGCGGCTACTCCAATCAGATCGTCGTCGATGAACACTTTGTCTTGAACGTCCCTGAGAACCTTGACCCAGCGGGGACTGCGCCGCTGCTCTGTGCTGGCATCACGACTTACTCGCCACTCCGGCACGTCGGCGTGACAAAGGGCTCACGCGTCGCCGTGATGGGTCTCGGAGGGCTGGGCCATATGGCTGTCAAATTGGCTGCGTCGTTCGGCGCCGAGGTCACGGTCCTGAGCCGATCCCCGGAGAAAAAAGTCGACGCGAAAAAGCTCGGCGCGCACGAGTTCGTCCTCACCAATGTGGAAGGCGCTCTGTCCAAACTGGCGAACCGATACGACGCGATCCTCGACACGATCTCGGCGAAGCACGATATCAACGGACCACTCGGATGTCTGAAGCGCGACGGGACGCTGATGCTTGTCGGCGCGTCTCCCGAGACCCTGGATCTGAGCCCGTTCTCGTTGATCTTTGGACGCCGCAAGGTGATGGGCTCTCTGGTTGGCGGAATCCCCGAGACCCAGGAAATGCTGGATCATTGCGGCGCGCACGGCATCACGAGCGATATCGAGCTTATCACGCCGGAAGGAATCAACGAGGCTTACGAGCGGACGCTGAAAGGCGACGTGAAGTACCGGTTCGTAATCGACTGCTCGAAGCTCTGAGTCTCGCTGGTGCGCCGCACAGGCGCTACACCGTCGCATGCACGAGCCACTCGACGAGCGGGGCCGCAGCTTTGGCATTGCTGACCAGCCACGGGGCGAGTTTTTTCGACGTGAGGATGTCGCGCGGTAACGGCGGGAAGGTGATGGTGAGGCCTTTGCGTTTGAGGTGTTCGGCGCGCGGGTGTTCGGGGTCATAGCCTTTCGGCACACGTTGGTAGTTTCCGTGCGAATTCGCGGTGAACCCTTTTTTCGCGAGGGTTGCGAGTATTCTGTCGAGTTCGCGACCCCGCTTGGCGTCTGCGACAGCCGCGCGATATTTCACCAGTTGATCGCTCGACATCGCGTACTGGCCGGCGGCGGCAAACGAGTTCGGTTGCCCGATGTGAAGGTAGAGCGCCGCGGACATTTCGGTAAGGTTGCCATGGCGCCGCGTTGGGATGAGGCCAGCAATGTGCGTCTTGTAAGGCGATTTGTCTTTGGAGAAGCGCATGTCACGGAAGATTCGAAACACTTTGGGCTCGTCGAGATCCGTGTACCGAAAGCTTGAGTCGATGCCTTCGAGCACCTCGGCCAAGAGCTCTTTCATGGGTGATTGGTAGCCCGTTTCGAATTCGGCCTTGTGTGCCTGAAACCATTCCCGGCTTTGGTTTTTAGCAAGCGAGCGAAAGAACTTGGTGTCCGCGTCGGCGAATCCCTGAAAGGTCATGGCAGGAGGCTACCACAGCCCGGCGTTCGGCATCAGCATCGACAGCTTCTGGTTGCGTCTCTTCCTGGATAGTCGCAACAACCGCGGTGTACTCAGTTCGCCGAGCGCCTCCTGGACTGCGGCCAAATAATTTGGCGACACGGCGCGCTGGAGGTGCTCGGCCCCCTCGTGATGAACATCGACCTCGGCTCGGCGCTCATTGTCGGTGGGAGACGGCCCCGAGAGTTGGGGCTGGGCGGCGGGCACCGGGGTGCTCTGGGGCCTGTCGTACTTCTTCTGGCGCCGCCTGTTTCCTACAACCTAACGTAGTGTTATCGGACGTTGGAAACATGGGCAATGCGGCCTATCCCCAACGAAAGGTAGGAAGATGAAGAGTCAACCAAAGGCAGCAGGCAAGGCGGCCTCCAAACTAATCAGCGAAAGGATTGCCGAGTTGGGTGACTGGCGAGGCGATACACTTGCAAGGATGCGCGCCCTCATCAGGAAGGCCGACCCTGATGTCGTGGAAGAGTGGAAGTGGATGGGGACCCCGACCTGGTACCATGACGGGGGCATCTGCACGGGAGAGTCGTACAAGTCGATAGTGAAGCTGACCTTCTTTAAGGGCGCTTCCTTGAAAGATCCTGCCAGGCTCTTCAACTCGAGCCTTGACGGGAACGTAAGGCGCGCCATCGACATTCACGAGGGTGAGGAGATTGACGCGAATGCGTTCAAGGCGCTCATCCGCGCGGCCGTCGCTCTCAATACTTCCGGCGGAAAGAAGTCCACGAAACGCAAGTGAGCATTCTAGGGAATCCCACCAAAGTCGAGAGCCCCGCCCTACGACGGCCCATTGCTCCCAAATCAAGGAAATGGGCTTGGGGGTGTCAACAGCTATCTCACGATCTCGTAATGCATCGTCTGATTCGTCGCAGCTAGCTCGAGCGTGAGGGTGCCCGCCTGCTGCGGCAGCGGGATCTCCTTCTTCCGCATACCGGATGCTTCCAAGGGGTAGCAGTGCGCCGCGCCAGCAGCCTGGTTCGCAATGGTGACACGACCCACGATCGGCTCGACTAGAATTGGCGAACTACCCACTGTGATGAAGCCACTGCGATTGGAGGTAAGCGTCATCCCACTATTGATGGCATTGCCTAGAGCCGTCACGAGCAGGCGCTTCGACGTAGCAATCGGTTGATCGTCGAGAGCCGTTACGATCACGACACCGAAGGCACTCTTGAGTTCTATCTTGGTGCCGGAAAGCTGGATCGCCTGATCTGTCGTGAAACTCACGGTGCCTTGTGTACGTGGTGTATCGACCTCGAAGCGCCCAATGGACGCGTCGTGACGGAGCTCACCGGTACTCGACGTCACACGCGTGCCCTGCACGTACTTTGCTCGAATGGCGTCGAGCTCTGCCTTCGATTGCCCGGCGTTAAAGGCAACCCCAGTGCGCGCGATCAGGCCCAGCTTCTGCGGGTAGTCGAAGTTCGCACCGGGCTCAAAACCGGCATCCTTGTCGTAACGCAGATAGCCCTCAAGCGCGGCCGGACGCACGTCGCCGCGGTGAAACAGCGCCGCCACCGCAGGCCAAGCACCGAGCACCGTCGGTTGCTCGATGATGTCAAAGTTGCCTGTCATGGTCGCGACCGAGTCCACCCGCTTGCTGACGTCATGGCTCAGTGCGAACTGGATCGGGCTAAAACCCTGGAATGCCGCATAGGCACCTACGAGCAAAAGACCTTCATGCCGATAGTCATTGGGCGCCGAGGTTTGCCACTCGCTCGTGGAGTAGGGCAGACCCTTGACCCTTCTGCGTGCTAGCGATCCGATGATGCCCAATTCCGGATCCTTGACCATCGGCGCGTTGTCCCACGTGACCTCAGGCTTGTAGCCCCAACCGCCGTGCGGATGTGACCAGTAGGCGTGACGATCCACGAAATCGAGCTCAGAATTGGCGCGCAAGTCTAGCGGGTGTTCCGACCAGTGATTGCTGCCGGTGAATAGTCCTTGATAACCGAGCCCGCGCAAGTGCTTCTCGATCCGCCGGTAGTAACTGAGCGCCGCGGCGTAGTAGAAGCGCAGCGTGTCCTTGGCGCGGTTCCGCGTGAGCTCTTTCTCGGCCGTCATCCCTGTCGCAACGAAGGCATCGACGTTGCCTTTCGTCGGATCTTCGTCGGGGGCAAGTCCCTTGCCCGTTCCGGCCCAGCGCTTCTCGAGCGCCGCGCGATCCTTGACGCCCTGCTTGACTAACCAGGCCGAGAACTGACTTGCCAACGTCGCGCGCGACTCGGGCGTCTTGACCGCGAATTCCCCCTCGGGCATCAGCCAAAAGAGACTATCCTCGTTGATCGCCTCGAGCATCACGACGGCGGGATCCTGGGCGTAGCTGCGCCCGGTATAACTGTTTTTGTGACCCATGAACTGGGTGATGAACCGCTCCTGCAGTTCGATCAGCTTGGGCTCGAACTCACCCTCCACCTTGAGCCCGGCCGCCAACTTGTCCGCGCTCGGTACTCCGCCCGCAGCGGCGAGTTTTAGTTGCGCGAGCATGTCGAATTGGGTGAGTTTTCGGTGCACCAGCATGTCGAAGAATTGGTAGATCCCACGCTTTTGCAACTGGCTCACCAGGTAGTCGAAGCGCTCCATCGCAGTCGGATCGAGTTCGAGCGTGCTCGGCTTGTTGCCGAACAGGTTGGGATTGCTCCAAGCCGCGTCCATATGGTGGTGGCGCGTAACGTTGACGCCCAGCTGACTTAGGAGATCGGCGATCTCGTCCGCCTCTTCGTGGGTGGGAAAATTCGCCGAGGCGACGATGTTGACACCGATGAACTTGGCAGGCCTGCCGTCTTTGAACACGAAGTTCTCCCCGCGTTTGCCGAGCGGGCCATGTTTGCCCGCTGGCGCGTCGAGCAACCGCGACATGTCGAGCGCCGTGCCGCGCCGCTGCTGCGGCGAAAATCCGGTGTAAGGGAACCAGCCCTCGGTGTTATAGACGAAGGGCTTCTGCGTCACTTTCTCGGGCGAGAGCGTGATATCGTCGAACCAAACGTCGAAGGGCTGGTCATGCACCGCGGGGCTCAACTGGATGAACTTTACGTCCTTAGGCTCCGGCGGCACTGGCTTACCCCAACCGTACTGCTTGAAAGCGTCGAGTGGCACTTTGATTTCGGTCCATTCCTTCGGCGCAGTGAACTCATAGTGGTAGTGGTCGTAGTCGGTTACGGCATCGCGAATCAGCGAGATCGCGTAGCGACCACCATCGCCCTTAACATAGAAGCTAATGCTGGCGTACTTCGTTAGGTCTTCCGATGTCTTGCTGCGATTGAGAAACACCTGCAGCTGCACCCAGGTCCAAGGCGCACGATCGGCACCCAGCGTGCCCCAAATGTGTGCAGCGGAACCGGGGCTCTTCGGGCTACCCCCGGACGAAAGGACGAAGGGTTTCGGGTTCGCCACCGTCCCCAGGGGATTCTTGTCGAATTCGTACCAAAGACCTCCGGATAGCCCGGAAGGCTTCTCGAAATCCTCGACGCGACGTTCCTCGACAGGGCCAGTTACCGTGGCGGTTGGAGCAGCCTGCGTCGCAACGCAGGCAGTCGGTGTTTGGACGGGTGGTGCTTTACAGCACGCCGTGGCCGCGAGCAACCAACCAAAGAGATGGGCGGGAAACGATGAATTCGGGCGGCAACGCAGGTTCATGGGCGGCCAGCATAGCGGGCAACCCTCGAGGTAGTAAAGGCGCGCGCGTGTTGCCTACCTGCTAGGGCAATGGGCCCGATACTCGACGCCAAGACGTATTGGCCCAGAAATTGGGTCTCGACACGACTGGTCGCTGGGCGGTGGGTCCCCGAGCCGTTAACAGCTGTACTGGGGTAGGCATCGGGACAGGTAATTGAAATACCGGAAGTCGGTGGTCTTCATCAAGTGAGGGGGGCCGCGTGATTTATGTGCGGATCGAGTTCTCGGCAAACACAGTTGCGGCAAGGAAACCGAAATAACGTCTCCAGGTTTGCTTGCACTCAATGATTTGATAATGATTTCTCGAGGATATGCGATCGCCTGCATTTCGAACTGCTTCAAAGACGGTTCTCAATATCGGACGACCCCTGATTGTATTAGGCTAGGCCCGAATCGTGCAACCAGGGCCCGCATTTTGCGATATTCAATACGGGAGCAATGCATGTTCAAGTCATCGTCAACAATTCTTCGGACTGCCGTGATGCTCATTGTCCCCTTGGCGGGTGCAGGATGCTCGTCTGGCGGCTCGGCTACCAATTTGTTGACCGTTGGTACTGGCGGAACAAATCAGAACTCCAATGGTACTGGTGCGGGCGGAACTGCGGGTGCAGCTGTCACGACGGGACCCGGAGCACCAGGCATGACGTGCGTGACCGATGCGGACTGCCAGGCGGGCAGGTGTCTCGGGGTAGACATCGCGGGCAGTACAACGAAGTATTGCTCTCACCAATGCAGCACACCCGCAGACTGCGCGGATGTCTACGATAACGGGGGCGGCTTCAACATCTCCCTTCCAGCGAATCTCCAAGGATCAAACAATGTCTGGAACAGCGCCGGCCTTATGCGTTCTGTGTTCTGTAACAAGCTAACCACTGTGCCCGCAGTCGGAACCGATGACGGCAATCAGTGGTGCTTTTTCCTGTGCCAGGCCAACGCGGCCGAAGTGTTCACAGGAACGAACATTACGTCTTGCGCGTGCCTACCCAACTTCGAGCCTCCGGCATCCTCCTCCGCCTCCAACTGCGGGTGGAATTCGAGTATCCAGTGCTCCATCTTCAAAGCGTGCGTGGACGCCTCGACGACGACAGGTCCGTGCGCACAGGACGTCTCGTGTGTAGTAAACACGAATCTCACAGGCACATGCTTCAGCTCAACGATCAACATTGAAGATTGTGTGCTGTCGTCGCAGACGACTTGCGACGGGACTTGCCTGGCCAACAATTGCTCCGGTACCGAAGTAACCGACACTGGGAACGATCCCTGCGTGCAGATGTGCTGCAGCTCAGGTACTGGTGGTGCGACGAGCACTGGCGGCACGCTCAACACAGGTGGCAGCCCAAGCGCTGGCGGTACGACAAGCACTGGCGGTATGCCAAGCTCTGGCGGCGCGCGTAACACGGGTGGCAGCCCAAGCACCGGCGGTACGACAGCGGCTATCGGAGGAAATCGAAACACTGGCGGTGCGACAAGTACTGGCGGCACGCTCAACACAGGTGGCAGCCCAAGCGCTGGCGGTACGACAAGCACTGGCAGTACAACTTGTACCAGTGCAGAAGCTGGGCCATGCACGGGAACGAATTCTGAAGATGTTTGTGTCAATGGATCCTGGGTTTCGGAGTCCTGTGCCACGCAATGTCAGCAAGGCGGTTATGTCGATAAGTTGACCGGCTGTGGCAATGATTCGAATGGGCAGCCTACGTGTTGGTGTCCGGCCGCAACCAGTGAGGATGTACTTGTTTTTACGTTTACTAACAGCTGCAGTAGCGCTGATCCGGCCCTTGCCGCTTATGACATGACCTCCGGAAGCGTCTTCCAATCTACAACCGTCCCCTACAACCAGCAAACGCAATACCCTATCAATTGCGTGGACGGAGACAAGATTTGCTGGGGTGCCTGGAATGGAAATACGACGTATTGGGGTTGCGGACTGAATTGCTCTCGAAAATTGCACTGATTGTTGCACGACATGCGGCTCCGCTCTGAATTTTCCTACTACTAACCTGACTTGCAACTAACGGAATAGGGCCAAGATGATCGGCGATGCGGACTGGCCCATTAGCGACCCCAGGGGCTGACACGCGGTCGGAGTTGGCTGTTCCGTAGGATCTGCTCCGAATGCCCGTCACCCAGCCACCTCTGTAATGCTTGCTCACGGTGCCACATTTAGAAGGCATATTCCTTCGAGATCAAAACCGGCGCTGCCGTTAGTGGGGTACGGATCGTAAATTACGTGTCCGAAACTGTCGCGATCTCGGCCATCACCCACGATATCGACGACGCGAACAGCGACTATGTGCGATAGATCGACAACACCGGCACGAACTTCAGGGCGATCACTGAGCCACGATAAATCATATGGAGTGCCGTATCCTACGCGATATTTCCCAGCGATCCCTTCCAGTTTCGTCGGGGTCGAGTGTGCCGTAGGGGCCGACCGGTTCATCCACGAGACTCGCCGTGTCAAAGCGTATGAAATTGGTGCCGTTGCTGCTAACTTCTACGAACGCGAGTTCCAAGTAATCGTCAGCGAAACCATTCTCGTATACTGCCAAGTCGTATCCGGGGCCGTCTGTCAAAATGGCGTCAAACCCAAGCGTGATTACGCCTCCCTCACCCAGACTGACGACTTTGGTCGTGCTGTCACTGGCTGGACCCAGAGCATTTTGGGGTGTTTCCCATTCGGACGTCACGTTTTCCCCATAAGTAATAGCTAGTACTTTGGTGGCCCAGGCTTGAATTCGAGTGTCGTCTTTTGAAACCGCAGTCGAGCCCGGTTGTCCCGCAGCGGGAGCGAAGGAAGTGCGTACGGAATAACTGTGCGCAAATTCCAGAGCATTCGGACAGTCGGCGGCGGACAGGCGGGCAAAGACTTCGATGTTCGAAGGGTTACCGGGTAGCGTGACGCTACGTGCCAGCGTCCACGATGTTGGGGCTGCGGCATCGGCGCTCGCATCCGGATCGCTTGCACCTACTCCGACCGATAGCTCATCGTTTAAGTTCGCGAACACCGGCAACATGGCACTCACCGGCACCGCTTCGAGCACTGGGGCGTATGGGCTCGTGCACGGCGACAATGGGGGCGTGGCTGGCGCGATAACGAGTGGCACGACCGCCGAGCCATCGACCGCGGCGTCGCCGGCGTCGTCGCCTGAATCTTTGGTCATTGTGGTGAAGGGGCCACCGTCGCTCGCCTGCGATTGCGTCGTTGCCTTGTCGCTACACGCCGTCCCCGCGAGTGACAATCCAAAAAACAGAAATGTGACCAATGCGATATTCATATCGGAACCTCCGCGAATCAACCGTTGCGGAAGGCCCACGCCGTAGGCCTATTTGGCCCACTCGAACCTCACGTCGGGTATTCCGGCTTGCGTATCATCCTAGTTCCGGCGCCTTCCCAAGGCCCTGCGACCAAAGTGGCGTTTTGCCGGTTTCGTCCACGCTCACGGCGGCGGGACCGCGTCGGAATTTCACCGAGCTTCCCCGTTCGCGGGTTCTGACGTTGCCTAGCGGCAACACTACTAGCAGCTTTCGGGATGGCAGCAACAGCCGCAATTCGCCGAGCCTTCGCTAAGCCTGCACGCGGCGCAGCGCCGCAATCCGCCGCCCAAGTTCACCATCGCTCACTCTGACGCTACCCCGTTGCTGAGTTGGAGCAGCGTTGGCAAGAGGAGTGATACGCCCAATATGCGCATCACCGTGAGTTACTCGAACCCATCAGATAGGCGAGATGTGGATTATTCTGACCTGTCAACTCGCCTTCGGCCATGTGATGCACGCCGAGAAGTAATACGGGTGGAATTCAATGGAGAGACCAGTCGTCATCGCGTACACGATGACTTGGCCCGCTACATGGCCGGCGCCCGAAGCGTCGAACGTGGCCCACGGCGCCAGGATGGTACCGTCGATTGCAAGCCCGTTCATATAGAACGTGGTCGCTTGCGGGAAGTTCCAGATCACATTGGACGCGAAGAGATAGTCCCCGTTGACGCCACCTCTGGCACCCGGCAGCGTCATAGCCCCGCCAGGCCAATTGATGGCAGTGCCCGTGACATTGACAATCACAATGGACGTTAGTGGGACGTCAATGGTGAGGGTGCCGAGCTGCGAGCCGTCGATGTTGAACACGTTCTGCACGGGATCGGTCCCCGTCAGTACGAGTGCGCCACCCGCATCGCGCGTTACCGTCGCCCCCGTCGAGGTGGGAAGTTGAGCTAGGGCCGTGCTGAGGTTTTGGAACTCGGCCGTAAGAGTCGCAAAATCTACTGGCAACTGCGACTGTGCGACTCGAACCACGCCACCGCACTGCGGGTCTTGACTGTTCGCGATAGTCCCGCCGGCCACTGCCTTGCCGTTGTTGACCATGGCTCCGCTCACATTACCGCCAACAACGAGTGAATACTGCGCGCAGGGATCACCGGCCACGCCATTTTTCCCACCGATAGAGTATCCCGTCGCGGAGTAGAAGTTTCCGCCCACGTACATGTTGCCTTCACAGTCGGATACGGTAGTGCTTGGGTTGTTTAGATCGGTAATGACGTAAACGTTGACGTTGTTGAGATCGGTAGCGATGCAGTTTGGAATATCGGTACTGGATCCGCCGCCAGTGCCAAGGTCAATCGTGGCACCGCCACCAGTAGCCATGTCAATGCTGCTGCCGCCACCAGTGGCCATGTCAATGCTGCTGCCACCGCCCGTAGCCACGTCGATTGTCCAACCGCCGCCTGTGGCTATATCTACGGTACTGCCGCTGCCGCCGGTTGCGACGTCTGTCGTGTTGCCGGAGCCGCCGGTGATCATCACGTCAACCGTTGAGCCACCGCCGACACCCTGGCCATCGCCACCGAGGTTGAAGTAGTCGCCACCGACATTGCCGGTGCCGCCAAAGCTTCCGGAACCTCCGTTCGTGGTGTTGCCCGAGGAACCGGTTCCAGATGAGTTGCCCGCCTGCGAGTTGGAACCCGACGTGCCATCACCCGCCGCGCCGCTACCGGCGCTGCTATTGACACCGCCGTTATTGGAGTTGACGCCGCCGTTGCTAGGCACACCAGCAGTGCTGTTCTTGCCGGCGTTCTGGTAGCCGTTGCCGCCCACGATCGATGCGATTTGGCCGCCAACGTTCGCTGTGTTGTTGGAACCGATCCCACCGTTGTTGTTGGCTGAGCCGCATGCAACGGCTATGGCAAGCACGCAGAGCTGAGTTACCAAGATCAAACGCAGGCGCGTCATAGAGTCTATCCTCCCTGCCTCGGGCACCGACAGTGGCCAGGTTTGCAATCGATTGCGTAGCGTTACTTCCCCGTATATATAGCGCTAGACACTCAATTCGTGCCACGTTACTCAGCGGAAGTGACCAATTTTTCAGCTACGGAATGCTTTCCTCTCAATACAACCAAGAGAGGGACTCTTAGGCTCCAGACAGGCACAGTGTGGGTGCTTTCGCTACCTGCCATGTGAGCGGTCCGGTAGGACGTAACCCGCTTGCGGGAAGCGTAGCCAGATTTGCTTGCGCTTAGGGCAGACTTGTGATCGATGGGGTGACGGGCAAGGGGGGATGTGCTTGAAATTCCGCCAATGGCAACGTGGGTTACGGACCTACAGCATCTGGTTCCGGAATTCGTCAAGGACGCTCCAGCTCCGGCCAAACGCCGAGCTGCATTCACACGTGAGGTCGTGGAGGCGGCGACTTGCCGCACCTGGAGGGAGCCGTGGATTTCTGCGGTCCCCTGCGTGGCTCGAGTCGGCCGGAGACTGTGTCGAGGTCGCATTCGTATCGTGATCTCGACGCTCGAATCGGTCGAGTGGTGTTGCACGGATTGCCCCGAGAATGGCGTCATTACGGGGCACGTTGAAACACCCTCAGACTTATCAGCATATGCGCCAAAAGGGAAGCTCGTGTTCTGGGGGATCGATGACGCGGAACGCGATTTTCTCCGGGAGCACACCGCCGAGATGTTCGAGCTGCGCTCGATCATTTCTCGTGCACGCCCGCACGTAGACGTGCCGGGACTGCTGCTCATCGACGCGACAGTCGACGAGCTGGATGAGATGTACACTCTCGTCGAGGAACTGACCGACGTTATGCCGCGTGGGCGTAGGCGCGAGTTGCTCGACGGGCTGCGAGCGAGTCTATGCAATTCGATGGACGGGTTCTAGGGTTGAGGACCTATTGCGACATCGCTGCTAGCATCGCCCGGTTCAATTCTGGCAATGATTGGCTCTTTTTGACGGTTGGCGCCAAGCGTAGCTCAGGGTGCATCAAAGCAATTCGGTCGGGAAGCAATTCAGCAAGTCGCTTTTGCGGCCAGCCCTCGATGAGCAGTCTTGTAACGACATGCAAATAGGCGCGAGGGTTGATGTCGTGCCCGACGCAAGTGGCGATGATGGTCAGGATGTTCGCGGTTCGCTCACCGCCGAGATCTTCCCACGCAAAGAGCCAATTCTTCTTTCCGAGAACCAACTTTCGCAGCTCGCGTTCTCGGCGATTGTTGGTCAATTCAATATTGCCGTCCTGGAGGAACAGTATCAAACGGTGCCATTGGCGATGGATATAGCCGAGGGCTCGTCCGTACTCGGACTTGGGCGCAATGACCTCTCGCTGCTTGTCCACCCAGTCGCGCAAGACTTCCACGACGGGTGTCGAGTATTGCCGGCGTCGGTCCAATCTCTGTTCGGCAGTGTCGCCACACAGAGTCGCCCAGCGCTCAATCGCAAAGAGTCAACGAATCAGATGCAGTGCTTCGAGTGCGACGGTCTCGCCCGAGCGAGCCACTTGCACCAGGCCGCGCCGTGCATGACTCCAACAGCCTGGACGGCGTCCGCCAGCGCGTTCGACGAATGCCAGGATGTTGGTTCCATCGCATTGCACGGTGCGCGCGAAGTCGTCACCGAGAAACCGACGTACACTGTCCGAATCGCCTTCGGGCGAATAGAAGAAAGTCACCCAGCGGTCATTTGTCCAACACCAGACCGTGCCGATGCGAATGCCTTCGGGCGAATCGCGATCCAAGATCGGAATTCCCGTAGCATCCGTTCCCAGTAGCCCCGGTCCGCGAGTGCACTCAGCAATGGCTTTGGCGATGGGCTGCAGCCAATCAATGTGTACCGCGACGCTATGACCGAGAGTTTGCGGGGCAACCTCGACTCCAGCGCGCCGAAAGCGACTGCTTTGTCGCTCGATCGGTTGGTGTTCCAAGTACTTGTCGGCAGTGGCTTCAACGATGAGGGTTGTACCCAATACGCCGCGCTCGACGAGTTGATTGGGAGTCGGAGCCGACATGATCGCGTTGTCGTGCGGACAGGCCACACGCTCATCGCGCCGCTGGATGACGACAACGCGAGCTGGAATCACATCCAGTATCTCGCACACCGAATGTCCGACGGTCGTCATCTCGGCGCCACATTGCGGGCACACGCGCATCGGGGCTGGCACCGGATTTTCGACAGTGATGCGCTCAAGGTGTGCTGGCAGCGCACGGCGTCCGGGATGCCGACCTTTGCGGCTGACTTTGGGCTTGTCCGTCGCGATATCCGTCAACCTCTTTTCGGGTTTTGCTTGCACCGGTTGCATAAACGGCAGCGACAACTGTCGCTCGACTCGCTTGAGCGTCTCGGAGCGTGGGCGCTTTCGGGTTAGATGCGCTAGGCGCTTATTTAGCTCGGTGTTGATGTCGCGCATCCGCACGATAAGGCCAATGATGGCTGCGATCAACTCGACAAACCTCAGCGAGGTTATCATCTTGTGCAACCAAGCACGCACCTGTTCCAGGTCAGGAACATGGGCTGAGGTGATCGGCTGCAACGTGGTCATTCAAATTGTAGACACGCCACTTCTCCGATTAATTCCGGGTCGTGCGACGATTTTTCGAAAAATCGACTCGACCAGGATTATGCTGCTCGATGCGGCTCCCACCGCGGTCGGCGGTGAGCTCCTTGCAGGTCGATCCCTTCTACAATGAGATTCAATTCGGCAGATTCAATCGCCTGGGCTTGCAGTGGAGCGCCTTGCAAGAACCGTGCGTAAAAACGGCCGCGTTCCAATCTTTTGGACCACATTGCGAAGCCGTTACGGTCCCAGTAAACGATGCGTACCCGATCACAGCGCTTCGAGAAAAACACGTACAGGTAGCCCAAGTATGGGTCTTGGGCAAAAGCATTGCGCACCATCGCGATTAGGCTATCAGCGCCTTTTCGACCGTCCACGGGTTGTGTGGCGATGAACACGCGTACGCTCGGGGGAAGGCCCAGCACAGCGTACCTCTATTCGAGCAATTGCAACAATCGACGCAACGCCGACGGGTCAACCGAATCTGCGAAAAACACCCTATGCCCTGACCGAAGCGTTATCTCAATTTGGCGATCATGCCGGCCATTGTCAGCGGTCCGAACTTCCACAAATGCCGGCGTTGTCGCGGCTCCCGCCGCCAAGATGCGTTTCCACCTATACAAGCGCTCCGCGTCAAGACCCTCACGCTCAGCGAATTTGTTGACCGACAAGCCCGACGACAATTGCTCACCAATTACGCGTCGTGCCTCCTCAGTTGACCAACGAGCGCGGCGCTTCTTGGGTACGATCGGTGGAACACGAGCCAGCGACTTTGGCAAAATGGGCCTCCGCCGTACGGCTTGCCACCAATCCCCTTGACCCTCCATACGCCGCTCGCGGATGGGTTACGGTAGGACGGAGGCGCGCAGCGGGCTTCGAATGATGCAATATCCGCTGTACTATTCCTTCTTGTCGAGCACCCCGCCACGTTTTCCGCGTCAAATGCTCCTGTCGGGACTGTACAGCGTGCGGATTCTCTGCTCAAGGCTCTGAAATGAAATTCCGCTGGTGTTTTAGGGGTCTCGAAGGTGAAGTTTGCTTCACGTTTCCTGTTCGCTCAGGAAGAATTGCTCTTCATGAAAGTCGATGATGAAGCCCAACACATTTAGTCAGCTTCAAATATGCGTGCTTGCGTGGAAAGGAACCACGCAACGCTATGGCCCAATCACGCTTACGGATTTCCATAATGACAGTAAGCGGATCTTTTCTTTCTGGGACTTGGACGCTTATCCTTCGAAGTGAAATTGGCTCATCCGGGGAAGGCGGCTCTAGATTGCAGTCAAAACCGTGCCCCTTTAGAAGTAGAAGATAGGCTTCAGCTATATGATTTAGGTATTCTCGTTGTTCAGGTGTCAGGGGCGCAGTAAGATCCTCATCGAATCCGATCCCCGAGTCAAGATCGGCGGACTCCTGCAAGGGTCTCATATCAACGGTCTCTTCCAGTGCTGAATGTCGATGGTAGACCTTCCAAGTTATTGCTACGACCCCCCCGTTGCCTTCCCTGGCTATAATTTCAAGTTCACCCTTCCTTTCAATTTCTGACTTCCACTTATTAAATACCTCTTCAAACCCAAGGCCTTCTTCGAAAACCTGAACTCCCTTGTCCAACGGGTTTGGCCTACTTGTCATAGGGCAAGATTGGGCCGACTTTGCTTCAGCTTGCAAGACTAATTGAGTACATTAACCGTACTACAAGCCGCCTCCCGAGTTTAAGGCGTCACCCGCTGAGCTCAACCAGCTTTGGTGCAAAATTCCCGATAGCTTTCTGCGCGGGAGTAGTCGGGTTGTTTGTATTCATTTGCGTCTCCTGAATGGTAGGTAGTTTAGTGTGGAGTTCAGGTGCTCTTCAACGACGCCATATCAATCACGAAGCGGTATTTGACGTCGCTTCGTATCATGCGTTCATAGGCGAAGTTGATGTCCTGAATCTTGATGACTTCGATGTCTGACGCAATGCCATGTTCCCCACAGGAAATCGAGCATCTCCTGGGTTTCTGCGATGCCACCGATGACGGATCCAGCGACTGCCTTTCGCCCCAGCACCAAGGCTGTCGTATTCAGCTGAGGCTCTTGATAGCTAAGATACCCTAGCAGCACTGACGTGTCATCGAGCGAAAGTGTCGGCAGATACGGGTTGAGGTCGTGGGCGTAGGGTACCGTATCAATTATGAGCTCGAACCTTCCGTTTACAGTGGCCATTTGCTTTGCATCGGTGGAGAGAACCACGTCATGAGCGCCCAGCCGTCGCGCGTCCTGCTCCTTGCCTAGTGAACGGGTAAACAGCGTAACATAGGTGGGGAAGTTTTCGCAGTACTGTTCAAGGCCTTGGTCGCAGGCTGCGCACTTTTGACAAGAGTCAACCATGCAGCCAACACCAACGCGATCACCCGGCTTGAAGCGAGCAACAGACAGCCATTGGGCCCACCGTTCGTGACCGCCTACCAGTGACTGGTTCTGCTGCGGTAAGGGCACGGGAACTCAAGTTGTTCAGACTATCGGAAAAATCCAGCGGCAGCAGTCCGATACACTGGCGTCACAACTTGGTACCACGGCTGATCTTCAGACGAGAAATGAGCCGGCGCAACGTAGATAAGCCACAAGTCTCACCATTGGAGGTTACCTGATGAGGTCATGTCGCTTATTGATATCCATTGTTGGAGTCTCGGCACTCAGCTTGTGGGGTTGCAGCGGAAACGACGTCAGTTCTGCAGGACCCACCGGGGGAAGTAATTCCGCGGGCAATTCAAACGCTGGGGGCGGCGCGACGGCCTCGGGTGGAGTTGCCGGGCTCGGAGGAGGCGTCAGCACGGGCGGTAGCAATGCGCTTGGAGGGAGTTCAGGCACGGGCGGCAGCAATGCGCTTGGAGGGAGTTCAGGCACGGGCGGTCTTACCGCATCTGGCGGTGTCATTGGCACCGGCGGCAACAATGCAACGGGCGGCGCACTTTCTACAGGCGGAAGTAAAGCCACGGGGGGCGCGACGAATACCGGCGGTGCCAAAGCAACCGGTGGCCTGGGTCCCACGGGTGGCACCAGCGCCAGCGGCGGAAGCAAAGCAACCGGTGGCAACAAGTTGACGGGTGGAGCCAGCTCCGCAGGTGGGGTATCGAGTGTAGGTGGTGGTTCTACCGTCAACTGCAGCGGTACTGCCGGAAGTGCTAGTTGTCCCGAAGGAGTCTCTTCCATGTGCGGCATGCTCGCTGCTCACAACGCTGTGAGAGCAGCCGTCACTGATGCAAGTCCGCCGTTGCCACCCCTGGTTTGGGACTGTACCTTGGCGGCTTTTGCCCAAGCGTGGGCCAGCACTTGCCCTGCCGATCACAATCCAAATCGAACCGTGGAGGGTCAAACGGCAGGGGAAAACATGGCCTTCTTCAGTGCATCGACTCTACAGAGCCCCGCAACGGTTGTCAATTTGTGGGCCGCTGAAGGAGCCAACTACACGTACTCAACCAACACCTGCGCGAGCGGTCAAGTCGTGCGGCCATTATACGCAACTCGTTTGGCGCAGTACCACCGCGGTAGGCTGCGGAGTCGCCACAGGCTGCAGCGGTTCATGGTCACAAATCTGGGTGTGCGATTACCTGCCGGCAGGCAACTACGTTGGACAGAAACCCTACTGACAGGACCTTCGGCTAGCGCGGCTTGAATCGATCTCCCGTGCCGGCGCGACCGTCGAATAACCGATGCCGTTGACGCAAGGGGGCATATGCCATGCGACCCATGATTCCGATGCTCTATTCGTCCGCAACCCACCAGTCGTAGCCGACGCCCACAGCCAATGCTAGACCGGTCGCGCTGTTGCTTGTGAAGCCGTTGTACTCCAACTGGAGGCTGCCGAAGCCTAGAAAAGGTTGAATATGAAAGCCACCCGTTGGGTTGGAATAAATGTCGGCAAACACGCCCATCGAAAGCATGTATAGGTGCACTCCAGTTTGAACCGGCGCGCTCTGGCCATTCAAGCTGCATGACGGCGAAGGAGCATAATCCATGATGAGACCACCGCCTATCACTACCGCGATGACCTGTTCCCCGCGGCGACTACTACCGAGTACGGATACAGAAACAGGCACCGATCACAGTCACCGAAACAGAAACCGGCACCGAAACAGAAAAGTACATTCCGTGCCGTCACGATATAAAAATACCCACAAAACACATCGGGCCCGACCGTTTCCGATCGGGCCTCGATGACGCGGAGGTGAACCGCACGTTGCCGCTGGGGTCGGGGCCCCGGCGGCACAAACAATTACTTCGCGATGTGCACGAGCAGATCAACGAGCTTGACCGAGTAACCCCACTCGTTGTCGTACCAGGCCGCGAGTTTTGGGGCTGCCTCCACCCGTCGGCGCTGCGCGCCGCCGACCTCCTCCAACGCCATGCTCGGTCGCCTGCGGCGCCCTGCGCGTGGCGGGAAGGAGGTGGTTAAGCGAGGGGACTCGAGAGCTTTCGCGCTGGCTCGCAGTGAGATTTCCATGTGCGTGTCTACGGTAAATCATTGCGATCGAGCAACGCTTGAAAAGCCAATTGTAACCCAGGCAAATCCTCGATGACCGTGTGCCAGAGGACTTCCAAATCAACACCGAAATATTCATGTGCAACTCGATTGCGCATGCCCCGAATATCCGCCCAAGGAATTTCCGGGGCCGCAAGCATAACGCTTTCTGGAAACGAATTGGCAGCTTCGCCAATCACTAATATTGCGTAACTCGTCGCATCCACATTTCGTGTGTCAGTTTTGAACTGCTCAAATGTGAGCCCCTCTACGTACGACTGCGCGCGCTTGGTGGCCGCCACAATGTCGTTCGCGCGTACGCGCCAGTCTCTAGGCGGCACGCACGGCCTCTGCGAAAATGCGATCTCGGAATTCCTTTCGAATCATCCCTGGAGTCGCGAGATCGACCCGACACCCGATAAGCTTTTCGAGCTCACGCTGCACACGAGACAACTCAAGATACCCAACCGAGTGATCGAACTCAGCGATGAGGTCAACGTCGCTGTCCGGTCCAGCTTCATCCCGTGCGACCGATCCAAATACCAGCAGCGAAGTCACCCCTAGGCGATCCAACTCGTCTCGATGACTCGAAAGCAATCGTGTTACTTCACTGCGACGCACGGAAGGAGCATACCTCCGACGCCCGGCGTTGGCTAGCCGGCGGCACCAACCCACTTCGGTCCCTGAGCATTCATGCTGAACGCCGCTGCTCTCGAGGTGACGTTGACCGAATTCACCCAGTCCCAGCAAAGCCGCCGGGCCCCGCCGACCGCGCACGCTCCGCGCCACATGCCGGAGTATTCGCGGAATTGACGTCCAGCATGCGTCACGGATCCTGCGCGAATTGAGGCAAAGCCCGGCAACTTTGCTGGGCGCCAGGAGGAATATGTTCACTACGCCCTTCGGGCGTTCCTCGCTTCGCGAGGACCGTCTACCTCCGTGGAATCTTCCACTTCGTTGAAGATTCCACTCTGGTTCAATCAACGTCAGCAACTCAAACGCCAATCGTTACTAGCTGAACGCGCCAACGCTATGCGGCATCAGCCTACGCCATCGGAAGCGAAACTCTGGGAGGCGCTTCGCGGTGGGCAGGCGGGCGTTGCCTTCAAGCGGCAGGTGAGAATCGGAAACTTCACCGCAGATTTCTTGGCGCCTGCCGTGAAGCTCATCGTTGAAGTTGATGGCGGCGCGCATGTTGGGCGTGCCGCGGCCGATGCGCGGAGGGACAGGAAGCTCGCGCGGCTTGGGTATCGGGTGGTGCGGGTTCCGGCGGAGTTGGTGCTGAATCAGTCGGCGGCAGCCGTTGATCGTGTTCGAGAGGTATTGGGAGTGCGGTAGATCAATCCTTCCACTAGTCCGGATATTCAAACGACAGTCAGGAAGTTGTATTGCCGTCGTCAACAGGACGCAGCCCGTCGCCAAATGAGAGCGGTCAACGACGCTTAGCCCAACCTTTGCTGGACTCTGCACATTGCGCATTTCAGCGCAATTCATCCAGTGTTGTGCGTCAATTGTCGCCGCAGCCGAATGCATTTGACGAGTTGCCTGTAAAGGTGTTTGCTTGTCGTAGAAGGAAACAAGGGCAGGACGACTCTCAATGAAGGCAAGTGAAACCAAACTGACTAAGATAATCGAAGGCACCAATCAGTACCTCGTGCCGCACTACCAGCGCCCATACACTTGGGGCCCGAAGGAATGGAAGATTCTCTGGGATGATCTCGTGGACTTGGCCGACCCGGCCGACGAAAGCAATCCGGGTCCGCGTCAACATTTTCTTGGATCGATTGTCACTGCTCCTGGCCACTCCGTACCCGAAGGCGTTTCAAAATGGGTACTGATTGATGGTCAGCAGAGAATGACCACGCTCCTCTTGTTACTAGCCGCGATCCGCGATAGCGCCCGGGACGAAGGAAAGGACCGTCTTGCGAATCAGATTCATGACCTGTATCTGACGAACCAGTACCAAGACGGGTCGGATTTCTACAAGCTTCTGCCTACTAAGGGGACCGAAGCCTCTGGCGGTGATCGGGCGGATTTCGTTTCCATAGTGCAGCGCCAATCTCCGGCAAACGGCAATATTTCCCGCGCATATAGGTTCTTCCGCGATAGACTCGCGTTGGCGAATGCTCCCGATGCGGAGCGACTCAAGCAAATTATCATTGGCAATCTGATACTCGTCAGTATTGTTCTCGACCGAGACGACAACCCGTATCTGGTATTTGAAAGTCTAAATGCCAAAGGACAGCAGCTCACTCAGGCCGACTTGATTCGCAATTACTTCTTTATGCGTATTCGGCTTGATCGGCACGATCATGCATATAGTGAACGATGGCGTCCTCTGGAAAATCGACTAGGCCAAGAAAACACCACTGAGTTTATTCGCCATTTTCTCATGATGGATGGCCAGCTCATCAAGATTAATGAGTTGTATTACGTACTCAAAGACCGCCTCGATGGGGCAAGCGAACCCGTCGTGCTGCGAATGCTTGACGAGCTTTATGAAGCTTCGGACTTCTATGCACGTCTTCTTGACCCCACGAAGGAACCTAACTTGCGCCTTCGGGCGGGTGTGCAACGGCTCAATCGACTCGAAGCTACGGTCACGTACCCATTCTTGTTGAATGTGTACGAGGCGCTTTCTAAGCAGTTACTTAACGACGACGAAGTTGCAGAACTTCTCGAGATTTTAGAGAATTTCTTACTGCGCCGATATGTGTGTAGAACTTCTCGCTCCGAACTCAATAAGTTATTTCCAAGCCTCTATAAGAGCGCACAAAACTACACGTCTTTGGTCCAGGGCGTACGCGAAATCCTCTCGGGTCGAAACTATCCGAGTGACGAGGATTTTCACGATGACATGGCAACCTCGATTCTCTACGGTACGGGTGAAAAGCGTGAACGTGTCAAGTTCATCTTGGAACGCATTGAGGAATCATTTGGTCACAAGGAGCGGGTATTCCTAGATTCGCTTACGGTCGAGCATATCATGCCGCAGACGCTAACGTCCTGGTGGGAAGCCCAGTTAGGTGTAGACAACGAGGACACGCACGAGGAATTGTTGCACACTCTGGGGAATCTCACTCTGACGGGCAACAATTCAGAATTGTCAAACTTGTCATTTCCAGAAAAGCAGCGAATTCTTGCAGAAAGCCACTTGGACCTTAATAGGGATGTCTCGGTCAAATCGAGCTGGAGCGCAGAGGACATCAAAACGAGAGGTGCCGAACTTGCCAATCGCGCTCTACTAATTTGGCCTGATCTCGATTCCAGCCGTAGCCAAAAACGCCGAGTAACTGGAAAAGTTACGGGCGCACGCCACGCGCGGTCACGTTGTACGGAAAAGTTCATGAAGTACCAACATGGGCGGGTGTTCTCCAAGTGACAATGACAGAAATTGCGAAACTCGGTGACGACGTGTCTAAGGAAATCGCTGATTCTCTTCCAAGGTATGTCTCCCGAGATCCATCAAAGATGCGATCCCCGCGGCAATTGGACAATGGGTACTACTATGAGGGGCATCTTAATGCCGCGCAGATTTATCGACAATGCAAACAAGTCACGCAGCTGGCAGGATTGGCATCCGAAGATTGGTACGTAGAAGTGAGCGCGGAAAAGGCTGATACCTAACTCACTCGGATCCGCGTGCAATCGACGCTCGCGCGGCTAATGCGGCACCGATGGCACACACAGAAACCGGCACGGACCACCGAAACGGAAACCGGCACCGACACGGATCACGGACACAGAAATGGAGTACCGAAACAGAAACCGGCACCGAAATAGAAAAGAGCATTCCGCGCCGTCCCAACAAAAACAAACCCCACAAAACAACTCGGGCCCGATCGTTTCCAATCGAGCCCGACTCAGGGGAGGCACGCGACGCTCACGCGTCGAACTCACGACTACTTCGCGATGTGCACGAGCAGATCGACAAGCTTGACCGAGTAACCCCACTCGTTGTCGTACCAGGCCACGAGTTTGACGAAGGTCGGGCTGAGCTGAATGCCAGCCTTGGCGTCGAAGATGGACGTGCGGGGATCCCCGAGGAAGTCAGTCGAGACGACGTTGTCTTCGGCGTAGCCGAGAATTTTGGTGCCTCCACCCGTCGGCGCTGCGCGCCGCCGACCTCCTCCAAAGCCATGCTCGGTCGCCTCCGGCGCCCTGCGCGTGGCGGGAAGGAGGTGGTGCAGGCGCGAGAATTCGAGAGCTTTCGAGTTCGCCAGGGTCCAGTCGCGAGCAACTGACGATGAATTACTTTATTTGTTGGTCCTGCAATTGTAGATTCACTTTGTGAAAGTCAGGGACGACCTGGCTCCCGGTACCCTGAACAGTGTGCTAAAACAAGCGAGCTTGAAGCTATGAGGTATCTAGTCGTTCTCGAAGAAACTTCCACGGGCTATTCGGCTTACTCACCCGACGTGCCTGGGTGTGTTGCAACCGGAAACACGGCTGATGTTGCCGAGCGCGAAATGGCGGCGGCGATTGCCTTTCACTTGGAAGGAATGAGAAGCGAAGGACTCGAGCTACCCGCCCCCCATTCCTCGTCGCTATACGTGGATATTCCAGCTTAGGAGCGGGTGTTGCCTCCACCCGTCGGCGCTGCGCGCCGCCGACCTCCTCCAAATCCATGCTCGGTCGCCTGCGGCGCCCTGCGCGTGGCTGGAAGGAGGTGGTTTAGGCGAGGGGACTCGCGAGCGTTCGCGTTGGCTCGAGTTCAGCTCTCCGAGTGACGATCGCGCTCCCGTGAGTGCCTCCGTCATCGAGCGCACTCGACGTCGTGTTGCTCGCGTTTCCCGGTCCCAGCAAAGCCGCCGGGCCCCGCCGGCCGCGCACGCTCCGCGCCACCTGCCGTCGCTAAGCGTGATTGTCGGCTCGCATGTGTCACGGATCCTGCGCGAAAAGTGGCGAAGCCCGGCAGCTTTGCTGGGCGCCAGGGGGAATATGTTCACTACGCCCTTCGGGCGTTCCTCGCTTCGCGAGGACCGTCTACCTCCGTGGAATCTTCCACTTCGTTGAAGATTCCACTCTGGTTCAATCAACGTCAACAACTCAAACGCCAAGCGCTCCTTGAAGAACGCGCCAACGCTATGCGGCATCAGCCTACGCCATCGGAAGCGAAACTCTGGGAGGCGCTTCGCGGTGGGCAGCTGGGTGTTGCGTTTAAGCGGTAAGTGAAAAATTGGCAACTTTATCGCAGATTTCTTGGCGCCGGCTGCAAAGGTAATCGTTGAAGTTGATGGTGGCTCGCATGGTGGGCGCGCCGCGGCTGATGCGCGGAGGGACCAGAAGCTTGCCCGGTTGGGTTACCGGGTAGTGCGTGTGCCGGCGAAGTTGGTGCTTCGGCAGTTGCCCATGGCGGTTGAGTTGGTTCGGGCCGCTATCGCCAGCTACTTTAGTGAACCAATTTGGCGCTAGGAACTATCGTCAGCCCCGCCAGATCCGGGAGAGACCTTCTTTCCAACACCTTGGCCCGCAACGAATCCGAGCAGTGCCACGACCAAATGGGTGATCAATAGAACGCCAAGCTTCTCGTTTCCGCGAATTACGAGGATTACGGCGAGTGCAAATATCAGGACTCCAAACACGGTTGATATAGTGGCGATCCATTTGAATCGCGTCTGTCTTTCGTTGCTAAGGTGTTTGCCGAAATCTGCCTGGACGTCCATCGTGCGTATGGTGGTCGCTGACTCAATCCTCGCCTTTTCTACTTCCCCTTCCGTCTGAATGCGCACAAATGGCTCAAGCATTGTCCCGACCGCGGTCAGGACTTGCTGAAACTCTCCCACTGACGATTCGGAGGGAGTTTTGATTATTTCAGCGGCGGGGGCCGGAACCTGATTTGGCTTGTCGTCCACCGTTCACCTGTACCGCCGCAATCGCAGCAGAAATGGCAGCCTTCTGAATTGTCACCGCGAGATTCGGTTGACTACGAACTACCGGGGCAGGCAGCTGCTGAATGCGGCCGGTCACAAGCAATCGTCCACCCGGAACTTGCGTACGGAGTAGGTTGTTGGCTTGCTGTTTCGTCATTGCGTAATACTCAACACAACTATTGCACATTGCAATAGGCGTGTCACGTCTGCTCTGCCGGCGCAGCAAAATAGCCCATTCCGAGCTCTATGCCGCGTCGAGCGTTGGGCAACGGCTCAGCAGCGACGGCCAGGTCGGCCGTAGCAACATCAGGATACACCCGCCTGCATTGATCCTCAGTGCGAAGTATTTTTTCCGACGAGTAGAACTTTTTACCCGATGTTCGCGCTTCGCCTCTGGGGCACGAGAAGGTGCCAATCCGGATTTCTTGGCGCCCGCCGCGAAGCTAATCGTTGAAGTTGATGGCAGTTCGCATGTTGGGCGCGGTGCGGCTGATACGCGGAGGGACAGGAAGCTGGCCCGCCTGGGGTATCGGGTGGTGCGGGTGCCGGCGGAGGAGGTGCTCCAATTGTTGCCTGTGGTGCTTGAAACAGTTCGCGTTGCATCGGCAGCGGGCGCTTAGCTGGCTAGCTAGAGTCCAACTTAGCCACGGTCTGCGCTAAACGTTCGGATGGACTCTGATAGGCGAAACGCGCGATACTCTGTGCCAGCCCCAGACTTCCGATGGCAACTCAGCGCCAAATTCTGGTAGGTTAACCCGGGCGACAATGACAAACATGATAACTTTACAACTAAAGCGTCCCCATCTTTCGATACCCGAACTCAATGGTGTGTCGTTACCGTCTCTTGCCATCATTTGCGGTTTGAATGGAAGTGGCAAGACTCACTTACTCAATGCGATTGCAAGCGGCGCCGTCGAGCTTGTGAAAGATGGCAGGATACTCAAGACATCGGCAGTAGTTGGCCCGATGAAGCCGGAGATTGAACTCACGGCGAGCTACAGCTTACCACGAGGCGGGCAATCCTATCCATGGGACCGAATTTAGAATCTGCAAAATGTGCAGCATATCATGGGCATGCGCCCTATCATGATGAGCCCTCAGGCAACAGGGGGTTTGACATTTGAGCTGTGGCTTCAATCAAGATGCTATGTCAACGATTCAAGTCAAATAACTTACGCAGAGGTCTATGCCGCAAGCAGCGAGTGGACCAACAGGAATACTACTCAGCTCTTTCGTCTGCCTGCGGCAAGTGCGGTTTTGGCGCACAGGCTTCGCAAAACGGCAAACTCGTATCGGAAGTTCAGGCACGAGGTGGAGGATGATGGTCCAGCCGCATTGTTGGATGCAGAATTTCAAGAAAAGTACGGCCCCGATCCGCTCAGCCTCATGAATGATCCGCTGGAGCCCACGGGTTTCAAGTTGGTGGAGGTTTCGAGCACAAATCAGCTCAGCGTCCAGCTTGCACTTGAAAATTGCGGAGGTGTTCGAATCAATCAGGACGCTCTATCGACAGGCGAATGCGTTCTATTCTCGCTCCTGGCTGCGATGTTTCACGGCCTCAACGATGGGGAGTTTCCCGAAGCCCTGTTGCTCGATGAAGCTGGCGCCTTCCTACATCCAGCAGCAATCGGAGAGTTTTTGTCCCAGCTTAAGCGTGTCTTCATAGAAAAAGCCGCCGTATCTGCGTTGCTCGTTACTCATGCACCGTCCTTGGTCGCACTTAGTCCAGAGGACAGTACATTCATTATGCAGCGGAATATGCCTCGACTTCGCCAGTGCTCGCGAGACGAGGCAATTGGACATTTGACTGCCGGAGTGCCGACGCTTCGAATTGAACCATCCAACTGTCGCCAGGTATTTGTTGAGAGCGATTGGGACGCCAAGGTCTATCCCCGTATTTACGAGTTCTGTCGTGCTGAATTGTCGCCTGAAATTGGGCTCTCGTTTATCTCGTCCGGTACTGCAGGCGATGATACCGGCAGCTGCGAAAAAGTGAAAATGCTTGCACGTGGGTTATTTGAGAAAGGAGTCCGAACAGTCAGGGGCATCATTGACTGGGACAAGAAGAACAAGAGCGATGATGTAGTGTGGGTTCTGGGTGAGGGGGAAAGGTATACGCTCGAAAATGCGGCTCTGGACCCCTTGTTGGTTGGGCTGTTCATAAAAAAGTTTAGACCTGATCGAATGATAGCCGGTCCTACACATTTCACAGGGAGCGACAAGGTTGAAAAGGCGGCACTTCAAGAGATGGCAGCTGATGTGGCTACCAGGGTTCTCAGGCAGCTAGCGATATCTCCTTCAGTGCACCGGAAGGTTCAATACCTGGGAAGGCTCGAGCTCGAGCACCCGATCGAGTACCTCCACAATGACGGTAAATCTATTGCCAGCGCAATAGTGCGGGAGTTCCCTGAAGTAGGCCTATTCATAAGATCAGAAATACAGAAGCTAAAAGTATGCATTGTTGAGCAAGTTATGAGGGAATACCCGCAGTTTATTCCAAAGATCTTCGTCAACCTCTTGGCTGGACTTCAATCTGAAGTTCCTCGCTAGCAGGAGCCAAGACGAATGGTCCGAGCGCGTGGGGCGAATTGGAGTGTGTCCCTAGGGCCTCCCTTCCACCAACCGCACCAGCGTGCCGATAATGCGATTCACGGCAGCGGTGAACGAGTGGTCCAATTCCCGCACATACCCAAAAGCCTTGGCCACCTCCAAACACGACTGCGTCTCGCGCATGGAGCCAAGTGCTGTATGATACCGAGCGGTTCTCAACTCCCCGCGCGAATACATGCCTTCGGCGAGATTCAACGCGACGCTGGCCGAAGCCCGCCGCAACTGCCGCCCAAGATCACGGTCACGCCGCTCTATTTGCGCGAGCAGGGGCCGAAGCGAAGCAATGAAATCAATGACAACGGGATAGATGTTGAGCACGTGTGCCTCCTTTGAAAGGAAGGCCAAGAGCGGCGCGCGCAGGGTGGGTCAAGGAGGCGAAGCCCCGCGCGAAGCGCGGCAAGCAAGCGGAGCTTGCGCAGTCCTTGAGGCGCCTGAGCACGCCGCTAGACTGAGAAGAGCCAAGAGAGGCAAAGCCGAGACTTGGGGTCAGCGTGCAGTGTGCAGTGTGCAGTGTGCAGTGGCAGGGGCACGTGGGCTGGGTGGAACGGGCTGGGCGTTGCGTGGTGCGGCGTTCCGGGTCACCTCGCGCCCAACACCCGACACAGAATCCCCCACCACCCAGCGCACGCCGCCCGGCGCTCTGCCCCTGCACCCTGCACTCTGACCACGGCTAGTAAAGGCCTTACACTGGTTCCAATCGAGCCCCCCGACCTTCCCGTGCCGGCCCAACAAAAAGAAAACGCTACAAAACGCCAAGGCCCGACCGTTTCCGATCGGGCCTTTCAGGGAGGCACAAATCTTATTGTGGTTACTTCGCGATGTGCACGAGCAGATCGACAAGCTTGACCGAGTATCCCCACTCGTTGTCGTACCAGGCCACGAGCTTGACGAAGGTCGGGCTGAGCTGAATGCCCGCTTTGGCGTCGAAGATGGACGTGCGGGGATCACCGAGGAAGTCGGTCGAGACGACGTCGTCTTCGGTGTAGCCGAGAATGCCGTTGAGCTCACCCTCTGCAGCCGCCTTCATCGCAGCTTTGATGGCTTCGTAGTCGGTCGGTTTCTCGAGGCGCGCCGTCAGGTCAACCACCGAAACGTTCGGCGGTTGGCACGCGCAACGACATGCCCGTCAACTTGCCATTGAGTGAAGGAATGACCTTGCCTACGGCTTTGGCTGCACCGGTTGAAGACGGAATGATGTTCTGAGCTGCACCACGCCCACCGCGCCAGTCTTTGGCAGACGGTGCGTCCACGGTCTTCTGCGTAGCGGTCGTGGCATGCACCGTGGTCATCAAACCCTCGAGAATGCCGAAGTTGTCATGAACCACCTTGGCGAGTGGCGCCAAGCAGTTGGTCGTGCAAGACGCATTCGAGACGATATCTTGGCCCGCGTAGGTCTTGTGATTGACGCCCATCACGAACATCGGCGTTGCGTCCTTGGAAGGCGCACTCAAGACGACCTTCTTGGCACCAGCCTTGATGTGGGCACGGGCCTTTTCATCCGTCAAGAACACGCCCGTTGACTCGATGATGTAATCGCCACCGATTGCGCCCCAATTCAGGGCCGCCGGATCCTTCTCCGCCGTGACACGAATCGACTTGCCATTCACGATGAGCTTGCCGTCTTTCACATCGACGGTGCCCTTGAACTTGCCATGCGTGGAGTCGTACTTAAGCATGTAAGCCATGTAGGCAGGATCGATGAAAGGATCATTGATGCCGACGACTTCGACGTCGTTGCGCGCTGCCGCAACGCGGAATGCCAGACGGCCAATTCGCCCGAAACCGTTGATACCAATCTTGATTGCCATGGTCGTAAACCTTTCTCGCTCGCCGACAATTCGGCGGCAGAATAACTCGGAAGTTCGCGGCGTAAATAGAAGGTCTGTGCGCACCGCGCAAGCAGTCACCTGCTCGGGCCCCCGGGCCATTTGCGCGACGCGCATATTCTGCACGTTCTCAGGGCAAAATCGCGGTTTCGGCAGCGACGCGAGCTGCCAATTTTACCGGTAACTAGGTATTTCGCCGCGCCCGATTGCTGATGGCTGGTTGCAGGTCGCAGCTCGCCGGTTTCGGGTCGCGGTTTGCCGTAAATCCACTGGTGCGATGCCCATCAAGCTTGGATTAAGCTTTCAGGATGCTGCATTCGGGGTCGGTGCCCCGAATGCCACAAAACAAAAGTCGGAACGACCCGCGTTCTTCTGGCAAGCAAAGGAAGCCGTAACGCCTACGGTCAGCATTGCCCTGATTGCCATGCCAACGAAAGTCGGGACCCTATCGCAACTTCTGGAATTAACAGGAATTTGTGGGTCACAGCGGCACGGAAACGCGAGCGCTAGGGCTTGTCGGATCTAGTCCTGGCGCCGGAGTTGATCGTAACCTCGAGCCATGAGTTACGTAGCGGCCATCGACCAAGGGACGACGAGCACACGTTGCATTTTGTTTGACGCGGGTGGCGAAATAATTGCAACAGATCAACTCGAGCACGCGCAGATTACTCCGCGTCCAGGTTGGGTAGAACACAACGCCGAGCAGATTTGGCTGAACACTCAGGCCGTTATTCAAGGTGCGCTCGAACGAGCTGCAGTTAACCGCTGCCGACGTGGTGGCGCTTGGCATCACCAATCAACGTGAAACCACCGTCCTGTGGGATCGTCGAACCGGCGCGCCCGTATATTCAGCCATCGTTTGGCAAGACCTGCGAACGGCGGAGATTTGCGCGAAGTTGACCGAAAGTGGGGCCGCGGAGGTAATTACAAAGAAAACAGGTCTGCCCGTCGCGACTTACTTCAGTGGGCCAAAGATTCGTTGGATTCTCGACAACGTGCCGGGCGTGCGCGAGCGCGCTCTGCGCGGGGAACTGCTATTCGGCACCATGGATACTTGGTTAATCTGGCAATTGACCGGTGAACATCTTACGGATGTGACGAACGCCAGTCGCACGTTGCTGATGAATATTGATACGCTGCAATGGGACAGCGAGCTACTCGATGCGCTCGACGTGCTGCGCAATCTATTGCCCGAAATCCGACCTTCAGTCGGGTCTTTTGGCGTGGCGCGGGGGCATCTGAATGGTGTACAGGTGGCAGCTGTTCTCGGCGATCAGCAGGCCGCTCTATTCGGTCAATGTTGCTTCGAGCCCGGAGAAGCGAAGAACACGTATGGAACCGGGTGCTTTCTCTTGATGAATACCGGCGACATTGCACACCGCTCTCAACATGGCTTGCTAACGACGGTTGCCTACCAATTGCCCGCAGAACCAGCCGTGTATGCCCTCGAAGGCTCCGTCGCTATCGCGGGTTCCTCGGTTCAGTGGCTGCGCGACAACTTGGGCATCATCTCGCAGGCTAAGGATATCGAGGCATTGGCTGCCTCAGTCCCCGACAATGGTGATGTGTACTTCGTGCCGGCCTTCAGCGGCCTGTTTGCCCCGCATTGGCGCGACGACGCTCGCGGAATGCTGATTGGACTCACTCGTTATTCGAACAAGGGGCATATAGCTCGTGCCATTTTGGAAGCGACAGCATTTCAGACCTGGGACGTCATCGAGGCCATGCAGCGCGACGCTAGCACGCAACTATGGTCGATTAAAGTTGATGGCAAGATGGTTGAGAACCAACTGCTCATGCAGTTTCAAGCGGACCTGCTCGGTCTGCCCGTGATCCGTCCGAAATCGCCAGAGACGACCGCGCTCGGCGCAGCCTACGGTGCCGGCATTGGCGTCGGTTACTTCGACTCGCTTCGGGACTTGCGCCACAAATGGCAAAAATCCCAGGTCTGGCAACCCGGAGTACAAGCCGAAGAGCGGCACAACCTCATTGCCCGATGGCACCAAGCGGTTGAGCGATCATTAGGGTGGGTGAAAACGGTCTAGGCCGGCTGCGCCCGGCGTCGGGGGGGGTCTGACCGGGCTGAAAAAGGCCTTCAGAGCCCCGCCGGGGACGAGAAGTCGGTCTTATCGTGGTACAGGTTCCCCAAGATGTGCTAGCCCGGAATCGCTATGATTTTTCGAAGGTCAATGGCTTTGCGGGCAGCGCTTTTCCTGAGTTCGGGAATCGCGTTGGCGCGTCCGCCCTCGCCGTCTGGCGCAGCCGCAACCTCTGCGGGGAATGCTCCAACTAGCTCCGCCGGGGCCGCGCCCGCGCCGAGCGCTACGAGCGTTGCGGCTGGGCAAAGCGACGCCGAGTTGTCGAATGCCGGCGTCGCAACGGTACCGGCGAAAACGCCCGTTGAGAAGAAAGCCGCCAAGCTCTCTAAAGAGGCCCTGGGCGCGGACTTTCAAGCGGGCCATTTCACGATCAGCGAAGAGAAGCTGCGCGAAGCCATTCGAATCTGTGGGCCCGAAGTCTGTTCCGTGGGCTTTCAAGCGCGACTACACCGGGATATCGGGTTCATCTATGCGGGCGGTTTCTTGCGTATTGATGACGGCAAGGACGAATTCACCGCCGCATTGAGCCTCGATCCCACGGTGGCGCTAGCAGTACCAATGCAGACGACCGAAGTCATGAAGGCCTTCGCTGAGATAAAGAGGTATCTGGCCGGTGGCGGGCCCGAGCCGCAACCGCAGACCGCACCACCGGCGAGTGCACCCGTGGCTCCGGTGGTGTCGCCTCCAGCTCCCGTTGCTAAAGATTCCGGCAATGATGACCAAGGTGGTTCTGAGGGTCGAGTTGAGAACTGGGTGATGCTCTCCATCCAGCAAGATCTCGTGTTTCACTCGGCCACGCCCGAGGCCTGCGGTTCAGGCAGCCGGTATGAATGCTTTGATGCCACGGGCCAGCGCAAAATCCTCAACCCAGGTGACTACGTTCCCGGCGGCAATCAGATTTCGGGTTCAGGCGCACTGCCCGGCACATTGCGGATTTTGCTCGGCTACGAACGAGTCGTTCACCCCAATATTTCCTTGGGCATCCGGCTGGGTTCGGTATTGACTGGCAAGGCCCGTAAAATGGACACAGACCAACCCTTCTTGTATTTCCACGGTGAAGGGCGGGTTACGCTATGGCTGGGTCGTGACGTTTTTACCAAGGCGGGGTTCCGACCTTACCTTTTCGTTTCCGGCGGCATTGCCGAGGCGGACGGTAAGATCTTAGTGGACTTTTCCGTGCCGAATGATCCAAACACTTATAGGTTGGAGGCCTGGAAGCGCAGTGGACATTCCTTCCTGGGGCCAGGGCTAGGGTTTCAGGCCGCATTCACCAAAACCAGCGGGCCACTCGCCGAATTCCGTTTTATGCAGTTCATGAGCCCAAACGTGCCGGTGATTGCATTCCAGCTGGGATATGCCGCCGGGTTTTGATGGCCTGTGCTATCCTCTCGCCGATGGCAAAAGGCCGCTCTTGGGTATTGGCTCTAACGTCGGTCGTTACGCTGAGTTCGGGAATTGCGTTCGCCCGTCAGCCCGCAGCCGATGCCGCGTTCGCCAATGCCGGCGCCGCTACGGTTCCCCCGACTACCCCAGTCGAAAAGAAAGCCGCCAGACTTTCCGCCGACGCGCTGGGTCCGGTCTTCTCAGCTGGCCATTATGACATCAGCGTGAAAAAGTTGCGCGAGGCCATTCGAATCTGTAAGCCCGAGGTTTGTTCCACGTCATTTCAGGCACGCTTACATCGTGACCTCGGATTTGTGTATGCGACTGGGCTTGAGCTCGTTGATGACGGAAAGGACGAATTCTCGGTAGCCCTGGATTTTGATCCCACCGTGGTGTTACCCTTTGTGCAGCAAACGGGGAAAGCCACCAAGGCGTTTGCTGAAGCCAAAAAGGAGGCGGCCAGCGGCGCGACCAAGAAGCCTTCGGCTAAAGCGGAAGGCGCGGCCGCGCCAGCGACCGCAACGGCGACCGCAACGGCGACCGAACCGAAGAAAGGTAAGCCAGTGGCGGATGATGGGGCTGCCACGGTTGCCCCGGCTACTCCCGTCGAAAAGAAGGCGGCTAAACTCTCCGCCCAGGCGCTGGGCGCGGACTACTCGGCGGGTCATCTCAAGGTCAGCGAAAAGAAGTTACGCGAAGCCATTCGAATCTGCGGTCCCGGGGTTTGCTCCACGGCCTTTCAGGCACGCTTGCATCGCGACCTCGGATTTGTTTATGTGACTGGTCTAGACCAGGTTGATGACGGCAAGGACGAATTTACCGTTGCCTTGAGCCTTGATTCCACCGTGGTGTTGCCCTTTTTGCAGCAAACGGGCGGAGCCACCAAGGCCTTTGCCGACGTCAAAAAGCAGTTGGCCAGCACAGCAAACAAGCCCTCGGCACCCGTCGTCGCGACGGTAGCGGGGAAAGGGTCAAAGTCAGCGCCCAGTGCCGACTCGTCGGGGGCGATTGTACTAGAATCCGAGCCAGATACTTCAGCGAAAGCCGGCACCAAACCGAAGGCAGCGGGTTCAGCTTCATCGGGATCGGCTGGCGCAGGTGCCGGCGCCAGTGGCGACGATACTGTTGCCGGTCGAATCGTGAATTGGGTGTCGCTGGCTTTGCAGCAAGATCTGGTGATCCACTCAACTACGCATTACGCTTGCTCTACTGGCAGCCGGTATGAATGCTTTGCTATGGGCCAACGCACCATACTCGGAGCCAATGATTTCGCGCCCGGTGGTAACCAAGTACCGGGCACCACCCTGTCGCAGGGTTCACTGCGAATCCTGCTCGGCTACGATCGAGTCATTGTCCCTTATGCTTCCGTGGGCGTCCGCCTAGGTTCGGAATTGTACGGCCAGGGCCGGCGAATGACTACCGACCCCGCCTTCTTGCGCTATCACGCTGAACTGAGAGCAAAATGGTGGATAGGCCACGATGTCTTTTCCACGTCCGGTTTACGACCGTACCTGTTTGGCTCAGTAGGCATCGCCGAGGAGGACGGAAAAGTTTTTGTGCACTATTCCCCGCCCGGCAACCCGCAAGTGTACAATTTGGAGGCCTGGAAGCGCAGTGGACATACCTTCGTTGGGTTGGGGCTGGGGCTGCAGTACGCGTTCGAAAAGAACATGGGCCCCCTCGCCGAGCTTGGCTTTCTGCAGTTCATGGGACCGTTGTTGCCGGCGATTGCATTCCAACTGGGATATGCTTATGGTTTTTGACGGCCCAGTGCAGGCGACTTGACCACTAACGGGAATCCTCCCGGCCGGTGACGCCAGAACTTGACTCAAGAGCAACGAGTTTTGCGCTTTAAGGTCGACTAGACAGGGCTCACGATGCGAATCCAAGTAACGAACAGTCGCCTAAATACGCTACTTGTCCTATGGGTGCTGGCCGGGTGCAATCAGAGTTACCGGTCGTTGCCCCCGCCGACCGGAGCCGTCGCGCCCCCGCCACCCTTGCCGGCGGTCTCAGCGGCGGGTACCACGGCGTCCCCAAACGAGAACCCAGCGGCAGCGCCTGGCTGTGTGCCCACCGGTCACGAACCCGAGACAATCGCACTTCACCGGCAAGCGGAAGAATTGACGAACTGGAAGTCCAGTTTGCCCCTCAAGGGTCAGCCACGCGTCATGAAGATTCTCGGCTTCAACGATTTTCACGGTCAGCTCTCGCCGCCCCCCGCCATCGAAGGTCGTCCGATTGGCGGCGCCGCCGTGCTAGCGGCCTATTTTCGCGCTGCCGCGCGTGGATTCGAGAACGTAACGCTCGCGATTCACGCGGGCGACATGATTGGTGCCTCGCCGCCACCCTCTGCGCTCAATCAAGATGAACCCAGCGTGGAATTCATGGGTTCAATCTTGGGTGCTGGCTGTTCGCGCCGCGACCGCGCCGCCGATTCTTGCCACGTGATAGCTTCACTCGGGAATCACGAGTTCGACGAAGGGTTGACTGAGTTTCGCCGCATTTTAAACGGTGGGAACCACGCGCAAGGGCCATTCTTGGGTCACGCCTATCCGGGCGCACCGTTTACATATATTGGTGCGAATGTGCATGACACACAAACCGGCAGGACAATCGTTGAACCCTACGTCGTAAAAACCCTGTCGGGCTTGCGTATCGGCCTAATTGGCGCCGTGCTGCGCGAAGCCCCGGTATTTCTGATGCCGTCGGGAATCAAGAACCTTAGTTTTGATGATGAAGTGAGCACGATCAATGCCGCGGCCGACCAGCTCTCAAAACAAGGCGTGCACACGATTGTGGTTGTGATTCACCAAGGCGGGTATCAATGCTTTGCCCCGGGTGTCGCGCACGATGAACGCGCCGTTAGCGGGCCAATTGTTGCTATCGTAAAACACTTGCATCCCGAGGTTGACGTTGTCGTGTCCGGTCACACCCATACCGTGCTAAGCGCTTTGCTCCCGAATAGCGCTGGCGCGCCTACGCTGGTAACCCAGGCCTTTCACGCCGGCACTGGTTTTGCCGAAATCCAATTAACCATTGACTCCGCTACCGATGACGTAATTGAAAAGCAGGCGCGCATCGTGAGTCCATGGGCCGATGTGCCCCCAGCCAATGCGGTCGATCCCGAAATTGTCGCGTTAGTATCCAAGGCTGAGTTCTCGGTCCAAGCTAAGACGACCCGAATCATCGGCACCGCGGAAAGTACCATTCACGCCGCGCCCGACCCAGCTGGAAATTCGGAATTGGGCGATCTGATTGCAGACGCTCAGCGAGAAGCCGTCGGTGCAGACTTGGCATTTACAACGCCCTCTTGGGTCAGAGGCAATATTGAAAGTGGAAAAGTAACCTGGGGCGAATTATTTAGGATTCAGCCCTTTGGCAACCGGTTGATGAAATTGACGCTTTCGGGCCAGCAAGTTGTGGATCTGTTGAATCAGCAATGGTCAATCGAGGATCATCCTCGCGTACTGCATATCTCAGGCATCAGCTATCGGTGGGATCCGCACCGAGCTCCCAATGATCGTATCGTGGAAGTGCTGCGGGACGGCAGGCCCCTATTGCGCGAAAAACAATATTCAGTCGTTCTCAATGAGTATCTCGCGCAAGGGGGAGACGCGTTTACTGTGTTGCAGAATGTGCCTCGTCATCCGACAGGCCTACTCGATATTGATGCCTTGGAGCGTTATGTAAAGAAGCATGACCCGCTTCGCGCCAAGGATGAAAAGCGAATAGTGCGTGGCGAATAATCCTTGAGCGTAAGGTTACCGTGTCCGATCTGCCAGTATCTCTGCTCGAGTCTGACGAGCCCACCGCGTTTGAAATCTTTGAGGACGGAGGTGAATCCCCATTTGTGTTCATTTGCGATCATGCAAGCCGCCGCATTCCGCGAGCGCTGGGCACCCTGGGCCTGTCCGACGCAGATCTCGCCAGTCATATTGCCTGGGACCTTGGCATTTTGAGTGTAGCGCACGGGCTTGCCGGCTCACTGCGGGCATTGCTCATCTCTCAAAATTACTCGCGACTGGTTATCGACTGCAATCGTCCATTGAATGCGCCGGATTCAATCGTGCAGCAGACCGCCGGAATTGACGTCCCCGGGAATCAAGATTTATCACTCGCTGATCGGGAGCTACGCGCGGCCAGCGTATTTCGGCCATACCACGAGCAGATACAGGCTGAGCTCGACCGACGTTGTCGAACCCTGCGGCCAACAATCCTGATTGCAATGCACAGCTTTACTCCGGTTCTTATGGGCACGCCGCGACCTTGGCAGATTGGAGTTCTGTACCATCGCGATCCGCGAGTTGCCCGACCGCTCTTGAATTTGCTTCGAAGTGACGGCACGCTGGTCGTCGGGGACAATCAACCGTACGCCGTGAACGACGCGTCTGACTACTCGATTGTAACGTACGGCGAGCGACGCGGAATTTTTCATGTCGAAATCGAAGTCCGTCAAGATCTGATTTTGGACGCCGGTTCTCAACGGGAGTGGGCGGAGCGACTCGAAACGCTCCTGCGGGCGGCCTGCGACTCACTGTGGCGTTCCCGGTAACCGGGCCCCCATCAGGTTGGCCAAAGAGTCAGCGCAGGCGAGAACTCACCCGGAAAAGCTGGTGAATAGCTGACAATTGTCGGCCCAGACAGTTTGTTCGCCAAAAAACTAAGTTTGGGTTTACATTGCGCCGAAATCGGGAGCATCTGCCACACTTGGATCGGGCGCCGAGGTTGACGCATCGTGCAACCGCAAGATTCAAAACGAAAAGTCGCGACTGCCTTAGGCCTGATTGTCTTAGGAATTATAATTTGGGTCTCAATCAAGTCTCGCTCGCCGTCAGCACCGCCAGCGGGCGCGTCGTCATCGGCGTCAAGCGGCGTAGGCTTGCAGGCTGACGCCGTAATGCCAAGTAAGGTCGTAACCATGCTAGCGGTACCGGAAGTCATTGTGATCACGACGGCCGCTGCACGAGAAGAGCCCAGTCAGACGGAGGCCGCGCCATCGAAACCTCCGCGCGACACCGATGCCAAGCTAGAATCGTCACCGCGCGCTCATTCAAATTTTCAAGTTGCGCCCGCTGTGCCGACCCGCAAAACCGCATCTCCCTCCGGGCGCCGCTCGGATGACACCTTCCTAGTGAAGCCCGAATGACTCAGGAGTTCCTTATGCGCTGTCTATTTATTTGTCAGGCTGCAGTCATAGCGCTCATGGGGCTGGGTCAACCAGCGCAGGCGGCCGAGATTGCCGGCTCGACCCAGACTTCAGATGACACCAATGCTCAAGTACGCACCCTCTTTCGCCAAGCGTACGCCGCCTACAACTCGCACAACTACGAGGAATCTCGCCAGCTACTTTTGCAGGCCTGGGCCATTCGCCAAACCTACGACGTTGCGTCGGCCTTGGCTCAATCTGAGATGAAACTCCAACATTATCGCGATGCGGCGGCACATCTTCAATTCTGCGTAGATACGTTCGCCCCCTCGGCGAGCGAGCAGACCCTTGACGCTATCAAGCAGGCTCTTGCCGAAGCGAAGAGTCATGTCGGAACACTACACTTTTCCGCCGCTCGCGAGGGTGTTTCCATAATCGTTGACGGTCAGCCAATGGGTGTATCGCCCCTGACATCACCCGTGTATTCGGATCCCGGCCAGCATGAGATTGAATTTAGGCAAGGCAATGACTCGGCTAGGAAGACTCTAGAGGTCGAAGCGGGTAAGGATTTGAATGTCGACATCTCACTTGAACACGCTGCACCCCCGCCCCAGGCAATGCCAGCGGTACCTGAGCCGGCACCCGCAGCGCCCACTGCGTTCTCGTCGTCGGCCGCACCGCGAGATCAGCTGCACCGAGTCATTATCCCGGCTGCGGTAGCCGGGGGAGCCTTCGCAATTGGCGTCGGGATGGCAATTGGCTTTCGAGTGGCGGCCAATTCAAATGATAACCAAGCCGCCGAGCTCCGCGCCAAGGTCGGACCCAACGGCTGCTCCGCGGGAACTCAGTCCACCCCCGATTGCGCGGCGCTGCTCGACACCGCACAGAGCAAAGACCGCGATCGAAACTGGTTGACGGCGGGGATGGTTTTGGCGGCAATGGCGCTGGTAGCCGTGCCGGTGTATTGGTACTGGCCTCGAGATGCCTCTTCAAGAGCCACTGAAGGAACAAGTCTGCGAGTCAAAGGCAGCCTGGGCTCGCAATATTCGGGTGTCGCGCTGTGTGGTGACTTTTAGTCAAACTCGATGTGGAGGGAAAGAGTCATGAAGAATCGGCGTCTGGGGGCTGTGGTTGGGCTGGCAGTGGTTACGGTCCTTGCTGGCCTAGGCTGCTCGAAGAGCGCCGAAGATTGCAGCTACACCGCTTCTTGTGGGAATTCAGAGAACGACAGTGGTGCAACCTGTTCGCCGGCGTGCGCCGGGTCAACCCCAGTTTGCAACGAAAGCACCAAGAGATGTGTCGAATGCACCAAGGACCCGGACTGCACAGCGACCGGTAAACCCTTCTGCGATACGACCGCCGACGAATGCATTCAGTGTAAAAGCAACGCTGATTGCACCAATTCTACGGCTTCTGTTTGTATTGCCGGCACGTGCACGGGCTGCACCAGCGACACGGATTGCACCCATATTGCCGCTAGCCCGCTCTGCAAGGCAGCGACCACTGTCGGGGCTAAGGGCACTTGCGTTGCCTGTACAACTACCAATGAATCCGCCTGTGCCGGCAATTCCTGCAACCCAGCCACGAATGCTTGCACGAATACTAAAATTGGTTCTGTGCCCACTTGTCACGTCTGTGTCGCGGACGCTGATTGTTCGAACGGTGCCCCGCCCAACGCGGCGCGCTGCGTTGCACTGGATTTCAATGGCAGTTTTCACGCCAACTATTGTCTGCAACGTGCCGATGTTGGTGTTGCCTGTGCTCAGCCTTACACGGTCACATTTACCTCGGCTAGCCTGTCGGGGGCCGCTTCCGCGTCCAACTGCGGCATCAACCAAAATGCAACCACCTGCGAGGCTGTGTTAGATATGCTAGATTCAAAGACCTGCACGGCAAGTACCAATTGCGGTATGGGCGAAGGTGACGGCCTATGTGAGAATATCAGCACCACATTTCCCCAAAATATGCGGTGCACGATCCCTTGCAGCGTTGCGACTCAATGTGCAGCTGGCCAGACTTGTACGAATGCCGCAAATGGATATTGCAGGTGAGGTGGCGCAGCTGGTCCGCTATCGGTCGGAGTGGGGCAGCTGCTGCACCGTCAAAGGCGATGTGCCCCGTCGAGTTTGCTCAAGTCTCGGTCGAATGTGCCTAGAGGTAGATGGCCTGCATGGCGTGCCACCTGCAGCACGAGACAATCCGAAAAGCCAAGCTTTGGCTTCAGTCGAAACTGCGCTAACGCGGCCGTGGCGACTAGCGAGTCCTCGATAGTGAGTTCCTTGTGGCACAGGAGCATTTCAACCGCAGTCGCAATATCGGCATGTCCGAGATCAAACACCGCGTCAAGAACCCAGGTAGTTTCAGCCAACACCAGCAGGGAAACCCAAGCGCCCTTTGCCACGAAGGATTCCGCCGCGGCTACCTGTCGGGGATCGTCTCGCGTGATGAGTCGCACCAACACGTTGGTATCAACGGCGCGCATGACGTGTTTTCACCGACTTGCGGATACCTTCCTTGAGTACCTGCAATGACTTCGGCTTCGGCCGGTCTGCGCCAAACAATGCCCGGCAAACCTCCTCAGAAGAATAGCGGCCCACACGACGAACCACAACGCGGCCGCCCTCCTCCGCCCACTCTAAAACAGAGCCGGGACCTAGCCCGAGCCTACGTCGCACCTCAGCCGGCACCGAGATTTGACCCTGCGCAGTTACTCTTGATTGTGCCAGAGACATAACCACAAATTACCACGGTAATGCATCAGGGTCAAGCGATCGATTCTGGGCCCCGACCCAGACAACGGCACTGTGAAAATGTGACTCAACCTGCATGACTTTTTCGTCTTACGCCGCCAGGAGGGCTGCCCCCCCATTGTAAGTATGGGAAAAGGCAAGCACGGCCAGCGTGCCCCTTGCCAAACCTTCAAGCGGACTCAATCAATCGCGCTCGGGCGCGGTGCATCGCGTCACAAGGAGAATGGGTCATGATTGTAATTTTCGGAGCCACGGGCAACACGGGTGGGCAGGCCGCTCGGCAGCTACTCGCTGAAAAGCATGCAATTCGCGTCATCGGTCGCAGTAAGGCGAAGCTGTTGCCATTCATCGAAGACGGGGCGAACGCTGTGGAAGCCGATTTGGAGATCGCCGCAGACATTAAGCGTGCCCTTGAAGGCGCCAGCGTCGCTTATCTCTTGATTCCACCGAATATGGCCGTGTCCAATTTCCGAGCCTACCAGCAGCGCGTAACTGCCAACTTGGGTGAAGCCATCGAAGCGAGCAATTGCCGAAAGTTCGTCATTCTAAGTAGCCTAGGTGCCGAACACCCAAGCGGAACTGGGCCCGTCGTCGGGCTATACGAACTTGAGCAACGGCTCAAGCGGGTGTCCGGGCTCGACATACTGTCGATTCGCGCCGGATACTTCATGGAAAATCTTTTGGGAAACGTCGGCATGGTTCAATCAATGGGCATCTTCGGCGCGCCTGCGCCCGCCGAGGCACCGATGGCACTGATCGCGGCTGCCGATATCGGCCGTTATGCGGCTCTTCGCCTGGCCGCTCAGGATTTCGAAGGTTTCGAAGTAGTCAATCTAATCGGCCCGTCACTGGTAACCTTTGCCGAAATCACTGAAACGATTGGCGCTGCCATTGGCAAGCCTGATTTGCCGTTCGTTCAGTTCTCGTATGAAGATGCCCAAAAAGGCATGGTTTCAATGGGAATTCCCGAGCAAATGGCCTCACTTTTCATTGAATTGTATCAAGGTGCAATAAAGGGCCTTTTGCGACCGGAAGCGGGGACCGAGGTCGTGAACACCAAGACATCCTTAGCCACCTTCGCTCAAGTGTTCGCCACCGCGTACCGCGCCGCGTCGGCTGCGTGA
>CAWIGY010000065.1:0-148037 GCA_963835565.1 uncultured delta proteobacterium
GAGGACTTGCACCTCCTGGCCACGCCCATGCTGGGCACACGTATGCATTGCTCCGAGAGGTCGGAGCCAACCTCCTTTGAAAAGGTTGTTTCCGTCGCGGTCGATCCTTGGCGCATCACTCGTGCCGTATATTCCAGTATCAATTGATACGTTAAGCGTTTAGTTCGTCCCCAAGCTTGGCGAACTCGTCTGGGGCAAATACCTGCGCCTCGATCCATCGGATGATGGCGATCACCTCCCACTTCGTCGAGGCCAAACGCGCGCCAGTTGACGGTCACACGCATACCCATCCTAGTGACGCTCGTGGTGATATATCCCGCCGGGACACCAAGGTCACGTGTCAGGAAGTCGTAGATACGCCGTCCGATCCCAACTGCTGCCGCGATGAACGGCTCGTATACCTCGCATAGGTTGAAATGGCTCGACTGCACCATGGACGTCCACTTCGAACACAAGATCGATTGCATATGCTCCGCGGGCATGGCTCCTGAAATCGATGCAGCGACAGATTTGGGTATAAGTAGTGACCGTAGATGGCGTGAAGCGCATCCTTGCGTGCAAGACACGACCAGTAACGTGCTTGCTTGCGGTGCCGGGGCAGTTGGTTATCTGGACGTCGCAGGGATACTGACCAAAAGTCTTTAGTCGTTCAATCTCCTCCTCGACGCCGTTGGAGCATGAGCCTGCAATCGCCAGTTCGGAACGCTTCAAGCTTTTCATCTAACGAGACAATGCCTTCATACTCAAACGCGATTCGTCACGGACCTTGCCTGAACAACGTAGCATCCGTATCGATCATTTTTCCATGCACGAGGATCACTTTCAACGAGCACACCGGGGTCATCCGGTGTATAATCACTTGGCATTGAGGTTCTCTCGAATCGCTCTTGCTGATCACTTGGCGGTGGATGCAAGAGTCCCAAAAGTATGCGAGCCCGGCGAGACGCAAGTCCCTGCCGGGCTCAGTCATATTTAGGTTGTGGGTTTGGCGTTATTCCTCGATGCTCGTGGCCGGCGAAGGGCGACAAGCAAGGCCGGTAACGTCTCGGGGTACTCCGAGAGAGTCTTGAGTCCGGCTACGAACGCCGCTCTAGCTACCCGATGTCGCGTTGCCAAAGGTACGGACTCGTAGAGCGCAGCAAGCTTGGCGTCCTCGTCCCCGAATATGTCAATCGTGATCGTTGATGGTATCTTTGCCATGGTGACCTCTACACCGCTCCGCGGGATAGGTGGTTTATGCGGTCAGCAACCGACCTCATGGCAGCAACACCAATCGCCGAATAAGGCGCCCCTTACCAAATGCGATTCACGAGTTTCGCCCGAACTCGCGCGTATGCAGCAAGACCTTCGGAAATTGCCTCGAAGGTCGTGACTTCCAGTCGCCGGAGGATAGTGCTGCACCCCGCGCTACTGCCTCAGTGCCACGACCCAAGTCGATTCCTCGGCCCGTTGTCCATACCATCAACGTTATACTGAAGTGGGCACATTCGGGTCGGAGCTGCCGAGTTGAGACTGCGGTGAACCGGCACACCAAAGTACTTACTCGGGTATTCGAGCGCCGTGCCCAGTCGCCAAGCTAGGCGCGAGACTACCCGCGTCGATAGCTTGATGTCGGTCGCCGCATTGGCCCCGAATACCAAGGGGCGTCCCCCTCCAATTCCGAGAATTCTGGATCTCGAATTATTATCCGACTATCCGCATAAGCAACCGTAACTTCCGCGCGAGCGAAATTCGTGTCACGCAGAAAGTTCTATATGTGCATCGTACCATAGCACCATGAGTCCGACATCAATACTGGCAGCCCTGGCCCAACCAACGCGGTCGCGCATTCTGCTGCTCGCGAGCCAGCAACCCCGTTCGCTTACCGAATTGGCAGGGCTCTTCGCCAGGGGTGCCCTGCATCCAGCACCATGTGGATAGACTTCAGGCGGCCCAACTCGTGACATCTCGGAAACGGGGGCGGAATCGCTTGGTACGATCCAAATTCGCCAAGATCGATCTCGTCTTCCGCCACATGAGTTGACGAAGTAACAGCGACGACATTAGCGCGACAATGCGACTCCGAACGGGACCCCTGCCGTTTTGCCTGAAGTACCTTTGACTGCCGAATTTCGTGGTTGGCATCAACTGGGCGACACTTTCGCCGGTACTGTCGGGCAGCCACCGCTTGGTCGAGGAGACGCCACAAAATCGTCGAAGAGCATAGAGCGCGAAAGCGACGATGCCCTTCGACTTTGATTGTGGTGATTGCTCCGTTAGGGATCAGCCGACGCACCATCGAGTAACCCAGCCATCCAGAGACTTGCCAAACGCAGCGCTATCGCTCGGCCCGAAGAGCCACACGAGATCGCCGTGGGTACCCTTTGTCAACACCCAAACTCGCTCTGAGGGGCTCCCATCCGCTGCTACTCTGCTAATCCCAACATGCGCGACCATGGTCGACATTGGCGTGTACGCGCACAGAGCAACCGCACCGGCGTTGAGGTTCGAAACATTCTTAATCGGGACAAGCCGCGCCGAATTTGCCGACCGCCGAAAAACCTGACGGCTGGCGCTGATGACTCCCACCACGAAAGCGCCAACTGGACCCATTCCATCGAGCACCATGATCGACGCATCTCCCAAGTCGGCGATTTCGATATCTGGGTCCAGACCCTTCAGCCCCAGTGCCGTGGCATCCTCTTGGGTGATTGCGCGTCGTGGTGCCGCCTCCAATAGCGACCAAGTCGACCGAGACACACCGAAGTCATCCGTGCTTGTCCCCTCGCTGTCGGACAGAGTGAGTAGGCACGGGATCGCGGAGGGGATCTCGACCTGAACGATGGGGTCCTCGACGACCACAGGTGCGGGCTCCACCTCGAGACAGGTGTCCGACGTCTCAATGACAACAGACGACTTGATGGGGCCAGAGGCGTCCTCCGCAATCAATTCAACCGGCTCGTCGCTTGCGTCGTCATTGCCCTCCTTGGGCGAGGCCGTATCTTGGTCGCGAATGTCGTTGGACGGCTCTGATTGCTCATCGGTGTCAACCGACTCGTCGCTCTCGACGGTCGAAGGGTTCAGTCGATTCTCCGACTCTAGTATTGTCGGAGGAAGCACGCTCCGTAACCGGTCGATGGGAATCGCTGCAAGAATCTCGCGAAGCAGGTCGTCGTCCATCCCAACAACGCGACACACCAGTGGTGATTCCTTCGGTTTGAGGTTTCCGACAATCTGCTCGACCAAACGGCGAACTTCCTTTCTTGCTTCTTTCGGGCCAAGCTTAAGCAAGTTCTTCGCTCGGCACCCAAGCTCCTGCACGGAGTTGCACTGTTCCGGGGACAAGCCCCTACCGCCCAACTTGGCAGCCTCGTCCAGGGTAAGCACTCCATGGCTTCGAAGCTCCTCAAGTCCTGGAGCATTGCCAATCGCCACCAGTGCCGCGCGAGTTCGGGAGTCGGTGCGCAGGCCTGGTGACTTCCCGCCTGCGTGGCGAGAAGTCGCGCCCAGGTCCGACCGCTGACCCTGACGGGACTCAGCCACAACAAGCAACTGATAGCGCTCTTTCCCGAACCGTCGCTTCAGGACATCCGATACGTGCTCGACGTCACTGTGCAGGTAGTTCCGACAAAACCGTCGAATGTAAGGCACCCCAATGAGGTCCAGGACGAGCGATCGAACGACTCTGCGATGACGTCGAACAGATCCTCGCTGCTGCGGTCGTCCGCTAGGATTCGTCGCCAAGCCTGGGCAAACCGATCCAATTGAGATGGGAGAACAAAGAGGGACGCAGTTTCTATTGCCGTCGGTGATTGCCTCGGCACAAGACCGCTTTCGAGTTGAGAGGTTGGGTTCGATTGAGTGGAAACGTGTTGAAGTGACTGTATTGCGCTCATGATGGACTCCGTTGACAATTGAATAAGGGCGCATGGGCGACAGTGCCCACGCAGCAGCCACCGCAACCGCCCAAGAGACCTGGAGCCAAGGCATCAGATGACGCGGCGGTCGCGCTATTTGCTGAGGATTTGATTGAGTCCGCGCGTGCTTGCGCGCAAGTGGAAACTTTATGGTCAGCAAGAGAGACCTTGCGATTGATAAGGCAAATAATCAGCGAAAGTTGCAAACCGCGGGCGAGATCGATTTCTTGCTAGCGCGGCCCTCGGTGCGGCGAATGGACGCGCACAACGCGGCACTAAAAGTCATAGGGGTCTATAAAACGTCAAGCGTTCAGTACTTCCGTCGTGGCTCATCGATTTCATCGATAGTCCCAAGCGCTCACTCATCGTGTTGAGAGCACACCGGCAGCATGGTCGCGGAGGATTGACTCGAGTGTGTCGTCGGCTCAGGTCTTGCCGAAAGGCGCTGCGCCCGGTTCGACCATCTTAGATTACGAGTGCACGAGTTTCTGTAACTGGCGAGGGGAAATCGCCATCTGGCGATACCCCTGCAGTAAAAACGGGCATTTCGCGCTGCACTTCGCTGACTTGATGCAGTGTTTGCCTCAGGTACACGAAACAAGGTTGAACAGATTCCGTCGTCCCCGTTGTACGGCAAGCGATGAAAGTGTTTCGAATCTGCGGCCGCAACCTGAGCCTGCTCGACAACGAGTTTGGCGGCAAGATTAGCAACGCCTTGGTGGAGGTTGCGCGTTCGCGCCATGAACCCGAACTTCGGGTTGAACGCACACGACCTGACCCGAATCAACCATCGACGTGGGCACTCGTCGTAACTGGGGACGGCATTGAACGTAGATTTCATACCGATCACTCGGTGGTGGCAACCGCGATTGCCGCGCACATCTATGCACGCGATTTTGCCGACGAATTGCACACAGACTTGGCCAGCAGAGTTCACGATCAGGACGAGCTATCTGCCCTAAGTGACAAATTGCCTTGGCCACGTCGTCGCACAGGAGACGTGTCGTGACCTCCAACTTACAGGCACTGGTTTGGGTGCTGGACGAGAATTCCGCCAAAGCAGACCCCACGTTGGACATAGCGTACGCGCTCGACGCCCTATACGTCTACCGGCGCGAAATCGACCTCAGCCAAGAAGTTCCCCGGCCTCGATACTGGCGCGCATCCCACCGAAACGTCCTTGCCAATGAACGTGGTTGGGGAGACCTCGATCCAGGAATTTGGACCGAATGTGACGAGACGGGCAAACCTCTAACCCGACTTCCACAGTCGAAGGGCTCAATGGGAGAAAAATCGGGTCATGTGCGACGAAAAGGCCAATGTTTTTGCGAGGCGTATGCTCGAAAGGCTCGATGTAGTGACCAAAAGTGATCTGGTTGAGTTGACTCAACATGCGTGTTCGTGAGCAAGTAGTGCCCGCGAAGCATGTATGTCCGTAAGGTGATCTCCTCCCACGGCGGCAAACGCTACGTCAAGTTCGTGTTGGTAGAATCGGTGCGCACGCCCCAGGGTCCGCGACAGAGGGTGGTTTGTTCCCTAGGCGATTTGCATCCACGACCCGCTACGCAGTGGTTGGAGTTAGCGCACAAGGTCAAGGCTGCTTTGGGCGAACAGTTGTCGCTGAAGGGGACGAGCGATCCGGAAGTCAACAAGGTGGTGCGAAAGATTCATGCACGCGACGAGCAAGTGCGATCACAAGCAACCGATGGGACGAGCGCGCGGCAAGAGAGCCTGCCGTGGATTTTGATAGATCCGTTACGGGTAAGTACCGAGCAGCACCGCGAGGTAGGTACGGTACACGTTGGCTATCAAATGTGGAAGAGGCTGGGTTTGGACGAGATCCTCACTGATATCGGAATGAATCAACGCACGCGTGAGCTATCCTGCGCGATGGTGCTCAATCGCTTGATTGCTCCGTGTTCAGAACACGCGATGCCACAGTGGATTGAGCGCACCGCGCTTGGGGACCTATTGAGCACGGACTTTTCGGCGCTGATCGATGAGGCGCTGTACCGCAACCTGGATCGGCTCTATCCGCAGCGTGTCGAGATCGAATGCCGGCTTTCGGCGCGCGAACAGTCGCTGTTCAACCTTGACCAGTCAGTACTGCTGTACGACTTGACTTCGACTTACTTCGAGGGACAGGTACGGCAGACCCCGAAGGCCAAGCGTGGCTACTCGCGCGATCATCGTCCTGACTGCAAGCAGTTGGTAGTGGGCCTAGTACTCAATCGCGACGGGTTCCCGCGAGCCCACGAAATCTATGAAGGCAACACGCAGGACCGGGCCACGGTAGGTACGATGCTCGACGTGCTCGACGCGCGTGTCGGGCTCAAAGTGGGCCGGACGGTGGTGGTTGACCGAGGCATGGCGTTCGATGAGAACCTGCAACAGGTCATCGACCGCAAGCTGCACTATGTGGTGGCCGCGCGACAGCCTGAGCGGGATCGATGGCTGGCGGAGTTTGACGATGAAGAGCAGTTCGAACCTGTGATTCGTAAGCCTTCACCGCGCAACCCGTTGCAGAAAAAGAGCCAAGTGCTTGTGAAACTGCGCCGAACCGACAATGGCACTTATGTGCTGTGCATCAGCGATGGCCGCGTACAGAAAGACCGAGCGATCCGCGAGAAACACGAGACGCGCTTGCTTGTGGATTTGCAGAAGCTTCGTGTGCGCATCGAGAAGGGGAGTCTGCGCAAAGCGGACAAGATCCACGAAGCGATCGGTCGGCTCAAGGAGCGCTATCCGCGTGTCGCGCGCTACTACACCATGCAGTACGACAGTGACACCAAGTGCTTTAGCTACACGCTTGACACCCAACGCAAGCAACGCGCCGAGGCGCTTGACGGAAGCTATTTGCTACGCTCCGATCGAATGGACCTGTCCGCTGACGAGGCATGGCGAACCTACGTGTTGCTCACGCGCGTGGAGAACGCCTTCCGGGCGATGAAGAGTCCTCTTGAAGGACGACCGATATTTCATCATGTCGAGCGACGCGTTGAAACGCACATTTTTCTATGCGTACTGGCCTACCACTTGCTCATTACAATCGAGAAAACGCTGCTTGACCGCGGTGTGCATACCTCTTGGGAAAGCGTGCGTGAGACGCTCCAAACCCATCAGGTCTGCACCATCGTGTTGCCGACGAACCGTGGGCTCGAATTGCGAATCCGGCGTGCCTCAACACCCGAGCCGGCGCAGCGCCAAATCTACGATTGGCTCGCAGTGCCACATCAGCCAATGCGCCCCACCCACCAGTGGTCAGCCACAAAGCCGGGCGCGGAATGTAGTGACCAGAAAATACGCAACCCCCCAAAATACAGCACTACGCACCCTAGACTGTGGAAGTCGGGTTAGCGCGCACGAATCTGGCGCGGACTTGATACTTGGCAACTGCAAGTCGCTAACCCGTGCGTGCGTACTGCGCCTTCTGGCTGCGCCACTCGTGCCCGATGATGCTGAGGCCGCAAGACATCGAACGATGGCGTTTCCACTTGTGCCGACAACCGCCGAAACGTATCGGTTGTTGCCAATGGCACGCCGCAAGAGTCCGACCTTCAACCCCGAGCAGATTCTGGGCTGCCTTCGAGATTGGATGGCCGAGCACACACCTGGTGTCAACTCGTCGATGAGCCCCCTTCTTGCGGCACTCCACCATGGCGAGCTGCACGGTATGGCGGCGCATGCTAAAGACACTCAGAGTCACGGGATTGATGCCCCGCCGTGCGACGATTGGCAGCGCAAGTCAACGGCCGTATCGTTTGCAATTCTCGAGTTCGAACTCTACTCACACGAAGCAACAAGACCGGGCACTAAGCTCGTCAAAGACCTGGATTCGCTAGCGCGCGATCTCGACTCGATTGTCCGCCGTCATGTTCCGCACATTGAACAAGCCGCCTGCGAAGAGCAGCAAATTCTTTAAGGGCAACGCAATTCTGGCGGACGGAAGTTGTGGATTTTGACGGCCACGCCTCCTTCACGCAACGGCCATTGGATCTAGTTAGGGCGTTGAAAGATCTCGAGAGGGGGGCACAGGAAACACGTGAAGCTGCAAGGAGCTATCTGCAGTGGTTTCACAAGTGCATTGCGCAGCCCAAAAAGAAGAAAGGGAGGCCGGTCAACGCTATCCTGATTGCAGTTACACAGCAGCTTCGGAGAGTAGGCGCCTTCAAGTTTTCAGAAATTGCTCAATTGATTCCGGACGGGATAGGCGGCAAGCCCGAAGAGGCGGTGGATCGCGCGAAGAAGCGCATGAAACACAAGAAGGACTTGCGAGGAATCTTTACGTCAACTGAGGCAAACGAGACGCAAGCCAGAAGTGGCCGTGGCTGACGGGCCAATCGCCACAATGAGGGAAAGAAATGCGAGATGTTTTCTTCACCTTGTGGGCGTACCGGCAAATGCCTAAGACTGTCACCCGTGGACGGAAATCAACGATTCATGCTGATTGGTGAAGTGGCTCGCGAGGCACGCGTTTCGGTTTCGTCGGTCCGTCATTGGCTGCTGACCGGCAAACTGCCCTATGTCCGACCAGGGCGCCGGGTGATGGTGCTTCGCGAGGATTTCGAACGATTCCTGGGTGAGCCACACATCGTCCCTGCTGTGCAATCGTTCGAGGGAGCGAACGTAGGGGGGAACAGAGTATGACTTCCAACGGCAACATTCACAACACCGCTGCGGACGTGTGTGAGCGACTGGCAGACGGCCTTGAAAGTTTCGCAAGCGCCGCAGTCCCCTTGCGACGTCTCGCCCAGTTTCTACGCCCAGAAGCGGACAGGCTACATGTCACCAGGCGCAGAAAACCCCAGATTCAGCCAAACGTCGAACCAACGGAGCTTGACCGTCGGCGCGCTCGGCAGGCCTTACAACGAAGCGGAATTGGCGTGAAACAAAATGGCGGTGAATCGTGACACTTGGCACAATTGAAAAGCTGCCGTCCGGCAATTTGTCAGTTCGCCTACCCCGCTCCGTTGACCCAAAGCGCCGCAGACTTGGGACTTTCAAGTCACATGAAGAGGCAAAAGGAATCGTCAACGGCTCGCTGGCGCTGGCTCAAGAAGGGCAACTGACCATCCCCGAAGGGCAAACCTTGCGGGACTTTGTTGCAGCATACTTGGACCGGCGCGAACTTCGCGGCCTTCGTGACACAGACAATGCGCGCAATGTTGCCAAGAATCACATCGAGGATGCGGACTTCATAGATTGGCCAGTATCTGGCATTCGTCGCGTGAGTGTTCAAGACTGGCTCGACAAACTGCAGCGCAAGCACTCCACTCGAAGCGGCCAACGCTTGAGTGCTCAAACGGTAAAGAATGCTCTCAACTTGCTCCGCAATTGCCTAAGAGAGGCCGTTGAACGCGGTCTCATCGAGCGCAACCCTGCTTACGAAGTACGGTTGCATAGGTCTGCATCCGTGTCGACTGAAGAGAAGTGGACCTACCTAGACCAGAAAGAGCAGGCGGCTGTGCTCGCCGCTGTAACTGATGCTGAGCGACCCTGCGTCACGTTTGCAATGTGGACAGGCCTGCGCCAATCGGAACAATGGTGCCTGCGATTGGTAGACGTCCACGCTCAAGAGGCTGAACCGCACGTGGTGGTAAGATTCGGCAAAAATGGCAAGGCCACAAAGAACGGCAAAATCCGCAAGGTCCCCCTGTTTGGCCTTGGTCTCGATGCTGTCAAAGAACAGCTCAAATGGCTCAAGGGAAAGACCAATACCCACGGATTGCTATTTCCCACAATCAAAGGTGAGCGCCGACAAGAGGGTGCGCCCGATGATTGGCATGCCTGGCTCACCAAGGCAGCGGTCAAGCGCCGTGTGCGCTGGCACGACCTGCGCCACACCTGCGCAAGCTCGTTGATTTCAGGCTGGCGAGGTGGCCACCGCTGGTCGCTGTCAGAGGTGGCCGCGATGCTTGGCCATTCCGACATCAAAGTTACCCAGCGCTATGCCCATTTGGCGGGTTCAGCATTGCAGGAAACGGTGGCCATCACTGAGGCCGCAATACGTGGTCCACGCGTGGACCAAAAACGGTCTCAAGTAAGCGAAAGTGCTGCAAGAGCGTTGAAATTCCTAAACCGAAGGTCACAGGTTCGACTCCTGTCGGGGCGCCAGAAAAACACTAGATTTTGAATCAAGCGGGGTAGTCGCCGGGACTGATGCCGGTACTCTTTAGCCGGCGTGGCAATTGCACTTCATGCCAACGGTTGCGCCCTTTGATTCACCGTCGCTGCACCCAATGCCCTTCATGCACCCGCGAAGGACGTCGTTTGCCCGTTCCCACTTGGGCGAATTCTTGACGGCACAAGCGCTCGGGCAGCAAAGCTTGGCAACCTCCGAGGCAAAGCAAACCGGATCGGGCGCGTTTAGCCCGAGTAGTAGCGCGGCCATCAGTAGCGGGGTCATCAGCGCACCTCACGACTTCGTTTCGTATCCGGTGCGGGTTCGGCGTCGTCACCCGGCGGCCGTAGTGTAATCGTCGCGGATTGCGGATCGGGGTAAATGTTGGTCCCGGCGCGCGCCGCGGCATAAGATTCGAGTGCCTGTTCAATCTGTTCGAACCGCTCGTAGCTGCGAACGCCAGCGAGGCGATCAATCAAGATTCTCAGCTCAATGTAAAGCCGGTCGGCGGATAGCTCGACCGTATTAGTGGCGGGCGGAATGTTGGAGATGTTCATTTTTTTACCTCGCCGGATTCATCTATTTTAGTCCAAATCGAGGGGTCAAAGCAGATACTAGTTGCGGGGTGCACCATATGAAACGGACATCACTTTGCTTGGATCGGCGCGGGCCATCGCCCGAGTTTTCCCAATGCTGCATTCATGTTCCTTATGTCACAGCTTTCGACGCCGGGCAGCACACCAACGTCCTCAAGCCAATGGCAAATTGAGTCTTTCTGAATCGCCTCAACCTGATTTAGCGTCACTGGAAATATCTGGTTGCCTCTTTTCTTACCGACTGAGGGGATTGAATCCACGGGGTCTGTCAGGTGGCTCGCCCAATTATTTCCTGGCTGCTGCTTCAGGACAGCTCGAAGGTGCTTCAATCGATCAATGGCCTCCTCCCTAGAACTGGCAGTTATGATTCGAATCTGCGCGCCACCTGGGCGCAACCTGGGCGCATTAGGAACTCCGCCTACATGTAAAGCGTCACGAGTTGATTGGGGCAATAATTGCAGATAGCTTGCGGTCGTCTGCTCTCCCTCCAACGTTTTTAAGCACGATTGAGCGATCTCATTCAGTTTGAGCGCCGCAGCAGCCTTTTCTTGCGCAGCCAAACTCGCGGTGCGGCCTGCCTCGTCCGCTCTCTTCTTTATAGCGGCATGCAACTCGCTCTGTTCTCTCGAATTCTTCTTCGCGGTGTACTGATTTCCGACAACGATCACTATTGAGCATATGAGAGTCGCTGAGGCGATCAAGACCTTTGAGCGTTTCTTCTCCCGATCTCCACGTATCATTGATTCGCCAAGCAGAATTGAAACGAACGAGAGAAGCGATATTACAATCGCAGCTGTTACGATGATGTCGCCAACGCGTTCAGCCATAGAAGACTCCTTCTACAATCACATCCTTCCAAATCGAATGCGCAGGTTCCGCTATCGACGCGGGAAACTAGACGTCAGGAATTGATGGAGATTTGGTCCTGAGGGCACTGAACTTCCGACGCTCGGGGGCGGTGCATGGGGCAATTCAAGATCATTCAATTTCCGCTCTTCGCTACGATAGGCGTTGACAATCTCGTTTAGGCGTTGCGTCATCCTTTCAGCAAGCGCGTCGTCTGCGAACACTGGAGTGCGAATTCTCAGCTTGTATGCATTGCGAAAGTCAATCGACAGCTTTCGTGCGTCAACATGAACCGCACCGCTCGCGTCACGCATCAGATGCAAGTGGCCGTCGCTCTTGGAAACAACCAAATTGGCCTTCACGAGAAATACGTGAGCAAGCCCATTTCTCGCAATTGAATACAGCACATTGCTTGCCCCAATTTTAGATGGCTCGGTGGGATAAAGATATTCTCGCCAGAATTCATTGAATCGGTTTCTGCCCGCCCTGGTGTCATAGGGATCAAACGGGGCAGTGGAGACAAGATTGCCGAGAAGTTCGATCCCCGAAATACCGTTGCAAGGAGTGGGTAACCTGCTGCGCCACATTCAGTACCGGCGTTTGGCCCCGCCCCCTCTAGCGTTTGGAGATCGCCAAGGAGATATCCGTCCACATGCTCGGTGAGAAACTGCCTTAGATCTTCAATTTTCAGCGGCTGGTTCACGGCGTCTTTCTTCGAACTCGTGCTTGGCAGTATGCCAAAACATTTCAATTCGAGCATGTTTGACTATCCGGTGCAAAGTAAAATGCCCTCCGAGGCGAGCGCGGGGCGAACCGAAGCGACGCGGGCAGCTGGGCGGGAGCATTGGCGGAATACGGGCCACCTAGCGGCGTTGCCCGGGTTCAGCGCCAACCAAGGGAAGTTACCATTAGGCAGAGATTCTGACTTACTGCCGGACCGGCGACTTTTCAGATCGCAGAGGATCGTTATCCACAATCCACCATTCGCGGTTGCCCTGTCTGTACGCCCAAGCGCTGTGTTTCGTCGTTCGAATTCTGGAACTATGTATAGTGAGAAAAGCGATTAATGAAGTCCTGTCAGGCTGCGAAAGGTACTCTTGATTCCTGGCGTCGTCTTCAATGATAAAGAATGCGGAGTCGGCCACAACAATGAGGATTGGATTGGAACCGGCACCCAGTGCTATCGCCCGTTTTTCTGCTGCTTGTTTTGTTTCAAACTTTTGGGAACGCCGCTGTAGCAATGCGTTTCAGCAATCTTTATTTCAATCTTCTTTCGATTAGCGTGAAGGACATCCCGTGCTTTTTCTGGTGGACCAATTGCCTCGGCGACCAAGGCGACGCAATGGTGGCATTATACAGTGCTGGGGGACAACGAATCCAGCGGTTTCCGCAATGGCCCCTGAAGTGGGTAATACAGCATGCTTTCTCCGAGCGTGGCGGGGTCTGGTTCACTTTTGGTCGAGCAACGCTCCACGGCGTACTGGAATCGTAGTTGAGAGAGGATTCTAGCGATCGGGGGCGACTGGAGTTGACTCAAAATGAATCACGTTCGCAGCCACCACCTTATCGTCATATCCGTGAATCATCTTTCGCACCTTAATCAGTTCCCGGCGAAAAATGCGAATCGGGCAGGAAAGAAGCTGAATTATCTTTGCGCGGCATGGAAATAAATAGGTCGGGGTAACTGTTTTCTCGGTGAATTCGCAAAAACCACTGAAAAAGCAGAACCCCGATGCGCGAGAAGATAACCCAACAGCAGCCTTTGATGCCAGCCCCAATCAACCACAAGCACGCCGAGGAGCTTCGCCGGATGAGCACGGTGCTCGACCAGCTCTCGGATGTGACCGAGCTGGTTCACCGAGACTTGGTGCGGCCCGGAACCAAAGCTCACAAGGGACGACGGGGCATGAGTGCCGAGCAGGTTTTGCGAGCCTTGATTGTCAAGCTCATGAATGGCTGGGGCTACGAGCAGCTGGCTTTTCACCTGGCGGATTCGGGTTGTTACCGTTGGTTCTGTCGCTTGGGAGTGGGCGATACGACGCCGGACAGGTCAACGCTTCAAAAAGCCATCAAGCACATTCGGGCCAAAACTCTGGAAACCATCAATCGTAAGATCGTGATGTTCGCCGTGGAGCAACGCATCGAGTCAGGAGACAAGGTACGCACCGATTGCACCGTCGTTGAGTCGAACATTCATCATCCCACCGACTCGTCGCTGCTGTTCGATTGCGTTCGGGTCATGGCGCGACTGATGGGTCACGCACAAGAAGCTTTTGCAATCAGCTACGCTGACCGTACTCGTCGAGCCAAGCGACGGGCGTTGGGAATTCTCAACGCCACATCGGCGTCCCAAAGACAGGGTCTGTATCGGGACCTACTCAAGGTCACTCAAGACACCGTCGCACAGGCAAAGCGGGTTGCCGAGCGACTCGACAAGGTTGAGGTCGGTGACATCATGCAGCTTGCAAGAGCTCAGTCGCTTGCCTCTGAACTGCGCCGCAATGTGGAGCTGACGGGCCGTGTGGTTTTGCAAACTGAGCGACGAGTGCTTCGAGGTGAATCGGTACCGGCAACGGAGAAGATAGTCTCCATCTTTGAGCCACACACGGATATCATCGTTAAAGACCGACGCGATGTGTTGTATGGGCACAAGATATGCTTGACGGCAGGGGCATCTGGAATTGTTACAGATGTAGTGGTGGAGCAAGGCAACCCTGCCGACTCGACGTTGGCAGTCAACATGATCGAGCGACAGTGCGCGATATTCGGCAAGCCGCCTCGACAAGCAACTTTCGACGGTGGCTTTGTGTCCCGCGCCAACCTTGAAGACATCAAGTTGCTTGGCACCAAGGACGTGGCCTTTGCCAAAAAGTGCCATCTTGCAATCTCCGACATGGTCAAGTCCACCTGGGTCTACCGATGCTTGCGCAACTTCCGAGCCGGCGTCGAAGGCATCATTTCTTTTCTCAAAAGAAGCTTTGACCTGACGCGATGCCGATTGAGTGGACTGGCGTCATTCAAAGCGCATGTCTCAGCATCCGTACTCGCTTGCAATCTACTCGTCGTTGCTCGGCATCTCATTGCCCGCGACGCCTGAGCGGCACATCGCTGACTGGTTGCAACCCAACCGATGACAAGCATCAGCGGTACGGCGCAGCTGCGCCCAGTACTGCCGAAATCCACCTACGTGAGCTTCGTTAAGGCAACGATCACCCGTCGAGCCAACAATTGCTCAGCCTCAAACTTGAGGTCGCGCCCCGCCTCTTGAGCATTTATGCGTTTTTTCGCCGGGAACTAATTATGTGCTCTTTTGCCGACGGTGCGTCTTGGTTCCACACGAGCGTCTTGGCCAAATCTATTACGATGTTTTCCGGCAACAAGATGGCCGCTGTCCAAGACAGTTGATTTAGTCGTCTCGTGTCAGCCGGTCTGGCCACCCATTCGGCAAGAACTTCGGCAATAACGGTTGCTTGTTCCAATCTACGTGTTTCCGTCTTCAAGTCTTCGAGCTTCTTGTCATACTGGTGCTTGATCGAGTTCTGGAGGCGCGTCCCTAACCAGAGCCCCCCAGCAAATGTGAGAAAGTTGCTGGCAGTTGTTACCCAGTCTATCATGAGTTTCTCCCTGTTCGTTGCAGCGCGGCCAGATCAAATGTTGCTGTGTCCGTCTTCTACCTAGGCCAATCCCAGCTGTCAAACGAGGAGAACTTGCGAGCAAGTTCTGCCGATTCCGATGTGACGGTCAAGCTTGTTTCAAGCCTGTCCACGCTAGAGCGGCGTACTAAGACTCGGACGCTCTTGGGCACTGAGGATTGCCGATCGACTGCACTCTATATTGAGGGTGGCCACCAAGGCACGATTCCGTATCTACGCCTCTCTGCTTCATATTGGGAAATCCACTCCCTGAGCGACGGCTGCTTTTCAGTGGTTGCTCGCGAAAGGCTAATTATCGTGGGCATGCACATATAACCGCCGTCAGAACTTGGAATGCCTTTGCGAATTTGTACAATATGACGACCAACCAGTTTCTGGACGTCAGCCTCAGCATCAATGCGGACTTTTGCAAGAATTGGGACAATCACGTTCAAGACGTGCTCCCCAAATTCAACGGTCTGCTCTCTGGAGGGTAGCTTCCCCTTGTGAATTACGCCGTTCCTAAATTCGATGGCCTTGGGCGGAAGTAGCCGCGGAGATTCGCGTGTCTCAGCCAGATACATGAAGATGAACGCACCAAGTTGACGTTCTGACTGATTCGAAACCTGCTTCCAAGCCTCGCTATATACAGATTCCGTTATGCCACGCCGTAAGCATTGGATATCCACATAGAACTCAAAAAAGCGCTCCAGAGCCGACGCGAACGAAGACACCGCTTCTATGTAGTATCCGTCAATGATCGCGTGTGCCCCCAGATCAAATAGAATTTCGAACCTCATTTGTTGGAGGCTTGTCACAGTTTCATGACCCGCTGCGCAGGTCATGCGATAGAGCCCACTATCTTCAAGCTGCACGGCCGTCTGCTGCAAGTTGGCCAAATGTATGGTCCCGGATGGTGTGCCTGATTGAGCTAGACGGGCACATTCGGTGCAAACGAGAGAAATACGCATACGGTTACCGATTCGTACTCAAATAGCATTTCCTGTCCGAAGCGGTGGCGAGCAATTCGAGTTTCATTCCTTCGCGTTGTGAGATTCAATCAGGAAGCATTCTCGCGCGATCGAAGATTGCCGACAGTTGCCGATCAACAATGTCAGCCAGGTCGCCGGGAAGATCCTTGTTATTGGCGCGCGATAAGAGAGCTTCCCTCACAAGTTCGTAGACGGTTGGGCGAAGGCATGGCGGGTCTTCGGAGCTCCTAGTCGAGCTGCTTCCAATCGGCTGACGATATCATGACTGGTGTAAAAATATGGCCGGTAGCTGTGGACGTGTCGTCTGCTCAAATGCGAAGCTGCAATTGCGCGGCTCAAAAGCCGGTACAGGCCGATCAGCGTGGTGGTTTCTCGTCTACCCACCAGGCACTACTTCCGAAACACGTTCTCCCGATGCCACGGCAAGTATCTCCGATGCCCGTCGTGCAGCGACCGTACACGCAGAGCCTCATCGAGTCCCAACAGCCGTCGCGCCTCGGCGTCGAGAGAGCCGGCAACCGTTACAACGCCGTCATTCTCAACAGTGATGAATCCCCTGTCGAATGCAGCGTCTAGGTGCGGTGCGAGAAGGAAGCCGTTGAAGACATCCAGGCGTTCCGCGTCCGTTTTGCAGTCGGCCCAGGGTTTGATGTGACTTGCACGTAGGAGTTCAGTGACGGCAAGGCCAGTGATCGCGCAGCATCCCTCCCAGAATTCGATGAGGCCGTTGCGGAAGATGTCTTGGCCTACTCGCTGGAGCACTAGTCGCTCGGCCTCAGTAGCTCTGGGTAGGGCTGCAGTATGCTTTTGAAATGCGGATAGCAGTTCGTCGGGAAGCGTCTTGCTGAGCTGAAATGCCCGCCGCAGGAGCCGATTGAGGCTGGGTAGGTCGTTGGTGGCGCGTCCAGCGACTGCGCCTGCAGGCAGCTGCAGCGCCCAGGGTGTCCCGTACTCGCCCAATGCGTCTGCGACATTCTGCTGGGACAACCCCACCGCGTAGGATCCTGCGTCCACGACTCCCAGCCAAACCCTCAACGGCGCTTGCGTGCTCGCAAAGCCGAGCCATGTGTCGTCTCGGGTCAACATGAGGTCGAACCCGTTGTCGACGGCGGCCTTTTCTAGGCGAGTGATCGTGATTTGAGTCAGTTCGGTCATCGCGTGCGCCGCTTTGCTGTGTTGCGCTGATTCGCTTCCAAGAGTCGTCGCTCGTTTTTGATCTCGCGCTGGAGTTCTTCGACGCTGGGTAGATATGTCAGGTACTTAGCGGCAAACAGCTGCTCGTTCCCTCGCAACACGGAGTACTTTGCGACTGCTTCGTTCTTTTCGGCACAAAGGATGAGCCCAATTGTTGGCCCGTCGCCTTCGGTGCGCCCTTGGGCATCGAATAGTCGCACGTAGCTGTCCATCTGACCGACGTCCTGGTGCGTAAGTTTGCCTAGCTTCAAATCGATAAGCAGGTAGCACTTCAGAATGACGTTGTAGAAAACCAGATCGACGTAGAAATGTTCGTCCTCGAACACGAGCCGCTTCTGCCTGGCAACAAATGCAAACCCCTTGCCTAGCTCGAGAAGAAACCCCTGCAACTTTTCAAGAATGGCTGATTCCAGGTCACTCTCTCGAAGCTGGTGGCTTTCGGGCAAGTCCAAGAAATCGAGGACGTACGGTTGCTTGATTGCATCAATGGGTCGCTCAAGCACCTGACCACGTGACGCCAACTCCATCACGCCTGCCTTGTCACGGCTCTTCATCAGCCGGAGAAAGAGCTGGGTCTGGATCTGGTGCTCAAGATGCGGAACACTCCAACCTTCCCGCTCCGCCTCGATTTCATAGAACGCGCGAGCGCCTGCATGGTCCACCTTCGTCAAGGTTCGGTAATGTGACCAGCTCAATGCGGCCGAAAAACCCTCAAGTTTCGCCGCTCCACCCACTGCGGTGAGCATCGCCGAAGAAACATCACAAGCCTTGTGATGAATCTTGGGCCGCCCCTCCAATTCGTCACAAGCCTTGTGACGAATCTTGGGTTCCCGCTCCAAGTACAGCTGGTAAAAGAGCCTAAAATACCTCAAATTCGTAGTCGAATAACCCCGACCGTACCGTTGCCCTAGCTGCGCCGAAAGTACCTCGAGAAGCTGGTCCCCATAGTCAGCCCTCGCCGCCCCCTTCTGCAGGTACTCCACGATCTCGCGCCCGATGTGCCAGTACGCGAGAATCATCTTGCTGTTCACTGTGCGAACAATGCTGGCCCTGGCATCTTCAAGAATGGATACGATGCGCTCATAGAGAGCCCCGACTTTGACTTCCTTGCCTTTGACCGAACCTTTTGGTTTTTCCGGCACACATCCACCGGGCGCCGTCACCTTGGCGGGAACCTTCTTTGCGGATTTTTTGGGCAGCTTCTTCGTCACTGCTTGGCTCCTCGCGTGTCGGGGTGGGCTACACTGGGCTCAGCGGGCGGTGGGTCAAGTCGAGTTTGGTAAGGGTTGCCAGTTCGCGCGGCGTCGGCCATGGCGTCGTATATCTCGAGAATGACGCGCTTGGTGCGGTACTCGCCGTGGGTCTTCTCGTCGTTCCTTCTCACGATGGGAAAGGTATTCATCACGTAGTCCGTGTCGTCGCGCAATAGGCCGTAGAGATTGAAGAATGCGGCATCAATCTCGCAGCGCAGCAGGAATCGGCGTTCAGCGTCCCAGCGGAAGGGCGGGCCTTCATAGCCAACATCGCGAGCGAAGTGCTCAAGGTCCCAAGCGGTATAGGCTAGCTCAAGGACGCGAGGTACCAACCAGTCGCAGATCGTCTTCGACGACGCAAATGAGCAGTCTGCAGCGTACACTTGGGGCTTGAGTAGCGGGATTTGTCTAAACGTGTGGTATACGAAGTTCGAACCGCCCACTTTCTGACGAGCCGCGTAGTCAGTAACGAACGTGCACATATTGGCGTAAAGACAAGATATGAGCTGAGGCTGCATGCTAACGGGCGTAGTGATGTAAAATGAGTCCCCGGTTGCTGCACGGGGGACAAGACTCGCCACAAGTGTTCGCTGATCGGTACTTCGGGCAATCTTGCGCCAGCCCAGAAGCCAACCATAGGGCCATTTCTCCCCAAGTCGCGAGTCCGCTTCAGATTCTGAAACCCAGTATTGCGGCTGGGCAAACTCATTGGGGTCTTCACTAATTGCAGAATACCATCCCACGAGTTTCCGAGACAATCTGCCACGACCGAGCTCGATTCCAACAAGCGAGGCGTAGCGATGGTCGAAGTGGTCAACCATCTTGGCTTCAATCAAGGGCAACATTCGCCGTTGGTTCAATTCGTACTGATTTCCCCGCTGTTTCCAGCCCGCTGCTTCCAGTTCCAAGCGCGTTCGAAATAGATTGGAATCGTTGGCCATATGGATCATGGCCATGAAACGCAAATGCCACGGGTTCCCATTTGGATCTTCCTCGCGCCACACCACTCCCGCACGGCGGTATATCGCGACGTTGATGTCCGCGTCTCTTTTCGAGAGAAAGGTTGGACACGTGCGGGTATTTGGGTTCAACAGCGCGAAATCGTCCTTGGAAAGAAAAATGTGCCGATTGCTGTCCCGCAAGTCGCTTGCTGCTTTCGCAAGAAAGAACAAATCAACGGGCCCTCTCAATGGATTCCTGCAAAGGGTCAACAGACAGAAGCGCAAGGCTCCATGCGCCAAATTTCCGAACGTCTCCGGGCCGGTCTGGAAATCGTATAAGCTCTGGAGTTGTCCCGTATCCAGAATTGCTCGAAAATATGCCTTTGTCGTGTCGTCGGTGGCAATACCTGTTGGAACGATTAGCCCAGCCCTGCCGGAAGCTGCGATCAACACACGATCGTGTTCGGCAAAGAGTGAGTAGGTATTGATGTCGCCCTTGCCGCAAAGCGGATAGCAGCCCGACTTACAAATCAGGTGGCTCTCGCCCTCAGCACTACGGCTAGCAGCGCACCAGTCGTTCCACAGCTGGGGATCCTCTTGGGGAAGCGCCGCTATAATCTTCTTGCGAGCAGACGCATTCGGTGCGCTCGCAATCTCGTCACTCCGCGACGCAAAGAATTCTTGTTCCTGCAGCTTCACGCGCTCCCACGGCGGGTTTCCCAACACCACATCGAACCCACCCTTCGCGAATACCTGCGGAAACTGGAGGGGCCAGTGGAAGAACATGTACTGCTCAGCTAGTTTCTCGGTCGTCTGGACTGTGAGCGCCGCTGGCTTGTCTTGCCCGTCACGGAGCTGCCACCAGAGCTCATTCGTCGGAGCTGCATCTGACAGTGCCCCAGGCTGCTTCGGCCATACGAAAGCCGCACACCAAGCGTTCGCAACCAATCGCTGGTGACTGAATGCCTGTGATTGAAGGATTTCTCCCCACTTACCTTCCTTCTTCGCGAGGGCCTCCGAGTCAGCGTCTGAAGCCGCCTCAAGTTCGGCAACATCCTTGCCTACCTTGTTGACCTCGCCACCAGCGCTCGTAGCGAAGAGAGCTAGACGGCGTTGGCCACCTTCGGCCTTTTTATTGCGCTTCTTCAGCGCACTGGCGACTTTCTTGTCGTCGCCTTCAATAGGATCCCAGGCGGCATCCGGTATACCCTTGGCCATCAACTCCGGGGTGGTACCCAGCAACGCATTGCCGTGCTGAATGTGTGAATTCAAAAATGTCAATGGCAGGCCCGGCTCCACTGCCTCCATCCACAAGCTGACCTTGCAGAGCTCCACGGCCATAGGGTTGAGATCGACTCCATAGATGCAGCGACCAACGACCTGGCGCAGGGCATGCCGGTACTCTCCGGCGGACGGAGTGCCGTAGGCTTGATGACGCGCCACATGCACGGCTAGTCGGCGTGTTGCCGCCAAAAGGAAATGGCCGGAGCCACATGCCGGATCAACAATAGACAGGCTGAGAAGCGCCTCAACGGGCGATGCGGGGTTCTTGGCAACGGTGTCCGCAATAACTGGTTCAAGAGCGCTGTCGAGCAACACCTGCACCAGGCTATCGGGCGTGTAGTAGCTGCCGGAAGTCTTGCGCGCGTTGCCCTTAGTCTCGGCACCACTGGCAAATTTGAATACCCGACCGTCCTGAGTAATCTGGGGCACCAGCTCAAGTAGGCTCTCGTAGACGCTCCCCAGTTCTTCGGGACCCATGTCGCGCCAATTGACCCGCGACAGGCCAGTGTCTACCCGAAGCCAACCCAGTTTGAATATAGCATGAAGCAGCGAACGATTCTCCAATCTTGCGGTATCGAGATCCGGGCATTGAGTCTTGGCGAAGATTCCGGCGAGCGCCGGCAGTCCCAGGCGGGATTCCCCAGCGGCGAGCGCGCGAAGAACGATCTTGGTGGATTCCCAAAGATCCGAAAACCTGTCGTGTGCGCTGCGTTTTACAGAGCGATCACGTAGCCGACGCATCCCATAGCCTGACGCGTAGAGCGCTTTGGCTTTTTCGTCTGATATCGTCCGGGTGCAGCAGTCCTCGTTCTTCAACCGTGAGCAGGAAGATCAGGCGGTAGACCAGCCGCAGGAGCTGGTTGAAATAGGCCTTCGTCGTCAGGTGCCCATTCTGCAATGCGGCCCGAAGCAGTTGATTGTCCGGGTGGCGATGAAACCTTGCCCAAGGCAATCAGCGCCTCTTCTACGCCGCGGCGCAGGTGCTCCCGGGCGCGGGTGCCTTCTTCGCGGCCGGCAGTGCGCCAGGTCTCGAGAGCGCACTCGGTGACGGGTTGATCTGCGCTTCCAAAGCGCGACTCATGGGCGAGCAGCCATAACGCTGCAAAGTCTGCGTATCGCTCCTCGGCGAACATGCGCCCGAGATCCGCCTCGATCCAGGCCGGCCGCGTAAGACTCGCATTGTCGCGCAGAATGCGAAGCGTGACACCGTCGCTTGCAATACCCCAAAGCGCACCGCTCGGCGGCATTCAGGAACTCCTGTGCGAGACCGAACGCACTTCTGCGCCGACCGCCATCACCGAAGGCGGGCGACAGCACGTCGAGGCCGATGCCCTGCCGGCGCGATCACCATCGGCACGCGCCCGCCAATGCGGAGAAACCAATTGGGTAGCTGCGGTCGTCGATCACGACCGGTTCCACCTGAACGAAGGAGCCAACCCAAAGGCATTTCCTGAGAGAAGCCTGTACGAATCGCTCCGCAAGGAGGCGCGCGTCAGCATTGCCAGCTCGACCGGTGGCGAAGTCACCCAAGCGCGCCTGGGCGATGCGCCAATAGCGGCCGATCTCGTCGCGGAGGTTGAGCCCCTTTGGATCCGATAGTCGGCCTCTGATTGCTGCGCCGGCAGCTAGCTGGGCCACTCGTGAGAGCCATCCGGCGATAGCAGGCCACCTTCAATCGACAGGGATTCGAATCCAAGCTGAGCTTCCCGTTTCGGGTCTTCTTCTTGTGAATTGCCATTGTCAATCCACCCGGGGAAGAAGCACAAAGAGCCCGATGATATCGGCGGGAAGCAACTGCCTTCACGCTGTAACTGCCTCGCGCGTCGGCGGCTTCGCGAACTCGCCGGTGGTCGGCAAGCAATGCTTGCGCTCGCCTTTCGGCGTACGCGTCGAACTCGCCCTGGTGAGAATCGAGCTGGGCCAGGGCTTGCGCGACGGTGCGTTCACGCACGTGCGCGGGGGGATCCAAGACTGGTGGCGGCGCCAGAAGCGCCAGGGCCTCGTCCCCCTCGAGCGGCGGCTCTGTCCCAGTCCAAGCGAGTGCCGTGGCTTCCTCCACTAGGAGGGTCGACGCGCGTCCTGTGCGCTGCGATGTCAGCTGATGGCGAAGCCTGATCAGCCCACAGGGTGCGTGATTTCACATATCCGATACCCAACAGCCCAACACGGCCAAGTACGCTGGGGTCAGTGGCAGCATCATTGATGTCGGCTTCCAGCGTGCACTCCAGCAGGGTCTCGGCGAGCACCGACACGAGTGGGTGACTACGTTGAACGGGCCGACAGCGCGGGGCTGCCGGGTAGTCAAAATCCACGTAAACCGTGCCGCCAAGGCCCTCCGCCTCCAGCCGGTCGCGCACATCCTCGGGAAGCTCTCCAAGGGGCGCCTTGAATCCGCGCTTCAGCGGTTCGAGCGCTGCATTCAAGCGTGCCAGCGCGCGGCTCGTAAACCTTCGGACGTCCTCCTTGCCACCAAGGGCCGCCAACGATTTCTTCCATTCCGGAAGCACGTCCTCGGGCTTGAGCCTTCGTTGGGCAAAGATAGTCCGATTCTGCTTCGCTTTCTCCGCCGCGTCCCGCCAACGCGTTTCGATGACCTTCGCTTCCATCATTTCCACGAAAGCAAACGCTGTTTGTGGCTTTTTCTCCCGTTTACGCAAGAGCACAGCTTTCATCAGCGCCTGGCTCAATGTGTGACCATCATCAGGCAGCGGCACCGGCACGCCTAGGTCTTCTCGAATCTTTTCAGCTTTGCGCAAAATGACTTCAAGCACTGCACCGTCGACTGGATTGTTCGCGCCATAAATCAGAGTCGCACGAACCACGGGACTCTTCTGCCCAAAGCGATCCACGCGTCCTTCCCGTTGCTCATGACGGGTCGGATTCCACGAGAGGTCGTAATGAATGACAGCATCGAAATGCTCCTGCAGGTTGACACCTTCTGAGAGGCAATCTGTCGCAACCAGAATTCGGCGTTCGAATTCGCCTAGCTCATCCACCTTGTCTTTGCGCTCGTCAGCAACCAGTTCGCCGGTAATCACGCCGACGGTGACGTCTTTGAACTTTCCCTCGAGCTGCCGACCGAGGTAGTGTGCCGTTGCTATATAGCGACAAAACACCACAGGATTGAATCCACCCGCGACCAACTCCCCTAGATGCTCGGTCAGTAGTTTGAGCTTCGGATCGCCCGCCTGACCCGATAGCTCCTCTGCTTTGACAATCAAGTCATGAAGTTGAGGATCATCAGTAGCAACTGAGAGCTCCAAATCGTCATCGGGCAATGCGTCCGAGCTGCCGTCGAAGATGCGTTCTAGCAGCGCGTCCCTTTCGTCTTCCCCCGTTTCGAGTCCAGCGCGAGCCCGCAACGCCGACACGGCCGCCAGCGGGCTAGACGCCGCACAACGCAGCAGCGCCAGGGTGCCCCAGAAGTTGAGTCGTTGTTTATGCTCGTCGTGTCCAGCGGACTCGACAACCGTAGCGCAGTAATCGAGCACCGCATCAAAGAATTTTTCCCACGCGCCAGTTAGCCTGTACGTCAGTTCACGCGTCTCACGCTTCGGGAAGATATTTCCCTCTCGCCATTCAGCTATGTCCGGACGCCTTCGTTGCACGAAATGCCGCGACAAACGCTCTCGCAACTGCGTGCGTTCATCACCTAACGATTCTGCGAGACCTTCAAAGTCCCGTTGGAGCAACCCGAGCAGGCGGTAGAACGCCTGTTCATCGCCACTGTGAGGTGTCGCAGTAAGCATCACCAGATGCCGTATGGGCGATTCAGTCAGACCTTTGAGTAACTCGTAGCGTTGGTGCCTTCCTGGGCCAGTTGCGGCACAAGTGTGGGCTTCATCGACAATTACAAGTTCCGGACATGCACGCAAGAACTCTGCGCGACGACGTTCACTCTTGATATAATCGAGGCTCACGACCGTAAACGGGTGTGCCGTAAAGATGCTCTCACTCGGCGGGAGGTTCCGTTCGAGTCTCGCTGCGCTGGCGGCTGTGACGGCAACCGTCTGCAAATGAAATCGGGATTCAAGCTCTGTTACCCACTGCTCCACGAGATGGGGCGGACATAGGACCGCAAATCTGTCGATATCGCCGCGGTCCAGCATTTCCCGCGCAATCAAAGCGGCTTCGATTGTCTTGCCAACGCCAACGTCGTCGGCCACCAAAAGCCGCACGGGATCCTGCTTGAGAGCCATCAAGAGCGGCACGAGCTGGTAGGCCCGCGGCTCTATCGCGATCTGGCCAAAACTTCGAAACGGGCCGGCCCCGCGCCGCAACGACAAAAGCAATGCATCTCGAAGCAGCAAAGCCGCGTCATGACTCGCCTTCTGGCTCGCCACTGGCTTCGGAAATGAGGCATCCACAACCGGCTCAGTTTCGAGCGCGAGGTGGATCAGGGACTGGTCCTCCTCTGACCCTGATACCGGTCGAACCCGCAGCACTTCCGCGTCACTGCCCGAAAGAACAATCCACTCGCGTCCGCGCGCACGAACCAGGCTCCCCGGGCTCCAAACACCCGCCTTTGGCGAAGATGAGACTGACGCTGTCGGCGCGATACTCATGATTCCTTTCCAAGTAACTTGACCAGACGGGCAAACGGCTCGTTCCACGTCAGCTCATCCGAGCCAAAACTTACTATTTCGAAGCCCTTGTCCTCAAGCTGAGTAATAAGTTCTGCATCAGGCGCATCCAACAGGGCCGCTACGTAGTGGCCACGCCATACGAGCGGCACACGTTGACCACCCACCACAAATGGCTCGTTGTCCTGAACCGGTAATTCCAGAGCTTGTGCTCGAACCAACCAAGACGAAACTGAACCATTAGTATCCAACGGGGTAGCTGGCCGAGAACTTCGTCGAGGTGTAGGCGAATCGGTCTTAATCAGTGCACTCCTGGCCGAACGTAATAGGATTAGTCGAGCTCGTTCGTCACGCCGGTCGATCAGTTCATGGTCAGGCTGATTGTAATACGACATCAAGCATCGATAGCAGGCCGCAACGCAGTCAGTTCCCGGGGCATCCACGAGCTGCGCGCTATGCAAAGGCGGCGCGCCATCGAACTTGAAATGCATGATAGCAAGGGCCCGACGCGCAACCTCTGCAAGTCGAGTGGGTTCGGCAACAAGACGAGTGAGAACACCGGCCCCCCCTTCTGTTGCTTCGTAGAATAGAAATCCGCTACGCGCATCCCGCGTCGGCATAGGCTCAGCGAGCACTTCACCTTCTTCAAGCTGGAATAACGCTTCGATGCCGCGCAATAATGCATGCTGCAGTGTAGCGAGTGTGCACTGTGCAAGATCAAATTCCACAGGTTTGAGAAGTAGCGCGTTTTTCCGATCTTGTACCATCGGCACGATCCGCTGCTTCGGGGAAGCAGTTGGATCGGGTTCCTCGTCGCCTTCGTCATCAGCCTTTTTCCAGTAGCCTGAAACTGAATCCATCATGAAGCCGAGCTCTGTGCGATTTGCACGCCGGCGAAGACCCTTGTTCAAGCGAGTAATTGTTGCGCCCGAGCCATACGTAAGATGGGCAATTTCTCCCGAATCGTCAATTGCGGTCCCAGCACGGACATCGACGACTTGATCACGCTCAGCCCATTCAAAAGTGGTTTGGAGTTCGAACCCTTGACGCTGCCTTTCCTCGTCATTTGCAGTAATTCGTTCAGCGGGCTGAGTTGCGACGTTCTCGATACGCAAGATATGGTTGATTCGGTCGGGATCACCCAACGATTCCCCACAGCAGTGGCACATCGAGACTTCCTCTTGGAAATGCCCTGCGCCACATTGCTTGCAGATCCGAACTGATTTTGTCGGCAACTTCACGTCTCGCTCGGCCCCCGCTTGCTGATTGAGCGAGAGCATCGCGCGGACTACCCGATATGCTCTGCCTTCGTGGTAGACGAGACTCCGCGGTCCAAATTCCGCAAGGGCCAAAAAGCGCGGACGTTGTAGATATGTCTGGCGACCGCGACCTTCGTTCGTCGAAGGAATATACGCCATTAGGGGTAATCGCGGGAAGTTGTAACCGGGCAAAAAGCCTTCGGTCGCCAGATACCGGTAGGTGTAAAAATCATTCGTCTGGCTCTTCGTGCCCTGCTGCAACAGGGTGAGCTGGTCAATCGCCTGGACATGCCGACTTTGTGCAGCCCGCTTTTCTTGCTGAGGCGCTGAGTAGTCGTCCATGGTTCGCCTTGCGGCATCACGCTGCTGCTCGGCAGACGTGAACAAATCACGCCATCTATCGAATGCAGATCCGAAACTTTCGAGGGCATGCTGTACAACCTCGCTGGCGAATTCGTCTCGCCCTGGGTACCAAGGGGCAAGTTCGTCGGTCAGATCCTCGTCCAGAAGGTCGAGCACGTGACCAATGCGCCGTTTCGCTTCTTCCGCCACTCCCGGAGCGGTCATCGGCGCCGTCACGTCTGGTTTGAGTGGCCTCTTGGGATCCGCGAGAATCAAGAGTTCTGCTATCGATGAATCTAGTGGTTGCTCTGTGCAAGCTAACCAAACGGCGGACAGATGACTCTCGACTAAGTCCCGGTTTGCAAGCTCCAGTAATGGCGGCCGCACCTCGCCATGCACCATCGCCTTCGGATTGCGAAAGAAGTACTGGTCGTGCGGACTCTGGGACGAACTGTAAGCTAAAACTAGGGCTGCCTGACCACTTCGGCCGGCACGCCCACTACGTTGCGCGTAGTTGGCGGGAGTTGGTGGGACATTTCGAAGATAGACGGCGTTGAGTGCAGATATGTTAACCCCTAACTCCATGGTTGGCGAACAGAAGAGCACTGGTAAAAATCGGTCACCTTCGCCAACTTCACGAAGGTGCTTTTCCTCGGCAGACAGCTCCAAGATTTCCTTTTGGCCATATCGGAAACGCTTCTCCCGAACGACACGCTTCTCTTGATCAACCTGTGCTGTGTGCTCTCTTGCCTCAAATCCAAACAGTGGGTGAACTGGCTCCCTAAGCGTGTGCGCAAGGTTAGTGTAGAGTTCGCGAAAGAATCTGCTTTCATTTGGATATCGAGGATCAACCGTCGGCGTACCTAACAAGAACTGAATGCAGGCGTCATTGAGTCGAAAGCCCGTCTGCTCTCCGAACGGAGTCACTTCTTCCGACACTAAACCATGCTCGCAAGCAGCACTAATTAGGGCGCCAATGAGTGCGTCGATTTCAGCTGACTTCAAGGTCCTGACAAGCGACGAGTCGTCCCATAGCTTGCGACCGTCCGGGAATTGCGCTGACCGAACTCCGTACGAAGATTTCAGAATCTTACCAAGCGCACTGCGAGACCCACCCCGAGCGATCAGATCTTCATCGCGAAGGTTTGTGTCGCGGCGCGATGTCGGCTTGAGCAGAAGCCAGCGTGCTCGACTCAGTTGTTCATCGATCCCAACTCCCCATGGCGTACGCAGCCGGCTATGCGACTTCAAGCGCATTTGCTCCAAAGTCGTCGATTCCAGGATTTGACAACGAATAGCCATCCACTTTCGCAGGTGATCAAACACCTCGCAGTAAACGGCATGGCGAACCGTTGGTGAGGCATTGCGCAGTACCACCGGCGCGTCTTGAAATACCGATTCGTCGGCGGCCAGCTCATCAAGACCCAGATACCTCACATCTACCAGGCCGAGCTGCTCCAGGTTCGGATTGGTGTACCTCCATCCTCGCCGCTGATCGAACCAAACCCGATATGCCAAGACTTGGCGTAGCGTCGCTTCCGCCTCTTGCACATGGAAGCCCTTGAGGGTGGGGTCGAGTAACCACTCGCCGCGACTTTCAACGTTTGGTCGGTCAAATCCCAAAGCTCTCTGTTGTGCAAGGCCTAGATCCTCACTGCGCAAACCCTTGTCGCCCGCCATTTCGAGCGCGCCTAGAAAGCCTGCACGGATTAAGCTCACGAACAGGAAATCATTGAAGTGTCCCGCCTGAAGTGCGGCATCCTGACGATTGTCGGTAAACCCGAGCAGCTTGCGGGTTTGGGGAGTCAGACCTGAGTCATTGCCATGCATCCATCGAAGAGCACTCGCAACGAGGACCGTCGTTGCTGAACTTCGACCCTCGGCGGAAAGCGAAGCTAGGCGGTTACGATCGCGCGCCGCTGAGCTGTGCGTGGCCAGGCAGCGAAGGCAGAAACGATAACGCCCAGGAATGAACCACGCCTTCGCACCCGAACCGAGCTTGCCGTCTGGTGCGACAACCACCTCGCGGACTCGAGCCTTGCGGTAATTGCTCTTCATTCGGGGATTTCCCAATGAATCGAACTCGAGCCATGCTTCTGGGTAACACTCGTCTCGTTCCTCGAAGGAGAATTCTGCATCCTTAGCGTGCAATGTAAGAAAGCCGAAGACTTCGCGGCTTTGGGTATCGTCCACGTCATCCACCAAGCCACTCTCATCGTCCGGTCGTACAAGCGGAGCATCATCAATGTCACGTGCGCGCACCTCTTTCTGTCCGTCGTCGAGAGTGACTAGTCGGACAGGATGATACTCATGCCCGCATTCGCGGCAGAAATGGACAGCATACAGGCGCTTTTCCGGATCGCCGGGTAAAAACTGCTGACCGTCAACAGTCACCTTACGCTTGCCCACGGGTTCGAGCGTCGAATAGGCGTGACCTGCGCCCGAGATGAATTGGTGCAACTTGAAGGCAAAAAAGCTACGCGACGAACCATCTTCTGCGCCCGTTCGATCTCGCTCTGCCATGCTTGACTGAAAGAGCGTGTCTCTGAGCGCGGTTCGGCAACTTTCTTCGTCACAGCCCGAATCCTTGCTGAGGGCACAAGCGGCCTCGGCAACCGTCGAGGGCTTGGCGCGTCCCCACCGCTGGTCAACATCGGACCACGCGAGCCCCAAGGTCGTTTCGACCCAGATGGCTAGGGGGTGCTCTTTAAACTCTGCATCAGATAGCCCAGGTTGAATACCGGCACGGATGGCGGGCCCCAACTGCGCGCGAATGGACTTGTCATTCTGGTTGGGGTCCGTCACTCGCTCGAGGGTTTCGACGATTACATTGCTGTCTGGGATCTCGACTGAAAAAAGCTTCGACGCAACGCGCGCCACAACGCCGCGTTTGTGCTCTTGCGTGCCTTCACTAGCCATTGTTGCCGAGGTTCCAATGCACTGGAGATCTTCAGGCGAGAGACGCTCGCGAACCCGCCGAACTAGCAAGGCAACATCAGCACCCTGCCGGCCCCGGTACGTATGCAATTCGTCAAGCACGAGGTAGCGAAGCCCCGCGCAGTTACCCATGACCTTGCGATCAAGCGAATCCTGACGAGTCATCAGTAGTTCAAGCATCATGAAGTTCGTTAGCAAGATATCTGGGGGCGACTCCGAAATACGATGCCGTTCCTCCGTATCCTCTTGACCTGTATACCGAGCAAAAGTGATCGGCTTTTCTCCGGGCACATTACCAACAAACTTGTCGAGCTCCTCAAGCTGGCTATTTGCCAACGCATTCATCGGATAAATGATGATGGCGCGTGTGCGTGGTGCGCTGCCCTTTCGCTTTTCCGCGAGCACCGCGCTTACGATGGGGATAAAGAAGCAAAGGGATTTGCCCGACCCAGTACCCGTAGTGACGACAAAGCTCTCTCCCGCTGCCGCGAGAACAGCCGCCTCCTGTTGATGCTTGTACAACGAGAGCGGTGCCCCTTCAGAGCGGAATATTTCAGTAACACGAGGGTCCAGCACTTTCCCGGCAACAAGCGCTTCAAGGCTCATGCCTTGCTTGTAGCTCGGGTTTATCTGAATGAGCGGCTCCGGCCAGAATCGTCCGTCCGCATAGATGGCCTCAACTTGCTCTCGGATGTCCTCGGCGTAAATTGTTGTAAATGACATTGCAAATTTGCGGTACTCGTTCACGACCGAGTCGCGGAGCGAGAAGACGTCCATGCCCATGGGTTGAGTCATGACAGTTCGCGCCTTTCCCAAGGGGAGCAGTTACTGGCATCGGTCGAGTTGTGGAGAAAATGGCAGGGCATGGTCGTATCGGCTTCACCGCGGCAATTTGAACGCCTGGATCATATAGTTCAACGTACCTTATCAGCCTCCGCTAGCGGCGGACAATCGTGTTATCCATAGGATAGGACAAAGAAAGTCCAATTTGGGCCGCTGGAAGTTCCGCCAGTATGCACAAACGACCTGATTTGGCGTCACTGGCAGGCTTTGATTGACGCCGGAAATGTCCTTCTCTCGCCGGACGTCCGAATCCTAGAGTCGCACCTACACACAAAAGTGAGCGTCCGGATCGCGAGTGGCATGACCCAATTTGATTTTCCACCTGCTCTCGCGAGAATCTCGGCGAGACGCGAAGTTAGCGCGAACATTGGCGATTCTGTTCGTGATATTGATCGCGCATGGCACCAGGCTAACCACTCACAACTCTCGGCGTACCAACCGACGATGCTGAAAAAATGAAAGCCTAACCGTTGACTAATTTCTCGAATAGCGTCTCCAGCAAGCTCGTCGAAACATGGCGCACGGCGATGCAAACTTCTCTGTTCGTTTTGGAACACAATCGGATTAACATGAGCCCAGCTACTTTCTATATTTGTGCAAGGAAGACCCCGAGTAGAGACACAATTGCGAGTGGTGCAAAGTCACCAACGCTGTCGATGCCGTGTTTCTTCAGCGTAGTTGGTGAAGGCACCGGCAATTGAGCCGCGAGCCTCGATCATTTCGCGACGTACGGTCAGCACGTCTTCGCGATCATAGAACGGACCAAACCCAATAGTGAGGAGTCCAAAACCATAAGGTCGCTCCGGAGGTTGGGCCTTCCGCAAGACACCTTGTCGGACTAATTCCCTGAAATCGTATGCGCTGAGATTGCCAAGTGCGGCGCGCGCCTCGCGTTCGTCAAGGTGACTAGACTTGAACGCCTCGATTGCGCAATTGTACTTCTTGCGAACCTCGTCACGCGCCCGATCTTCCGCGGCCCAATCGGCTTGCATCTTGTCGTAGTGTGCATTTACCTCGTCCATTTCACGCTGCGCATCTAACTCTCGTTTAGTGAGCCTTTTTGGAAGCCCTTCGTCTTGTTGACTCATCTTGACTCGCTCGAGGTCAGCCACATCAAATAGAAAATGGCCGTTCTTGTCGCGTGTCGCACGGAGCGTACCCGCTTTTTGCAGATGGCGGATACCCTGGACGGATCGAAAACCTAGGTACTTGGCAGCTTCTGAACGGGTTAACCCATTTGCCATAATCTTAGTGTACACCTAACAATGCAACTTGCCACTGAATTCGGCGCATAACCGAGCGAAATGTTGGAGCTTGTCCCGTAGGGCTACAACACGTTCGAATGGACTAAACGTTGGTACATGGTGCTCAATGTGTGTCATGGGAATAATGCGAGTGAATATCGTTCAAGCACGCTTGGTATCAGTTTCGCGCCCTGGCGTACTCCTCTCCAAGTACGCCGCTAAACTGTTCCCATGCACGCTTATTAATTCGGATCGCGGTCGAGGCAAGTAGTCTTGAACGAGGCCTATCCACCCTGACGACAGGCTGTTGTCTGTCGGACGCTCGTGGGAGCCAAGTACCATTCTCGCGTTTAGCTGACCCGCACGACGGCAAACTATGGGGCGGTAGAAAGCGTGCGTCAGTTTTCCAGGCGGGAAAAGCCACCTTTGGATCTTACTCACGCTGCGCGGCGTCTTGACAACGACCTCAGCTTTGTCGCCCGTGCAGGTGTCTTGATTGTACCCGCACTGCAAGCCAATTGATCAACGTCTCGGTTCGGCAGGTCACTATGTCGCTCAACGGTGTTTCCCAGTACTCGTCGTCCTGTGCGCCATAGAAATCTTGGCGCAAGGTTATCGCTTGGTTGGGCGGCGGGTCAAGCGGGTGCGGTTGGTCTTCTTCGTCCGTCACCGAGACCAATGCCACTGGCAAGCAAATGTGGCCCGAAGTCGTGTGAGATGTAGATGCCTGTCACGTAAGACTGCAACACGTTTGAACAGACTAGACATTGGTACATAGTGATTGAGGTGTGTCATGGGAATAATGCGAGTGAATATCGCCCAAGCACATTTGGTTTCAAGTTGCGCGCTGGGTCTTCCTCACGAAAAATTCCCATACACACCGAAATCCCGGGCGAGGCATATAGGCTTGATGAACCCTGTCCACCCTGACGACAGGCTGTTGTCTGTCTGACACCGCTGGGAAACGAGTTGGCCCACCCCATAGCAAGGACTGAGCATTGGTTCCATCTCACTTTGTCCAACATGAGTTCGGGCAATATCGGGCAAAGTTGAATTTTCGATTGGCTGCGGCGTCGATCGCATATGTCAGAGGCAATTTGTCTTAGTAGTTTGAATTGGGCGAGAAGTATCTTTGCTGGGGCGGAGCTTGGGGACAGTCGGCGTACTGACCGGTTGATATTGATGGCCAGTCGGGCTGCAGCGCGACCGGGGGTAAGGTCTCTGAGGTGGTGCTCGATGCGGCGGAGCGCCATGGCGTGTATGATTTCTTGGAAAGCGCGCAGGTTTCAGCGGCACCTGTGTTGAGGTCGGTGGCCAACGCGGAATTTCAGTGTGCAGCGCAGCACCCTTTTTGCTTTCCGTCCGTTGATGGTTCCAACCTCAGTCTGACCGAGACTAAGGCGGCGTCCGTCAATATTAGAATCGATCCGTGGTGGAGCTATCAGCCAATCGCGTAGTTCCAATCTCCATGAAAGCGGCTTGGCTTCAGGTTGATGGCCGCGAACTCGTCGTCGGAAATGTTGACTGCAGTGTTGTAGGCACGCGTGTCGATCGCCGCCTTGATCTTCAAGCCGGTGGTCGCTGTGGTGTTGGCAATCAGGCTGACGACTGTCTGTACGCTGAGTAGCGGGCGACCTCGCCAGTTGTGCGTGATGAATGAGAACATTCTGTGTTCGATCTTGTTCCACTTGCTCGTGCCAGGTGGGTAGTGGGCCACGGTGATGCGCAGACCTGCATCCTGTGCAAACTTCTGAAGCTCAACCTTCCACAGCCGCGTGCGATAGCCGTTGCTGCCGCCAGCATCGGCGGTGATGAGCAGTTCCGTGGCGGCTGGGTAGGCGTAGCGGCCCATACGCCACCACCAACGGCGGATAGATTCGACTGCGAACTCGGCGGTGTCGTGGTCGATGCCAACGTTGACCCATCCCTCGTTACGCGTGACGTCGTACACACCGTACGGAATTGCCTTACCGAGGTCTCGATCAATGAAGTCGTGGCTGCGCACGAGCTCCGGTTTGCCCTTTGGCTGCCACTCCTTGCCCTTGTTGTGAAAGTCACCGATTAGCTCCTTTTTCTTGGTATCGACCGAGATCACTGGCTCACCCTTGGCCTGAAACTCGCGGGCCTTGCGGTTGATGTGTCGGAACTGTTCGTCGCGATCTGGATGTGAAGCCCCTTCGCGGGTCTTGCGCAGCGACTGCAGGCTGTAGCCGAGCGCATCCAGCAGTTCGCTGACTTTCTGACGCCCGATCTCATGGCCCATCTCGCACAACTGAGCGGCCAACTTCCGAACGCTCTTTGTCGTCCACCGAAGCAGTGACTCGGGGTCGCCACGGGTTTCTGGAGCGATGATTGACTCGAGATCAGCGACCAAGGTGCCATCGGTCTCCGTGAGCTTCTTGCGGCCGGCACCCGGACGTCGGATTCGCTGAGACCCTGGCGGCTCTCGGGGCGGCTCAAGTGCCATTTGCTCAAGCTCTCGAATACCTATACCAATCCGCTTGCGAAGTACCCCAGTGGCCACGGTGACCGCTGCAATGCCCCCGCGACCCATAGCCCTCGCCTCGGCGGCCAGCCAGAGTCGCGTCTGGCGCTCGTCCATCGTCGGTGCCAACAGAGCGAACTTTTCTGCAATCTCCTCAACCCGCGACCCGTTAACATGCGCCATGGCTCACAGATAACAAGTTCGTTGTTTCCATTGGGTTTCCATGAACTTCTGGTTCCATTATTTCCGGACGCCGCCTAAGCACAAGAAGGGCTTCGGAACGGTGGGTTCCACTGGCATCGGACTTACGATCCGGTTCGGCTGCAGGTGTGCCTCGACGAGACTAACAAACAGCTGATTGAGCACATGAGCACACACGCATACCGAAACCTGCCTTGCATTGAGAGCTGTGGATAATTACAGAGGCTGACCGAAGCTCGACCTGCCTGTTGCTACCGGAGGAATATTAGAAACTGTACCTTCCCTCATCCAATTCTGGACGCCGTCGAGCAACCCAGTTCTACTGATTTGTTGGATTACTCAGAACTGGAAGTCCCCGCTTCACCAGCTCCCATTCTGCGGAGAGCACTTGGTTATTCTTTTGAAAAACACTTTGCGACAAGAGAATCCCGCCCAGCGCCTTCCCGGTCTCATATTCACCGAATGCCTCTAGAGCGTATGGAAACAATCTGTTTGGGTCTGGGCTTGATTGGAACAGCCGGTGACTTGCGTCGTAAATACGTTCTGCTCTGGCGCGGGCCCATTCGAGTCTTAGCCATCGTGAGAGAATTTCTTCGCTAAAAATTACCTGCGCCGCGGTAGCAATCCAATCCGAGGGTGTCTCTCGATATAACACAACGACTAACCAAGCAAGCGCATAGATGAGAACCTTGGCCCTGGCGAATGGCGCCATCTTCCGAAGGATGGTTTTCGTGAAGAATAGATTCTCGAGAACCGATAATCCCATTCTTCTCTGAGGATCGGTTTCGTCGTTATTGTAATACCCCGTTGTTCGATGATGAATGAGATCGAATCCGAAGGTGTTCGAAATGAATTCCTTGCGACGGGCGTCCTCTGCGCGCGGAAAGAAGTACAGACGAGTGGCATTTCCAGCAATGAATATCATCACAACTATAGTCGAAAAAGCGACAAGTGCTCCCGAGTACAATTTCGGATGATTGATTTGATTTATGACAAGCGGGGCGAAGGATATCGCTGCACCTAAATAGAAAAGCCAGCCTGATATTGATTCGGCAACTTCGAGGGGACGAAAGTAATTCCGACGAATTGGGTCATCACGATTAGGTTGTGTTGAGTTAGCCATATGGGGGAAACGAGTCTCTAAATAGGCGCTTCCAATTGACGATAGCATCCGCGTTATTGTTTTTGTAGCCCGCGTGCCACGCTGAAAGTGCCTTGCTCTCCGCTGCAGCAAGACGTTTCTTGGCTTCTTCGCGGTCGGAATAGTTCAAATACGCGTCAGCGAATCCTCTGCTGTGCCACAGCTGTGTCGCAATGAGTGCATTGCAGCTCTTGAAGAAACTATATAGGTCCCACGGAAGATCGGACATTTCAGAAGTGAACGTTTTGAGTGCCATAACCTCAATATGGTAGCTCTGCAAGTACTCGCCATGACTTGCGTTCCAGTACTTCATCATTTTGATGACTTTCCTGAAGTTTGACCCGCAGATTCTCGCGCGGCTTTCTATATCTGCTGTATGCGTCTTGGGCGTCGATTCGATCCAAGTCCCCATAACGGCGTTTGGTACGTTGTAATGAGTGACGTTTCCAAGGTAATCAGCGCTTTGCCAAACCGGAACAATATCCACGTTGGGCCAGCTTTCATAATAGAGCGTCACTGCCTGTCCGTTCTTACGAACTTGATTCCGATGTTTACCGAGTGCATCACGAACGTCCTGTAATATCTGCACAGGGTTCTTGCCTCTAAAATATAAATGGCTCTTCGTGTGAATCTGTGGGCGTGAAATCTGATAGGCGGGTGGCGTAGTCGCGCATTCGCGCCTGGTCGAGATGGTGACAGAGGTGGGGGATGGAGCGGGCGCGACGCTCGCTCACAAGGTGAGGACTGGAGTCCCCACCTTGTTCACGAGCCGATTGAAAAAGCCGCGTTCAGCAGTCGAGACGGCAGGATAAAGCGCATCGTGTCAACATGGCGGTTACCACACCTAACCACGTCAACACGATGCAACTGAAGACTATCCTGAATCGAATCCAAAAGCAGCCCGGTTTCGTTTTCGAGCGGGCCCAATTCGTCGGACGGGGTACGTCCCTTCACATCCATGTTTGCTTGCGGGAGCGACAAGGGTCCAAGCCGGTGTGCTCCGGTTGCGGCAAGAAACGCCCCGCTTATGATCGTCTAAGAGCACGGCTCTACCAGTTCGTGCCTCTTTGGGCCATCGCCGGTCTTCTTCGTCTATGCGCCGCGGCGTTGTGACTGCCCCTGCTGTGGCGTGAAGGTTGAATTGCTTCCATGGGCTGAAGGCAAGAGTCGTATGACGATTGCTCTAACTTGGTTCTTAGCCAGTTGGGCCAAGGTATTGAGCTGGAAGGAAACTGCCGCCCGGTTCGGTGTCAGTTGGCAGACGGTTTACGCGGCAGTCGAGCTGGCCGTCACTTGGGGACGTGCCCATCTATCGCTCGATGGCATTCGTTCTATCGGTGTCGATGAATTGTCCCGAAGCAAAGGGCACAACTACTTGACCTTGGTCTACCAGATCGATCATGCGTGCAAACGGTTACTGTGGATTGGTCACGACCGTACAGCAGCGACGTTTGCTCGATTTTCGAATGGCTAGGACCCGAGCGTTGCAAGCAACTCGAATTCGTTACATCCGACATGTGGCGGGCATTCATCTCCACGGTGGCGCGCAAAGCCAACGCCGCGGTCCATGTCTTGGACCGATTCCACGTCATGCGGCTCTTCAGCGACGCCGTTGACCGAGTGCGTCGCGACGAGGCCCGACGACTACGGGCGCAAGGGCGACACCGTGACGCTCAAGCACACGCGATGGATTCTGCTCAAGCGCAAAGAGAATCTCGACGGACCCCAGTTCTGCCGATCTCAACGAGTTGATGAAGATCAACTACGCCACCACCCGCGGATATCTGCTCAAAGAATCCTTTCAGCAATTCTGGCAGTACAAATCAGCCGCCTGGGCTGGCAAGTTTCTCGACCTTTGGGTCAAAGACGCCACGCGAACCAAGCTGGAGCCGTTTGCGAAACTAGGACGCACTCTGCACGACCATCGTGACCTGTTACTCAATTGGTTTACAGCACGCGATGCATTTGCCGCTGGCGCCGTCGAAGGATTCAATCTCAAAGCGAGAGTGACCACCAGAATCGCATACGGATTTCGCAGCTACGACCACGCAGAAATCGCCCTGTACCACCGCCTTGGGAACCTACCCGAGCCCGATTGGCTCACCCACAGATTCACGTGACGAGGCAACAAACAGCTTTGGATTTTATTCGCTCTTGGAGTTTGCATACCCGGGGTCCGCGCTCCACGAATGCAGGCGCAATCAACGCAGTTTTTGCAAGTAATATCAAGGCGGTGCGCCGAGCGCGACGAGCTTTCAATAGTGGCGTGGCCTGTTCAGATGAAGTGAACATGGGAATGGTTCTGGCGGCGAGATTGTTGAACCAGGCATGCGAAACAGTAAATCGCACTCTAGTGTTGCCATCGCCGTATTCATTGCAACATTCGGTTGCACGCATCATCCAACAACGATTCTTTCTGATAGCGGAGTTGCCGAAGCGGCGCCAATCCAAGGCTCTAACCAAGGGCGTGCACTCGCCGGATCTGTATCATTGCCGGATGTTGTGGCTAGAGTACTGCCCTCAGTTGTGAGCATATCGTCCACCCGCGTTTCCCGCGAGGTGCCGTCAATGTTCCCCTTTGGCGAGCCATTCTTCAATCACTTCTTTGGTCAGCAAGACATGGCATCTCGGGAGTTCAAGGAACAAGGGCTCGGTTCGGGGGTAGTCGTTCAGCCGGATATCATTTTGACCAATAATCACGTGATCGAAGGTGCCGAAGAAATCAAAGTGACTACCTCGAACAAACAAGTACTCAAGGCCAAAGTTGTTGGCGCAGATCCGAAGAGCGACCTAGCGATATTGCGTCTAGAAGGTGTGTCAAGCAAACTTCAACCGATAAGTTGGGGTGATTCCTCACAATTGCGCCTTGCGGATACGGTACTGGCTATTGGTAATCCCTTTGGTATTGGCGAAACCGTAACCACAGGAATCGTGTCGGCGATGGGTCGAACGAATCTTGGAATCATAGACTACGAGAATTTCATCCAGACTGACGCGGCGATCAACCCGGGCAATTCCGGTGGCGCTTTGGTCAACTCGCGGGGTGAGCTTGTCGGAATCAATACCGCTATTCTGTCCAAGAGTGGAGGCAACCAAGGAATTGGCTTTGCTATTCCGAGCAATTCGGCCCGGCCAACTATGGAAAGCTTACTGAAGACTGGCAAGGTAGTACGCGGATGGCTGGGAGTTGGTATACAAGATCTCAGTGCAGACTTGGCCCAGGCTCTCAAGTTGCCGAATGCGTCTGGCGTGTTAGTTTCAAGCGTTCAGCCGAACACGCCCGCTGCCAAAGTTGGCCTACGGCGCGGAGACGTTATTCTCAAGGTCAACAACGAATCGGTCGATTCGACCGGTAAATTGAGAAATTTGATTGCCACTGACGGAGCCGGGGCCAAAGTGACACTCCAGATTCGTCGGGATGACAAGCTGGAGAACGTTTCTGTCAATTTGGGAGAGTTGCCTGGCAACTTGGCCGCTGCCGGCGAACACGGTGCTCCGGGGGCGGGAATACCTGGTAGCGTCGATGGGCTTACCGTGGATCCATTGACTCCGGCTCATCGCGATAAGAATGAGATTCCAAAAGACGTAACCAATGGTGTCGTGATTACCGGCGTGGAACCGCGTAGCAAAGCCGCCTGGGCTGGAGTCAGACCGGGTGACGTTGTGCTCGAAGTCAATCGCAAGCCCGTGTCTTCAGTCGAACAATTCAAGGCCGAATGGAATCGAAATAAAGGTCAGGTAGTGATTCTCGTTCAAAGACGCGAATCAACAGTTTTCATCGCTGTTCAGAAGTGAACGATTGTTGTCGACTGGGTTCGAAATGCTCTGAAAGGCAAATCGATCGGCCCGGCCGGAGGATCCTTGGAGAGCCGGGTCGATCGAAAACTGCCACCGATCGTTGCTGGAACACGCCAGTCATTGCTTGTATTCCAAGAATACGCCGCGACGATTGAATCATGTTTGTTCTACGGTAGCGGTAATTGTCTCGCTGCTCTAGTACCTCATATCGGGTCCGATGGGCATCATTGTCCTTCAAGCACTTCAAGTTGGCGTCGGGTGGCACGGGATCAGTGCTCAACGTGCCAACCATCAACGTCGCGCGCAGACATCGCAAAATCTTCGCTTGTGGACTCGGAAAACCAGGATTCGGCGTTACCGGCAACTTCGTTAACCGTTCACATCCTGGGCATAAGCTTTGGGACATATAGGTTGATAGGATGTCAGTCTCAACTAGGTGTAGACGATTGAGTTCCTGAATGGTCACAGTTCACGATACGTTATTTATCGCTTTCAACGGCGACATTACTAAGTTGCTTTGGAATGGTCACCTGTCGCGCGATCCAATCTCGACTTGATGCGTACTTGGACGGCGAGCTACCGCTAAATTTCCTTTTGGACGCCGACTGCCACTTGGCGCTCTGCCCAAGTTGCACTGCACGAGTTCGATTCGAACGGGCCTTCCATCATTGGATAAAGAACGTAACGAGGCGCGATACTGCCCCTTCGAGGGCTCTCGAACGACGGATCCGTAAGGCTCTGATTGTAGAACGAACATACAATAGGCCGTCTTGCCTCAGCGTAGCCACCCGAGTCGGCACCGCTACAAATGTGACCGGGAGCAATCGCGAGAAATCTCACCCAGTAGTGCGGAACCAAGCCCTAAGAAATGGTCCCAACCATGCGGTGTGGTCAGCACTATGGGGTCCTAAGAGTTGGAGACTTGCACTACCGATCGCCGCGATCACGCTGATATTGTGTTGGGTCGCCAAGAGGACGCCGGATGCATTGCCGTCCATGTCCAGATCTGCGGATTTGAGTCTTTCCGAATTGGACCGTTTCTTGGACATGATGATTCAGAGGCACATCGAAAAACGGCCTCAGTATCAACCTTACCAACTCGCGCAATTATCGGAGGCTACCAGCCTTATCCCGCCATTTTCGCTGCCGCCGATGCAAGACGTAAGGACTCTTCACACGCCACAACGTGCTGACAGCAGCCCTGTATCTTCGGCTTGGCTTGCCGCACTCGTGGGCGTGTCATCGCCTTACACTATCAGTGGGCATCGCGTTACGTTCTTCACTTATTGGGCACAGGTGGAACCTCTGCGTGCACGATTAGATGGGCACGTTATCGATGGGCAAGTCGTTTATATCGGAATGAATCGAGGGTATTCGATTGCAACGGTTGAGACTGGTCCCATTGGTTTCGCGATGACATCCGACTTCTCGCCTATTCAGAATGCAAAAATCATCCTATCGGCCGTGTCGAGCAGTGAGCGACATTGATGTGGTGGCACAACCAAACACCCTTAGCGAGACTCGCGGTCAAGTGCTCGTGCAACGCCACGTTCGAGCTTACCAAACGCGCGGGCGGCTGCGGCGTAGTAATTTTTGGCTTTGGCGCTTGCAATTAGGGGACCAAATTGGCCAACGGCTTCTACGGTGCAGCGCTTGTCAACTCCACCCTTCGGCCCATTGAGATCTTCGAATCTCAGGGACAGAGCCCGGATGCGCTCGGCGAAGCGGTCGAGCGTCAAATTAGCACGCTTGCGCGCGTACACTTCCGCTGCTTTCGATCGCACGCTATTCTTCCAGTGAATATCGTACTGCATGGCAGAATGATCTTCCTTTATAAGTTATGATTGAAACACTTGGGTAGTCCTGAGTGTTCCTGGCGCGTCGCCTCGAAACTTCGACCGAGTGCGATCAGAGCAATCACATCGTAATTGATTCACGCGGAGAAGGCCGCTTGTGCGACAGACGTATCCGGCGCTTGAAAGTACACACCCGTGTCATTGGCTAATGCTCATGCAAACCTTGATAACGTCGCTGATTTGTGGGTCCCTGCCACAATAGAAACCCTCACAGCACTCGTTATCGGACTCACATTCCCTGGGTTTATTGCGGTCGCCCACGCACTGGTTGCGCGCGATGATTGCTTGGTCTTCCTTCTCGGCGTTATCATCGATCAATGACGATAGACTAGTGTCTGTTCCTTCCGTTCGGGCGGATTGCGATTTGGTCGATGCGCCGCAGCCTGATGCCGCCAACGCGCAAATTAAGCCCAATTGACGCATTGTCATTGTTGCCTCCAGACAGGAGTCGGATCGGTCAATTTCGGCTGGTTGTATCCATGTTATCTCAACGCATGGCCCGTGCTTTTCATGCCCGCCAATGCACTATTCCTGAACCGCGCCGAGGCATGGATTTCCAAATCTCGGCCGGGCCTGCAGGTGCTGCCGGGCCTCGGATGATTATATCTGTCGTTGTGGCACTATAAGTCGTGTTGCAGCCCCCACATCAGCCACGGGGATTCCTTTCGGCGCCGACAACTTATAGTAGGCTCCAAGGCGTGCCACGAACTGTCGATTTCACGTTCGTCGATCAACGCCAGCGGGCCCTGCAGCTTTTACGCCGATTCGGCTGGAACGCGACATCCTTTCAGATTCTTCAAGACCAATTCAGTTATTGGTTTGCGGGTCACCGCGCTTGCGTAGCGTACGTGGACACCGGCCAAGCCTGGGTAGTGGCGGGGGCCCCCGTAGCAGCTTCTGACCGGTTGGATATCGTTGCCCAAGACTTTGTGAAAGAAGCGCAACGAAATCATCGGCGCGTGGTGTTTTTTGGGACAGAATCTCGGTTCGCGCGCAATGACGCATTCAAGTCAATCTTTATTGGAAGACAACCTACTTTTGAAGCCGAAGGCTGGCCATCGCTGGTCAACAGTCACCCCAGGCTACGTGAGCAATTGCATCGAGCGCGGGCAAAAGGCGTACGCGTGGAGCGTCTCGTGCCCGGTCAAATTACCAGATCTCCAACTCGGACGCAGTTGGACATTGAAGCATTGATTGCGCGTTGGTTAGCCGTGAAATTAATGCCCCCCATGGGGTTCCTGGCGGAAATTCAACCCTTCTCTTTTGCACAGGAAAGGCGATACTTTTTGGCTCGGCGAGCGGACCGCGTTGTCGGTTTTGCGGCCATGATTCCAGTGTATGAACGTCGGGGTTGGCTCCTGGAGAATTTGGTCAGAGCTCCGGACGCACCGAATGGAACTACTGAGACATTAATAGACGTCGCTATGCATGAAGCGGCACAGTCGGGAAGTGGCTTTGTGACGTTGGGCCTGACCCCCCTTTCGGGCGATGTTGGATTCTGGCTGAACATTGCAAGGCGCTTTGGTTCCTCCCTTTATAATTTCGCCGGCATCGAGCGATTTCAGGCCAAATTCCAACCAAGTGCATGGTTGCCGATTTACATTGCGTACCCCCATAGTCACTCGGCACGACTCGCCATCTACGACAGTTTGGTGGCGTTTGCTCGTGGCGGATTGATGCGGTTTGGCATTCAAGTATTGCTGCGCCAAGCGCGTCTTGCATTCCGAAGCCGAAGGGCATGATCGAAATCAATGCATTCGGACTTGGGTATCAGTCATTCGAAACTGCGGACTCTTTCCCAAGAGAATTGCAATGCGATAGCCGAGCCACAAAGATTGGGGAATAGCCCGCATCGTGGCGGTGTTGAACGCAAAGAGAAGCCAAAAGGAGGCATCAAGCCAATCAGAGTATTTTCAAATTCGACTACGATGCTCTTCGTGGCGATCAGAATCCAGATAACGTAGTCCCAAAGTATCGCTCCGGTAAGTCACACCAACAAGTGCCATTGCCGTAATACTGAGCGTATATTATACTGGATCAAGTCGGCCGAAGAACATCGGCTGGTTCTCACTCGTGCTAGTGGGAACCAGCTTTTTTGTCGTCGCGAAATAAAATCCAACGTTATGCAGCAGTCCAACGGCAAGACGCGGCTCGAAAAGATGCATTCGCAATTGTATTGGGTCAGCCAGGGCGGGTAAGTGAGAAGCGGTAATCGCGCTGAAAGACGAGCGGCTACTTCGCGAGCTTCTCCTTTACGATGATCTTGCCATCAATTGACCAACCCCGTAGGAGCAAATAGTCCACGCCCAAGTGCCAATTCAGTTTGACGTAAACGTCGAAAAGATGTGCAGGCTCACCTGAAATGGCGGTAGTCGCGAGTGCTCGGCAAACGCCGCTGTTTTCTCGCGATGTTTTCACGAGTATTTGCCGTTTCGGCAGCGCCCGCAGCGCAAGGCTGACTTGGCCGCCATTGGATTGCAGTGCAGTTACGCGTTGGTTTGCTATTCCGTAGGCTCTCACTTCACGGGACAAGAGGGGCGCGACACGATTCGGTCCAAGCTCAAGCATACGCCAATAGGCAAACACCCGTGATCCGTGAATATCCATTTGGTCCGCGACAAGGATCCTCAAACCCCTTCATCGCCCAGGATCGACGGGCACGTGCCGAGTGTGTGTCGCAACCATCATGCTCTTGCAGTCGCAACTTGAAGCGAGATGGTCCAACCGCGGTCATAGGCAGCGAGCTGTTGTCGCAGGGCAAGGTTCTCAATTACAAGAGAGCCGCTGGATTTGAACAGGGCGCGCAGTAGCCAGATGAGCAATTTGAGGAAAAACTGAATCACTGACCAAATCTAGCACGGCGTGAAATGGCCAATAATTCCGGGCAATATGGGTTTCCGCGGAGCACGAGTCACTCCCACTGCCATTGCGACGAATATCCAAAGCGTCAGAAAACGATCGACAAACGGTAGGCGCTTTTGAGCCGCTACTTCGGTTGTCATGGCTTTCTCGCGCGCACGAAGGCACTCATCACAGCGCCATCCAGGGCAGTGAGCGTCGCCGTCATCTCCCCACCACAGCAGGACGACGAGGCCATTTCCTCGGCGTCGTCTTTGGAGTAGATGCGCGTGGGTTCAACGTCGATATCGGTGAATCCGGCGGCCCTCAGTTTGTCTACGTATTCGCTTTCAAGCAGCGCACCCGCGACGCACCCCGTCCACAGAGTCATTGACTTTTTCACGGATTCGGGGAGTTCACGCCGAATCACTATATCGGAAACGGCGACGCGACCGCCGGAACGCAGCACGCGGAAGGCTTCTTTCAGCACTCGATCTTTGTCGGTCGAAAGATTGATGACGCAATTGGAAATGATCACGTCAACCGAATTCGAAGGCAACGGGATGGCTTCAATGGTGCCCCGCAGAAACTCTACGTTCGTGATCCCGGACTTGGCTTTGTTCTGCTGCGCGAGGTCCAGCATCTCGTCGGTCATGTCAAGGCCGTAGGCTTTGCCATTGGGCCCCACTCGTTTGGCAGAAAGCAAAACATCGATACCGCCGCCCGAACCAAGGTCGAGAACAGTCTCTTCGAGCCGCGACCCGTGAACCCGATTGTGATCGAGGCCATGAAACTTATTGGCATCGATATCACTGGAGCGAAGTCCAAATCCGTGTTCGAGCTATTTCGGACCGGCCACTACTTCAATTACGTCGTCACCGTTTGTGACGAGTCCTCGGCCGAACGTTGCCCCATTTTTCCGGGAATGACTCATCGGCTCGGTTGGAGCTTTAGCGATCCAAGCGCATTCAAGGGAACGCATGATCAACAATTGAGTCAGGTGATTCGAGTACGCGACGAGATTCAGGCGCGTATCGAAACGTGGCTGAGGGAACTAAAGTTACCGAAATTACTCGTTGCACCGAGCGGCGCAGGAATTTGAATAGAGCGGACCCGTGCATATATTCTGGACGCCGACTGCGGCCGTCATGGCAAGCTTTTCGCGAGAGGGCACTCGCGTTTGGAGACATCGGCGCGCAGCTTCCCGGGATCATAGGGGAAGGTCGTGGGTTCGATGCTGAAGCATTCGTCAGGACGCGCACTCCAAACCCTATCAATGAATTCGCGTTGGAGTGATTCCACTTCAGCCATCAAATCCGGATCGCAGGCCGCACCGCGCAATGCGGATTCTCGCCCTGCAAGCGCGCTGGGCTTCATGTTAGACAGTAGTGAAACTCGAATCGTCCTTGAGACCGGGATCGACCACCATGGACCCGTATCGGTGCCGGGCGCCCGTCAAATACTCCGCAACATCGCCGTAGCAAACCGAGGCATTCGTCGCGACGGCCATGTCGGTCCGATCGACGGGACCGCCGTTGAACAATTCACTGAGGCCAAGGCAAATGCCACGTGTCGCGACCATCAAACCGTCACAAGCGTGACCGTGGCAAACAACGAGATCACGCAAATGAATGGCGACTGGCGCCGCCGATCGCGGGGATAGACTGCCCCCCGTGTCAATTGCATAAACGACAATCTGGTCCATTAGCGCACTGTTCTTATCCATAGCCGGCGTTGATGGCGACCTCAGCCAAGACGCAGCGCAGCCGACGGCTACTAATGGAAGCAGAGCGAGGACTTGCCGTCGATCGTGACGGATTGATTGCGAGCCGGAGTCTTGAAATGAACGGCCCGCACTTGCGGGTTCGCTGAACGGTTTTCGTTGGTTCACGAAGATTACCTCATCGCCATCACGTCTTGACGATGCGTGCAATCTGCTCCTCCGTAATTTCTCCCTGGAGCATATCGATTACGCTCCCCTTAGCATCGACGAAATAGATCGCAGGCACCGCCATCATAGGCTTTTGCTTTCGGTAGGGCAGGACCTTGTCCTCTTCCATGTCCACCTTCAGCATCTCTACCGGGATCTTGTAGGGGTTTCCAAGGACTTGTTGAAGGGCGGCCAATGCGGTGTCCACCTTCTTGCGTGTGCAATCGCAAGCGTGTTCCTTACCGACGAAAACGATTCTGACGACTTGTGCCGTGGAATTATTGGTGGCGGCCAATACCGCCGCCGAGGCCGCTGACCCGACTACGGCAGCTGATGCTGAAACAGATGCCGCTTCGGCTTTGTGATTCTCGCACGACGTTACCGTGACGCATAAAACCAACAAAGAAAAAATAGACGATGGTCGCATGGCATGTCCTTTCAAATGAGGCCTCTCGATGGCAAAATAGATTCCGACGAACACGATGACGGCGCCCGCTGCACGGCGCAGGTATTCGAGGGTTCGTGTTGCTTTGGTGTTTTCGAGCAGCGTGCGGGCAGCACCCATTGAGGTGCCCGCAATCAGAATCAAAACGCTGTGCCCGAGGGCGTAGACGAGCAGCAACAAGGCGCCCCAGGCGACGGAAGCGCCCGAGCCCGCCAGGTACGTAAGCAAGACGATGAGGATGGGTGCGGCACAGGGCGCAGAGACGAGACCAAACAGCAGCCCAAGCAGAAATGCGCCCACGAAACCACGGGTCTTCGGTTGGATTCTTCCGCCGAGCGATGGGATGGGCACGGTCACGACACCCATGAGATGCAGGCCCATGAGCGCGCACACAATCGCCACGATCCAGTTCCATACGCCGGAAACATCGCCGTACATCTTGCCGGCTAAGGCAGCCACCATCCCGAGGGCGGTGAACGTCAGGGCAAGCCAAGAACGAAGACCAGAGAAAACAGTGAAGCCTGACCAATGCCCGCCTTCTCATCCTTTCGGCCCGCGACAAAGCTCATCATGAGCGGGATCATCGCCAGCACGCAGGGGTTCGAGGCCGTGATGATTCCGCCCAAGAATACAGCGACGAGCGCGAGCCAAGCGTTCGTGTGCAGGTACTGGCCGGCGTTGGCTACGAAGCTTTCGAGCATTCCGATTCTTTCATTTGAGCCATACAGAGCGCGTAGGCCTTTTCGAGTTCTTCCTCGCTTACACTAGCGCCATGGTGCTTGACGAACCCATGATCCGTAAGAATGAGTGAAACGCGATACTTGGCTCCAACATGCTCGACCACTTTGTGGGCGCATTGTTGATCGCAACCATCGAGCACGACCAAGCTCTCACTGTCTTTCGCGGATACCACGAATCCTGAGATATGAGCTCCAACGCCAGCCAAGCATGACATCTTCGCAACCCCTTCTTGGGTCAATCGGAGCGCCAAGGAATTCGTGATTTGACCTAGATTGGATGCGCCGGAGCAAGCCAAGACGAGTGACGTCTGCCCGGCGCCGCAGCCGCAACCGCCAGCAGTGCTCATTGCTGCGCTCCGGTCATGATCCACGACACGATTTCCGAAGTGGCTGGGATGCGGCCGCTCGATTTGACATCTTCACCAACCACGAGTGCGGGTGTCATCATGACGCCGTACTTCATGATCTCGTCGATTTTTTCGACCTTCTCCAACTCGACAGAAATCCCTGATGCCGCAATCGCCTTCTCGGCCTCGGCGTAGAGCATCTTGCACTTTGCACAACCCGTTCCAAGAACTTTGATTTTCATATGATTTCCTCCATTGCATTAGTTAGAGAAGCTTTGACTCAGGTCTTCATTGCGATTCCGACACGTTCATTTCGTTTGACTGGCGACCGATCACATCACGATATTGAACAGATAACCCACCAAGAGAATCCCGAGTCCCACGACGCTCGCGAATGTCACGATGAGTGGAATTCGCAGCACTTTGCGCAGGATGACCATCTCGGGCAATGACAAGCCAATCACGGCCATCATGAAGGCGAGCACGGTGCCGAGCGCTGCTCCCTTGCCGAGCAACGCTTGGACGATCGGTATGATGCCTGCGGCATTCGAGTACATGGGTATCCCGATGACAACCGCGAGCGGCACAGACCACCAGGCACTCTTACCCATGATCGACGCCATGAAGTCTTGCGGCACGTAGCCGTGGATGCCCGCGCCAACCGCGATGCCCGCGAGCACATAGGGCCACACTTTGCCGACGATGTCCTTCACGGCGTCTCGACCGAACTGCAACTCGATCGTTCCAAGTTAGCGGCGCGTCATGGACCATTTTGGCCGGAACCGGTCACCGTCTTATACACCCACGGCTCGACCCAGCGCTCGAGCTTGAGACGTCCGATGACCCAGCCCGCGATCATGGCAATCGCGAGGCCCGTGCCCAGGTACAGGGCCGCCACTTTCCAGCCAAAGAGGCCGAACAACAGCACGAGCGCCACCTCGTTGACCATCGGCGCCGAGATGAGAAATGAGAACGTGACTCCGAGCGGCACGCCGGTCGTCACGAAGCCAATGAAGAGCGGAACGGCCGAGCAAGAGCAGAATGGCGTTACGACGCCAAGCAAAGCCGCAAACACGTTACCCGCGCTCTCGCGCTTTCCGGCCAGAATACGGCGCGTACGTTCCGGGGTGAAGAACGAGCGAACGATCCCCACGCCGAAGACCACCAGAGTCAAGAGCATCAGGACCTTGGGAGCCTCGAAGACGAAGAACTCAACAGCCGAACTCAAGTGACTGCCGCTCAACATCTTGAGCAGGTCGTAGGTGAACCATTTCGCAGAACGATTCGAGGCCGTGGTAGATGAACCACCAAGCCACGATACCGGCGCAAAACGAGCAGCACCCGACTCGACCAATTAGGGCGACTGGCACGGGCGCTGTTCACGGGCTGTGATGGGAGGGGAGTTTCTAACGTTGACATAATTCACAATGTTTTCATGCAACATGGCGGCATGGCCATATTGGCAATATTGGGACAAAAAAAGAGTCCGCTGACTAATCACGCTCCTTTAGGACTTGGGTGGCACAAGCAAAGAAGTTCATCACGCAGGGTGTCATCAACTTGTAGTAAACGACGTTGCCTTCGCGGCGGTCCAGCACGACGCCATGTGCTCGCAGTATCGCCAGGTGCTTTGACACCGTGGACTGATCCGAGCCGATCATTTCCGTAAGCTCACCTACCGAGCATTCCCCCCGGGACAGTCGATCGACAATCCTGAGCCGCGACTCATTCGCCAGTGCTTTGAGCACCCGAGCTTGTCTGCGGAACGTGTCTTCAGTCTTGGTGGCCATGGGAGATTTGGTGCTTGATAACCGCAGTGTATGGCGGAATGGCCATGTTGTCAATAATAAGACGCGGCCGCAGGGAAATCGCTTGACCCGGGAGGATTGGATCAGGCAAAGGAGCGTGGAGACGCGCACGGCGATTCGCACCGAACTGGATTGTGCCTGGGTCTGAGCGCGCCGCTTCCACCGTGTTCAAAACCAATCCTCATCCAAGCTACCCTCCCGAGCAAGGCAGGTACATCCGCGGGAACGATCGTTCACCTGTTGCAGTGGCAATAATCCTGAATCGTGACGGTGACAAGATTCCTCCAGAAATCCAATTGTTAGTGCGGGCAGCGGCGGAAAGCGGAGCCGCGCTCGCAGGAACTGTGCAAACCCCCAACATCGGCATCGAGAAGATTGTCTGTAATATTGCAGCAAATCCCAATATTCGTTACCTGATCCTGGGCGGTCCGGAATCCGAGGGACACTTGACCGGAGAAGCGCTCAGGGCGCTGCTGGCCAACGGTATTGATGACAACAAACGGATTGTTGGAACAAAGGCACCTCACCCTTTCCTATTCAATCTGCCAAGGCAAGTAATCGATCGTTTTCGCGCTCAGGTCTCTTTGGTGGATCTCCAGTTTGAAGGAGATCCGGATGTGCTAAGGCAAGCAGTGTGGGCGTGCTATCAGGAAGCACCCGTTGAATTCCGCAGCTACTCGCTGCATGACCCAGGCGCATATCCCGATCCCCCGATCGAATGTGATATTCTCTGGCAAGTGACCAAGCCATGGATACAACCGCCGACGGACAAGGAGCGCGAAGCCATGACGAACGCCCGAAACTTGATTGAACGGCTCAAGGCACGCGGTTCGAAGAAAGAATAGATTGCCTGACCTGACCGTTCACAGCATGGACGCTCAACGGCTGGCTAGGTGCGCACCGGACCAATTGATGCGTCCGATTTCGTGATTCGAAAGACGACGCCTTCAGCTCACACAACATGCACGCAATTCGCAATTTGAGCTCCGTGGCCGACCCGGATAAGTGCGTCAAATGATCGAGAGCCGCGAACTCCCGGGGTCGACTCTTTCGCCTATTCAATTGATTGACTCGCAGATAGTTGCATATACAACTATCGCATGTCATTGACTCGCCATGGGCCGGAGCAATTCAGCCGAGCATCTCGCAAATCCGCAAAAACTGCGCGAATCATTTCACGCTCTTATTCGGCGCTTCGGTTTGTTGGATTCCGATCGCACACCGTGCGGTCAACCAGTTGCTGTGTCGCATGCCCATGCACTAATGGAGCTACTGCACAACTCCTGTACCAAACAAGGAGATCTGGCACGCTCGCTCGGGCTGTCCAAGAGTGCCGTCAGCCGAATGGTAGATCAGCTCGAACAGCGGGGTTGGACCGAACGTCGTCTGGACAACGAAGACGGCCGCATCCGGCATTTGACCCTAACGGCTAAAGGTCTTCGCCTTGCTCAAAAAATCGACCTGACAAGTATCGCGCGGTTCTCGGCCATGCTCGAGGGTGTCCCACTCGCGGCAAGAGCCCAAGTGATCGCTAGCCTCGAGATTCTGTACCACGCAATCCCAGTGCAAGCCCAAGACGAGCAAAGTCATGTCGCAACGACATGACCATGTAGCCATCTCGCCCACGGTACCACGGCGGCTTGGCGTTGTGACGGCGACGTTGGTGGTCGTGGCGAATATGATTGGGACGGGCGTGTTCACGACGACCGGTCTGATTCTGGCCGAAATGGGTTCGCCGTGCGCAGTGTTGCTTGCCTGGTTATTGGGCGGAGTCATCGCGCTTTGCGGCGCATTGGCGTACGCCGAACTCGCCGCTTCCATTGCCCGCAATGGTGGCGAGTACCGCATGCTCAGTGACACTTTTCATCCCGCCGTAGGGTTCACCGCAGGATGGGTTTGCCTGGTGGTGGGTTTCTCCGCACCTATAGCGGCCTCGTCCATGGCCTTCGGCAGGTACGTGCACGCCTTAGTGCCGGGCGTGTCGCCCATCTTGGCGGGCATCGTACTCGTTGTGCTCCTTTCGACCGTGCATGCAGCCCGTGTCAGCACTGGCGCCTGGCTGCAAAACGTTTTCACTCTTGCCACCATACTCTTGATTCTTGTTTTCATCCTGGGGACGGCTTGGCTCTTGCGTGGCCATCAACCACGGCGCCTTACGTTGCCGGACCGCGAGCTACTGTTGAGCCCAAGCTTTGCGGTGGGATTAATTTTTGTCACGTTTGCCTACAGCGGGTGGAATGCAGCCGCATACCTGTCCGGTGAGATCCGCAATCCATCCCGAAACCTCCCCCTCGCGCTCGGACTCGGGACGGGCCTCGTAACGCTGCTGTACCTCGGACTCAATGCGGCATTTCTCCTCGGGACGCCATTGCAACAACTCGCAGGAACGGTCGAGGTTGGACACTTGGCTGCCGTGAGCATTTTTGGCCAAGACGCAGGGCGTGCCATTTCTGCCCTCATTGCGCTCGCGCTTGTATCGTCCGTGAGCGCCATGATGATAGTGGGCCCCCGCGTCTACGAAGCGATGGGCCAGGACTTCTTTGCTCTCCGCTTTCTGCGATTGCGCACGGACGGCGGCGGGCCCTTACTGTCAATTGCGTTTCAAGCGCTGTTCGCAGTCTTCATGCTCGTAACATTTAGCTTTGATGCGCTGCTCATGTACATTGGATTTGCGTTGTCAGCATCCGCCGCGCTCACCGTGACAGCTGTTTTCGTGCGCCGTCGGCGAGATCCTGGCAGAACGCGCCCTTACCACATGTGGGGCTACCCGGTGACGCCAGCGCTGTTCCTGTTGTTTGCTGGTTGGATGATTGTGCGCTCGGTATCGCAGCGTCCTTTGGCAGCGCTGCTGGGCGCGATTACCATTGCAATAGGCCTACTTGTGTACGTTGCAGTGAAGCGCGTTGGACTCTCACATCGCCCTGAAAGAATCAAAGGAACTAGGATATGAATACGCCGCGTCGTTTGCAGCTTCTCCAGATTACCACGTTGGCCATTGCTCTGCTCGTTGGTGGATGCCGGAACAAGACCGCGGGCCCATCCGGCTCCAACACGAATTCTGGCAATGCGACTCCCGCGACTGCGCTCAGCAGCAAGCCAGTGGGCGACAAATCTGCCGGCGATGGCGAACCGAAAGCGAGTGACGCACAAGCTCACGATCCCGCACATCCGCCCATCGATTGCCCGCTTCACAAGCTTGGCGTTGACCCGATGCACCTCAGGCCCTTTGACGACGTCGAAAAGTACATCGCCTTCCTCGAAAAGCCAGAACGTGCAATCTGGCAAAAGCCTGATGATGTCGTGGCGGCACTTGGACTCAAAGGTAGCGAGACGTTGATCGACGTCGGGGCAGGTTCAGGATACTTCACCTTTCGATTCGCCAAGGCGTTACCGCACGGCAAGGTGATAGCGGTTGACACCGAAGCGGAGATGATTCGCCACATTCACCATAAAGTAATGGGTGAGGGAATAACAAACATTCAGGCAGTCCTGATCAAGCCGGATGATCCCCAGGTTACCAAAGACGCAGACTGGGTCTTTATCTGCGACGTGCTACATCATATTCCTGATCGACCCGTCTGGCTTGGGCGAATCGCCTCAGCAATGAAGTCTGGGTCCAAGCTCGTCCTCATTGAGTTCAAAGAAGGCAAGCTGCCCGAGGGTCCGCCGGAATCCGCCAAGATCCCGCGTGCTCAATTGGTGTCCTTGGCGAACCAAGCAGGACTTAGGCTCGACGGCGAGAAGCTCAATATCCTTCCGTACCAGGTTTTCTTGGTATTCAACAAGCCATGATGGATGCGCCCTCTTCGAATATTCTGTTCCATCCAATTGGCGTGATTAGCACACCGCACAAGGAACAGGCGGGTACACCCATTCAGCCGACATACGCACAAGGCGTTCAAGGTACTGTGTCGTTGTTTGAAGCCTACACGGATGCCGTCGCTGATTTGGACGGCTTTGAACGCATCTGGCTCATCTATCATCTCGACCGGTCGAAGCCATGGACGCCTCGCGTGATACCTTACCGCGATACAGTCGAACGTGGCCTTCTGGCAACGAGAGCACCGACTAGGCCGAATCCCATTGGACTATCCGCAGTGCGACTCGTTTCAATCACGGGTCGAACTCTTCAAGTCGAGGGCGTCAACATGCTGGACGGATCTCCCCTGCTCGACATCAAACCCTACGTACCCGCATTTGACGCCTACCCCAACTCGCGAGCCGGGTGGTTCGATAAGAGCTCAAGTATTGCGCTCACTGCCGACGATCGATTTCGTTGAAATTGACCGACCCCGCCGTTGTCATAAAGAGACGCCCCCACGTGGAGACGTCTCGTAAGTTCCGCGCTATGCGCGGAAAGCAAGAAAGTTGTTCACCGCTCGCTCTCACCGCTGCTCTAACTTCTCCTCGCTCCGGATCTGCAATTTCCCAGAAACCGGGAAGGCTTCTAAGGTGACCGTAATCGACTTGTCCCGATTGACGAACGCGACTCCGATCTTCGACCAGTAGGTTTTGTCCCCGCGCTCAGTGATCGCGAAGACGGCCATGGGACTTCCGTTTTCTTTACTGGCCATGATGACCTCCTGTGTTGTGACTCTCGGCGTCAATTCGCCGTGGAGAAGTTCGCAAGGTACGTACCGGCAGCACGATCGAGCTCGAAGCGTTCTTCTGGAGAAAGCTCCTGACTTGCACGTGTTGCCGCCTGAGAGATGCCGAACATCGTCTGCTCGGGTTCGTGGGCATATGCTGCCTGAAGCATCGGTAGAAGACGTTTGGGTTGCCGCGCGGATCGCAGGAGCTGAATGAATTCAGCAGCTGGATCGGCAACGATCTGGCGCCGCGCTTCCGCGAGCCGACGAACGCCCGTCGCGAGCCGACCGGGCAGATTGGATAATCCCTCGGTGAGACGTCCGAGAAGACGACTTTCATCGAACGAGCGATGCGGTTGTCGAAGCGCCAGTGGATCGTCAATGGGTGCGGTCATGCCATTCAGACAAACCAATCGCGTGAGTTGCAGACTCACGACGAGACTCGCGTAACCAACGCCGCTGTTGCGAACGAGAATGCCTCCTGTCACATCGCCCACGGTGCGATCAGAAACGTCAACGCCGAACGGCTTTCCAACAGAGACGAGGAACGATACCGTCTTGTCAGTCATGACAAGACGCGACACTGGCAACTCCGCATCAACGTCGCCCAGGCACACCATGAGCATCGTGGCGAGGGTCGAGTCGGGAATCGGCGTGAATTGCGGACTGACGAGTGCTCGGAGTATTCCGGTCTTTCCGTTCGACGCTCGCGCGACCCGTGACGTGCGAAGTCTGACCTGTTGACTTCGGCGAGAGAGCCGCCGATTTACCTCGTCGGCTCTCTCCGTCGCGCTAGACGTGTCGAACCAGCGATCCCACTTTATACCGAGAAGATTCGCGAGTTGCGATAGTGCCCATTCCATGAAGACGAATGAGCCGAGGTTCGGAATGGCCAGCGTCCCTTCTTCGGTCATGCGCAGGTCGCTGAGTTGAACGATGGCGTCGGGATTCTCGAGTGATTCCTGGGACGCGAAATGGGCAACCAACTCGCGAAGAAACTGGGGTCGCGAGACGGCCAAGGGTGGAACAAGTTCCTGTATGATTGTTGAAATGTGCGAGAGTGTCATTTCGTTTCTCCTTCATCAGGTGAACGTCCGCAGTCGAGCACTATGCTCAGCGTGCGGAAACCACGCGACGAAGGGAGGCCGGAGGCGGAGATGCACGAATGCACGCCCGCCTCCGACCGAGGAACACGAGACCAGATTGATCGACTGACTCACGCAGCGTGGACACTTACTGGCAAACTGCGATGCGACACTTGTCGCTGGGGCTGTTCGCGCGATTGAACTCGGGTGCCCCGACCGGCAAGACAGGCTTTGCCGAATTCGCATTCGATGCAGGTCGGCCCGGGCGACGGCGGAAAATGACCCGCCTGGATCGCGCCTTCAATGGACTTTGCCGCGTGGAAGAACCACGCATTGTCTGGCTCCCCGCGTTCGACCGGGTATTCTTCGACACGCGTGGCGTTCGTTGTTTGAGAATGGCATGAACGACGACGCGCGAGGGCCCGCCATGCAGGGCGTTGGCCGCCGTTACGTACGAACCGACTTGCAAGTGTCGCAGGATGCTCTGCGGGTGCCATGCCCTCGAGGTCGTCTTGATTTCGACAATCTCGTCGCCCTTGCGAACCACGAGGTCGAAGTATCCGACCAAGGGACGTGGCAAGTGATTCGCCGGTTTCCGGATCTTCGATATCGACTTCGAATCGCTGCTCGACACCAACAACGGGGAGGTCTCCGTGTTCGTTGAGATATGCACGCACGAGGGCCTGACCTTTCGCTTCTAACTCGTCAGGCGTTTGGTCCTTCCATCGAATAGGCATTTGCACGGTTTCCGCCGCGATGTCCGCTGAGAAGATTTTCTCGGCGACTTCAATGGTCGGTTGGTGGCCCTGGAGTTTTTCCTGGAACCACCAACCGATCGTCGAATGGCACAGCCGAGCCGAGCGCGAGGTTCAATGAACGAAACTCGGGCTCGGCGTGCAGGACATAGCGATAGAAGTACAGGCGCCCGCACATGGCATAGGTCGCGAGTTGAGCTGGCGGAAGTATTCGGCGGGATGTCAGTCATGACTCGCCCCATTCGAACGTCGTGGTGGTCTGCTCGCGCTGCGCCCCGAGTTGCTCGATTGCTTTCGATGCTTGCGCGCTTGTTGCCCATTCCAATCGTTCGAACTCCAAGGGCTTCGAGAATTCGGCTCAGTGCCGATTCCTTGTCGCCCAAGTCGTATGCGATTCTGAAGAGGGCCTTGCGTTGCATGTCGGTCATGGCTCGCTTCTCGCCCAACTCGGAATCGCGGGGACTGTCGCCGCGACCAAACGAGCGTCGTGGCGGTTGGATGCTGATGCGCCTTGTTTCTGTGTCGCTGTTCGGATGTTGCGTGGTGCCTTCAGTCTCGGGAGTTTCGGGCTCCACAGTGATGGTGGTATTGTCGTTGTCCACGCTTTCGATGGACAGTCCAATCCGGATAACGAGCACGTCTTTTCGATTCATGAGAAACTCTGACTTTCTGCGCGCTATGCGCGCTCGGGGAAGTGAGAACGTAGGGAATGGACATGCAGCCGCGTTCGGACGAGCGAGACCGCGCCACTCCGCGCAACGATGATGTGGTCCAGCAGTTGGATGCCGAGCAGGTCGCCCGCATGGGCAACCTTTTCGGTGAGTTGAATGTCTTCACGTGAAGGCTCGGGATCGCCTGAAGGATGGTTATGAGCGAGTATGAATGACGATGCCCCGAGCCGCACGAGCGGCACGAAGATGTCGCGCGGAGTGACGGCCGCGCTCGCGATGCCGCCCTTGGACAGCAATAATGTTCCGCGGACGTTCAGACGTGCCGTGAGTGCGATTCCGATGAGCACTTCCGTTTCGAGAAGCGCGAGTCCATGCGGCAAGTGCACGATGGCATTGGCGACGCAGGACGCAACGGGTTCGATGGGCATGAACGATTCGGCCAGTTCGCGTGCCGCGATGACTTGAGAAGTCTCATCGTTACTGAGGTCGCAGCAATGCTGCAGTTCGGCCCGGCTCATGGTGCGAAGTCCGATCGTACCGACGGCTTCGACGATGTGCTGAGCGGTGGCGGCACTCACGAATGCGCTGAGCGATTGAACGAGGCGCGCGTCCCGCAAATCGGCAAAGAGCCCGCCTGTCGGGAGGGATGAAATCTGGTCTCTGATGTGAAGGTGCAAAGTGGTCTCCGTTTCTGGTCAAAGTGACCGGTCCGGTGCCTTCACGCGTGTGCATGAACGCGACGGGCCGACGCCTTTGACCACCACACCCCGACTAGACCGCCAGACTCGGGGCGCCTTGAATCATCGGAGAGAACGATAGCTCGCCCGAGCAGATCGCCGTCATGGGCCCAAATACGAAAAACGGGCCCTCATGGATTGTGGATATCCATCAATGAGCCCGTGATCGTCGCGGAACTTGGCGAAAATCTTCTGGCTTCTTCCTATATATACACAGGCCATGAGGGCCCAAATTCCAAAATCAGACCCATGACGATCAAAAGAGCCTCCCGGTACCATTGGCACCGAGAGGCCTTTTTGCACGCCGATACAGGCGACGTGCAATGCACCAGGTTTCTCGAGCCGAACGAAATCTGCGAGACCACGACGACTCGAAAAGAAGTGGCGCGTCGGCAATCCAACCGCTCGCGTCGTCCCTTGTCAACGGAACTCAAATTCCCTCCGCTTTGGTGGCATTTCCGCTGCTCGCGGTGTCCGTTTCATCTAGGCATATCGGTACGGTGCTCATCGACGGCCGTCTCCGTCCAATTCGAACGAGACTGCGAAAACTCCGGAATCATCTGGACCTCGCGAGCCGTGTTCGCGCGTGCACGTGGTTGGTCAAGAAGCTCATAGAGCTTCATGCCCCCGGCGTCGTGGTGATCGAAACCGAGCGCTCACGTCCTTGCGGTTCGGCCACGATGACGCTCATCCATGCGGTCGCTGATGCCGCGATACAATACGGTCGCATCGTTCGTGCTTCAGCTGATGCCGCGAGCGAACGACTTGTCGGTGAGCCGCGATTGCGGACTGCAGCAGTGAAACTCGCTGAGCGATACGACGAATTGCATCGTCGATTGTTCGGCCCAAATGGGAAGCCAATTCGAGATCCGTTGCGCTGGCGCGATATTCGCCCGCTCGTCGCCGCGTACGTTATCGCGTTCGATGCGGGACAGCGCGCCATTACGACGCTGTTTGCCGGTTGCCGATCACTCTCCAACAAAGATGTCAGATCATCCACGCACTAGCGGGGCGGGTTTCGTGCACCTCAGTGACATGTTGCCGGTGGTCGTGACAATGCGCCGGGGCCAGTCATCCTGCACGCTGCCCTGTCATGAGTCCTCCGCCTCATGATCGGTCAGATTTTCGTTGAGTACAAGTCTTGAACTTCCGGCTGGCTTGGGTCAAATCGGTCTCGTGTTGGCCAGCATCATTCAACATCTTCGATCAGCCGCTGGCCGAGTATTCAATCGAGTTCGAACGGCAATTCGAGAAACGACGCGTCCCCTTCCGGTACTCGCTGGCCTTGTTGCCGACGTCACACGCTCCCGTGAACAGTTGCTACTGGAGAACGCCCTGCTTCGCCAGCAGCTCATCGTCGCATCGAGGAAGGTCAAACGTCCTATTTTCAGAGCCTATGAGCGCGGTTTCGTTGTCCTGCTTGCGAGTCTTCTGCCACATTGGAGCAAGGCCCTATTGCTCGTGAAGCCCGACACGGTACTGCGTTGGCACCGTGAGGGATTTCGGCTCTTCTGGCGTTGGAAGTCGAAGAATACCAAGGGCCCTATTTCGCGGGTTGACCCGGAGATCATTGCACTCATTCGCCGCATGGCCACCGAAAATGTCCTTTGGGGCGCCGAGCGAATACGGGGCGAACTGTTGAAGCTTGGCATCCGAGTTGCGAAACGGACGATCCAACGATACATGCCCAAAACAAGACCACCTGAACTCCCTCGCGGTCAGACTTGGCGCGCCTTTTTGAGAAACCATACAGTGTGGGCCTGCGACTTCTTGCAGACCTACGATGTCTGGTTTCGGCCCATCTTCGCGTTCTTCGTGATTGATGTCAATACGAAACGCGTGGTTCACGTCGGCGTCACTCGTTCTCCAAACGCTGAATGGACAGCACAACAGCTTCGGAACATCACGCCGTTCGGTGAAGGACCCCAATTCATCATCCGCGATAACGACAACAAGTTTGGGGCAGAATTTGATCGTATCGCGAAGGGTGCTGGAATCGATATATTGCGCACAGCAATTCAGGCGCCCCTGATGAATTCGATTTGCGAACGATTTCTTGGTAGTGTCAGGCGCGAATGCTTGGATCACGTAATCATTCTTGGACAACGACACATGAAGCACGTCCTCGAACAATATGGATTAGACTATTTTAATGCGAGTCGCCCTCGCCAAGGGATTGCTCAGCAAATCCCTGTTCCAAGTCCACATGAGATCTACCGTAAGGGCACCAAGATCATGTCGATACCTGTCCTTGGCGGGCTTCACCATGATTACCAGGTGGCCGCATGAGGATGCGGATCGCCTAAAGAGCCAAGACATGTATCTTTCGCCTTCAACGGCGAAGCGAATGCTCACGAGACGCTGCCCCAAGTCGCCAACACCGACGGATCTGGGAGTATCGGGTGGCCCCTGGTGCGGTTTGATACCTTACCTACGGGTGAATAAATTGCACCGCGGTCGCAAGTGTTTGGTCAATCTTTGCGCCATCGCCGAGTGAGCCTGCTATGTCGTGCCCCCAGCAATAGACGCCGTTGTTCACCACCGCGCAGTAGAAATCATTACCGCCGGAGAAGTACTGGAACGGCAGATGCTCGCCTAATGTGATTGGGCCTTGGAATTGCACGCCCTTCAACCCGCTCACCGGGTTGTTCAGGTTAGGTTGAAGCCTGTTCTCGGTCGGGTCGGTGTTTCCGTCACCCAGTTGAAAGAAGGTATTCAAACCCCAACACGTTGCTGTACCGTCCGATAGGACCGCGCAGGTGGTCCCTCCACCTGCAGCTATTTCCTGCACATTGGTAAGCCCAACGACCGCAACCGCTGTGGACGAATCAACTGTTGTACCGTTGCCTAGCATGCCCCAGGTATTGCTGCCCCAACAGGCAGCGCTCCCACTCGCCAGAACGGCACAGGCATGCAACCCACCCACGGCAATGTTTACCGCCGCGTCGGTGAGTCCGATAACCGGCACGGGAACGAGTGAGTTGGCGGCAACGCCATCAATCATCCCCGTCTGACCTCCGTTGCCCAGCTGCCCAGCAAAGTTATCGCCCCAACACAAAACGCCCCCTCCAAACTGTAGGGCACATGTCGATTCTGCCCTTGGTCCCGACCGGACGGCTATTGCGTCCGTAATCCCAGTAACCGAAACGGGAGCCGATGCCGGTGCGACAGTCAACGTCAAGCTTCCGTTGCCCAGCTGCCCTGTTCTGTTATCGCCCCAGCACGATACCGTGCCGTCACTTCCCAGAGCGCAGGTTGCAAAGGCACCCACGGCAACCGCGGACGTATTGACCGTATTGCTCACTTGAACGGGGTGCGCTCCGTAACCAGCGCCCCAACACCACACTCCGCCACTCAGTACGGCACAAGAGCTACCCGGGCCCGCCGATATGGCAATTGCTTGACTGGGAAGTTCAACGACCGGCACCGGCAGATTTGCAATGAGATTAATGTCGCAGGAGCCCGCGTCGTCGGGACAAGGGATTATCGAGTCGATCAATCCGTTGCCCAATTGGCCATATTGGTTTGCACCCCAACACCAAACGGCACCATTGCTTCTCAGCGCGCAAGCGTGGTCGCTGCCCACTGCAACGTCCTTGGGCGGCGAGGGCGATAGCGCAGCCAGTTGATTGATGAGGCCCAGTTTTGGCGTACCGAGGCCAGTCGCCACGTCGTAACCCGGACCCGCGTAGAATGCTGCTGCGGTCGTGTCGTCAGTGCAAATGCAATTGCCAGTATTGGGATCCGTTGCGCAATTGAATACGTCGGTTTGGCTGTTGTCCTTAATGTCGTTGAAGCTCGTTTTGTAAACATCCGCAGTTGGGCTGCCCATCGTTCTGGCAATTGCGTAGATCGCCGGATTGAGAAACCCAATCGGGCCGAGGTTGCGCTTGGCGTTTTGTTCGTTGACAAGCGCCATGTATCCCGCCCACAGGGGTGATGAGACGCTCGTGCCGCCCGTTCCAGGAAACACCGAACCTTGCCAAAAGGCTTGAACTTCGCTACCCACGATCGAAACATCTGGAACGTTTCGATATTGACTCGATGCGCCGTTTGAAGTCGTTACGCCAACTTGGTAGTAAGGTATGTTTGCGCTTTTCTTGTTGGCGCTGTCGCACTGGAACGAAGATTGTCCGTTGGCAACCCAGCCACCGCTCAGACCAATGGCCTCCTCCAGGCTGTACGCGTGGGTAACCGGATCCGTTCGCAATGTCGTGGCTCCGACGTCCGTCACGTTTTGAAGATTCTGAAAGTCATTGACTGACTTGGCCGACTTGTCGCCGGAACTCTTGAAGAATGTCTGACCCTGCGACGCTAGCTCGGCCAGGATGGAATCCGTAAGTTTGGTAGGATCCATGCCCCACGATGAACTCAGCTGGCGGCAAGGTATCGTTGGTGTGCTCGCCGTCCCTGTAGTGGCCATTTTATTTAGAGTGCCGTCGGTGTCGCCGGTGCCGCCTGACTCGAAGGCAACTATTTGCGCTCCTGGTGCCATTGCCAGCACCATTTGGATATCTTGTGTTGTCTCTAAATCGTAACCTGTTCCCGTACCTTTGAACGGAGTGCAAGGAGAACCCGTCTGCCCGCAACCCACGAAATCTGGGCATTGCACGTAGCACTTAGCCAGTGTCGCACCGGGATTTCCACTGGAGTAGTCCACGCCACAACAAGCGTCGTAAGCAGCCATAGCTGGACAATTGCTCGTAGTGGTGGCCGTTCCGCATTGGGAACCGTTATTGCACGTAACGGGTGCTATATAGCAGGGATCAAATGCTGGTCGGCCAAAGACGTTCACCGCAGTGATTGGAGGAATCAACAAGCCGTTTCTGGAATTTGGAAACGAGGGGCAGGCGTTGTTGACACTCGCAGAATCCCAATATTCGTTCATATCTTCCATCGAGAACGCGGTGCCAACGAATAACCCGACACATTCTCCGGTGCCCGTCAATGTGGTTGGCCCGTTAACCGAATCGGACGCGTAGGCATTGTGGAAATCGTCCCCGACATAGGTATAATTAGTGCCACAACCGGCCAGTGGGGGAAGAATGTCCGGCTTCGAGACAAAGAAGTCATTTAGATGCCCGATGTATTGCAGGGGCGCGATCGTGTCCGCGGAAGGTTCGCGATCAGGGGCGTAGAATTGCGTCCCATCCGGGCGCAGGCAGTAATTGAGATTGACGTAGAGTGCCTGCTCAACGGCAGCGGCCGTGCCTGTCACGAATACCATCAAGTTGTTCGGAGACTGGCTTGCCGTAAGACCATGGGACGTCGCCCAGTCAACGGCACGCTGGTAGTTGTCCTGCGTAGCCCCAAAACGGCTTTTGAACCCGTCAACGGTCAGGTATTGCCGGTACATCGGGCTGTCAGGATCCGAGACTTGCTGAACGAAATCTTGCAGCTCTGACATCGGAGTTTGCAGCTGCATGCCCACGGTAAGATAGATCGGCGTCGTACCCGGGACAGCTCCTACGCACGTGGCGCTGGTGATGTCGGACGTCAGATGCCCGCTCAACGGCTGTTGCCCGCTCGGCGCCTTGCAACTAGGCGCAGCGATGCCCGATGAAAAGACTAACGCGCCCTTGTAATAGACGCCAAAGTGGTTGTCAGCCGTGTAGCTGGTTCCCGTCAGACACGGGCTGTACCAGGTGCTCGTGCCCGGACTGAAATTGCCGTAGCTGGCCAAATGCACCGCAACCTGCACGTTGTCCCAGACTTGCCCGGGTGCTAATTGCGTGCTGTCCGTGGTCGAAACTGTGATCTCCCAGCTTGCTTGATGACTGGCGTCCGATCCGCATGCGGGTATGACTGAACTGGCCGTGGCCGTCACGTTTGTCAGTGGGTGGAAGCAGGTCCCGCATTCGTCGCGCAGCCGCCGTAGTTGACTTGCGGCACTACGTTCGAGCCGCTCGTGTCATTCACCCAGAACCTCATCGTGATATCTGACAGCGATATCGAACTCGTGCCCGTGTTGGTCACCTGAAAAAACTGCAGCACTTGGTTGGCTCACACATGACGCCGTTTGCACCTTCAATTGCAGATGTGGGTACAGCTGGGCGCAAAGGGGTTGCTGATGTCGGGCACATGTTGCACCCCGAGCACCGGGTCACAACTGTCAACTGTGCAGGGGTCGCCGTCGTCTACCGGAACAGGATTGGTACCCACGCAAGTGCCGCTTTGGCAGGCGTCGGTTTGGGTGCAAGGGTTATTGTCCGTGCAAGTCGTGCCGTCGGGAGCTGCGGGGTTGGAACAAGTACCGGTGCTGGGGTTGCAAGTCCCAACTATATGGCAGGCGTCCTGCGCGACACAGGCCACAGGCGTGCCCGGCTGGCAGGCTCCGGCCAGGCACTGGTCTGCTACCTGAGAGATCCCCTCATCTGTCAAATGAAGTTCGACGTGTAAGTGATCGATCTGCAAAGGTTTATGCTGGGTGGGCGCGACAAGGATGACGAGAGCAGGAATTTACGCGCGGCTGGCGCGTTGCTGGCGGCATGAGCAAGAAGACCAAGGTCCGTTCCCGCAAAATGCCAAGACGAATCCTCAAGTCCAAGCGTATCAAAACGCGAATGAATCCCAAACAAGTGCGACGATTTGTGGAGGAAATATTCGGTGAAACTGAACATGCCGCGCGAGTGCAGTCGTTAGCCAACGCGGTCGTGGGCATTACTCATGTTGCTGTGCTGGCCATTCACGCTATCGGACAGGCCTACGCCCAGGTCGCAGGAATTACACCCAAGAGCGGCGTCAAGCAGATCGACCGACTACTGAGCAACTCCGATCTCGCACTCAAGAGAGTGCTGGAGACTTGGGTAAAGTTCGTGATCGGTGTTCGCGAAGAGCTCGTGATCGCACTGGATTGGACCGAATTTGACGATGACAGACATACTACCCTGGCAGCGTACTTGGTCACTCGCCATGGGCGGGCTACGCCACTGGCTTGGAAAACGCACTGCAAGTCCAAGCTGAAGAGGCAACCAGAAACGCTATGAACGGGAGCTGATCGAGCAGCTGCACACATGGATCGAGCCCGTGGTTCGCATTACATTTGCTTGCTGACCGCTGTGGCTTTCAGGAAACCAAAGAGCTGTACGAATACCTGGACAGCCTTGGCTGGGACTACGTCATCCGCTTCCGGGGCAACATCATGGTGACCGCGGCTAACGGGGAACGCAAAACAGCCGCGCAATGGGTGGGTCCCAGGGGTCGAGGCAAAATCATGCGGGGTGCGATGCTCACCGGCGACAGCTTCAAAGTCGCCGCTGTGGTGGTGACGTGGGACCGCAGAGATGAAGGAGCCGTGGTGTTTGGCCACCGGCCTCACGCAGAGCACAGCGAGCCAGGTCATCAAATTGTACGGCAAAAGGTTCACGATCGAAGAGACTTTCCGAGACCAAAAGGATTTGCACTTTGGCATGGGCCTCAAGGCCACTCACATCGGTAAAATTGCGCGACGCGATCGACTTCTGCTGTTGGCTGCTGTGGCGCAAGCTTTGATGACGCTGCTGGGCGCGGCCGCCGAGGCGGCTGGACTGGACCGATACCTGAAAGTCAACACGGTCAAGCGTCGCACGCATTCGTTATTCCGTCAGGGGCTGTATTGGTATCACGCGATTCCGAACATGCAACGCGAGTGGTTGGTTCCTCTAATGATGGCGTTTGATCGCATTGTTAGAGAGCATGCGGTTTTCTGCGAGATCTTTGGCACCATTTGAGGGGATGCACTAGGTCTGCTACGGTACACGCGTTACCGTTGCTGCAAGCCGTGCCATCGGGAGCTGCTGGGTTGGAGCAAGTGCCGGTGCTGGGATTGCACGTCCCAGCTACGTGACAGGCGCCCTGCGCCGTGCAAACGATCGGGTTGCTGCCTGTGCACACACCAGAGACGCACTGATCAGTCTGCGTGCAGGCCGAACCATCATTGCATGTGGTGCCGTCTGGGGCGTTGGGGTTGGAACAGACGCCAGTACTGGGGTCGCAGGTGCCGACGCCGTGACAGGCATCTATTGCCGTGCAAACTACCGGGTTGCTTCCAACGCAGACTCCATTTTGGCAGGTATCTGTTCTTGTGCAGACTGACCCGTCGTAACATCCGTTTCCATTGGCTAAGGGCGTGTGCACGCACGTTCCATTCTGGCACGAATCAGACGTACATCCGTTTCCATCGTCACAGTTTGGAGGGGAACAGCCTGGCGGCGAACTGCTGCCTCCCGTAGCTTTGGCTCCACCGGTACTCGATTTGCCTCCCGTAGCCTTGGAGCCGCCGGTGCTTGTGCCTCCGGTAGCTTTAGTTCCACCGGTAGCTTTAGTTCCACCGGTCGCTTTCGTTCCACCAGTCGCTTTGGACCCACCGGTGCTCGCGCCGCCGGTGGCCTTGGAGCCACCCGTACTCGACTTGCCGCCCGTCGCTTTGGACCCGCCGATCGCTGGCCCCGTGGTCTTCGAGCCACCGTACTCGATTTGCCGCCGGTAGCTTTGGCACCACCAGTAGCTTTCGACCCGCCCGTTGTCGAAGCTGCCTGCTGGACCTCGCCGATGTCTTCGGTCTCGTGCGCGCTACTGCAAGAGATGGCGATTAAAGCAGGTATCGCCAATGTTAGAGCACTGCGCAATCCACTCCGCCCACGATGAACTTTGCTTCCGTCAGCAGCTTTCTTTGACATCGAAGTCACTCCCCTGCGCATGTTTTGCGCAAACCAACCCCGAGAACCAACCACCTCGCCTCTGCGCGCGCGTGGTCCCCGACTATTTATTATCGCGCCACGAATATCACTGAGCGACTTGTGCAATCAAGAACAAAAATGATTACTGGTTGATGACATTCCGAAAGTTGAACCATGGGATTTCCCATGGTCTCGGTCTCAATCTGCTTATGGGCGGCTCCCAATTGATATCCGCAATTCAATTTGCCTTGGCTAGAACTCTCGGAAGTTCAGCGCTGTGCAAAGTCTCTTGTTATTAGCTTGCGAGTGATTCCATGTCCCGTTGTCCGCGAAAACCCCGTTCACCCCGAAATAGTTGCGATTTCGACCGGGGTATGATGGTCCGGCTACGCGGCTCATCCTTGCCTGCGAAAGAACGCTGCGGCCGATGGTGCAACTCAAGGTGCAGGTGCAACCCCTGTTTGCACAGTAGGCGTAGCCCAGTGGGCCCCGGAAAGGAGACGGCCCGGAATTGCCATTCCGAGCCGTCATGCAGGACGGTAGCCGCCGTCCGCTACAGTAACGTGCATCGCACGGACGAGTTGGTGCTGTCCAGTTTCGGGGGGCCTGTGGTGCCTTCTGATTGTCCTGGTTGATCGCCGGTGTCCCTGTGCGGTGGCGCGTTTTTGCTCTGCCGCGCCTACTGCCGTGCGCCTGCTGTTAGAGCTTCAAGACCAGGGATTCACCGGCGGAATTGCCGTGCTGCGACGCTATGTTGCAAAGGTCCGTACCCCTCGGTCTCGCAAAGCGTACCTGCGCATCGAGACCGAGCCGGGTGAGCAAGCCCAGGTCAACTGGGGCTCGTTTGGACAATGGCGGGTTGACAACACCCAGCGCCCACTGTCCGCTTTTGCCATGGTTTTGCGCTGGTCGCGTGCGCTTTACATCGACTTTTCCCTCGATAATTGATGACCTGCGGGTATTGCTTGAGGGCCGCACAGGCCAATCGCAAGAGCCCGTGGGGCGCGGTCGCATTGACCGCGAAAGGTAAGCCCTGGTGCGAGTCGGGTCTCAATCAATCCTTTCAAAGAGCCCGTGACCGCGCAGGACGTGACGTGTGGAGCTTTCACGATACCCGGCACTTTTTCGTATCGGAGTTGTTCCGAAAGGGTGCGCCATCGCACGTCATTCAAGCACTAGCACGCCATTCCGACCTAAAGACCACACAACGCTACGCTGACCTCGATGCCAACGACCTGCGCGAAGGCATCAATCGCCTAGCAAGTACCGAAAATGAGGGCGTTTCCGAAGTCCCAGCCGGCTAGGTCGCCATCGATTCGAAATTGAGTCATACTTTGGTGATGGCACCCGTCGCCGAAAAGCTCGACCCCGTCACCCTCTCGTTGCTGAACGCTCCTGAGGATGAAGAGGAATTGACCCAAGAGGACATAGAAGCCATCGAACGCGCGCAGCAAGAGGTCCGCGAAGGTCGCACCGTCACGACTGAAGAGCTTATTCGGAATCTTGGCTTGTGATTCGCAAAGCCATTTGGAGCTTAGAGAGCCAAGACGAGCTGCGCGGCATTGACCGTATTGTGGCACGCCGAGTCGTTGACTCAGTGACTCGCTACGTCGGCACAGGCTATGGCGATATCAAGCGATTGAAGGGCAGAGCAGCCCAATATCGACTCAGGGTCGGCGATTACCGCGTCATCTTCGCCCTGGACGCGGCCCGCGAAGAAATGGTGATTCTTCACGTTCGACACCGTCGCGAAGCGTATCGCGACTAATTGCCTCGATGGCAATGGCGTGGAAACGGCGAATCCAGACGTTTCCGTGCCGCACCAACACAACAAATTAACCGCTGCAATTCTAAGCTGATACGGGAAGCCATGCCCGGCGCCCTTTGGACTTTCCTAAACCGAAGGATGCCTGCAATGTGCTCGGGGCGAACGTTACTAACCGCGAGCTGGCCGATTTCGGGAATGACCCAAACGGTCTCCCTTGACTGCTCCGTTCGAAAGTCAGCAATCCCCTCGGATCGACGACGAGCAGCAACGCGGACAGCAAGCTCGGCATACGTTTCGGCGCGCGCCGCTACTACGCTGGCCGCTTCAATGGTTGTTGCCTGTCGTTGGGCAATGAGTCTGGCCAATTTGCGACGCGCTACGGCTCGGTTATCAGTCTCCAAGTCGAACTACTTGCGGATTGCCTCACCGTCTACCGTGACGGTCAAACGAGCGTGCCAGGTGCCTCCGCGGAATTCCAACGAACCTTTGCGGGGCCGGCCGCCGGCGTGCTTGTTTGTATTCCGTTCGTTGCTATGTTCGGACATGTGACCTCAGGCGTTTGGGGTTGCCATGGTCTCGGACGTTGAACGCGTCGCGAGACCGCTTTAATTTCGCGCGACCTTTTGCCCTTGTGGCGTGGGCACAATTCCCATGGTTTGAGCGAGCAGACGGATTGCGCGCCGTGTAATCTCGGCCCGTGACAGCTTTTCACGCTTCCGGATTTGTTCGAGTAACGCGTAGTCCTCGGGGTCCAGGCGCAGGGCAATGTTGCAACCTAATGAATTGGGTGCGTGCATTGATAGGACCTCCAACGTGACGCAATAAGTATTACACACTTTTCGCTAATCGTCGGATGAAAACGACACAGCATGCGTAAATCAGTTGACCGATTAATCCATCTGTTCGGTTAGTTCTAATGCATGTCGCAACTCATTCGACTGCGATCCGTTACGTGAAAGCCTGTCTCCTTTCGGCGCTGTAGAAGATCGATAGTGGCTCCACGCTGTGGGCACCTATTGCGAACGTTTCGGCGGGCAGAATAGTGACACGTGCAAGGCCTTAGGACGCGTTGAGGGTCGAACCCGACCAATCTGTCATGCTCGCAACTGACCGAAGTCTGACAGCGGATACGGCGGGACCGATGGCAGTTTTGGGCCAACTCGCGGCCCGCTTCCTCGTGGACATTGCCTTGGACGCGCCAGGGGAGGAAACTGCCACTTATGGCAAGGCTTACTTCACGAGGTTTGGCACCCAGGTAGCGAGCCATATTTGAGCGGTCATTATGTCTTATACATCTCATATTCGCTTTGGACGACTTGCCTGCGGTTTCATTTCCATACTGAACGCGGCCTGCGGCGGTGAGGTCGGCTACGACGCCTCAGAAATGGGTGGCTCAGGCGATAGCAACTCGAAGCAAACGGGGGGTACCTCGACCTCAAGCGGGGGAGCGTCCAGCAACAGCAACCCGCAGCAAACGGGCGGCGCGCCCAACAGAACCTGGAGCACCGTTGATAGTTCAACGACCTGTAATGGCGTTTTCATGACGCAAGTCTCGACGCTCTGCGGCGTCTGGCAAATGACCATTTCTAATCAACTCGCGCCCACGTGCGATGTTCCGCTGCCGACAGATTCCTATCCTTCGGTCGTTGCGGTTGATTGCGCAGTCGTTCAACCGGTGCCCAACAACAACCCAGACGCTGGGTCCTTAGCCGGCTTTGCCATTGATTACTCCCAGTCCCCATGGCATCTTGTGTTGATCGGCACTAGTTGCGACAGCCTGCGACTGCCCGCCACGCATCAATTGAATATGATATTTAGCTGTGCCGTAACGAATTGAAGCGCAAATATTGCACCGTATGCTACCGGGCAGTTCTACTGCCTCGGGCGCGCGCATCTCGTGACCGCTACCATTCCAAGAACTTCTTTTTGAGGATGGTCAAACCAACTTAATTGGGGGCGATACTGCAAAACCGCGCAATGAACAGTGGATACACTAACCGCAGGTCTGGCACGCAAATAGGCTTGATTTATGCTGATTGGCGTAATCCGCTCGAGCAGTTTCAGCTGCGTAGTTTCGTCCAGGCAAGTCCGCCTGTGAGATTTCGCAGGGTTAGACATAGGGCACAGATCACGACCGTGCCCGCCATGCTGGAAGCGCTCGAGGCGCACCGGTGAGCCATTACGCGACAGGCGACATTCGGACCAGCTAGCGCTTCCCCTGGCTCGAACGAGTTGGAGCGAGGTCGGGATTTGGCGGCGCGGGGTAGTATCATGCGCTGCAAGACGCAAGGAGCGACGATCACGGACACCGGATGACGACCGTGCAGGAACCGGAAGTGTAAGAGGATAGATCAGTGAAGGCCTGCGAGGCAAAATTCGCAATGCAAGACACCTCACAATCCGTCGATGAACTCGCGTCCGTCGATTCGACCGCGCAGGTTTGGCCGCAATACGCCCTTTGCAGCGTGCAATCATTGGGCGTATTGGATGTGCAGGCGGCGGAGTAGGGCTCCAAAGCGTTGGCCAAGGCGTAGTGAACGAACGGGCGGGTCACCAACGAAACCAGGCGCACGGCGTGCCGGCAATTCAAATAGGAACGGCACACAGGACTTCACCGGCTGGGAGGATTCCCGTTAGACAGTGAACTTCGGTAACAGAAGGGCCACGAGCGTTTGATCCTGCCGCTCCGTGCTGGCTTTAGGCAAAGGCGCCCTGCAGCGACGGGGGCAACATCCACGGGGCGTAGGCTGACGCGCCGTCTAATGCTCCCTCGATGGGCTGGATCGAGCCTCTCGATGAGGCATCGTGATTCCAAACCGTACTGATTGGGTCCAGACAATCCACAGCGCCTTGGTTCAAGCATACCCGCCGCACCGCGCCCTAGCTGCGCGCCGCCTAGGCCAGCCCCCAAGCCCAAGACTGGCTTCTTGGACCTGTCTGTTAACGACTTACTCATACCGACGGCCACCGGTTCGATGACCGGTCGATCGAGAGGCAAATCGGCACGCAAAGTGGGCGTAGCGGCCTGGAGGCCTATTCAGTAGGCTGCTCTATTGAGCACATTTGTTGGTGGTCCCCTCCCCCACAAATCGACTGCATATCGATGGGGATAAGGTGCTGTGCGCTTCTACTTGACGTCAGGGGCATGGAAGCGTTTAGGTCTCGACGACGGGGTATTGTGCCCGTCAGGCGCTCAGCGCCAGGGAGCTACGATGCAGACACAGAAAAAGCCATCGAAGACAGGCTTGGTCCTGTGCGGGACCGCCATTTTAGCGGCCGCAGCTGGCCTTGCCGGCTGTGGAGGCCAAATCGCGTTTACAGGCAAGGATGCCCTAACCATCGTTGGTGAACCACCGCCACCACCACCGCCACCGCCGCCGCCCCCCAAGGTCGAGCCGCCGAAGCCACCACCTCGGGTGGAGGTTCGAGACAACTCAATTGAGATTCACGAGAAGATCCAGTTTGAGGTCAATAAGGCCATCATAAAGCCGGAATCTTTCGGATTGCTCGACGAAATCGTGAAGGTGGTCCAGGAGAATTCCTACATCAAAAAGATTCAAATCGAAGGACACGCAAGTGCTGAGGGCGACGCCAAGCACAACATGAAGCTGTCCGATGACCGAGCGAAATCTGTTCGAAAGTACCTGGTTGACCATGGCGTGCATGAAGACCGTCTAATCGCCAAAGGTTTCGGCATTACCAAGCCTCTGGCTTCAAATGATACCGAAGAAGGTCGAGAGAAGAATCGCCGCGTTGAATTCAACATTCTCGAGCAAGACGTGACCAAGCGTAAGGTCGAGATCGATCCGGCTACGGGCAAAGAAAAGGTGCTCGAAGAAACAAAGACCACTTTATCCAAGCCCGTTCCAGTCGAAGCTAAGCCGGACGCAAAGGATGCCAAGGCGGATGCGAAGAAGGACGCAAAGGATGCCAAGAAGGACTCGAAATCTGACTCAAAGGACATGAAAGCTGAACCCAAATCGGGGGCAGCTGCCACAACTGGAGTCAACAAGTGAGCGCGTCGTTGCGAGACGACCTAGAAGTTTGAACCGAAGGAGACACGAATTATGCGAAAGTCCCCGATTCATCTCGCTCTGCTCGCGCTTACCGTGGGTGCGGTAGGCTGTTCAGGCGCAGTGCGCGATGCCAATATGTATGCACAGGATACGCAAAAGGTACTTGAAACGCGCAATGGCGCCATCAAGACCTGTTATGATCAAGCCCTGAAAACCGATTCCAAGGTTGCCGGCACCGTTACGGTGAAGTTTAACGTCAAAGCCGACACTGGCGAACTTTCGGACGTCAAGGTTGACGCCGCCGGAACTACTGCGCCAGAAGTGCTGAGTCAGTGTGTAGTAACATCCATACAAGGGCTCAAGTTAGCGCCACCCGATGACCAAGAAGGTTTGGCCACGTTTACCTGGAATTTCCAGGTCGGGGCGGCCCCGCCGTCTCCCGCGCCCGCGGCTGCGGCAGCGCCGCCTGCGGCAGCACCTGCCCCGGTCCAAGCCAAAGCAGGTGCGTCAATTGGCATCTCTGGCGGAATCAAGTAAGCGTGACTTGATTTTAATCTTGATTGCAATCCCCCTCGGCTTCCCCGCGAGCCGAGGGGGGCATCTTGGGTGTTTCACGCCTAGACGTTAGAGCTTACGATTTGAGCAGCTTGTTGACGCTTGCAAGCCTGACGCACACTGTCACGACTTGCATTGCAAGCTCCACTTGCTCAAGTGGCGGTAACGTGGGTGCAATTCGGATGTTGCGGTCCTCGATGTCCTTGCCATAGGGAAATGTGGCTCCCGCAGTCGTTAGTTTTACACCGGCTTCATCCGCAAGTTTCACGACTCGTGTTGCGCAGCGCTCCAAAGTGTCGAGGCTTACAAAGTAGCCCCCCCGCGGTGAAGTCCACCGAGCAATTCCAAGGCCACCCAGTTGTTCTTCGAAAATCGACGCTACCGCCTCAAATTTGGGCCGAATTACCGCCGCATGTTTTTGCATATGAGACTTGATGCCAGCAAGGTCCTTGAAGAACCGCAAATGTCTGAGCTGACTGGTCTTGTCTGGACCAATTGTCTGATATGAGAGGTGTTTCTTGGAGTCCGCCACGTTAGCTGTGCTCGATGCCATCGCGGCAACGCCCGCGCCCGCGAAGGATATTTTGGATGTTGAGCCAAATACCAGCGGTCGATTCTCATTGCCTGCTTCGCTACAGGCATCGAGGATATTCATCAAGGGACTGGTGGTGTCATACAAGTCGTGCACGACATAGGCATTGTCCCAAAAAATCCGGAAATCCGGAGCCGCCGTTCGCATCCGTGACAATCGCTCGACAACGGAGTCACTATAAGTGACACCTGTAGGGTTCGAGTACTTAGGTACGCACCAGATTCCCTTAATTGACACATCACTCGCGGCTAGGGTCTCGATGGTATCCACATCGGGGCCCTCGTCATTCATAGCGACATTTATCATCTCAATGCCGTGGTGCTGGCAGATTGCGAAATGGCGATCATAGCCAGGTACAGGGCAAAGAAATTTCGGCTCCTGTGATTGCCAAGGCGCAATGCCACCTGGAACACCGTGTAATAAGGCCCTCACGGTTGTGTCGTGCATTATTTGAAGACTGGAATTTCCTCCAACAACAACGTTACTTGCGGGGGCGCCCAGCAGTTCTCCGAATAAAACCTTCATCTCGGGCAAGCCGTCAAGCCCTCCATAGTTGCGAACGTCAGTGCCGTCCACCGAAGTATAATCTTTGCGTTCTAGGATGACGCTGAGCTCGTTCGAAAGGTCCAATTGGCTGGCAGCCGGCTTGCCCCGGGTCATATCCAGCTTTAGGTTGCGGCCCTTATACGCCTCGTATTCAGCAAATAACTGCGAACGGCGATTGATCAGATCATTATGCGAAAGCTTACTTAGCTCGGTCATGCGCAAAGTCGTACTGCATTCTTGCTGCGGTTCCAATAGTTGAACCTAAAAAATGAACACCAGCATCGCTTGGGCGTCAAATACCACACGGCGGGGGGGGGTCTTGAGGCTAACGTCACAGCCAAACGTCGCGGACTTGCTTTCGGATCTTGCCGATAGCCTGTTCTTGAAGTTGACGGATCCGTTCCCGCGACAGATTGTACTTGTCGCCAATTTCCTTGAGCGTTAGCTCATCTTCGTTGTCGAGACCGAATCGCCAGCGAATAATGCGGGATTCGATGGGCGTCAATGTGCCGAGAAGCCGTTGCACTTCTTCCGCCCATTTTTGATTGGCGAGACAATCAAAAGGCGATAAAGAGTTTTCTTCTACCAGAAAGTCGATGAAGCGCCGGCCATCCTCATCACCGACCGGGCGATCAAGAGAAAATGGCGTATCGGCGTAGAGGTCGCGGACCTTGTCGAGCTTTTCCTTGGGAACCCCGGTTTCCTTCTCGAGTTCGTCCAAAGTCGGTTCGCGACCAGTTCTGGCAATGATAGTTTGGGTCGCTCTTGACACGCGATTGTACGTGTCGAGCATGTGAACCGGAATACGAACTGCCCTGCCTTTGTCCGCTAGCGCTCGGCTTATCGCGTGTCGAATCCACCAAGACGCATACGTCGAAAATCGATATCCGCGAGTGTGGTCGAAACGCTCAACGGCCTTCATAAGGCCAATGTTGCCCTCTTGGATTAGGTCGATAAGCGGCAAACGACCGCGATTGTACCGACGGGCAATACTCACCACGAGGCGCAAGTTTGCCTTGACGAAGCGGTTCTTGGCTTCCCGTTGCCGAAAGTCAGTTCTTCGGGCCCGATCAACATATCTTTTGTAAGCTGACGTTTCCGCAACGGCAGGCCGATCTTCACTGCCCGAAGTCGGCTCCACAATGTCCTTGGCGACGATCAGGGCATTCGTCATCCAAATCCGGTCGGAATCCGGAAGACGTACGCACCGCGACAACTCGATTGACAATTCATTCCATTGCCGTTGCTGCTCGGCGTTAAGCTTTGAACGTTGCTTTCGGTAAGTCCGAATCAACTTTCGGAGCTCCTCAACCTGTGGTACTTCAGGCCGATCGGCCTCGCTCGCTTCAGCGATGTCTTGCTCCAAGCGCTCCAGAATTGGCTCTGCTACCGGGACATAGGATAACAACGCCACCCAATGCTCAACTTCCGCTTCCTCTACTGCCTGAGCGCACTCGAGTTCCTCGTCAGGCCCCATTACCTGATGGGTGGCCATGTCCCTGAAGTAGCGAGACAACATCGAGTCTGTCGTTCCATCCAGGGGACCAAGGTCACGCGGCTCGAAACTTTCGCTCGAAAAAGCATCAAGTGTCGCGTCGGCTTGGCGCAGATCCGCAGCGGTGGGTCCATCGTTCGGACGAACTTCCGGCTTGCCCGAGTCAGCCACAGCGCTAGGGGGCGCGCTGTAGTCGGTCGGGTTGTTGAACTGCTCCCCGGGGGACGTGATCTTTTCCTGCATGGCTTGATCTTGAATGGTGGTCAGAAGAAACGGGTGGAAAGCCTCATGGGGAACCTCTCACTATCTGGGACTGGACTTAGGTCTATGCCGCCACATTGCAATTCCAAGTTTCGACAATGATTTTGCGGTCACCCATGGTTCAATATTTGGCTTGCAACTGAACTTGGCAACCGGCGACGGAAGATGCAATTCGTGTTCCCCAACAAATGTTCAAGTTTTCGACATTCATGGCAGCCGCTGGCTACGATTCCGGTTGCACCGAGGCAATCCAAGTTGCATACCTGAAATACTGTGTTGCTTCGCAGGGCATTCGGCTCGGTGGTTGGCATTGTCTGGGCGAGAGTACGCGTTGCGGGGTGGATGTAGGCGGACTAGAGTAGCGCCTTCTCTACTACAAACGCCTCTTTCACGGAAGAGTTTCCCCTTGACTGCCACAAAAAAGACGTTCAACCGAGCGAAATATTCCCACTAACAAAAGGCCGACTGGTCGTTTTTGTGACGCTACGGGAAGTTGGTGGGCTTGATTTCGGGCTAACCCACGCGAGCCGACTCTTTTGGGGCAAACATTGACAATTGTCAATGGGCGTCGAGTGGTCGCCACCGACCTGATCCGATCGATTCCGCCTGCGCTCAGTATTCCGATGTGCCAACTCGAGTCCGGGGCGCAAGTGCCAACCCCTGATCGCTCTGTCACGAGACTCATCTCTATTTGCGATGAGGCGGCGTTGGCTTTGCAAGTTCAGTTTCTAACGAACACCCCTGAATTCTAGCCAATGGCCCTACAAAGGGCTGCGCGCAGGGTCGGGCCCCTGCGTGCCAACACGAAAAGAAAATCCCAGAAGGTCACGGAGACCAGTGTGCTTTTGACAAAGATGAACTCAACAGCACAGAAGCAGTCCCACCATAATCATCAAAACTGCGCGAGAAATCTCGGATCGTTTTCAAAAAGCAGCCGGATGTCAGGAATCCCGTACCGGAGCATTGCTACCCGTTCCACTCCCAGTCCAAATGCAAAGCCCGTGAAGCGCTCAGAGTCAACTCCGCAATGTTCGAGAACACTCGGGTGGACCATTCCGCAGCCCAGGATCTCCAACCATCCTGTGCCCTTGCAGATCCGACAATCGGCTCGATTCCCGAGATCCGCGTCGCAAAAAACGCACGCTACGTCGAGTTCCGCACCGGGTTCGACGAACGGAAAGTAACTGGGACGGAAACGAATTTCACGCTCGCCGTAGAGCCGATGAACGAATTGGGTTAAAACGCCTTTAAGTTCCGCGAAACTTACCTGCTCATTGACCAGAAGCCCCTCAATTTGGTGAAACATGGGCGAATGGGTGACGTCGTCGTCACGGCGATACACTGATCCGCCGCTGACGATCGCCAATGGCGGTGAATGGCGGCATAATTCGCGAATTTGCACCGTGCTCGTTTGAGTCCTCAGCAGCACGCGCGCATCGGGGGAGCCGCCGAGGACGCGTACCCAAAACGTATCTTGCAGGTCCGTTGCCGGGTGGTCCGGAGGAAATGCAAGCTTGGTGAAGTTGTTAACCTCGAGTTCCACTTCGGGGCCCCAAGCTACTTCGAACCCTAACGAACGAAATATGTTTAAGATTTCCTCGCGCACCAGACTGATGGGGTGTCGATGACCACGCGGCGCCGGCGAGCGACCGGGCAGACTCAAATCATAGGGAGTTGCGTTCAACTCAGCGTCGCGCAGCGCCTCACGGATTGCCAATAGACTCTTTTCGAAGGCTGCATCCACTTCAGCTCGAGCTGCATTGACGCGCTCACCCATTTCGCGCTTGCGATCTGCCGGAACCGCGCCCATGGCTCGCAGAACTCGCGTAAGTGCTCCCTTCTTTCCCAAAATGTCAGCGCGCACATTTCTCAGGTCGTGCTCGGATTGAGCTGCCGCAAAGCGTTGGCGATATTCATCACCGATCGCAAGCAGGCCGGCTTCTATCTCTTCAATTGGATCAGGGCTCATGGAGGCTCGGCAAGCTTAGTAAAACGCGCGCTTCCGTGCCGCCACAACAAAAAATCAAGACCTGACGAGATCAGCGAGTTGCTTGAATGCAGCAGGATCTCGCACCGCCATGTCAGCTAGGACTTTGCGATCGAGCTCGATGCCCTTGGCAATCAGCGCGCCCATGAACTTTGAGTAACTGACGCCGTGCTCGCGGCACGCCGCATTGATGCGCGTAATCCAGAGCCGCCGGAAATCACGCTTGCGGAGCTTTCGGCCGACATAAGCGTATTGCCAGGACTTCCAGAGGACATGCATGGCCTGACGGATGTGATTCTTGCGGCCACCCCAGAAGCCCTCGCATTGGGAAAGAACACGCTTGTGACGACGACGGGGCTGGGGGCCTCTCTTGACGCGCGGCATGACGGCAGACTCCTTGGAACCTAAACGAACTCGTTACCCGTAGGGCAACATCAGCTTGACCCGCTTTTCCATGGCTGGAGCGACCAAGGCGTTATTTCGTAGACGGCGACGGCGCTTGCGGGACTTACCGATAAACATATGTTGCGCGCCGCACTTCGCGCGCCGAACGCGACCCGTGCCCGTAATTTTGAAGCGCTTGCAAGCGGCGCGATTACTTTTCATCTTCGGCATGTTAGGCTCCGAGACTCGATCAACGGGGGCGACGGCTGGAAATTGCACCCTCGGCGAGCATACGCCACCGGGAGGCGAGCTTTTGACAGAAGTAGGAGTGCTCGTCAAGGTTGGTCCGGTGTTCGGGCACGAATTGCGGCGTTGAGAAAACCCAACGAAAACGACTCAACGGCCGAATTGCTTTTGGGCTGTGTGACGAGCCCACTATGCTACAGGCGTGCCGCGAAAATAATAACGGGACTCTTCCCAGCCGAAGCCATCATGCCTTCACTGCCATTCCGTCGCGTCGGCGACCGGGACCTCAGAATCTGCCTTCCGCCTGGAAAGTCCGTCGCGAGGTTTTTGTTCTGTTGGTTGTCTGGGCCCCGGCCCAGACAACGGCAATCTCAAAAGTCTACTCGAGATTGGTGAGGAAACCGCCCGAGATGCCGCGAAGAGACGACCTCCACAAGATCCTGCTAATCGGTTCCGGACCCATCGTCATTGGCCAAGCCTGCGAGTTCGATTATTCGGGCACGCAAGGGGCCAAAGCGCTTACGAGCCTTGGTTACGACGTTGTTCTCGTCAATTCGAACCCCGCCACTATCATGACGGACCCAGAATTGGTTCGTCGTACTTACATCGAGCCCCTCGACCATGACACGCTCGCAGCAATTATCGAGCGCGATCGCCCCGACGCATTATTGCCGACACTGGGGGGCCAGACCGCGTTGAATTTAGCCCTGGAGCTGAATGCTTCCGGCGTGCTGTCAAAACACAAGGTTCAGCTGATCGGAGCGTCCGTCGAAGCCATCAAAAAAGCTGAAGATCGATTGCTGTTCAAAGAGGCGATGCGCAAAGCTGGCCTAGAGTGCCCTCGCTCTGGGTACGCGCGAAGCGTCGAGCAAGCTCGCGAAGTAGTAAAGGTAACCGGTTATCCAGCAATTCTGCGCCCAAGCTTCACCCTGGGGGGCGCCGGAGGTGCCGTAGTCGATTTCGAAGCGGAGCTGGAGGCTAAGGTTGCTTGGGCCCTCGCTGAGTCGCCCGTGCACGAGGTTTTAGTCGAGGAGAGCGTACTAGGATACAAGGAGTACGAACTCGAAGTTATTCGTGATCGGGCTGACAACTTTATCGTGGTGTGCACGATCGAAAATGTTGACCCGATGGGTGTGCATACCGGAGACTCGATTACCGTTGCGCCCGCAATGACACTTACGGACCGTGAGTTTCAGAGGCTACGCGACGCCTCGCGCACCGTGATGCATGAGATTGGCGTCGAAACTGGTGGGTCCAATGTTCAGTTTGCCGTATGCCCAAAGACAGGGCGCGTGCTTGTCATCGAGATGAATCCGCGAGTGTCGCGATCGAGTGCATTGGCGTCGAAGGCTACCGGCTATCCAATTGCCAAGATTGCTGCCAAACTGGCGGTCGGCTTCACCCTCGACGAGCTTCAAAATGACATTACCGGCACGAGTGCGGCGTTCGAACCCACGATCGATTACGTCGTCGTAAAGTGGCCGCGTTTCGCGTTTGAGAAGTTCCCCGGATCTGACCGGCGCCTGGGCACACAAATGAAGAGCGTCGGTGAAGCCATGAGCATTGGACGAACATTCCCCGAAGCTCTGCAGAAAGCGGCTCGCTCGCTCGAGACTGGACGAGAAGGCCTAGTCAGCCTTCTCGATAGGGTTGAATACCGTGCATTGGAATTTGTTCCTTCATCAAAACGGGACATGGTCAATGACGCTCCCCCGATGACATTACCTTCCCCGCACATGCCCCCGGGGAGCGAGGCCGATACGTTGGAGTCGGTACGCAGAGTGGTTGGTATTCCCACCGCTGACCGACTTTTTTACGTCGCCGATGCGATTCGATTGGGAGTGTCGCTTGGGGAGCTGTACGAGCGGACCGCTATTGATCCATGGTTTTTAGGCCAATTGGAGCGAATCATTGAGCAGGAACGACTGATCTTGAGCGCCGCGGAATTGAGTCCTGAGTTGCTGCGTTCGAGCAAGCGACTGGGCTTCAGCGACCGCCAAATCGCAAAGTTGCGCCAAACTGATGAAGACACGGTTCGTGGTCTGCGACATGAAGTCGGATTAGACGCGGTCTTCGGTCGAGTCGACACCTGTGCGGCTGAATTCATTGCAAAGACGCCTTACCTGTATTCGACTTACGAAACGTCCAGCGAGGCCGATGTTTCGGACCGAAAGAAGATCATTATATTGGGTGGAGGTCCAAACCGAATCGGTCAAGGTATTGAGTTCGACTATTGCTGCTGTCATGCGGTTTACGCACTACGCGAGCTTGGAATCGAAACTATCATGGTCAACTGCAACCCAGAGACGGTGTCGACCGACTACGATACTTCGGACCGCTTGTACTTCGAGCCATTGACCCTAGAAGATGTTCTCAGCATCTGCACCGAGGAATCGAAGCGCGGTGAGCTGCTGGGCGTGATTCCACAATTTGGTGGCCAAACGCCACTCAAGCTGGCCGTGCCTCTCGAAAAGGCCGGCATAAGATTATTGGGGACGTCGGCGGACGCCATCGATAGGGCTGAGGATCGTCGCCGATTCGATGAATTACTCAACAAACTCGGCCTTCGCCGACCGGATGCCGGGATTGCGCGTACATTAGCTGAAGCGCAGAAAATTGCGACGCGCATCGGATATCCGGTGTTGGTCAGACCGTCCTACGTACTCGGTGGTCGGGCCATGATGGGTTGTTGGAGTGACGACGAACTGGACGCTTACGTCGGGCTCGCCATAGAAGCAGCGCGCGAGGACGGTGTGGAACCGACACTTCTGATCGATCAATTCTTGGAGCACGCGACTGAAATTGATGTGGATTTGGTGTCCGATGGCCTTCGCGCAGTAATCGGCGGGGTCATGCAGCATATTGAAGAGGCCGGCGTCCATTCCGGTGATTCGACCAGCGTGCTACCTCCGCACACGTTGGCTGCCAATACCGTGTTGGCAATTGAGAATCAAGCTCGCTCACTGGCTTTGGAATTGGGCGTTATTGGACTGATGAACGTCCAATTTGCGGTGAGAAGCGGCGTGGTATTCGTCTTGGAAGTCAATCCCAGAGCATCCAGAACGGTGCCTTTCGTTTCGAAGGCTACGGGCCGCCCCCTGGCAAAAATTGCAGCCAAGGTCATGGCGGGAAAGACTCTGGACGATTTGGGCGTATTTGACGAGCCGCAGCCAACCCACATGTCGGTAAAAGAGTCGGTACTTCCATTTTCGAAATTTGCCGGCGTCGATACGATACTGGGGCCCGAAATGCGGTCGACGGGCGAGGTCATGGGTGTTGCCACAACCGCCGCTTTGGCCTTTAGCAAGTCGCAAACCGCGTCGGGTTTCAAATTGCCCTCTCGCGGTCGAGCCTTTATCAGCGTAAAGGATGATGATAAGCCACAAGCGTGTCAGGTTGCGCGCCGTCTTCGAAACCTTGGTTACACGCTCGTAGCCACTGGCGGTACCGCGCGTGCGCTCGAAAAAGCCCGCATTCCGGCGGATAGGGTCAACAAAGTCTTGGAGGGGTCTCCGCATGTTGTTGACGCGATTAGAGAGGGCACGGTTCAACTCGTCATCAACACGACCCAAGAATCCAAAGCCATTCGCGACAGCTATTCGATTCGTCGCAGTGCCTTGCTCGCCAGCATTCCCTATTTTACTACAATGGCAGCTGGCCTCGCAATTGTGGATGCACTGGAAACGCGCACGTTGATGGGAAAGGAGTCCGCCTCGGTTCGCAGTTTACAGGAATGGCATCAACGCTCAAAGCTGGCTCAGTCGAACAAGTGACTAACGGGATCCCTCCCAGCCGGTGACGCTATGTTTGCTATTTCTATTTGAAATGCCGGCACGCCGTGCGTTTGGTTTTCATGGGTCACCCGCAGGTTCGTTGCGACGTTTTTATTGTGTTGGTCGTCTGGGCCCCGGCCCAGCCAACTGCATTCTGAAAAGTTGACTCTACTCAAGCATCGCGTCCGCGAGCCTTTCCACGAATTCATCGACTTTTTGCCTGACCAATCCCGAAGAGTCAAGTCCATTTACAATGACGGAAAACACCCAAGGTTCAGGTGATTGATCGGCGTCTAAGTAGCCGCTAAGGCTGGTTGCTTGGTTGAGCGTGCCCGTTTTGGCTCGGATGATCGCGTTTGTTGAAGGGTTGCCCAGACGTTTTCGAAGGGTTCCGTCGCGACCTGCTACGGCCAGACTTGCCGCAGAATTCGGGCCCAATCAGCGGATCGCGGCGCGCATGGCGTAACACTTCCGTCAGCAGCGCCGCGCTCAACCGATTGGCGTCGTAGAGCCCTGAGCCATTGGTAAGGCGTGAACCCGCAGAAAGTGAGTAGATTCGCTGCGCGTAGCGGCGAATTATTTCCATGCCATCTTCGGTGGTACCTTTGCGCGACGTCAAATGCGCACCGAGGGCCTTCACCAGCATTTCAGCCGTAAAGTTGTCACTTTCTTTGCCCAGCCTTTGGACCACTGTTGAAAGCTCAGGTGACACGCGCTGCGCTAATATGAACTGCTTATCGCTGTCGCCAAGCTCTATTGAATTCGTCACGTGCACTCCAAGCAAGCGAAGCGCATCGGCTAAAGCGAATCCCGGCAATAAGCGTGGATCTTCGACGCGTCGAGAGAGCACAATCGGCGCCGAATGAATCGAAATTGCACCCTTAACGGCAACCCGAAGTCCGATCCGCTCAACGGAAGGTACAGCGATAATTGGCTCCGACTTCTCTCCGCCATGCACGGTTCGCGCGGTGGCGACCAAGTTTACGAAAGAAGGCGGGAATGCAGCAACGCGAGCGGCCTGTCCCGGCTGTTTCGGAATCACCGAAATTGATACAGTGTTGCCATCAAATGCGACGGCACTCACCGGCGCACGGAAAGCCGCCCATTCATTGGGTTGCTGCTCAAAAGCCGGCGGCACGAATTTTTCATCGAACGCACCCTGGTCCACTACAATTCGGCGGACATTTCTAATGCCACGTCGGACTAACTGAAATGCTAGATCCATCATGGCGGGACGGTCCAGTGTTGGATCGCCATCACTCCAAATCGCCAGCCTGTTCGACCGTATCGCCATCCGCTTGCCCGCATAGGCGTGTAGTGAAACGCCACTGTGGACCGAGTTCACTCAGGGCGGCGGCCATTGTCAGCAGTTTGGTGTTGGAGGCAGGATTGAGCGGAAGATCCCGGTTAACCTCCGCCACTTCGTTCCCCGAGTTGGCAGACACTACCTGGAGCGTCAATTGCCCCCGCTGTCCCGTCACCCACCGGTGTAGGTCATCTGCCGCCAAGCGAGCAGCCGCTTGGGCGCGAACGTGGGAATCCTTCGAGCTGCTGCTCGGATTTGCCCAAGCCGGCGCAGGAGATTGACTCAATTCGACACCCCAGGTAACGAGGCACAGGACAACTAGAGATGTACGGGTTATGGACATTCGGATGACGGTTCATTACCGCGTTCGGTTGCCTCTGAAAAGCGCCCGATTCCACCGCGAATTGGCCTGCCTTATCTGGGCAATGCTGGGTATAGGTTGCGGTCGTCGCTGGCACGTCAGCCCGCACGAACTTGAGATGATCGTGCCAACCGAGATCGTGGAGCTGGATCCGCGCTACGCAACCCGCGCGCTCGATGTCAAAGCGTCACGCTTGGTTCACGCGGGCCTTGTGGATCTCGATCCGGAAACGCTTTTGCCACGGCCGCGATTGGCTGAAACGCTAGAGCTACAGGATGACCGTACGATTGTCATTCAACTCAAGCAGCGTGTGCGCTTTCACAGTGGACAGAGGCTTCAGTCGCGTGACGTGTGCGCGACGTTGAATGCTCTGAAAGATCCGCACCTCGAAAGCCCCCACCGTACAATTGTTTCTGCGTTTTCGAGTTGTACAGAAGAAGGCCCAGAGCGAGTCATCTTGGGTCTAGCCTACTCACGGGCTACCTGGATGACCGATCTCGAGGTGCCCATCCTCCGCTCCGATCAAGCGCGCTTGCCTCGAGGACATGCGATGCTGGTCCTGGATGGCCTCGGCCCTTTTACGGTTGTCAGACGAGTCGACAACGAGCTGCGTTTTATGCCGGCTGGATGACGCAGTATTGGGCCGACCTAAGCAGGAAATTGTGATTCGCACAGTTCGAGATGAGAACGCTCGAGTATTGCGCCTGCTTTTAGGGCAAGCTGATATCGTGGTCAATGCTGTGTCGCCCATGTTGCTTCCGAGGCTCGGCTCTTATCCTAACCTGGCAGTAACTTCGCGACCCGGGGCCAACGTTACCTATTTGCTCGTGCAAAATGACCGAGAGCCATTTCGAGATGCGGCAACGCGACGGGCCATTTCATTAGCCATCGATAAACACGCCATCATCAAAAACTTGCTCAATGGCTACGCCGAGGAGGCAAATTGGCTACTGCCCCAATCACATTGGGCTACCCCTCGGGACTTGCCGTCACTCGCTTTTGATCCAACTGCCGCAAAGGCTCTGCTCCGGCAAAAAGGTCCGGTCACGCTGCTCACCAGTCCGGACCGCTCACACGTTATCATTGCGCGAGTCATTGCGCAGATGTTGGGCGACGCCGGTCTTCAGACTCAAGTGTTGCCGTTGGATTTGGGACTAATGCTGTCTCGTTTGGATGCCGGAAATTTCACCTTGGCAATTCTTCAGATACCCGAATTGACGGAGCCTAACCTGCTATCTTGGTTCTTTCATCCGAAAGGCATACCAGGGGAAGGCAGCGATGGCCGAAACCGTGCCCGTTATCGAAATCCGCGCGCGGCCGAGCTTTTCGATGCAGCGGCTGCTTGCTTTGACCGTGAAACAAGGCAAAAGCTCTATGGTGAGCTCGCGCATCTAATGCTGGCTGATATGCCGGTCATACCTTTATGGCACGAAGATCAGATTGCTGTCACATCGGCACGTGTACAAGGTTTCAGGCCGAGCGCGGAGGGACATTGGTTGTCGCTGGTAACAACGACGACGCGCTGAGCATTTTTTGACGGGACGCCACAAGCCAAAGACTAAACAGGCCCGGCAAAGCTCCGCGAGAATAAATACAAGTGCCATGTCAGTTTGTTCTCTGCGACAAACAAAACCAAATAAGCCGGCCGGCGGGACTTCGCCCTTCTTCTGACTTCCGAAATAACATTCCGACAACACTTGCATTCCTTCGCCAACGCGACCAAAAGGGGGCGTGCTTCTCCGCGTCCTTCGGCACGCCCATCACAACTGGATCGTTGCCGCGCTGCCCCTATTGGTCGTGGTAAGTTCCGGAGTCGCCCGAGCTGAGGACAATAGCAGTGCCACGCAATCCGACGATTCCGTGACGAGCAAAACAAAAACAAAAACCCAGACCTACGCGTTACCCCCTCCAGAATCACGTTGGAAAACCATCGGCCTCGGTTTGGGTTTTTCAGGCGTATGGTACACGGGCGCTTGGGGACTTCGCGAATGGGCTTGGTACTATTCGCCGGGCGCCCGGGATCTTCGATATCCCATCGTCGGGCCCTGGATGGATTTGTATAAGACCGGTTGCCCGAGCAACGACACCAATTGCGGCAAATTCGGCCTGGTTTTGCGAACCGTGGCGGTAGTCGTCAACGGCCTCGGCCAAGTTGGTGGCTTGGCAGTGGCGCTCGATGGGCTATTTACTCCTACAGCTTCGCGCTCCAATGCGGCGGACAGCGCCTCTCGAGTTTCTGCTGCCCCTCGAATCAGTTTGCTCCCCGTCCCCTGGACAACAACCGGCGGCGGTGGTTTGAGTTTAGTCGGTCAATTCTGAGCCATTCTTTGCATTCGCTTACCGGCCCTTTCTCCTATGCCTAATGAGGAAATGCCATGAACCGTCGTACGAAATTCGTGTTCGTTACAGGTGGCGTCGTGTCTTCGATTGGCAAGGGGCTCGCAGCAGCATCCCTCGGTGCACTGCTTGAGGCTCGCGGTCTTCGAGTCACGCACATGAAGCTAGATCCTTATATCAACGTCGATCCGGGCACGATGTCGCCCTATCAACATGGGGAAGTTTTCGTGACTGAAGACGGCGCGGAAACCGATCTCGACCTCGGACACTACGAGCGATTTACTAGTTGTCAGTTGTCGCGTGATGCAAATGTTACGACGGGTCGTATTTATGAGGCCGTTATTAACAAGGAACGTCGCGGTGAGTACTTGGGGGCAACGGTTCAAGTCATTCCTCACATTACGGACGAAATTAAGGCGCGCGTGGTCGCCGGGACCAAAGACGCGGACATTGCCATTATTGAAATTGGCGGCACCGTCGGCGATATCGAGTCATTGCCGTTTCTTGAGGCAATTCGCCAACTTAGGCTTGACGTGGGGGCTCAGAATGCCGTCAGCGTGCACGTGACCTTGGTCCCGCACATTGCGACAGCCGGAGAACTCAAGACCAAACCGACGCAGCACTCCGTGCGAGAAATGAGAGAAATTGGCATTCAACCGGATATTCTTCTGTGCCGCTGCGACCGCCCCATTGGGCGTGGCCTCAAGGAGAAGATTGCACTCTTTTCGAACGTACCCGTCAATGCGGTGATTTCCGCCTTGGACGTGGCTTGCATTTACGAATTGCCATTGGTGCTGCATGCCGAGGGTTTGGATGCAGAAATCTGCGAACGGTTGAATATTTGGTCACGACAACCGGACCTTGAACCTTGGAAACGGGTAGTTGAAGATTTCAAACGGCCCGGCGACGGTACCGTACTGATTGGCATTGTCGGCAAATATGTTCATCTGAAGGATAGTTACAAATCATTACACGAAGCCCTGGTGCACGGGGGTCTAAAATCGCAGGTTCGTGTTGAGCTAAAGTATATCGACTCGGAGGACATTGAGAGCCAGGGGCCCGCGCCATTGCTTGCGGGACTGCACGGCGTATTGGTGCCTGGGGGCTTTGGTGATCGGGGAGTTGAAGGAAAAATATCGGCAATCCGTTATGCAAGGGAAAGCAGAATTCCGTTTTTTGGCATCTGTTTGGGTATGCAATTATCGGTGATTGAATTTGCCCGCAATGTCTGCGGGCTCAAAGGGGCAAACTCTGCCGAGTTTCAGAAGGACGGTCCCCATCCAGTGATTGCGTTAATGGCCGATCAACGCAATGTGAAAGACAAGGGAGGGACCATGCGCCTAGGAGCTTATCCGTGCAGGGTTCATCCCAGTACATTGGCTGCGCATATTTACGCTCGCGAAGAAATTCAGGAGCGCCATCGGCATCGTTTCGAAGTCAATAATGATTATCGCGATATTCTCGCCAAAGCTGGATTGATCTTGTGTGGAACGAGTCCCGACGAACGACTGGTCGAAATGGTAGAACTCCCCGAACATCCGTATTTCATTGGATGCCAGTTCCATCCCGAATTCAAGAGCCGCCCCAGAGCGCCGCATCCACTCTTCTCCAGATTTGTGCAAGCAGCCGTCAAACAACGAGACAATGCCGGCGTGGTCAAGCTTGCCGAGAACCTCAGCACGGTTAACGCAACCGCTTAATGCAGGTGTCGAGGCATGCCTCGACACCTCCCGCGAGCAACCTAACGAATCCTCGTCAGCACCGACCAAGTCGGCCCGGGCCTAACGCGCAATCTTCGCACATTAAATCGGTCCCCGTTAACGATAATTGGGCCCGATTCATCGAACTTGAGCGACCATTCACGTGCCAGGCAATTGATGCCTTGGGGATCGAGCAGCGGGCGACCCGTCAATACCCGCCAGAATTGAGGTCCCAGTTGTCGCGCTGGCAGGCTACTGGTTACCAGGGCGATTCGATTCTGTTCATTCCCCGCGCGAGCCGTCACCTTAATGCCTAGGCCCACGTCCTTAAAGACGGAACTAACGATCAGGCTAAACTGCTTCGCGGGGATCTCATGACCCTCGATAGCGAGACTGCATTCGAGTGGCTTCATGATAGAGCGTGCGAATCGACTGGAGACGAAGCTACCGAAAAAACTCTCAAGAGCGATCAGCCCAGCCGTTGTGACACCGCGCGCTCCCATTGATTCGTAACGCTCAAAGAACTGCGCAACCAGACCCGTTCCCACAGTGCACCCGACGCATGCTTCGAGTTCGTCGATCGCGATCGACAATGTCTCTTGCCGCCTGAGCACCATTGGTTCGTGATTCAACCAAGCAGACAGAATGCGCCATGGGGATTTCCCCGAGCTCCAGCGATGACTTATCGTACTCACGGTGCCAAATGGGATTGGCACAAGCAGCGGTAGCCGCGAGGGGCCGAGTACTCGGTAAAGCGAGCTCATGATGCGCGAATGGGTCCCATCACCGCCAAGGATTCCCACCTGGAGACCGGGGCTATCGGGCAAGCGGCTCACCTGCTCCCGCATTGCTGTGTCGTTGTCTACTATCCAGAGAGTTGCGCGATTCCTACACAGAGCCTCAACTCTGCGGAGCGCCGCAGCATGGCGGAAATGGCGGCCCGAGTTTGGGTTAACGAAGGCAACTAGCTCAACCGGTTCTGTGATAGGATTCGTCGCCATGGCCCGCTTGCTAATACTTGCCGCAATCATAGCGTTAGCGCCCAGCTGTGCGCCACGACCCTGGGTAAATGTTGCACGAACTGGTTCGCTAACCGATCTACAAAGATTTGTCGAAGTTGCGGCCGAGCGACGCCAATTCAACCATGCTCGTACTAGCGAGCTTGCAAAAGTAGTTGCGGAACGCGAAATTGCCACGGCGACTGATGCCGAGGCCTACGACCGCGTGGTTGGGCTAGGGGCTTGCGCATCGGAACTGTACTGGCCATTGAATCGTCGGTCAAAGGGCGACGATGATGGCGCCGCGGCTGCGACCCTGGTTCTGCTCGAAGCTGGCTTGCGGGATCCGGACGAACACGCATTGTCCTTCGCACAGTCTACCAGTGGGGCTTGGCGCGCAGTTTCAGTGCGCTCCACGGTCGCGCCCGATCTTCGGTCCCGAGTGTATGCGGCCCTAATCGATTCTGACCGACGCGTGCGACAAGCTGCCCTTAGAACCATCGAAGAAAGCCCAATGCTTGCAGACGGCCGAGCGCTGGTGCAAGTTGCGCGACTTGACCCCGACGGTTCATTGAGGGAGGCCGCGCTATTGACGCTCGGTGAACTTGGGGATCTGAATTCACTACTGCTGGTCAAGGATTTATGGGACGAAATGACTGAGTCCTCGCGCATGGCGTTTTTGCAAGCGCTCCATGCTCCCGCGTCGCGCTCCAAGGGAGGCGTCCAAATCTTGACCAGTATTATGGAGTCGAATGAATCATTGCAAGGCGTCGCTGCCGCCAGTCTACTCTGCCATGAACCACCACCAGCCTCCGGTTATGCGATATCTCGGTTGCTGCGGGCACTGCATCAAGGCGCCCTATCGGAAAGGTTAGTGGCGCTCGCAAGCCTTCCGACAGGTGAACCCGATATTCAAGTTGAAATTGGGAAATTGGCCGAGTCGAACGCGCCCTATTTGCGTGTGGTCGCTCTTGGATCGTGGCTAAGAATGCCGCAACAAGCCGCCGAAGCGCGGCGTAAACTCCAAATAATTGCAGCCTCCAAAGACGCCGACGCCTTTGAAGCAAGCCAAGTTCTGGCTCTGAACGGCGATGAAAGCTCCATTTTACGCGTAGAACGGCGACTCTACGCTCCGCTTGCCGAACAGCGCATCGCCGCAGGCCGCTTACTGCTCAGGCTCAAGCGTTGGGGCGCGGTCGCGCAAGCCCTGACGGATGACCATCCTCGGGTACGACTGACCACCGCGTGCAATGTCTTGTCGGGGTAGCTGGGCCGTGCACCTCCGTATCGCGTTGTTGCTGCTAGGCTCGGGACTGTCAGCGTTGCTCTATCAAACAGCTTGGCAGCGCAGCTTTCGTTTGATTTTCGGGGCTACCACCAGCGCGTCCGCGGCCGTGCTTGGCGTGTTCATGGCAGGACTTGGACTTGGAGGTTGGTGGCTGGGGAAACGAGCTGAGCGGCAGACTCACCCTCTTGATTACTACGCGCGGCTCGAGTTTGGAGTGTGTGCGGTAGCCGCTGTCTCACCCTTCACGATAAAACTGCTCGGACACGCTTACCTTGCTCTTGGGGGTGAACCTCGACTCGGTCAGTGGGGAGCCACCTTGGCTCGTTTATTGGTGGCCCTCCTAGTAATGGGGCCGGCAGCATGGTTCATGGGTGGCACCTTGCCGGCTGCGGCGCGTGCTGCGGAAACGGACGCTGATGCCGGCCGACGCCACTTGGCGCTCTTATACGCATTGAACACGACGGGTGCGGTTCTCGGAAGTGTAGTTGGCACGTTTGCCCTGTTTGAATTCTTGGGCACGCGGCTATCGTTATGGGTTGGGTGTCTGGTAAATCTGCTGGTTGCTGTGATAGCGCGAGCATTTGCGCGGGATCTACCAGATGTTCCAGTGGTTACGTGTAGTGACGAAGCGAGCTCCACCCGGGAGTCTGTGCCCGATCGTTGGGAGCGTCGCGCTGTCTACCTCGCTGCGATCTTAGTCGGCGTTGCCTTCATGGGCGGTGAGCTTGTCTGGTACCGCGTGGCCAGCCCGCTCTTGGGAGGTTCGACGTATTCATTCGGTTTGATTCTAGCGGTCGCCCTGGCTGGGATTGGCCTCGGGAGTTGGCTCTACTCTCGCTGCAAGGACAGCCCAATTACCTGGGCACTGCTAACGCTCACGGTTCTCGGTGAAGCCTTCTTCCTGGGATTACCGCTTTGGCTCGGTGATTCCCTCGCCATCTTTGCAATACACGTGCGAAACCTGGCCGCTTTGGGATTTCACGCGTTGATCCTAGCTTGGACGATGGTGTGCATGGTCATGGTCTTCCCCGCAGCATTAATTGCAGGCTACCAGCTTCCGGTTCTCATCGCGCTGCTCGGACGTGGCCGCTACCAGGTCGCTACCCAGGTTGGCCTGGCCTATTTATGCAACACCGCTGGGTCGGTAGTCGGATCACTGCTTGTGGGCTTGGTGCTGTTGCCGCGATTTGGCGCCGTTCAAACATGGCGTGGGCTAATTGTAGCGCTTCTCTGGGTTGCCTTATTGGCCGCATTCTGGGCATGGCGACATCGCGAACTCAGATTTACACCGTCTTTGGTGTTCGCAACGCTGTTGGCTGGCGGCAGTCTATGTACCCTCACCGCAGAGGGACCAACCGCCGTTTGGCGCCACACTCCGATTGGCGCTGGCCGAATCTCGATTGATCACTTTGACGCCAACCGACTTAAATCCTGGATTAATGGCCGCCGAAAGGCAGTACTCTGGGAACGCGACGGAGTCAACGTGTCAGTAGCTCTCGTGGCCGACCCCAATGCGAGCTTCATCGTTAGCGGAAAATCTGACGGCAATGTCCAGGGCGATCGTGGCACCCAGGCTATGCTAGGTCTTATGCCAGCTCTGCTTCACCCCAACCCGAAGCAGGGCTTCGTTCTGGGTTTGGGAACGGGGATGAGCGCTGGTTGGCTGGCAAAGGCGTTAGAGCATGTCGATGTGGCGGAACTCGAGCCGGCCATCGTCGAAGTTGCCCGCTCGCTTAGCGCCGCGAATGGCAATGTGCTATCGGCCAAGAATGTAAGCTTATTCCTCGGCGATGGACGCGAGTATTTGCTCACAACCAATAAGCTTTACGACATTATCGCGAGCGAACCGAGCAACCCGTATCGCGCGGGGGTAGCTTCGCTCTTTACCGTCGAATTCTACCAAGCAGTGCGCCAACGCCTCGCGCCGCGTGGAATATTTGTTCAATGGCTGCAAGGCTATGAAATTGACACGAGTGTTGTGCTTCTGACGCTGCGAAGCCTCCGTGATGTTTTCCCCTTTGTCGAGATTTGGCAGTCGCAGGAATCTGACATAATCTTTCTGGCGAGCGCCGAGCCCCGCAGCTACGACATACAACGAATTCGTGAACGCGCTCAAACTGCGCCGTACCTTGACGTAATGCGTCGCACATGGCTTCAAGAAGGCGCGGAGGCTCTCTTCTCCCATGCCTTCGGGAATGCCCAGTTCGTCGATACTCTAATTCGGCGAAATAGTCCCCCCGCCAATACCGATGACGAAAACCTACTGGAATTCGCGGTGGCTCGCACAGTAGGCTGGGCGCAGTCCGTGGCGGCAATGGACCTGTTCTCACTGGCACTTGCCCGTCACGCCGACGAGGTAAGCGTCGCTAATGGACAACTCGATCGCGATAAAGTACGCACTTTTCGCCTTCGCAATTTCATCATCTCGGGCTCACCCTCGCCCAGTGAGTTTAGCTCCTTGCGTAATGCCGAATCGGCTCTACTCGAGTCAGGATGCATTGGCAGCGGTCAGTCTCCGCTTGACCCCAAGAGTGACTTCCCCATCGCAACTGACTTGGTCGCAGCCTATGCCTACGGGCGGGTCCTCGGCCTGAATGGGTCGCAAACCGTATTAGCTCTAGCCGATCGTTTGGCAAGAGAGGCCTTCACAGCTGAGGCCGAGTATTTGCGTGGTCTATACGAAGAAGCCATCCATCATCCCGAATTGGCGCTTAGTCATTATGAAAATGCGCTGATCGCGTTACGTGCTGAAGCTCTACCACTGTGCGAGCTCGCTACGCAACTCGTTAACTCGTCGGTCGCACTCGCCAAACGCCAACCCGACTCGGCGACGCGTTTCGCGCGTCTAATGCTGGACCGGCCCTTCGCAGCTTACCTGATCGAGGGCAAGCGAATAACTGCGGCTCAGCAACTTGCTTTCATTTCACCCGACCCTCGTGTTTGTGTCGAGGCACTCGGCAAGGATCTGTTCTTGCCCACCTGGACATTACAATTCCTCGCGGCACGAATGCAATGCCTGCAGCGGGCAGGGCATCCTCTGGCGAAAACTGCCGCACATCAACTAGCCGATTGCTTCGCGAACACGATTGGTGGCTATGGGCTCGCGGCGAGTCAAGATTCAAATCCCACATTAGGGCAATAGAGCAAGGTCGCGGCCTGACTCTCGAAGAATCAAATCTTTATCCCCTTCCAATCGCCACGCGCAAACTTCCAGGTCATGACCGACGCCAGCAATGCAACGTAGGTTACAGCCGCCGTCCATATACCCATTAAGCCAAATTTGAGTGTAATGCCGAGCAGCCAAGCGAGCGGCACTAAAACGGTGAAGTGTAGTATCAGCTCAGCTATCATAACGAAACGCGTGTTGCCCGCGCCGAATAGGGCTTGAGTAAGAATCATGCCCACCGCGATGATAGGAGTACAAATGCCCATCAGGCGCATTGGCATGAAGGCGGCCTGACGCACCGCTTCGCTATGTGACACGAAGGCCAAGATTTGATGGGGGAACACCAGCCCTTCCAGCGCGCCGACACAACCAAAAATAACCAGCCCGAGGCGCACGGAGACCCAACCGAAGCGCTCCGCTTTTTTGGCATCGCCAATGCCGAGAGACTGACTGACTAGAGTTGCGGTTGAGGTGCCAAAGGCTAGGCATGCGGTGAATGTCAACTTCAACACACCTACGATGACCGTGGTAGCTGCGCTATTTACCGGCTCAGCCGCGCCGATGCCACACGCATCGGTCGAAACGATTGCCGCGCGTGTCAGTGTGTCCAGGCGGCTTACTATCATGGCAAACAACAAAAAGCCGGTCATGACTACGATGGTTGCGACCCCACCTGGAATCGACAGCCTCAATATGTCCCAGGATATTCTTGAGGACCATTTTCCGCAAGTCGAATGGATGAAATCGCTTGAGGATGCTCGGGACTAAGGCAAAGCCAATTAGAATCAAGAGGCCAACCCAGGTCGAGATGAAACCTGCGAGCCCGGCACCCGTCATGCCGAGACGTGGCATACCCATGATGGCCGAAAATAAGGGCTATGCACAACAGCACATTGAGCGCATTCATTACGATGGCACTGACCATGTGCACGTGGTCTTTCCAATGCCATCGAAGAATGATTTGAATGAAAACGTCGCCACCATCGAGGTAATGCCGAGCAGTCTCCAATGCAAGTAGCCCATGGCAGCATGCTGAACGCTGGGTACCTTGATGATAAGCGGTACAGTCCAGGGCAGTGTTAGGTAGGCAATCAGTGTAAACGCGATACTGGTCGCCAGGGCAACTAACCATGAGTTCAGAAGCACGGCACCCGCATCTGCATGGCGTCCCGCCGCAAAGCGACGTGCCGTTATCGCCTGCGTACCGACGGAAATTGCGCTCAGCGATCCGCCGAATAGCCAAAGCAGAATCAGCGAGGGCAAAAGGGCAGCTTGAGCGGTAGAGGATTCAGGGCATGGAAGCCAAGAGAAGAATACGATGTCAATTTCATTGACGATGCTTTGAGTCAACATCGCAACGACGGTCGGAGCCGCTAGACGCAGCACCGTCCAAGCCGGGGGACCTTCTACCAAAGCGAGGGGAATCGAAAGTGTCGGCGCTTGGCCCATGAATCACAGCCCAAAAAGTAGTTCTCGGGTGCGGACCGTTGAGCCCGAACCAGATTGGACCGCTCTGTATCATCGGAGTTGGTTAAATACGAGGGCGAGTGCCGATTAGTCCCGACCGGGCTGCTGACCGCGCGGCCCGGTCCCATGCTTTGGTCCGGTTGTCTGGAACGCCGTCACGGAAAAGCGTTTAACGCTCAGCGACGCGCGACTTGGTTTCGAGTCGTTCTAACTGCGCTTTGGCTTCTTCGCATTCTGGAAATTCGCTGGCTAGTCGCTGCAGCGTATTTTTAGCGCGTTCGGTCTGTCCAGTCATGCGCTGGAGGCGTGCCAGCGATAACAGAGAATCTTCACTGTGCTCGACGCGCGCGCGCTGTTCGGCCACGCTTCGCGCTTCGCCCCAGGTCTTCGTCTGTATGGCCGCTTGCTCCCATACCGAAAGGATGGTCGCGTCCTCGGGATTTTGATTGCCGAGACGTCGTAGGGTTCGTAGCGCCCGACTCGCTTGGCCATGTTCGAGCCAGCTAGTGGCGCGCTGCAAATCGTTGGCGGGAGCCGTCTCTGTCGCATCCGTCGAAGGGGTTGGACCGGTTTGAAAAGCCATTGAGCGCTCGGCGACGCGCGTCGATTGCGGAGCCGCAACGGGTTGTTCAACCGTCTTATCCGATTGCGCTACTGGCACGCTCCCGGTGGCACCGGATTTTCGATGATGACTGAGCGCAGCCAAAACATGTTCTGAATATTGGCGAACAGAAGCGGCGGACTTTTTGAGCGTGGGCAGTGTCGTGGCTAAGTACGTTTTGGCCACAGCCCAGTCGCAGTAGGAAAGGCTCTTTTGGCGCAACTCCGGCGAGGCCCCGAACGCGCCGGCCGACAGCAGACTGACCAGGGCGATTCGCGATGCCAACCGAGTGACCCGCTGCGAACGGCGCCGGGTCGTTGCGGCTGAACTATCGAGCGCTGCTTCCAAGGCAATTCGTAGCGCCTCAGCCGATTCGAACCTTCGTTCTGGATCAGCCGAAAGTGCCTGATATAAGACGCGATCGATGCTTCTCGGAATTTGGCTGCCTGGTAGTCGCTTGCGCGCTGGCACCAGCGTCAAAGACAGTTTGGCGTCGATTAGTGCCGCGATGCCGCCGGCCGCGAAGGGCCGCTGCCCGGTCAGCATTTCGTAAAGCACACTGCCCAGCGCATAAACGTCACTGGCGGCAGTGGGCTCGGCGCCGGTTGCTTGTTCGGGGGCCATGTACTCAGGCGTGCCTACCACTATGAATGCTTCGGAATCGCGCGTTACCGGTTCGGACTGTTGCTTTCAAGTGTGCAATTCCGAAATCCAATAACTTGACGAGACCCGTTCGTGTTACGAATAGATTCGCGGGCTTGATGTCGCGATGTACGATACCGGCCGTATGCGCCGCTTCCAGAGCCCGACACGCTTGTATCGTCAATGTAACCGCTGAACGCCATTCGAATGCGCCATTTTTGAGCATCAACTGATCGAGTCCATCTCCACGCAATAGCTCCATGGCGAGGAAGGCCCGAGCGTCTTCGGTCATGCCGAAGTCGTAAATCGTTACGATGTTCTCATGCTCAAGTTGGGCTACGGTGCGAGCTTCACGACGGAATAACTCGAACCCTTCGTGATTGCCAGCCGCCTCGGGCGCGAGCAACTTTAGCGCGACGCGGCGTCCCAAATCCAAATGCAGAGCTTCGTATACGAGGCCACTTGAACCTTGGCCGAGTTCACCGATCAGCCGGTAGCGCGTTCCCTTGAGCAAGTCTGGGTCGGAGGGCTCTTCGACTGCGGGCGGCTCGGGGCTGGGCGGCGGCACGATTGACGAGGCCGGCGCCAATTTCTGTTTGGCGGACGCGACTAGTCGCACGAACTCAGCGCGAGTCCGCGTGGGCTCTGCCGGATATAGCCGGTGCATCAATTGAGAGATTCGGACACGCACACTGCGTTGTCCATCGTTGGTGCAGGGTGAGCGCTTGAGTAATTGCACGAAATCCTGCATCGCTTCGTACGCCGAGCCGTAGCGTTCCTCGATTTCAAGAGCGGTCATGCGCTGCAAAACAACGTCGAGTTCGGGAGGAGCCTGAACGGCTTCTGCGACTGGGCTGGGACTGCGCGTACCGGCCGCGACGGCTGCCAAATGTTCACTGGCCTCACCCGTCAAGAATCGTCGCCCGCTCAGCATTTCCCAGAGCATGATGCCGATGGCGTAGATATCCGCGGGAATGCCGCCCGGGTTATTGTTCGCGACTTCGGGCGCCACATAGCCGGGCTTCGCGAAAACGATGCCCGCAATCGTATGGCAACGCCGGTTTTGTCCACGTGCCGTACCAAAATCAATTAGTTTAACGTCGCCACCGTACGCGAGCATGACATTTTGCGGGCTAAGATCGCGGTGCACAATCTCAAGTGGCTGCCCGTGCGCGTCGGTGCGCTCGTGAACATGCGAGATTCCATCGCACAGCGCCATCGCAATCGCGACCGCGTCGGGCCATGGAATCGTAGTACCGAGTTGTTGCGCGCGTAGACGCACTTCGCTCAGATTGCGCCCTTCGACATGCTCGAACACACAGAAGGGCTTGCCCGCGGCGTCCAGCGCTGCCTCGAGCACGCGCACCACGCCCGGGTGCTCGAGCTGCGCCTGAATCCGCGCTTCGTCGAGGAAGCGCGCCACAAATGAGCTGTCCTCAATGTGCTCACGGCGTATCACCTTGAGCACGCAAGGGCGCTCGGCTCCTTCGATGGTCCCCGATGGGGTCGCCAGGAAAACCTCACCCATGCCACCGCGGGCAATCCGCTTGAGCAACAGATACCGATCAAAGTTGCGGGGGAGTGGTTCCGACTCCGGTTCTTCAGAAAACTGTTGTGATTTCAATGGATTAGGGACTTCATGCGCTTCAGGCATGGCCCGATGGTGCCAATGTAGGATAAAGTGGCCAACTTCACTGCATCTTTTATCTCAAACTGCACAGGGATTACCAAACACGGGGCCGGTTAGGCATCGTGCCATAAGAACATGGGCGCCGCGCGTATGGAGCCACCGTTCGTTACTAATTCTCGCCGAAACTCGAATGCTGGCTCATGCGACCACGAATCTCATATGATGCTGACCTTGACTGCCAGGCACGCTCGTCCGCACAGGCGTTGCCTCAAGCCACTGCAGTCGTTTCTCAAATTAGCTTGCGTTGCCCATTTTATCGTTTTCGAAATGAATGCTCTTGCTGAGCAGCCTGAACGCACGCAGTGGCCGATCGCAACGGAGGCTCAAGGCGAAACTAGCACACCAGTCCAGAACGGTGCGCCTTCGCCTGAGCCCAGCCGTTTCGCGCTTACGTTCAACCCACTCAATCTCATTATTGGTCGCTACGGTTTCAACTTTGAATATCAACCTGTACTGCACCACGGCCTCATCCTCACTCCTCACTATGATTACCTTAGTGGCAGCTTACCCGATGACGGTGGCTGCCTAAATGGTAACTGTACGGACACTCTCAATGGTGTTGGTGCGGAACTGGGCTATCGTTTTTACTCGGGCAGGCACGGTTTCGATGGATTCTTCGCCGGCCCGTCGCTGCTCATCGCAAGGCGTAAGCTAACAGGTACCTACGAGGGCCATACTAGCGCCGAGGTCTTCACTAGTGTTGGTGGGGCTTTTGATGTCGGGTGGCAATGGCAACAGGATCACTTCTCCGTCGGCATCGGCGCCGGTGTGCAATACACGAAGAGCAGCGAAAAACTGTCGCTCATGGGTGCGGGAATCGACATACTAATAAACTGGAACGCGGGCGATGGCTGGCTTCCGCGATTGGCGTTCAATCTTGGCTACGCATTCTGAATAAGCCCCTCAGGCCTATTGGGCGAACTTCGGCGGGTGCTCGAGACGTAGATTGGCAAGGGGATGGGGGATTAGTTCATCGACCCAGGTATCCTCAAGACAAACGCCGGAATCGTCACGTCGAACGAATCTCCGCCCGGCGTAATCATTTGGTATTCGCCGCGCATCGACCCAAATGGTGTCGTAAGCGGGCATCCGGAGGAGTACTCGAAGACTTGCCCCGGCTCAATGACGGGCTGCTCGCCCACAACGCCATCGCCGTTCACTTCTTCAACGTGGCCTGTTGCGTCAGTTATCACCCAATGCCGCGTCAGAAGTTGAATAGTTTCGGGGCCTTCGTTGGAAATCCGAATAATGTAGGCAAAGAACCACTGGCTCCGCGGCGGGGCGCTGCGCTCAGGTAGATATCGGCTTTGAACCTGAATTCGGATACTTCGTGTGATGGCCTCAGTGCTGTCCACGGCCTTAGGCTTGAGGCGGGAGGTAGAATTCGGCAAGCCCGCGAAGGCCATCGCCCAGCCGAACTGGCGAGATACCCAAAAAGTTAGTTCACAACAGGTGAGGTAATAACGCCGTAGACGGGTGCTATGCCACCTAGACCTTGAGTGCCACCGGTTGGCAAACCCGTGTCAATTCCACCGGTGGACAGGCTTCCTCCCATTGGATTTGCTCCACCATTGGTACCAATTCCACCCGAAGGGAGCGGTCCATAGGCTGTGGCTACGCCGCCCGCAGCCGATGCTCCGCCGGTTGTAGTCTTCTTTATACCACTAGTCCCGCCGTTGGTAGAAGTACCTCCCGTTGCAGCTTTCGTCCCACCAGTAGCGGAAGCACCTCCCGTTGCCGTCTTCGTCCCGCCGGTGCTGGGAGCACCTGCCGTCAAGGACGATGTCCCGCCCGTACTGGAGGAGGCACCTCCCGTCCCAGACTTCGTACCGCCGGTGCTGGAAGCACCTGCCGTGGTAGACTTACTCCCACCGGTGCTGGAAGCGCCTCCCTTTGCAGCCTTCGTTCCACCAGTTTCGCTAGCCCCACCAGTTCCCTCCGCGCCGCCCGATGCAGTCCCACCACCGGTCGCTGTCAGACCTCCCGTTGCCGGCCCACCCCCGTCAATACTAGGTTTACCACCCGTGCCCTCGCCTTCAAACGCAGATCCGCCGCATGCGATAAGAATTGCTGAAATTGCTGCAGGGTACCATCGCTTGTCCATGCCTCGGCTCCTCAGCCCACCGCACTTCAGCACCAATCCAAGCAGCAGACTTCAGGGGATTGTACGACGGAACGGGGCCCTGCGCCCTAGCATTCTTGCCCGCAACAACCCCAGGCACCCTCACATTGATGGGCGTTGCTTGGGGCGGTGGCGTAGAGGGGATCTTATCATTCCCTTGGGAAAAGACGAGACCGCCAGTTCCAAGAGCGCAATTATCGCTAGGGCCAAGACCAAGTTGGAAGACAAGTCCAATCGATTTCGCTGGGGGGACGCTCGGCTTGGGTCGAGTGAATTGGCTCGATTGGGAGCGTCCGTGATTTCCTGCGCCTCAATATGCGCCAACCGAGTTTCCACCTGCTCGTTCCGGCGTATCTTATAGATGCCTGCGAGAGTCGGCACGTACGACTTCTCAATCGAGGTTGAATCCAGTGCGGCGGCTAGCGACTGCGTAACACCCTGCGGATCCTCGACTTGAACCTTTTCATCTCGATCGAATTTCCAACCATAACCCACGGCCGCAATCGGTGCCAGCCCTCGCTGCCGAGTGATCTCAATGATGTGTTCAAAGAGTGCCAAAAAGCCTGAGCGCAGGCCAATATCACTGATTTCCGTTAACACGGGCAGCCCCATAGTCCAGACCATTCCTCGACCTATCGGATGCTCTACTAGTGCTGCTCGAAAATCGGACCACCGAGCTCGCACCGTACTTGCGGTTGGCAGGGCTTCGTCGAGCAATAACCTCCCGCTCGCGTGTAAATCTGAGAAGGACGCCCCGGTAGGTCCCAACCACTTGAGGCTGCTCACGTCAAATCCATCCACCTCGGTTGATTCCCACCTGGCACTGCCTTCAATAAAGGGTGAAAGAGACGTGCCTAACGTATCAGACACGGCACGCGGACCGAGCCAAGCGAATGCAATGCCGCCGCGCAAAATCCATTTTTGAAGGGCCGCGCGCACTTCTGGACCGTACAGAGGTGGATCGTCCAGGACCAAGAGCGAGACTTCATTATAGGATCGTTCGTCGTCGGGTAAGGTGGTCCACGGCCGCAACACAAGATCCCCGCGGAATGCGGACAATGCTTGTTCAACCAGCGGCGGACCACCCGTGGCCGCCCTCGCTGTAGTGTAATCAGTAAGGGTAGCAACGACGGTTCCTACCGTGCCAGCAAAGACAGGTGCCATGTTATTGTGAGGATTGGCGTCGCTACCGTCAAGGCGAGCCACCCACTCTACGTCGCTCGGCACTGAATCGAATCTGATCGTTTGAGTTGTTTTGCCACCGACAATTGGCTTGACCAATGCTTGAGATTCAGCATTTTTTGACGCGGCAGGCTTGCTCTTGGTCAAAGACAACTGGCGAGCGGGCTCACTTTTGACATCCGAGCAAGCAATGTCCACATCTACCTGACTGCCGCGCTGTATCGCGGACACTATCCCGCAGTCGTGGACCGGGCTGGCTAATTCCGGATCGGGTATCCAGTGCGCCACGCCAGTCTGGGGGATTGGCTGACTGAGATCACTGAATATAACGATACGGCGGTCAATTTGAGGCAAATCACGCAACGAATTCTCGGCAAGGTCTACGGCCGAAGCCAGGTCCGTGCTGCGGTCAGATGCCGGAGCTTTGAGGCACAGTTCACGAACTACGCGTAGCTGTGTGGTGGCTCCGGCAATCAGCCGAGCGGGCTGGCCCGCTAGAACGAGCGCAGCCAGATCCCCCTCGTGCAGTTGGGATATTATTTGTGAGGCGCGAAGCTTGGCGCGATCGAATCGCACCGCACCGTCCGGCAATTGGGCCCGCATGCTGCCGGAGTCATCCAGAATAATAGCCAGAGCTACCGACGCCCCTTGTTGGCGGGTGAGCACCGGGTGGTCACAGCGAATCAGTGGGACAGCCCCCAGCAGGGCCAGCGTGACGATAAGCGTGCCGCGCAGCCCAAACAAAAGGCGATCTTGCAGCCTTCCGCGTCGGCTGGATAATTTTGGAACCGGCAACACCAGTCGAACCAGAGGAAAACCAACCGCATCACGGCCGCCCCGCTGCAAGAGATGTGCGATGGTCGGTACCAGAACCAAGAGGGCGATCCCGAGCGCGCCAACCGTCAAGAATGTCACGACTTTACGCTCCCGCCTCCGAAGCCTGCAATGATATTTCGGATTGCATCTGCAGGTTCAGCGTCGGTGCAAACAGTGACGAAGCGTCCACCCCTTTGCGCGATGCTTGCGGCAAAATCCTGGGACTCTCGCTGGAGAGCCGATAAGTATTGGCTGCGGGCGCTGGTGGCATCTGTGGTCACCGATAACGCGCCTTCCAAGGCGCGCAAATGAACGGGCCCTCGAAATGTGAAATTCATTTCAGCGGGATCTAGGATACGCACCACAATTACGCGCCGACCGCGAGTACACAGGCCAATCGTGCGTGAAACAATGGCTTCTGGCAAATCCGCAAGATCGGTAAATATTGCGATTGAAGTGCCGCGCCGCGCGTAACGCAGCACCGGCATGAGCGCGTGCTCAATCGCCTCGGCGTCTGCATGCAGATCGCCCCGGGCGCGAGCCACTTCCAACGCGCCCACGACCCGTTCGAAGGCTTGACGCCCCGCCAAGGGCGGTAGCCAACGGCAATTAGCCCCTCCAATCCAGTCCAGCGCTACCGGATCGCCGCCCGCAATCGCGATTCGAGCCAGCACCGCTGCCAAGAGTATTGAAAATTCTAATTTTGTTGCTGGCGCAGACTCACTTTTGTAGCCCATTGACGCCGTGGCATCAACGACGAGACGTAGAACTCGATCAGTTTCTGTTTCAAATTCACGGATCAATAAACGCGCGTGGCGCATCAGCGCGTGACGGTCCAGCCATCGAAGATCGTCGCCGGGCACGTAGTTTCGATGCCCGCTGAATTCGACACCGGAACCGCGCCGGATGCTACGATGACTGCCGAGGTATATTCCTTCGGCAATTGACTCCGCCCGAAGCCGCAGGCTGGCTATTTTGCCCCAATCAAATCCGCGTAAGACCTGGGTGATGTCCGACATCATTTCGCCTAAGAACCGACGCTGCTCATTACCAATCCAGCCACCACTCCGATCGCAGTTGCGACAATCCCCAACCAAATCCAAACGCGACCGGCCGGTCGAGGGGTTTCGTCCAATCCCTCTGCGCAATTCGCTTCAGGTGAGCTGATTTGAAGCTCTGATTGTTCGGTCGAATCCGACATCATTCGCATGATTGTGCGCGTCGTCGAGGCGCGCAACCGGGTTTTGGAAACTCGACTCAATCGCGACGATTTTAGCGGGGAAGAGGCATGCCTCGACCCCAGCGGCGGCAGTCATTGCCGTGTCCGCATAACTTGGCATGCTCTGGAGAATGGACCCACGACGCCTAGAAGAAGTGCTCACCAGTCTTGGGCTAGATGCGACTGCCACCACGACACTGGCCAGCTTTTTCGACCTGGTTAAGCGCGAAATTCCGACAATTGTCAACGAGTTTTGCGAGTGCATCAGTCGCGATCCATCGATGATTCGACGGTCTGAGGGCGCCGAACTCAACCTGCATTGTCTCAAACAGTCCCTGGTTATCTGGTTAGAATCCGCTCTCTCGGGTCCTCATTCCGGTGGCGCATTTTTAGAATCGCGAAGGCGCATCGGCAAGGCGCACGTACACATCGACCTGCCACAGGAAATGATGTTTACGGCGATGAACTGCATCCGAAGCCAGCTTCTCACCCTTGCGTTTCAGAGAATCAGCGACACCCCGCAACTGAATGCCACGCTACTGGCAGTCAATCGAATTCTGGATTTGGAACTCACATTGATGCTTGAGAGCTATCGAGAGCATCAACAGGATCAAATCAAGACCCATGAGAGGTTGGCTACCATTGGTCAATTAGCTGCCACTATTGGCCACGAATTGCGTAACCCCCTGGGAACCATTGAAACCAGCGTATATCTTGTTTCACAGCGGCTAGATAAACTGGGGGTTGTCGATGAAGCAGCCAGGCGCCACCTAGAAAAAGCGCGGAAACAAGTGCAATTGTGTTCAAAGATTATTACCGACTTGCTCGAACTCGCGCGAAGCCGTCCCCCACAGAGACAGTTCATCTACCTCGAGCGACTGGTGGATGAGGCACTTGATGCCCTGAGGTTGCCCGAATCGGTAGTTCAGCGAAAAAAGCTTGCACCCAACTTGGCGGTAATGGCGGACCCGGAACAATTGCGCAGCGTCCTGGTAAATTTGCTGAAAATGGCCGCGACGCAATCGGGGGCGCCGGAACCTTAGAAGTTGAGGGATTTACAGCCAATAATGGGATTGCAATTCGGATTCGAGATAGCGGCCCGGGTGTTGCACCCGCTGATCAGAGCCGCATATTTGAGCCACTCTTCACGACCAAGGCTGACGGCAATGGCCTAGGTCTGGCCCTCTGCCAGAGGATTATCTCAGCTCATGGCGGCACCATTGAACTCGAGCGGTTGGGAACCGGGGCTAGTTTCCTAGTGTGGCTTCCACCATCGGGCGCACAAAGTGCTGAATTGACCTTGCATCCATCAGCATGATTGCGAAAGTCCCCTATGAAAGGTACCTTTACTTATGGTTGACCGTTGTCGATTTCTCGTTGTAGACGACAATCGTGACTTTGCCCAAGACTTGTGTGAATTGCTTACCTTGGAGGGCACCCATGCAACGGTCGCGGTTGACGCAGAGCAAGCACTTGAACGTTTGGAGCGTGAATCGTTCCAGGGTCTCTTCACCGATCTTCGCCTGCCGGGTCAAAACGGCGTTGAACTAATTGAGGAACTCAATCGTCGTGGGTTGTCAATACCGGCAGTTCTGATAACCGCCTATGCGGATGACAGAATTGTGCAGAGGGCCCAAACTGCAGGTGCAATCGACGTGCTGTCAAAGCCACTCGACATTGAGCGTTGGCTTGCACTAGCCAGGCGCTTGATGGCTGCCGCAATTTCGACACCAGCCAATGACGCCGAAACGCAACTAATGGCAGGTAATATTACGCGGGATCGGTCGTGAGCGCAGCAGCCTTCTTGGTGGTTGACGACCACCGCGAGCTCGCAGAAAGCATGTGCGAGCTTTTGACTGACATCGAACCTGGCGCCGAGTGCGCGGTGGCCGCGGATGGAGCGGCCGCTGAGCAGCTCATGGCGAGGCGCTCGTTCGACGTCGCATTTGTAGATTTGCACTTGCCCGACGTGCGTGGCACGGACGTTGTGACCCGACTCAGGGCTATGTCCCCGTTCGTGCAAGTCGTGATAGTCACCGGCGATGGAACGTTGGAGAGCGCGATCAACGCGGTTCGCACTAGTGCGTTCGCGTACGTGCTTAAGCCAGTTCGCCCTGAAGATCTGGTTGACACGGCTCGCCGAGCACTCGTTCAAGCCCGCGGGCACCGTGAACATGAGCAGCTGCGACGCGAACTTGAAAGTTCGGAGCGTCAACACCGTGAAGTGGTGGAGGCTATGCCAATTTTCGTGCTCGCGCTCGACCGCCTGGGAAACATAGCCCTTTGGAATCGCCGGCTAGAAGAAGTTACCGGCTACCTTCGGCAAGAGATGCTGGGACAGCCCGGGGCCCACATTGTCGGAGAGGGCGGCTCGGATCGCCTTTTGCCGCTAAAAGTCGGTGGTCATCGCCTGGTGCGTTGGCAATGTACCTCGGTGCCCGAGGGCTATCTGGGCAATGTAACGTACGCAACTGGCATAGACGTGACCGACGAACGGGAGATGCTGAGACGTACGGTGCGTGCAGAGCGACTGGCGGCGGTGGGAACCTTAGCAGCGGGGCTGGCTCATGAGGTAAGAAACCCGCTTAACAGCGCACAACTTCAGCTCGATCTGCTGGAGCGACGCCTTAGTAAAGGAATAGTTTCGGTGGATGGCGTGCTTGACATCGGTCGAACTGTTCGCGAGGAAATCCGACGATTGGATCGACTGGTCAGTGATTTTTTGGCATTCGCTCAGCCCCGACCCTTGGATCTTCAGCGCGTTGCCGCGAACGATATCCTGAAGAGCGTGGTCAGATTAATTGGTCCCGAGGTGCAGTCATTGGGCATTGAACTAAGGACCGAAATGGACAGCGAAGCTGGCAATATTCAGGTCAACCCACCGCGTTTTCGTCAGGTATTTCTTAATTTGCTCCGCAACGCCATCGAAGCTATGAACCATCACGGAGTGCTGACGCTGCGCACGCGCGGCCCAGACACTGCGGGCAACGTTCTGATTGACGTCGAAGATACCGGACCCGGTTTTTCTGAAGAGCAACCCATATTCGACGCATTTTACACCACCAAAGAAGGGGGCACCGGTCTCGGTTTAGCCATCGTGCATCGAATCGTCGCCGATCACGGCGGGACGATTCAGGTGGCCTCCCGTCCCGGGGAGACCCGATTTACGATCCTGCTGCCGCAAGATCCGACTCACGCATAATTGCCCCGATGGCACGGTATTTATGGGATTGAGCCCCCGCATGCCAACAGCTACGGCCTCTTGGCCAGTGCGCGAAAGCATTGCGCCGAGCGTTAACCTGACGCAACACTTGCGCGCCTGACTGGGATTTTGGTCTGCCCGTCACGGAACCTCGGGTGGTTCCAGCAGGTGCCCAGTGACCACACCTTGTTTGGGAGACACGCCGTGAGCATTAATGGACGAATTCTGATCGTCGATGATGAGTCAAATGCAAGAAATGCATTGGCTGAGATCCTTCGTGAAGAAGGCTATTGCTGCGAAACGGCCGCGGACGGATTCAAGGGCCTCGGAAGATTTGCCGAGTTCGAGCCGGACCTAGTACTGACCGATTTGAAGATGCCCGGCATGGACGGTGTCGAGCTGTTGACCAAGGTTCGGGAGCGTTCACCAGGTCTGCCCGTTGTGGTGATGACCGCCTTTGGCGCTGTCAACACGGCCGTACTGGCAATGCGTAGCGGCGCTGTTGACTATCTCACTAAGCCTATCAACACCGACGAGCTTTTGATCGTCATTGAACGGGCGCTGCTCGAAAATCGATTGCGTCGAGAAGCTCAAGATTTGAGAAAGCGGCTTGACGAGCGTTATAAATTTGAAAATGTCGTAGGCGCGGCGCCCGCTATGCAGCAGATATTCAAGATTGCGGCTCAGGTTGCCCAAAGTCGCGCCACCATCCTCTTAACCGGTGAATCGGGGACCGGCAAGGAGCTGATTGCAGCCGCAATTCACCAGCGTTCCAATCGCGCCGCAGGGCCGTTCATCAAGTTGCATTGCGCGTCCTTGGCTGAGAATATCTTGGAGAGCGAGCTCTTTGGCTTCGAGCCAGAACCGCAAAGCGGCTCGCAAAGGCAGCGCGAAGGGCGCCTGGAGCAGGCCAATGGAGGAACACTTTTTATTGATGAGATTGGTGATATCTCTCCGGCGATTCAGATTCGCTTGCTTCGCTTGTTTCAGGAACACGAATTCGAGCGCATTAATTCAAATACATCAATTCGCGTGGACACGCGAGTCATCGCGGCAACCAACCGAGACCTTAGGGGTATGGTAAGTGAAGGCAAATTCCGGGAAGACTTGTTCTATCGTCTCAATGTCATCAATTTGCAACTCCCGCCACTGCGCGAGCGCGCGTCCGATGTGCCGGCGCTGGCGATGCATTTTCTCCGGAGATATGCCGAAGAGAACGCCAAGAAAGTCGATCGGCTGTCCGAGGCCGCACTGACGCGTCTGGCCGCTTACACTTGGCCAGGAAACGTAAGAGAGCTCGAAAATGTCATCGAGCGTGCGGTGGTTCTGTCGGAAAGTGGAGTGATAGAGGCGGAACACTTGCCGCCGGAGGTTGTTCCGGGACCGAATGTTGGTGCACCACCCATTCCCGGATCCACGATGGGCGATATCGAGCGCTATGTGATATTAACCACGCTAGCCGCGCAAAGCGGATCGACAAGTCGCGCAGCAGATGTGCTAGGCATCAGTGTCCGTAAAATCCAATACAAATTGCAGGAATATGGTTCGGCACCGAAAAGTGGTATTCCCGCCATAATTGGCCGCAACGGCGAGGAGTAAGAGTTTGTCCGCGTTAAACGCCGTAGCAGCTCTTCCCAGTCAATCTCATCGTAATTTGACACTATCATGTCGGCAAGGGCGAGATCGCTTCGGACCAGTGGGGGCGAAAGCCGGGCGATTACTCGCATCTTTGCCGCCTTTCCCGCGGTAACGCCCGCAGGTGAGTCTTCGAATACCAGACATTGGTCGCTTGTGGCGCCTAGTTCAGATGCGGCCAGAAGGAAAATGTCTGGCGCAGGCTTTGCCTGACTAAGCCTTGGATCGTCACCGCACACCACGCTTTGAAATAGGCTAAACCATGCATGTGAACTGACTTTGAGATCGTACATTTCACGTTCACTGCTGGTGGCCACTGCTAAACGAACACCTAGTGAACGCAGCCTCTTCACGAGGTGTTCCGCACCGTCAATAGTGGGGCAGTCGAGAAACAGTTGTTTTAGCCAAACCGCTCTTTCATGCAAGTATTGATCGGGAGAGATCGGAAGCTTGAGCTTGTTTACAAGCCAGGAAGCTCCTTGCATGGGTGAACGTCCCATGATAAATTGTTTTAGTGCCCAAGTGTAAGATTTGCCATATCGTGCGAGCACGGTCTCAGTTGCCTGGGTATATAATGGCTCTGTGTCTAGAAGAACACCGTCCAAATCAAATATCGCAGCGCCTGGCTGACTCATCGTCGAGGCCAGAATTAATCATTAATTAGACCTTAGGCGAAAAAGCGACCCGACCCTGCAGTGGGGAAAAAGTCAACCTCAATATCGACTTGAGTATCTCGGCTCTTGGGGATGGGTCGGCAACGCGATTTCAACGAAATCATGAGCCAGGACTTGCCCCATTTGATCACTCGCCGTTACACGCAGGATCCACGGGCCAGATAGCGGGGGCTGCTCAATTCGAGTTATCCAAGTATTGCCCTCATGTGCCCAACCCACGTCGATGGGTCTCGCGTTTACTGAAGCGTTCAGTGCAACGTCGACAGAATCGGGCAAGCTTGAGCCATCCGGGCCGAGTATTCGAACTGTGACCTTTACGGCTTGTCCCGGCCAATGTGCTCTTTTGGGCTCAAATTGGATTGAGCTTCGAATTGATCGCGGTTCGAGCATCAGCTTAGCCTCTTCACTCGCGCCTCGCTCCCTGAATCGCGCTAACAGCGAGTGGCCAGTTGGCAGCCCTAACGAATCCGGCGCCTGACTGAATAGGTCTGCTGAGCCGTAAGCCATTTCCAGGCCTTCAACTTGCGAGAGATGAACTTGCTGCAGTGGTCCTAATTGTGAAATCCCGTGATAAAGGTAAGCGCCTTCGGGAAGCTCAACACCGATGACGCGAATGGGTACGGCGTTTGAAGGGGGTGAGTCAATGCTCCAGCGGTCAACGGCTGACACGGTAGCTGTATAGTGGCCAGGCTTTAGTGGCGGCAATTCAAGTGGCGATTGTGGCACTTCAATGACATTGACTGGGATTGGGCCTTCGGCTGTCTCTTGCCAAAGTGTGACTCGGTAGCTTTGCGCTTCCGGAACAGCGGACCAACTCAGCTGGGTGGGCTCGCTGGCTCCAAGATTGAATTTCAAGGTGTTTCCCGCTTGCAAAGTGGGGCTTTTTAGCAATTCACGAACTGCGCCTGCGGGAGATTCGCGACTAACAACGAGCGCGGCACCTGCGCGCAGAGATCGCCACTTGTCCGCCGATGAGCCCGATAAATCATTGCCCGCGATGTCGGCAATGACTACCCCTTGTGGCGACGCGACTATCGTACTCTTGCCGCCTTTCGAAAAGGCTGCGACCCGTCGGGGAGCACGCACCATCACCCCGAATATGGGCTTTTTACATGAATCAATATCCACATCAAGGCGCCCTCTTATAAGCTCCACAGCATAGGCGCGCGGAGCCAAATCCTTGAGATGTGGCGGAACCGGAATAGTGGGTTGTCGAACGACTCGAGTACCGGGCGCCAATGTGAGTTTCACTCCTTCCCGCAATTGCACAACTTGCGGCGAATCTTGCGCTGCCCATTCGCTGGCGGTTGATTTGGAACTAGAATCCGCTGCAAACGAGATGGCGGTCAGGCTCGGTACAGTAGTCAGAACCAATGCTACTAGGCTTGCATGACTGGGCACTAGATGACGGGACATATGATCGTCATCTACGTCACGGTTTTGAAATTACTTGAGACCGCTTTTACTAACTTGCCTTACGTCGTGTCGGCCGTTCGGAGGTGCGAATTCTCAGTGCAAGCGTGCCAAGCGAGTCTGAGGTGCGGCTCGAACACGATTCAGGACTGGCTCAAATGGCGTCTTTTCGACTGACTGTACGTCAGATGTCGACTGAAGGCGCACTTTTGGACCTATTGCGCTCATGAGTCGAGTAGGATGCCCCTGACCAATGACCAGCCCGTTGGAGCGCAAGTCGTGAGTGAATCGGCACCGTTGTCGGTGCGTGCCACCGCGACTTTTCGAGGTTTGTACGCCGCTGCTGCATTGGTGCTGATTATTGCGGGGCTGCGCGAAGCGTCGGGCATTTTGGTTCCGGTCGCGTTTGCCGCATTTATCACGGTGTTGCTGGCCCCGGTCGTCAGGCTCCTGCGTCGCTACGGGGTGCCGGTTGCGATTGCCATTCCCCTCTTGGTCCTGGCAGTAATTGCTCTCTTGGTTCTTGCGGGCAGCTTTGTGGGGTCGAGTCTCAATGCCTTTGCGGTAGCGATGCCGCAATATCAAGAGAAAGTATTGGACATTGTTGCATCACTGACCCTTTGGCTCCGTAGCCATGGCATAAGGCCGAACGTTACCCAGCTAATGGCGACCGTCAACACCGGTAAAGTGCTGACAATCGTGGGAAACGCGCTGACACAATTGGCCTCTTTGCTCTCCTACACAATCTTAGTCTTGCTCATGGTCGTATTCTTGCTCTTTGACGCCGCCGATTTGCCAGCTCGCCTGCGCCTGGCCTTTAGGCGTCCTGAGGAGGAATTGGAGCAAGTGCGCCATGTGGCCAGCGAGATAAAACATTACATTGTGCTAAAGACCTACCTTTGTCTCACGACCAGCACAGTCACGCTGATTGTTCTAACCATCCTGGGCGTGGATTTTGCGCCGTTATGGGCCCTTTTAGCATTGATATTGGGTTACGTGCCGAATATCGGGCCCTTCGTAGCCAGCGCTCCGCCAGTGCTTTTGGCCTTGCTCCAAAAGGGGCCGGGGCACATGATGATAGTATTGGGGCTCCTCGCAACATTGCACACGGTTGTAGGTAATGTCATCGAGCCCCAATTGTTGGGACGTCGCCTGGGTCTAAGTTCCTTCGTAGTGTTCGTGTCACTGATTGTATGGGGCTGGATCTGGGGGGCAGGTGGCATGTTGCTCAGCGTTCCCTTGACAATGACTATCAAAATATTGCTCGAGAACAGCAGCGAGTGGCGTTGGCTCGCCGTATTAATGGGTTCCGGCGCGGAATCACAACGTGGCTCGTCCCCGTCTTCTGGGGGCAAGGCCTAGTACCTCGGTTCAATAGAAACAGGGTACTAGAAGTTCGCTCCGCAGGACCCATCACTTCGATGGGAGCGCGCCACTAGGACCTCATAAAGCACGGCCGGGTCGAAACGCTCTTGGACGGTCGACCCGGCCGAATTGGGGAGGGGCGCTGCGACGCGCAGAATTAGTTACGGCCCTTGCATGAGCTTAATTAAGAGCCGACAGCATTCACTATGACCTGGCCCAAGGGTCCGAGTTCAAATATGTCGGTGAACCTAGGATATTACCTACATTTGCCCACAACTGAAGCGCGCAAACGGCCCCGGTTGCCAGTTTATAAAGGCGGCCACCCACGGATGGGGGGGACACCGAGGGCGCCGCCGGCGTGAAAACTAGCACATCACGTGCCAGCTACTGTTTGCCGTGGTTTGAAGAGTTGCGCGATGACGAAGGTCACCATGATTGCACGTGTGCAACCAGCATTTCGGTTGGGAAATGCCGAGCCCTTTCAACCTCGAGATCTAGGACCCAAGTCTATTGGCAGCCAAGCGCTAGATTTCACCGAAACTCTCTGCTTGGGTATTGTGTCCAATCGAAAAACCTCAAGTACTTCACGAACTGTGGCGATACCCTCAAAATGGCACCCAATGGAATCAGCGACCCAGGCGACCAACGCCCTGGGATCGACTCCTCGTTGTCGTAGTTCGTGCAACGACACATCGTCGGCTCGCTTAGCTAGTCGCCGACCTTGAACGTCCGTGACCAGCGGCACGTGCACCCACCGAGGAATCTTCAAATTGAGGGCCCTATATAACAGTTGCTGCCGGGCAGCACTTGCCAAAAGGTCGTCGCCTCGCAGCACTTCGGTGACACCATCCCTCGCGTCGTCGACCACGGCAGCCAGCTGATAACAAGGTGTTTCGTCCCGCCGAAGGATTGGAAAATCACCCACCTCAGCCGTTACGTCAAAGGTGTGGGACCCTGCAAACGCGTCGTTTACAGTAATCAGCCCCGGAACAACGGCGAAACGCAATGTCGGCGGGTTGCCGCTTCGGGCTACCGCTTCAGCTCGACTCCGGAACAGGCCGCGACAGGTTCCCGGATAGCGCCACTCGGTGACCCCTTCTTGAGGCGCGCTGGCGGCCTCCTTTGCGTCAGAGCGACTGCAAATACAGTGGTATGCGAAACTGTCGTGTGTCAATTTCTCAGCCGCTGCAAGGATTTCCCCGACTCCGGAAGACTGCATGCGGGGACCGACGTCCCAATCTAAACCCAACCACTCTATGTCCCGAAGGCAATCGTCGATGAGCTCGCGTCGGCTTCGTTGCGCGTCAAGGTCCTCGATGCGCAGTACGACGCGCCCCTTTTGGCTGCGCGCGCTCCACCAGGCAATCAAAAAACTTCGAGCATGACCTAGGTGCAAATGACCGGTCGGGCTGGGGGCCAAACGTCCGACTACCGTCATCGATACGTCCCTCGACGTGGACTATCGCCGCGGGGAGCGTCGATTCAGCGCATCAGCTGCCTTCTCTCGCTGCGCCGACGGCTCAACCCGACCCACGACATACGCAACCCAGCCGGGTTGATTGGACACGTGACGTCTGGGACGATACACCGGATTATCGTCATTATCCGTGTCGTCCCACCACACGTCCACGTCGGCAAAGCCTGCCTCGCGCATCACCTCCTGCAATTCCGGAATCGTCCAAAATCGCCAGTCATACGTAAAGGCACGGTCAAGCTTGGTCTTGTCCGGGAACTCGAAGTGAATGTGGTTCAAAATATCGTGTGAGATGGGATCAAATCCGTCCTGATCCCAAACGTACGTAAAGCCGCCGGGAATCCGCCGAGGTTCCAGCATCGGCTCCTGCGATTCCCAACCGCCGTAGGCGTCAATAACGAACACGCCGTCTTTGGCCAATCGTTGCTTGGTGCTGCGGAAATATTGGCGCAGGACATCTCGAGTCTTAAACACCCAATAGCTGAAATTCAACGCCGCAATTACATCGTGCCTGCCCCGGTTTGGCTCCAGGACGTCCGATTGCAGCAGTTGAACTCGGCTCGCCTTTTCACCGAGCGGGTCGATGTGATGCTCCCGTCCCCAAGCCAACACTTCGGAGTCAAGATCTACACCGGTGGCGACCCGATCGGAGTGACCAGTCACCCAGCGAGCACAGAGTAAAGCGGTTCCACAAAAGTCCTCGCGCAGGTTCAAGGCTTTTTTTCCAGTACGTCGATAGACTTTGTCAAACAGCTTGATTTCAAAGTCCGGATCTTGGACGGATTTTTCGTAAAGCACGTATTTGTCGGCGGTAGCCGCAGTCAGGCGATGGCGAGATGTCGAACGTCGTTTTTTCTTGGGCATTGAGGGAAAAGACTTTCTACCCCTTCGGGTATTCCTAGGCGTCCGAGTCATCGAGCCAAGCGCAGGCACCACGCCCAGGTTCGATGGTCCGCGGCGTAGACCACGAGCGCCGCTTAGTCCAGCAAAGCCGGCGACTCCTTCAAAAAGCCGCGGCTGTAACCAATTAAGGTCGAGGGGCCAAGACCTACTTCAGTGACCGGGGCAACCTGCACGTCCGGCGGCACACCCTAAGCATTCTGTCGTGCGCGTGTCGCCCACACCAGCATCGGAAATTGGGTCACAGCGGCACGGAGACACCGATTTCGATTGCGCTCATCAAGTGGCGGATTTCGTTGGCTGACTTGTGGAGCAGAACTCATTCAAACGTATCCGGTTGAAATGTTGTGGCCGGCGGTACCGGTTGCGAAAACGCCCGTTAGCTCGGAACCGTGTACTTGCGAGGGCGCGCGTGTGGTTGCAATGGCTACAGAGCCCAAGACGACAGTGTCGCTATTGTGAAGTTCTGCGAGTGCGTCTAAAGCGTATTGCGAGTTTTCCGTACTCGGTGCATGGTGGCAAGAAGTACCAACACCATCTGGAGGTGTAGCATGCGTTCGGTTCAGTCAATCTTGTTCGGCGCTCTGGCAACAGTCGCGTGCTCAGGTCAGTCGCCCAGCGGCGGCACACAGGACGCGGGCGTCGGTGGGTCGACAAACGTGGGCGGCGGAACGCACACGGGTGGAACGGGAATTGCCGCGGCGGGGGCCGGCGGTGGATCCGGTGCCAGCCAGGTTGGCACGATTGGCGGATGTACGATTTTTCCCGCTGACAATCCGTGGAATCAAGACGTATCGGCGCTCTCACTCAACGCCAACAGCACCGCCTATATTTCAAATATGTCTCCTACCAAGGGCATGCATCCTGATTGGGGCGACTGGACCACCGATTTTTACGGCATTCCATTTTCATCGGGCACGGGCGCCACGCCTCAGCCTATGACTTGGTCAGCAAGTTGGGGCGCCTCGGAAAGCGACACGGATCTCTGTCCCAGCGGGACCAACCAATTCTGCTATCCGATCCCGCTGACCGCGCCCATCGAAGGCGGACCGAACGCCTCGACTGATTCAGATCGACATGTGCTTTACATCGACACGGCAGGCGCACCCAGCAACTGCACGCTGTACGAGCTTTACAACGCACAGAATCCGGTGGGTACCTCCGGCTGGACCGCGGCTAACGGGGCAATTTTTCACCTCGGGTCAGATGCGCTCAGACCCGACGGGTGGACTTCGGCGGATGCCGCGGGGCTACCGATTCTGCCGGGTTTAGTTCGATATCAAGAAGTCATGGCGGGCGAGATTACCCACGCCATCCGGTTCACAATGGCCAACACGCAACAAGGCTACATCCACCCCGCCACACATGCTGCGAGTCAATCCACCAATCCAGACCTTCCACCGATGGGACTGCGGCTGCGATTGAAAGCGTCCTATGACACCAGTTCATTTTCTGGTCCAACTTTGGTTGTTTTGACGGCACTGAAGAGATACGGAATCATTTTGGCGGACAACGGCAGCGATTGGTACATCAGCGGTGAGTCGAACGACGGCTGGACCAATTACATGGATGATCTGGTGTCGAATTTGAGCAAGGTCCAGGGCAGTGACTTCGAAGTCGTCAACACGGGGTCTATTTCCACCGCGGGTCTTTAAAGCACGATCGCGACCGCATCCTCTACAGCTGCCATGGTATGCACGGATGTCGAAGCAAGACCGGGATTTCTTAATGTGCTGGCCGCCGGGGCCCCGGCCCCAGCGGCTGCCTCTGGTCGAGTCTTGGCGGGTTGGGCCCCTGCTACTTGGCGACCTGGACTTCGCGGACGATATTGTTCTCAAACCTTATTGGACCTCCACTGGCTCTCTCTATTGCGAGAAAGAACCCCCCAGGCCGGGCTGACTCAAAGGCGAGCGTTCCGAAAAAGTTTTTTCCGTTCTGGATGATCACGCGAATAAAGTGCCCAGCGAGCTTCTCCGGCAGCGGGGCAGAAAGCGGCGCATATTTGGCGACCTGGTTCTTGGTATCAAGATAGTCCCAGGCTGCCTGGCGTCCCTCGAGCTGCGTGTAGTAAAAGGCGACCTCTTCCTTGGTCATGTCCCGCTTGACACCACTCTTGAACGTGAGGTGCCCCTGCGTTGCTTTTGTATTGGCGTCAATGTCGAGTACCAGCAGCTGAACAACGCCTAGCCCAGTCGGAGGATTGGGGTACGACATGGAAACGATCCGGGCGTTGTTGTCCGTAGTAAGCGTCCACGGGCCAGCCTGTACCTCAGCTGCCCGTGCACCAGCAGTGAAGGCTAGCGAACCAACCAGACCAACTATGACTGCCAACCTATTCCAGCGCATGGTGCGTCCCCTTTCTCGAGTGGGCGTGAACGGTTCCTCAACCCAGCAGTCTTGACTATCGGCCGGCGTCCGTCGAGCTGTGTGAATCACCGGCTAAAATAACGGGCCGTTGGTGCCCAACTTAAGCCCGTTTTCCGCCCGCACCGGATTTCTGCCGTGACCACATCTCGCCGACCCGGTTTGCCGCGAGTCCTGGGCCGGGGCCCAGACGACCAACACAATCAAAACGTCGCAACGAACCGGAGTGAAAAAGTACAGCACGCTGTACATTTTCACGGAGGTAGACGGTCCTCGCGCGGCGAGGAACGCCCGAAGGGCGTAGTGAACCTGCGAGTCACCAATGAAACCCAAACGCACGGCGTGCCGGCATTTCAAATAGAAATAGCAAACAGGGCGTCACCGGCCAGCAGGATTCCCGTTAGTAGTTGCCGCGCTATTTCGAACCTTTTCCAGGTGATGCTTCCGCATTAAGTCAGTGAGATACTTGCGATCCATCTGAGCACTTCGCGCCGCCAGCGAGAGGTTTCCGTGATGGGTTTCAAGAAGACGACTAACGTAGATGCGTTCGAACTCAGCCACGAGTGCAGCTTTCGTTTCGCCATAGCTGAGGTTTGGACCAAGCTGATTCAAAATGCTTGCAGAGCGGCCTTGCCGGTTGTCATGGGTTGCACACCAAACTATTACCTCGATTTTATTGAATCGAGGTAAAAGAAATTCGGTGGATAATTTGGGTTGGGCGAATGCCCAAGAAAATGAGCAATTCGGCGGAGAATTGGGGTTTGGGCGAATGCCCAACATCATTGAGTAGTAGCGCGATGGCCGCGCAGCGGCCGGGTCTGAAGGACCCCTCGTTTCAACAGAATCGCGCTACTAGCTTCGGCCGCGCTTGCCCAGCTTCGAATCCAGATACCAGATGCCGCCGCCTTGCTCGCCGACCGCCCGCAAATGATCGAGAATTTGACCCACGTTAGCTTCCTCCTCGACCTGTTCAGTCACATACCACTGAAGTGTGATTTCACTAGCATAGTCCTTTTCCGAACGGGCCCGTTCAAAGAGCGCGTTGATGCTGGCGGTAATCTTCTGTTCGTGTGAAAGGATACTTTCGAAAACTTGCGTCACCGTTCCAAACTCTGTCGGAGGAGCCTCGATAGTTCGCAGGGCTAGGCGCCCACCGCGATCCAATACAAAGGTGATCAGCTTCATCGCGTGCGCTGTTTCTTCCCCCGCTTGTACCCGCAGCCAATGAGCAAATCCACGATAGCTCTTGGCTTCACAGGCAGCACTCATCGCAAGATACAGTTGTGCTGAATATTGCTCGAGATTGATCTGTGTGTTCAGCGAGTCTTGTATGCTTTTGTTCAACATGGGTCCTCTATTGACTTGCGGCTCAGCTTTCGCGGCGCCTGCTATACCACGAGTCCGCCCAAAAACTCCACAGTCCTCAAGAATGCTCAACTCGCTAACTCGCCGGTACCGTGAGCAATAGAACCACAATAAAAAGACCTGTGAATTCCCGACAAGACATATTTTTTGCCGAGAACACTCGGGGATCCGGCCGAGTCAAATCGGCATTCTGAAGACTCGCCTCTGGCGGCATGATTCATTTGCCTTAAGTGTAGCTAATGGACTCGCGCGAAATGATTAGGCCTGGTTGCGATGCAATTGAGGGGTATCTCCCCCTGTCAGCACTGCCGAACAGCGCAAATTCGAAACAAAAGCCCAGTTTTCCTATGCAGCAATCTACTCCGAGCAAAATAGCGGCAGCCATCATCACCACAATTCTGTTTGGCTGTAGCTCAAGCTCAAAAACTCCATCTGCTGCCGCGAATTGCGCAAATCCAGGGGGTCCAGTGTCCGGACCTTTGGACAACCACTGTGGGACCACAATACTGACCGTGGACCCTAATATTTGTGCGTCACCAAGCAGCGCGGGGACCGACGACGCGGGAACCGGTACGACGGAATATGGAGATACAATGTACAGCACGGAGGGTGACGATGACGATTGCAAGTACCATGTCGCGTGGTCCTCCACGGCCATTTGCGAGAACGCTGACGTAACCTTCAATTTGCAGATTCTGGCGAAGGCGACTGGCACGCTCGTAACCGGTGCCGATCCCGATCTGGAAGTGTTTTTGGATCTCACGCATCCGGGTCTGGTGTCTAACCAAAAGACCCAAGAGATCTCGGCAGGTAACTACTCGATCGGCCCCATTCAATTCGATGCCCCGGGTCAATGGACCGTGCGGTTCCATATCTTCCCGACGGGATGTGATCAGCCAACGTCTCCTCATGGACACGCAGCGTTTTACGTCAATGTGCCATGAGTACGCCCTGCTTCTCACCGCCATTGAAGCAATCCCTGCTGGGGATTGCGCTCGCAGCTTGTAGCTCCCAGCCGGCAGCGGCGGCAGCCTGCCCCCAGGATTTGCCAGTTGCTTGCCCGTCGAGCGAACCCAGCTACCGGCTTGATGTGGCGCCCATATTCAGCAGTCGATGCGTGATTTGCCATTCCCCGGATGGTTCGGATACTGCGCGCGACTATGCCAATTACCCCGCTATCTACGCGAATCGAGGCGCAATTCTTGACCAAGTGTACGCGTGCAACATGCCTCCCAGCGGCGCCAGCGCACCGACCCTATCCGAACGCGTCACTCTTCTCACCTGGCTTGTATGTGGAGCCCCCAACAATTGAGTTTCACCCGGTGATGTTCAGACGACACTCACGCGTTTTACAAGTCCTCATTTTTGCAATTCCATTGATGGGTTGCAGTTCGGAAAATGGCGTCATCAAACCTGGATGCATCCGCCGCCGCCAATTTCCCTGAGGAACCTTACCAGACCGTAACCAGCCAAGACGGAGCACTCAGCGTTTCCGCTTGGACCGCTCCCAATCAACCACCCATTCGCGGCGTCATCACTGTCAAACTATTGGTAACGGACGCCGCCAGCGGTAAGCCAGATAACGGCTTAACGCTGGACATCATTCCTGAGATGCCGGCCATGGGTCACGGCACGTCGGTCATTCCGCAAGTTTCCCCCAGCGGCAGTGGTATTTACGTGGCCACCGACGTGTACCTTTTTATGCCGGGTCGATGGAACTTGGATACGACCATCTCCGGAAGCGTGACCGACGATGTTACGGTACCTATTGACGTTCAGTAGGACCAGCGCTTTCGTGGTTTGTACCTCGGTGGTGCTTTGGTCGTTGCGAGCCAACGCGCAAGCTTGCTGTGCGGGATCAAATGCGGTTACACCAGCGCGGCTGAGCCCTCACGAATACGGGCTGGTCGGCGCTGTGTTTCGAGTCTCGGATATTACCGGCAACTTCAATACTCAAGGACAATACATGGCCGCACCCGCCGGCGCCCACGAGCTGGACTTCGAGCAGGACTTGTTCGGCGCCGTGAGAGTTTTGCCCCGCGGGCAGGCGGCGCTGCTCGTACCCTGGGTTGAGACTTATCGCAAAACGCCCACAGCTTCAGAAACGGGAGGAGGGCTCGGGGACATTAACCTTTCCGTGCGCTATGATTTCGTCCTCACGCGAGAACATCGATACATTCCCGGCATCGGATTGCTAGCGGGAGTGACCTTGCCCACCGGCACCGCGGTAGAGGATGCACATAAACCATTGGCAACTGACGCGACGGGCATTGGCGCATTCCAAGGCACCTTAGGGTTGGCCCTGGAACAGGTCTTCGGCCCCTGGCTTGTCGGATGTTCAGGCTGGGCCTCTAAACGAGCGTCAAGAATGTCGCAAGGAGTTCGCTATGGGCTGGCCCCGCAATTTACCGCGCTGGCATCTGCAGCCTACGTACTTGACTCGGGCGCCTCACTAGCCTTGTTTGGTACTTACACAGCGGAAGGCAACTCCTCGGTCAATGGCGTGCAAGTGGCGGAGAGTTCCCATCGCTTGCTGCGCGTCACGCTTGCAGGTCTATATCCCCTGACCGATAAAGCACGATTGTTAGCCGATGTATTTCTGGATCCGCCGGTTCAATCCGTATCGGCGAATCAACCCGCTAGCCTCGGAGGTTTAGTTGGTTTTACTTGGGCATTCCGATGAAAGTAGTCTCGCTCACTCTGTGTTTATGTCTAGCAGGCTGCACTCACCAAGCCGAGCTCGGCGTCAGGCCGTTGACATTGGTGACGCTCGACGGGCAACCGAAACCTTGGCAAGAGCTGGTAGCGCGCGGTCACTTCACGGTGTTGATTTTCGTGTCGGCCGATTGCCATTGTCTGGCGGCACACGCGGCACGCCTAAGGCAGCTCGCGACTCGATACGCACCACGCGGCGTACAGTTTTTGGCAGTCGACTCAGAAGTTTGGACCACCGCTAGCACCGCAGCCAACGAAGCGCACAAATACGCATTTCCATTTCCTCTGTTTATTGATAGCGGTGCTAAGCTCGCCGATGCCTTTGACGCTGTGTACGCGACGTACACGGTAATTCTCGACGCTGGCAGTAATGTCCACTATCGAGGCGGGCTCGATTCTGATCAGATGGATCTACACAATGACGCTAAACACTATGTCCGCGACGCGCTTGAAGATTTACTGGCCGGACGCGAGCCGCGGATACAAGAAGGCAAGACACTCGGCTGCGTTTTGCGGAAATGGTAAATAACCACCCATTCGCTACGGGTCCGGGCTGGCGTTGCGTCGCGTACGTCATCGTTTGGGATCGCATCGACCGATGGTCCCTTTAATGCTTGATCTAGCCAACCTTTTAGTCTAAAAGGGGCCGTTTGAAAAGTCTGGCTCAGGCCAGCAATTCAGACCGCACGCGGCGATAGCGGGGCGGTCGAGCCGTCGAGACGAGAAGCGTTCACTGAACGTCAATTGCCACCCGACGGGGGTGTCCAATTAGTTCCAAATCAAAATCTTAACCAAGGTGTAACTGTATGTCTCAAGATAATGGGTTCCCAATCACCAAAGTGAGCCGACGAGATCGGCTAGTAACGGTTGCTCGGCGCGCCGCTCGGCACGTCCAAGTGATGTCGTGGCCGCTACTGTTGTTGGCGTCCACCGCTTGCGCCAGCGGTGCAGCAACGGACGAATCGCGAGCCAAAGTGACTTCAGCGTTGGGAACATTGACGTTATCGGGGACCGTAACTGACGCCGTCGCACACCCGATCGCCGGCGCTAAGGTTCAAGTGACGGGTGCGGCATCGCTTTCAGCCTTTACGGATTCGACAGGACACTATGCATTTTCCGGCATGTCGGCGGGCTCCTATTCGCTGAGCGCTGTTCTCGCCAACTGCTCATTTACCCCCAACGTCGTGAACATAAACAACATGACGGCGAGCCAGGTTCAGAACTTCGCCGGCGCGGGCAGCGGCTGCGGTGGAACTCCTGGACCAGCGGGACCTCCCGGTCCGCAGGGGCCACAAGGAGCCGCGGGACCGACAGGTGCCGCCGGCCCAGCCGGACCCGCTGGACCTGCCGGCCCCGTCGGTGCAAAAGGGGCAACCGGCGATGTCGGACCTCAAGGCCCCATCGGACTAGCCTGGACCTCAAGGCCAACAAGGCGCAACCGGGGCACAGGGCGCACCGGGATTGCAAGGTGCCACGGGCGCACAGGGCCCAACTGGACTTCAAGGTCCGGTGGGATCTCAAGGACCGCAGGGCGCCGCAGGTCCGCAGGGCGCCGCAGGTACCGCAGGGGCCCGAAGGTCCTGCGGGTCCAGCGGGACCCCCCGGTCCTTCCGGTTCTGCGACTCCTCCGCTGCCCACTAATGTCATTGGAACGGTTCAGATCGCTGGTCTTGCAGATTTTAACATCTACAGCCTCAAGACCTCGATCACGCAGCCATGCTCGTCCACCGTTGCCACTGGCTCGGGAAGTTGTGGCCAGCCGACGTTGGCGCCCATCGTGTTATCTCGAGATCTCGGTGACGGCTCGCCGACATTTGATTCGTATGTGACAACGGGCCGAGCAATCCCTGCGGTGCACATCAGTCTCACGGGCAGCAATGCTAATGCCGCGACGCTAGCTATAGATCTAACCAACGCGACACTGGTTCAAGTATCCGTAGACGACTCGATTCCTATGGTTCCGCGCGAATCCATTGCGTTTGGCTATTCACGAATCCAATGGTCATTGGCCGCGTCCGGCAGTCCCGCGACGGTCACGCAATGGGATGTTGGGGCAAGTGCGGGCGGTGGCCAATTCAATGCGTCAAATTACATCGTTTATACGGGAGGCGTTTTCAGCGGCGCCGTCAACGGAAGCTTGGTTTACCGTTATTCTCACGGTATTACGGTACCTTCATCAGCGCACGTTGCCACTGGCGCGGGTAGTAGTGGCCAGCCTCAATTCGATAACTTTGTCCTGACGAAACTACTGGACGCCAATACCATCAACGAAATCAATGGCGCGCTAATGGCGGACCCGGCACCTTCCGTTACAGTGTCGCTCACTAAGACAGACAGCACGGGTGTCGCCATTCAGTGGTTCACGTACAAGCTAACCCAAGCAATCGTGGCCTCGTTCGCGCTCGATACGGACGCGAGCGGCGCACTGACCGAACAAGTCTCACTCAGTTCACAGCGGATGGAATGGGACTATGTTCAGTCGGATGGGACCACTCAAACGGCTACGTACAATATTGCAAGTGGCCAACCATAGTGCAGAGGTTGATTGCGTAATCCCATTTGAATCTAGGGGCCCTCGTTGCGAGGGCCCTAGCCTCCCCGGATCCCTGCGCGCCCAGGGCGGTTGAGCATTGATGGCGTGACGTCACGGAAACGCGATAACCATTCGAATTAGACGTTGCTTCGGGACAGTCGCGATTCGGAGGTCAACCCTTCATGATTCGAATGCGCCGGGGTCAGAATCCCCACGAAAGATTGGCGACCAATTGCTCGGCTTCGAGTTTGCTGGTGCCGGGGAGCTGTGCCGCGATCTGGGCACCCGAAGCGCCCCAGCCCGTCGGGGGACCGCCTTTAGCACGGTCGATTTCTCCCAATACCGTGAGACGAAGATTGGGCCGGAATAGCACCGCAATTCCCGGTAACACGCGAAGCAGGTTAGCGGAGCCGCCGCCATTGGCTGCATCTAACGAGACGCGCATGTACTCCGCCCGCAGAGCGGGTATCAACCAGGGATAAATCACGTAGTTTAGCTCATTGAACTGAACAATACCCGTTGCCTTGCCTAGGTCGGGCGTACCTGCCACAGGGGGAGCAGGTGCGAGCGTCGGGGCAGTCCCGGCGTACGGTGCCGAATGCCGTTCCACGATCCCCCCTGTGGTAAGCGTGAAGGAGCCGAGCTGCCCGCGTATCGCCGTTCCCACAGCGTTGACCTTATCGTCCTGAGGTGCAGGCACGGCCAACCCGGTGGCGGGGTTGAACCCCGGTACCATTGTCAACCCGCGATAGGCCATGATAGCCGAAGAAATCCACGGTCAGCGCGGTCTCTCCCCAAGGATGCAGAGCGTCCACGGCGCTGACATCTCCCGGATCCTCGCCGTCTAGACTCATCCCTCCAATCTTGTAACCGATGTGTGCGTAGACATCCTGAGAATTAGGAGTCTTCGAAATTGGCGGCTGAACCCGAAGCAGCCCACCCGAGCGAGTAATCGAAGCGGTGAACGGCAACGCCTGTAACTTCAATCCCATCGGGGTGACCAAACAGCGTCGCCAGTGACTCCGTAGCCCCAGTCGCGTTGTAAAGGCCCCCAAAAGAACCGGAAGGCAAGAGTGTGTCATTGAGATAGGAGCTATGCAATCCCCAGCTGGTCAACGTTGGCATTAGGCGTCCTAGAGATATGTTCACCAGGTGCGCCGGACCCACGACATCACTCCAGGTTAAAATATGCGCTATGAATTCCGACGGTACCGTCGGATTCCACGTCCACTTCGGAGAAATAGGTGAGCGAATCATTGAAGGCTCCGGCGGCGAACAGCGCGAACTCCCCGACGAAGTTGTTCCACGCAAACGTATTACCGGCCGCGGCGCGCGCGCTCGATTTCGGCAAATTTACCGCTGTGCCCGCGCTAATCACAACGCCTAGCGGTACTGCGGCGGGAATTTGATCCGGCCAAACCGCGTTGGGGAATACCTTCGTGTAGGCTTCTTGACCGAGTGGAATCATATCAGCCTTCTGTGAATCGCTGTCCTTACTGCCTTGCTTGCTGGGAAAGCGGAAACCGTTTCGCCGAAACGCTTCGCCAAACGGCGTGAGCGTAGGAAACGCCGCATGGCAAGTCTGACAGCTGGTTTGATACTTGCGAGCGAACGCCGGCACCGCGCCCGCCTTCGGTATCGCGTAAAATGAAATCACCAGGGCGGCCAAAAGGGCCGCAGCGTAGCGAGCGAGCTTCCGTGACGTCCCAGCAAATAAATCAGTCAGCGACGAGATTGTACCGTATTTCATATTGCACCCCGAGATTTCACTTCCGGTTTGAAATTCATTTTCGCGATGAAATGGGAATGTGTCGAGTTATGGCGAGTAGAAACCCCGCGAGTGAACCCACTCCAATAAGTAGGCAAAGCACTGCACGGGGTCCGGTGCTGCCTCCGGGTAGAGACGGCAACACCAACAAGTAGCGCTCGAGCCAAACACCTAGCAACACCCCGATTGCAACAACGGCCAACGTGCCGCGCCCCCGCTTGGCACGGTCGATGAGCAATACGAGGAAGGGAGCCACGAACGTCAACCCAATGACTGCCAAAGCCACGGTGCCCCAAGCGCCTTGGCTGCGAGCAAGGACGAACCCCGTTTCGCTGGGGAGATTCCCATACCAAATCGGCAAATATTGAGACCAGAGCTCGTAGCCCCAAAAGATCACCAATACCAGGCACAGCTTGGCCAGATTGCGTCGCTGCTCCTCATTGGGCGCACGGGTCAACACGCCGAGCACAGACAGAAACGCTGCGCCTGAAAGTGCAGCGCCCGTGAAAAGGTGTGGCCCAATCAGCGTCGAGACCCACTGCTTGTCGAGCTTGAGTACGAAATCGAAGGACCACAGGGAAAGCACGGTTGCATAAGCGATGCAAAACACGACGGCGCGCGCAGCCGAATGAATCGTTGGCCTCTGCTCGCTCGAATCAGGCACTTTGCCCGACATGCGGTTCGCTAGCCAGAACAATAATGCAGCGCCGCCGAGCTGACGTACCGCAAAAGAGACATTGCCATGGTGCGGCCATGGTGCCCAGGCACGTGCGCCCATCACGATGACCAGCAGGATGACGGACGCCACGGGTACGAACCCCAACGCGATCTGAGTCAACCGCGGCACGAACGATCGAGACCATGTGGCACTCGACAACTGCAGCACCGCCCACAATGCCGAGCTGCCCATGGCAATACCGGTCAGAAAAAGCCAATTGGCGATTAACGCTCCCCAAGCGGCGTTGGCTGCCCGACCCTGGCTAGCCCACACGAACGCAATGACCGCCGCCGTGACTGCCGTGCCACACACGATTACGGTTCCTTTCCCGAGGCGAAGTGCCGTTTCTTCGTACCAACGCTGGAGCACCGTCGCCGTCATTATTCCCCCTCGTCCGGCTTGGCTGTATTGCCTGTGCAACCCTGCTGTTGAATTTGGCGGACGAATGACACAAGGTCCCAACGTTCCCCTTTAGTGAGGCCTTCCCGGAGCGACGGCATTGCGCGACCGCCGGCGGTAAGGGTGCCGTAGATGAAGCCGTCCGTTCGCCGGCAAACGGTAATGTATCGCAGATCGGGCGCGGGTGGCATTTTCTGAGAAACGGGTCCACCCCCATGTCCGTCTCGTCCGTGGCATTGAATGCAGGCCCGCGCGAAGATATCTGCGCCCCGCGTTGCCGATTGCGGGTCCGTTGCGAACGGGTTCTTGTGATCTTCCACGTCCTCACGGTCGTCAACGGTTTCGATGCCGCCCACTGGGACCGCCATTGGCGGCGGCAATCGCACTTCTTGCTGGGAAAGTGGCGCTGGACCTTGCTCCATACTGGCAGGCCAATTACCCTTGCAAGCTACAACCATCAGGCATAAGCAGCTGCCACAAAACCGCTGTTTACGCGCAGCCCTCATAGTTTGACCTCGTCTGCACCGGCTTCGGTCAGCGCGCGTTTCGCGTCCTGCGCCGACAACGCATCCGTCGGTATCATCACCACCGAAATACCTCTCGCCAATTCTGCGACAACCTTAGCGGGTATGCGGCGCCGGCCAACACTCGCGAGAACCACCATCGCCATGAAAGTGCACAGGCCAGCAACCAGCATCGTCATCTCGAACATGATGACGCCGAATGCAACCCAAGCGATAATCGGCTTACCTCCTACAATAAAAGGCATCCGGAGCGACGCTGCGCGCTGAAGCCATGCACCCGTCAGGCATCCGACAATTGCGCCCCCGAGGGCAATCCAAGGCAGCAATTCGGCCGTACGCCACCTAGTTCTTTCGACAAGGGGGTAAGGCGCTGGTGCCGCGCATCGGATTTCGGCGCCGGTTGCCTTCGTGAGGGAACGGACGCAGGCAGCGGCAGCGTCCGGATCCCGAAACAGCCCGAATACCATTTTCGTCTTAGACATGGCCAGCCTCCGGCAGTAGGGAAACCGCTGGCACGGGCGCTTGCATTTCACCGGTTGGCAGCAACTCCTCCGCCCGAGCGTGCAGCCCCTGACGAGTCTCGGCTATCGCAACCGAAGGGAAGATCTTGACGAATATTAGAAATAGCAACCCAAAGTATCCAAAAAATGACAGACAAATGCCGAGTTCAATCGGGGTGGGCCGGTAGACTCCCCAAGAGAACGGCTCGCGGTTATGCGCGAGTGACGTGACCACGATGATGAACCGTTCTAACCACATTCCCACGTGAATGAGAAGCGATACAACAAACAACGCCGCGATGCTTCGCCGAAATCGCCGCATGAAACAGGCAAGCGGAGCCACTGAGTTGCAGAAGATCACCAGCCAGAACCAGCCTGAGTATTTGCCCGTCGCCCGCCACAGGTACAGCGAACGCTCCGCAGCATCACCGCGTGTCGCGGCTAACGCGTATTCTGTAACATAGACGAATGTTAGAATTAGCGAAGTGGTCAGGAGCAGTTTTCCGAGCAGCTCGAAATGCTCGACACGAATGTATTGCTCCAAGTGAAAGTACCGCCGTAGCAACACCAATAGGTTGATGACCATGGCGACCCCGGAAAATATTGCACCCGCCACGAAGTAGGGCGCAAAGACCGTTGAATGCCAGCCAGGCACCATGGACATAGCGAAATCCCACGAAACTACACTGTGCACAGAAGCAGCCAGCGGAATCACCAAACCCGCGAAGACAGGATACGCAACGTCGAATACCCGCCATTCGCGATCGGTTCCTCGAAAACCCAGCGACAATACGCGGTAGATGGGCCTGCGCCAGCCTCGCAGACTCCGGCTCAAAATGGCCAAGTCGGGCAGCATTCCCATATAAAGAAACAGCGCACTAGTCGTCAGGTACGAGCAAATGGCAAACAGATCCCAAATCAGCGGCGATCGGAAATTGGGCCAGAGCTGCCGCTGATTGGGATAGGGCATTAGCCAGAAGAACAGCCAAGCACGACCGAGATGTATAATGGGAAACCAAGCCGCAGTCAGAATAGCGATCAACGTCATGGCTTCGGCACTGCGACCCATCGCCGCGCGCAGACGAGAACGGGTAAGGTACAGGATTGCAGACACCAGCGTGCCCGAATGACTAACACCGATGAAGTAGACGAAGCTCGTGATGAAGCAGCCCCACATTACAGGATGCATCATGCCGGTTACTCCCATCCCGGATTTGAGCATGATCCACCAGGCGTACCCGCCCGCGACCGTGATGCTGAGCGTGACTGTGATGGCAAGCCAGTATTTCCAACTGGTCCGGGTGAGCGTCGCCTCAACGTCCGTTTGCACGCGAGCCAGTGAGTCACCGCTGTTCATCATAGGCCGCCTTTCTCGACGCGGGCCAGGTAGCGAACACCGGGTTCGGTGTTGAGCTCTGAAAGGAGTTGATATGCCCGGCGCTCGCGCGCAAGGATTGACGCGCGCGAATGGGGGTCATTCAGGTCGCCAAACACCAAGGCCTGCGTCGGACAAGTCTGCGCGCAAGCCGGTACGATTTCCCCATCAACTACGTCGCGCCCGGCCATCTTAGCGTTTTCTTTGCCTTCCCGAATGCGCTGCACGCAGAACGAGCATTTCTCGACGACCCCGCGCTGGCGCACCGTTACGTCGGGGTTAACGCTAACGGTGCTGCGCCCCGGGTGCGGAGCGTCCCAGAAATTGAATCGACGAACCGTATACGGGCAGTTATTTTCCGCAGTAACGAGTACCCACGCAGCGGTTGTAAATCTGCGCATTGAGACCATCGGTTGTATGATAAGTGGTATAAGTGGGGCACACCGTCTCGCACGGCGCGTTGCAGCATTGCTGGCACATGACCGGCAAGAACCGCACCTCGGGCTTATCCGGGGGACCTTCGACAAAACGATCAATTCGAAGCCAAGCCATTTCGCGGCCCCGCTGGACTTCGTCGGCTCCCACAATCGGGACATTGTTTTCGACATAACAGGCCGCCACGCATGCCGAGCAACCCGTGCAACGATCTAAATCGACAACGAGACCCCAACGATGCTGCGAATGAGCATGCGCCGGATACATTGACCGTGCCGGTGCGCCCATGAGCGCCGGGGTCTGCGCCGCGACTCGACGGGCCAGCTCAGCACCGTTTCCGGCCCTTCCCGCGTCGGTATGCGGAAACTCCTGTCTACGACCGGTTACAGTGATCCTTGCCCGTGTGACCAGCCCCAGATCCAGAGCTGCATCCGCGGGAATCAGATCGCGACCAAACGCGGCCGGCACGGCAATGACATTTCGCCCGAGCCCTGGATGAACGTAGAGAGGTAATTCGGTGCTGCCACCGCCAGCCTCGAGAAACATTATATCACCGGTGGCGGCTCCGAGTTGTTTCGCGTTGTCGGGATGCAACTCACACCAGCCGCTCCACGCAATCGTAGTCACGGCATCCGGAATTTCTTGCAGTAGCTGCTCGCGCGGTTGACCTTGAGGTTGCTTGTCGGATGAGAACAATGTGAGCACCGGGCTTGCCGCAAGCCCTTGCAGCTCGGGCTCCATGAGCTTCAACGTGCCCAAGGGATCGTCAGTAACCGTGACGGTGCGCGGCGTAGCTGCCTCGAAAACCCCACCTCGCTCGAGATCGGCCTCTTGGAAGCGGCCGTGGACGAACGTCGCCCAATCTTCATCCGGCAGCCCCTGAGTTCTTCCCAGGCGCCGCGCGACATCCAATAGAACGTCAGCGGCGGCACGTGTATCTCGCAGTGGTAGCGTTGCCGCCTGTTGCGCCCCACGGACACCCGGGCGCACCATGACCTCACCCCAAGTTTCGAGGAAATGGTGATCCGCGAGAACCCAGTCGGATTGGCGGGCGGTGTCGTCGGACCAATTGCCCAGACTGATTACATGCGGAACCTTTGAACGATTCAGCCCCAGTCTTTCCGCCAAGATGTTCACGTGATGGCACAAAAGGACACCAACGCGGTCGTTGGCAATCTCGCGTCGGAGGTCCGTCGTCGTCCAAGTGGAACGTGCCGTTTCGGCACCTTGCATGAAGACTATCGTCTGATTGTGGTTACCGGCGATCGCATTTAGTAAATTGATGGACGCTGACAGCGCAACGGCATTCGATCCTGCCACTACTCGACCTGGACCGAGGCACAGGCTTGGATGCAACTGAATGAAATCCTCCGCCAGAAGCTTTTCATTTGTTCTACACTCAATTGAGTTCGCGCAGCCACGAGGCCAGGCTCGAATGGTGCCAGCGTTTGACGGAGTTTCTCGACGACTTCCGTCTTCATCTCCGAAACACCTTTTGCACCGGCAGCGAGCGCCAGTCTCGCCAGGCCAAGTACCAGGAAAATTTCACTTCCCGGGCGAGTCGCCATCCATTCATCAGCCGACGCGGCCGTTAGGGAAAGTCGTGGACCGACGTATACGAAGCGCCCCGCGCTCTGCCGAGTGTCTGCGCGCATTCGCGCAAGGCCGCGAGAGAGCTCGACCCGGAAAGGCCCTTCGTCGAGGAAGTCGGAGCCAATTGAAAGCAAAACCCGGGCGCGGCCAATGTCATAAATGGGCGTATCGGAAGCCGCGAAGACCGCCTGCCGCCCTGCCCGAGCCCAATCAAATTCTTCGCCGCCGACCACGACTAGTTGTTCAGGCTTCTGTCCCATTGTTGCTAGCCAAGCGGCAAGCAACTCCGCCATGGCGCCCGATTCGAGGCGCGTTGCGATAACAATTGCTCGGTTGGAGTCGAGGGCGCTTTTGACGGCTTTCGTCAAAGCGGTCACCCCAGCGTCCCACCCGGCTGGCGCGAACTCGCCTCCCTTATTCGTGAGCACGCCCGTTAATCGTTCGGCATCGAAGAAACCTTCAATCGCAGCTTGCCCGCGTAGGCAGAGGGCACCGGTGTTGATTGGGTGCTCCGGGTTTCCTTCGAGCTTAAGCAGTCGGCCATCACGCGTCTCAGCCATCATGCCGCAGCCAGAAGGACAGGCTCTGCAAACCGTTCGGTAATAACGCGATACACCGGGGATCACGTCGTCCGGAGGCGTGGCATAGGGAATCAGTTGCCGCCCCACCCGCTTGCCACAACCAGCCATTGCGCCTGCGGCCGTGGCAACCTGAAGGAACCTGCGACGCGTTAGCCCGTTGTCCCCCATGGCTCACCTCATTGGTGACAAGTGACGCAGTCCACCGATGCCCCGCGTTGGCGGTGGCAGTCGAGACAGAAACCCATCGTGAAAGTGTGAGCCGGCACCACCGTCCGCATCTTGTTGACAGCGCCGTGACAAGCCTCGCATTTATGCCCTTTTTTACGTGAACGCGATGAGAGAAGTAGACGTAATCCGGCAGGTCGTTGATCCGCAGGAACGTCGGTGACTCGCCTGCCTCGAACATGGCCGCGAGCTTCTGGACAGCTGGCTTGTCTTTGGGCCCGAACTTGTGGCAACCCATGCACTTGCGCACAGAAGGAATGCCGGCCACGCGGGCGTGTTCGGCGTAAGCATGACAATATTGGCAAGGTATCTGGTATTGGCCCGCATGGATTTGATGATCGAAGACCATGGAGTTTTTCGAAGTCGGGTCGGTCCCTCGCTGCGACGGAGCGCCCTCGGCTCGTTTGCAACCCCACAGTGCTGCAACCAGGGCCAACGCCACCGAGCATCTTTAATGTACGATGGCGAGATAACCCATTCATCACGCATCACTCGTGCTTGTCCTGCGCTCTTGCGCCCGAAACCAGCGCGCCCACACTAATAAGATCGACTGGCCCCATCTCAGAACGCGATCGTGACAGTGCCTTTGCCACCAGCTACCTCTACGTCAAAAGTCTTGTCTTTTTCCGCTTTCTTGAGTTTCTTGCCCCAGACTTTGATCTGGTAATGACCATCCGGAACATCCTTGATCTTGAAAGACTTGCCCTTTTCACTCACTGCGAAATAGGGGTTTTGCAGGACGACAATGAACCCCTCCATCTCGGGGTGAATTGAGCAAAGCTGGGTGTACACGCCTAGCTTCTTGAAGGTATACGGACGACTTTCGCCTGGGGGCCAAGTCCCCAAATTGTAACCCTCGCCATCGGGCGAGAACACATTGTGGTTCATCGGATCCCCGTTGTGGAAATCCACTGTGGTGCCCACCAATACTGGAAGCACGCCGGGAATGAACGTCATCTTCTTCTGGTCGAGCAAGACATGTTTTTCGGGCACTTTGAAGTTGCCGTCAGCCTTGGCGACAAACACGACCATATTCCCTTTGGGAATACTGTCGGGAAGTTTACCCTCGATTTCACCGGCCATTGCCTGGGATGCTGAAAACAAGAGTGCCGCAACTAGTAGGGGCCCAGACACTACATGGGTACGTATCGCAGTCATGATTATGGCTCCTTGTAAAAATGTGAATCGCCGCTCGATTTCACTGCGCTTGCTGACTTACAAAAGTTTCAACCGCCGTGCGCAATTCAGCATTAGACGCAGAACTTGGGTTAGCAAGACCCCAATCGCGAATTATGCATACGCGGGAGTTAAAATATTTCTTGCTGGGGCTGGTGAACTACGGCTGAGCGTGAAGTGGGGTCACTTAGACCCAAATCACAGTTGACCATGAAGTCATAGGCATCAACGCTAACTAACTCATCGGGACTATCAACTGTGTGGCGTCCGCTACGCCGCTACGCCGCTGCGCGATTCCCACGTGACGTCAAAAACCCAAATCAAAAACTCGGGACCCTCGTCGCGAGGGCCTCGCATCCGAAAAAGTTGACTCAAGGACAACGAGTTTCGCGCGTTAAGCTCGCTAATTGCGCGAATCTGCGACTACTTCTTGCCGACCTTCTTTCGTGTATCGGGGGTCAGATCATTGTTTCGCCAATAGTAATCGACCGTTTTTTCGCTTGAATCCGCAAAACCAACCATCTGCATTTCCGCCTCGATTGCGGTAGTGCCATCCGGTACGCGTTCTTTCTTTACGCAAGAGAAAGTCAGGACAGCTTTCTCTCCGGCCTTCATCACGCCTCCGAACATGTTGCCGCCGCAGGTGTGGTAGGGACGAGCTTTGTCGGATGCGCCGCTGGCGGCCGGCACATCCAGCTGTTTGCCGGCTTTGTCGTAGAAGTAGACCGCGATCTTTCCGTAAAGAATGACCAACTTCGACTTGTTCGTGACCTTGAAGAACGGCCCTTTGTCATCCATCTTCCCCGTCCAAGCCACATCCATCATCCGTGAATCCCCGGTTGCCTCGCAGGGGTTGTTGAAGGTGCCCTCTCCCTTTGAGCCGCTGGGGCAGTTGACCGGCGGCGTACTTGGAGTGGGGATGGGCGCCGGCGGCTTCGCCGACGGGGAGGCGGGAGCGGATGGCACTGGTTTGGCGACTTCGGACCGGCGTTGCTTCAGGCTTGGCCTCCTCTTTGGAACAGCTGAGTACAGACACAGCCACGACAGCGGTTACACACGGCATCACCCATTTGATTGCGGTCTTCATTGTTCGCTCGCTCGTAACGCTCGCGCCCTTTGCGCGGCGCAGAAGGTGGGCAGCTTATCGGATGCGCGCCGGAATAATCAAGTAAGCCGTCCCATCCATTCCCGCCCGGCGGGCCGAGTGCGGCGTTGCGCAATGTTTACCGAAGTTGCGAACCTGACCTGAGTTTTGATTTTGGTTTTGGGCGGCACTGGGACACGCCCGAAGCTTGCTATACCGGTTCACGTGCGCTTGGAGCGAATCCAAAGTGTCAAATCTCCGAACTGGCCCGCCTGTGAGAATTCCCGGTTCATAATATTGGACGACGCGGACGTGGTTTGGCAATTTGCCTTGGTGATTGCCACGTTGGCCAGAGACAATTCATTACTCGCGCCGGTTGACTGAAATGTTGGCGAAGAAGGGCGCAGCGGTGTACCCGCAGCAAGACCCCGAGGACTATAAATTCCAACTGCAGCATCGGCGTTGCACGCGAGCCATGCGATGGTCGTGACTGTGTTTGCCGACGTAACGTCGGCAGGTCGCTCGCGTAGTGTGCCTATTTGCCAGCCGTCAATGGTCTTGTCTTGCGTAATATACTCGGCGGTTGTGCGGGCAAAAACGGCTTCTCGGGCTACGTCCATCCGGGATAAGGATCCTCGGTGGCTCGTCCATAGGGCATGAGTTACTCCAATCTTCCCAAGCAGTTCAAGCGTGGCTTTTGGCGAATCGGTGTCTAGGTATTCAATTGCACCCTGCCACCCGGGCGCGTCGTCGACGAATTGAGTCGCTAGTCCCAAACGTAACCTATCGTTATGAATCAGTGTATGCGCACCTTTTGGCAATATTGCCGCAATTTTTTCTTGCGTCGGTGCTATGTTGAATCGTTGAATGTAGTTTCCTCGGTGAGCAGCCCCAAGCAACTCAGCCGTTGCACGTATTGGGGAATCTCCCGACATGCTATGCGTTCGTAAGAAATATACATCGCTACCCCAGACCCATTGAAGCAACACTAATAGTCCGACGGCTGTCTTTACGATCGCACCCCTACTCCAAGCCAACGCTAAGGTGGCTGCTGTCACGGCCGCCATCCAGGGCAACAGTGCTTGGAGAAACCTATCCTGATGGCTCAGAACGTACCAAATGATAAGGCCGATGTGTATGCCCAGAACCGTACCCCAGAGGCGTCGCGAAGCCCGCAGGAACAGCAGTGCGGGCAGCATCAATGTGAACAAAGATCCAAAAATGGGCACCTGACCGTGAAACTCAGGCCAATCATTCGGCACGAATGAGAACGAGAATATCCCGCGCGCTGTCTGCAGTATCTTTTCCCGTGGCGTTCCATTGAGGCCAAATTGCTTGGGCCAGTAGACATCCTGCAACAGGGACTCAGCATCTGCGTGAAAAGGTCGTGATGGCAGCAAGCGGTGCAGAAGTGGATACACCGGGTCATGATAGTACACCCAGTTTTTAGCCCAATGCGGTGCCGTACATACCACGACCACGCCAGCCCACACCCACGCAGTCCTCCAGCATCGTTTGCGGACGGCCAACAGCATGACAAGGAGTGTAGCTGGAACAAATACGTACACTGCTTGATACTTGGTGAGCAATGCCCCACCCGCAATTAACCCGGCAAATATCGCTTCGCGAATTGAAAATTGGCAGCCCAATCGCACCAAAGCGATGCCCAGCGCGGCCGTCCAAAATGCCAACGTATGATCCGCCCCACCGTTGAGATTCGAGTCATAAGCAAATATCTGTGGGAATAGAAACATAACAGCTGCGGCAAAGGGCAGTTGTTCGCGGCGGACTAGCCGGGCAGCTAGGATCGAGATGGAAAATAAGGTCGCTACAAATAACGCGAACTCAAGGTGATTACAAATCAGTACGTGATCGAATAACGTGCCGGGGGCCTGAAGAGCCCAGGTTTGAATCAAATTCGTCAGTTGTGGATAGGTTCCAAGATACCAGCCTTCATTGAAACGGCGAATGCCACCAGCGGCCGTGTAGAATTCGGCAATTGGCAGATGGTACCAGCGAGCGTCATAACTTATGTTATTCGGATTCAGCACCTGCAAATAAATGCCGACCACACCTAAAAGGAGCCCGACCGCCGCGATGAATTGAATGGGTGTTTTCGGGGTGCCAGCTCTCAGGATGCTTGCTTGTCGATTTCTCCAATTGAAGAGGAGATCCGAACACACTTTAGGTCCGCCATACGCAATCAGCAACAGGGGCAAGCAAGCGAAGAATCGCGGGCCATAGCAATCGAGCATTCCGCCTATAAACATCCCGTAAAAGAACACCAGCACACCTAGCGCCGTGCTGAGAATGAGGCGCTCATCGATGGGCATTGCCCCGGGCAGAATGGTTTCGCACAAGCGCCAACCTGCAGCAAAACTTGCAAGCAAGAAGATGCCAACGCAAAGCCAGGCCCAGGCATAGTGAAAGAACAGCCAATCCTTCAGCGGATAAGACTGATTGACCCAGTAGGCAAAGAACGCAGCGCCAGCCAAAAGTATGATTGCGATGGCTGCCGACTGAACGGCGCTTAGCCAACGCTCTGGCAACGTTGATAACTTAAGTTTTGGAAAGATCATGGTGGCGGACGTTTATGACGAAGCAATCTAACGGGACTCCTCCCAGCCGGTTGCACCCAACCTGCTAATCCAACCTGAAAAGTCGGCAAGCCGTGCGTGCCGACGGACACTACTGAATAATCCCCCTGCTTGGATGGGCAAATTGGCCGGTGCCACAGGTAACAGGCCATCTGGCCGCGTCACGCCGCGAACGTCAACCAAAGTTTCACCCTCGATTGGGCCTAATCGGATCTCTGTAGCGGGCGACACAAGGATGCTAGGCTCAGCCGGTCGTTGATGCTCATTGCTGACGGAAGGTTCCCTGATGGTTACTGCAATCCTGCTAATTAAAGTGGAGCGAGGTAAAGTCAGTGAGGTTGCCGAGACTCTTGCGGCCCTTGCCGGGATCTCCGAAGTGTATTCTGTAGCGGGTCGCTACGATTTGGTTGCCATTCTCCGCGTTCGCCATACCGAAGACATGGCCAATCTGGTCACCAGTGAGGTCGTAAAGGTCCAAGGCATACGCGAGACCGAGACGCTCACCGCGTTTCGAGCCTATTCGCGCCACGATCTGGAGGCGGCGTTCTCGCTAGGTCTTGCCGAATAGTGACGACGCCCACGCACAAAGCCGGCAAGCGGGAGCTCGGGCTGGTCGCGGGTGAGGCTCTGCTGCTTTTCGTCATATCGTGGCTGGCCATTCGCGGGGGTATCTCGCTCGGTGCCCATGAGTTGCCGCAAGGTCCTGGCCTGCCCAGCCCTGCCGAAGCCAAGCCCGATCTATTTCGATTCGATTCCGTTTACTACCGAGCGATTGCTGACTGGGGTTATGTGTACGACGGTAATCCGGCAAGCAGTCCGAATCTGGTATTTGCCCCGCTTTTTCCCCTTCTCTTGCAGGCGGTTGCAGCGCTCACCGGGTTGGAACTGACGGCGGCTGGGTTCTTACTCAACCGATTTCTGCTGGTGGGCGCATTGTTCTTTTGGATACTCTTCTTGCGAACGAAAGTCAGCCCTAGCGGAGCATTTTTAGTGTTGTTGCTACTCGTCACGTCTGCGGGCAGCTACGCATTTCACGCTTACTACAGCGAAGCCACGCTCTTCTTCTTTCTGGGCCTTTGTTTTTGGTCCTACTCTCAAGGCTGGGCATGGCTAGCCGCTTTTTCCTGTGCGGCCCTCGGTGCCAGCCGCCTGACGGCATTTCCCATTGTATGCGTATTTGCCGGCTATTTCCTGTGGCGCGCCTGGTGTGAACGGTCGCAGCGTCTTTCAGCCCTGAGCAACACACTGTTGGCATTGCTCTGCCTCACCGGGACGGCCAGTTACTTAGCTTACCTCGGTCGCGAATTTGGCAATCCTTTCACGCTTATTCCCGAGATTCAGCAGACCTCCTGGGGTCGGTTTCATCAAGGGGTGTCCTGGCCCAAGTTACTGACCGGTTTCTATTTCATCGAGTACGCTGGGTCAGCACTGCAGCGCGGCTGGGGGACGTTCTTGGACATTAGGACCATCAACCTCGCTTGGATGCTACTCGGCCTCGGTGCATGCGTTCATCTGTTCTTGCACTATCGCCGTAGCCTCTGGGCGCTCTGTTTTATCGCCTATTTTGCGATGATCTACTGGAGTGATGCGGGGTCGGAATACTTGATTAGCAGCCATCGATTCTTGGCTCTAATGGTGCCGATATTCATGATGATTCTGACCCTTCATGAAACAGTGATGCGGCGATGCGGCCGGACTTGGGCATTTGCTGCTACGGGCCTACTCTCCCTCATCAATCTTGGCTACGGCCTGCTGATGACAGCAGCCTTCAATCAAGGGCTCTGGCCGTATTTCTAACGGGAGTCCTCCCAGCCCCGGCCCAGACAACTGCACTCTGATAACTTAACTCACAGGGGAATGCTCTGCCCTCTTGATTGTGATAAAGGGCGGCCGTGACGGAATCAGCCGTGACCCGGTTTCACAAGTTTGTCGCTGCGAGCAGCGCCGGACGTCGAGAACTCTTGTTGGTCTTGAGCCTCACTGGGCCGCGCAATATATCCCAACTCACAGAACTCGTGGGCGCGGCGGGGCTTCGCCAGTCTTGGACGCGCCGTTATTCGACCGGTTCGCTGCGCCCAATATTGGAAGCGCTGATTCAACAAGGCCTGGCAGTGCAAGCTGACTCCGTATTCGACTGCGCGCGCTTTGTTCGGGAGCTGTCTTTGCGCGAGGCAGCCGAGCGCGGCATGCTCGACAAGGTCGCGACGGCCATCCGCACCGCCGCGCACCCGTACCTTCGCTACTCAAATCAGGGCACCGAGGCGGCTTGGTTTGACTTTCGCGTCGCGCTGCAGCGAGGCGATCTGCACAATGCAGCAACGCTCCTCGACAATTGCGCCACTTATGACTGGGAGCGCTTTGTCCAAGATAATCCTTTGGTTCAGGCCATCTGCGAGCCCTTTGACCCAGCTTGGCTCCAGAAGTTTCGCCCGCGTGACGGGGCGCTTGTGGCTTGGGCTCTCGACCACGCGAATCGATTTGGATTGCCAACCCATGATCTTTACCCTTGGCTCTGCAAGCACGTTTCCCAATTGGCCGCGGATGCGCCGGCGCTACATTTGCTGCTCGCGGAAGCCGCGCTATTGCGCGGTGATCAGGATGTCGTTGAGGCACAGCTGAAGTCGTCAGCCCTGAGTCAAACAGCTCCTTATATTGCACTTTCGGCAACGCTAGCCTTGCTGCGCGACCAGGACGTGTTGGCTCTCGATGGCTTCGAGAAAGCCTCCGGACTGTTGCAGGGACAATCCGGCAAGAAAAAGTCCGTGGTGCCACTTGCGCGACTGTTCGCGCTCTTTCACGGATTGTTGTTGTTGCGTCACGGGAAAGGCGATGATTACGTTCAGGTGGCGCGCCAGGCCGGCACCTGCCAGCGCGACACGAGTTACGAATTCCATGATTCAGCGGTCATGCTCAAAAACTTAGCGGATGCGGCAATCGCGCCCAGCCAAGCTGAACATGCCCGGCACCTACTTTTGCCCGTCAAAGCGTCCGACTGCATGAGTCTGCTACTGCGCGGCCTGTACGCCGCCTGGTTTCCTGTGTCCGACGGTGAACGAGGTCTTATCTTGCCCTACCTTGTGCAGGCGAGTGACGCATTCGCAGCTGGCAAATATATTTGGCTTTGTGAACAGTATCGCTGGGTCACCCATCGTCTGAATGAATCGCTGAAAAACTCGCTTCAATCAACCTCGGAGCGCTGGCGCGAGACCAAGCACTTTTCTGTGCCGCCGTGCCCAGAAAGAAAGCCCAATCAGCGGCCTCTGGTAGACCTTTTCGATGTGAAGCCCGGCTGGCGGCTGGCGCTGCAAGCCCTCGAACAACTTGCCGGCAACACTCGCGAGAGTCGCGCTTCAGACGCGGCGCAGCAGCGCATTGCCTGGCGAGTACAACCCGAGTCTTGCCTGATTGAAGCGATCCTTCAGAAGCGTAGTCGGGCAGGATGGTCAAGCGGGCGTAAAGTGGCCGTCAAGCAGCTTTTGCCCGATGGCGCGCAATACGCTTTGCTCGGTGAGCAAGATCGGCAAGTGACCGCGCATATCCGCGAGGAGATTTCTGCCGGCTGGGGCGGACACGTGAACCGTGACTACTTTATTCAGCCACAAGCCTTGGTTGAGCTGGTAGGACACCCGTTGGTGTTCATCGATCCGGAGCTCGAGTCGCCAGCCGAGCTCGTGCGCGGCGAGGCGCGCCTACGCGCGGAAACGAGCGGCGAACGACTGGTCATCAAGATCGATCCGCCGGATATTACGGACTGTCCGCGCTTGATCAAAGAGGCCCGGCGTTGGGTAGTCTATTGCCTGGACCAGCATCAAAGCGCAATCGCCAAGGTGGTGGGTCGATCGCTAGCAATCCCCGAGGACGGCAAACAGCAGACACTGGAGGTTCTCGGGCGGCTCGCGCAATGGCTACCCGTGCAATCGAGCGAGCAAGGCAATGCGCAAAGCGTAGCGGCCGACGCGACGCCTTGGTTGCGCCTGGTTCCGAGTGGAATGGGGCTCGCTGTTACGGCCACCGTGCGCCCGCTAGGCGAATCAGGTCCGGTCTTGCCTACCGCTCACGGAGTGCCCACATTGATTGGCAACATCAACGGCACGCCGCTGCAGACCGAGCGCGATCTAGAAGAGGAACAAGCACGGCTCGACGAAGTTTTGCGCGATTGTCCGGCACTTGATTTGAGCGAAATCGAACCCGGCAGCTTTGCGCTCACCGAGCCTGAGCAGTGCCTCGAGCTGGTATCCCAATTGCGTAAAGTCGGCGATCGCGTTCAAGTGCAGTGGCCCTATGGCAAGACCTTTGAACTTCGGGCCACGCTTGGCCGCCAAGCGCTGCGCGGCACGCTCAAGCACGAAGCGGGCTGGTTTCTTGCCAGCGGCACGCTGGCCATTGATTCCGACTTGAGCCTCGAACTACAAGAGCTCGTAGCACTGCTCGCCAACAGTTCGGACCGTTTCCTAAAGCTCGAGTCCGGCGAATATGTAGAGCTCGAACAGGAATTGCGCGATCTGATTGAAGCTTTGAGGATTGCGGAGCAGCGGCACGGAAAAAAGAACCAATTAGCGATACCGATCGGCGCGCTCGGGTCCCTTGAACAGCTGACCTCAGAGCATTCGGGGCTCAAGCTCGACATAACAGCTACCGAATGGCGTCAGCGTTTCGATGCAGCATTCAGCAAGCCGCTGCCGATCCCAAGAGGCCTGCAAGCTGAGCTCCGCGATTACCAGATCGAGGGGTTTCGTTGGCTAGCGCGCCTCGCCGAACTCGACCTGGGAGCGTGCCTCGCCGACGACATGGGCCTGGGCAAGACGGTGGAAATTATTGCGCTCTTGCTCTACCGCAAAAGCACCGCCCCGGTGTTGGTCGTCGCACCGACGTCCGTCTGCAACAACTGGCGACGCGAAATCGAGCGTTTCGCGCCGTCACTTCGCGTGCGCGATTTCTTGGGTCAGAATCGAGCAGAAGCGCTCAAAGATCTTCGCAAGCGTGACATAGTGATCACCAGCTACACGCTTTTGCAGCAGGATAGCGAAGCGCTACAGGCCATCGATTGGTCCACCGTGATACTCGACGAGGGCCAGTTCATCAAAAACGCAGAGACCCTGCGCGCCAAGGCGGCCTATGCGCTCTGCGCCCAGATGCACATCGTCGCCACCGGCACCCCGATTGAAAACCACCCGAGTGATCTGTGGAGCCTGTTTCACTTTTTGAATCCCCATTTGCTAGGTTCCGCACAACGCTTTCAACGGCGCTTTGGCCGCACCGCAGAAGCCAATGACGAGACTGCCACCCGCCAAAGAAAAGAACTGCGCCGCGTCATCAAGCCCTTCATTTTGCGCCGCACCAAAGCCCAAGTCCTCGAAGACTTGCCCCCACTCACGGAAATCCGTCACACGGTCGACCTAAGCCCCGCCGAAGCTCAGCTCTACGAGGTCTTGCGTAAGCGTGCCCTGGCGAAGCTTGAAAACACCGCAACAAACCCACAGAATCGAGTGCAAGTCCTCGCCGAACTCATGCGCCTGCGTCGTCTATGTTGCCACCCGGCACTAGTTGCGCCAGAGGCCAACCTGGAAAGCTCAAAACTCGCCGCCTTTATGGAACTGGTGGAAGAGCTCCTAGCCAACCAACACCGCGCATTAGTCTTTAGCCAATTCGTAGACTTCCTGTCGCTCGCCCGCAAAATGCTGGACGAACGCGCCATCCGCTACCAATACCTAGACGGCTCCACACCACAAAAACAACGCACCCATAGCGTAGACGCCTTCCAAGCCGGCGAAGGCGACCTCTTCCTCATCAGCCTAAAAGCAGGTGGCTTCGGACTCAACCTCACCGGCGCCGACTACGTCATCCACCTCGACCCCTGGTGGAACCCCGCCACCGAGCAACAAGCCTCCGACCGCGCGCACCGCATCGGACAAGAGCGACCGGTAACCGTGTATCGGCTGGTTACAGCCGGCACCATCGAAGAGCGCATCGTCGAACTGCACCATCGCAAACGCGAACTCGCGAATTCGCTGCTGGAAGGCGCGGAAGCGGCCGCGAAGATTAGTCAAGAGGAGTTGATTGGACTATTGTCGGAGTAAATTGAGATTTTGTTTGTTGGGGCGGCACGGGAAAGTCGCAACTTACCCTGCTGGCTTATGATCTTCAGGCATTTTCCCCTCCGGCTTCAGGCTTTTTCCTAGCCCTTCGGGCTTTCCCAAATCGTAGGCCTTGTCCTCGCCATTCTTCGGAATGTTCAAATTTTAGGGCTAGGACAAGGTTCGGCAAAAAAGGGCAAGGGTTAGCCTGAAGCAAAAAAAGCCAGAAGGGGCTGGCCTGAAGCGGGCGTAGCCTGAAGGGGCGGCGTGCTACGGCATTTTTGTTTACTGAGCCTAGCTGTCAGGCTTAGACGCAGTTTCACCGGTTCTACTGGTCTCGGTTTCGAGTTTCCAGATTAATCTTGTCAATAGGTCGATGTCCGGTACACGGGCGTACAGGGTTGCTCGGTGCTGCGATCCCGCCAAGGCACGTAGCGCATCGTCCATTTCCGGGCAGTTCTTGGATAGCACCGGCAGCCCTCGGGCATTGCGAAGCCCGCTCAGGCACCTCCAGGGATGGCGATAAGTATCGGTGAAATTGCAGTCGGCGACGTCAGCGGGAAGAGGCTGGCAACGGGCTAAGAATGCTTGAACGGCATCGCTTGTGAGGTCGATGCCCAAGTGCTCTCTTAGCGGTTCTCGGTCGTAGCCGGCTAGCAATAACGATTCCTTCGACCAACGCAATATGAGCCCGTGCACCGTGCCGGGTGGCGCTGAGTCGCGACACTTATCCCGCAGGTGGTTTTCCCAGGCCTGCTCGGAACTTATGTACCACTGTGTGACTTCGTCGGGCAACGTTGGAGGTCGAGAGATGTCCTCGTGGTGCTCGTGAACGCGATCTCCGTCTACGACACAAATAAGGTGGTCGATGCTGCCAGGGTTCCTCGGCAGCCCGTTGGCGCGGACAAGAGGCCAAACCAATCGCACATAGCGGTCAAAGCTTCCGTTGCCGCGAGCTGTGTGGAATCGGAGCTGCGGAAAACCCTTGACGTTGGGCGGAGCGAGGGCTGCGAGCCGCCGCTCTACGAACGGGCAGAGCGGCTCGTAGTACGTGTCCTCCCACGCGACTAGAATGCAGCTCATTCGCTACCCTTAGAGTTCGCATTCGAAGCATCAAGAAGTCCCGTTCGCCGCATTTCAGAAAGTGAATACTCCTTTCGCCAAGACGCCAGCGCTTCGGGATCGAGCCTGCGTATGACGGCGCCGTTAGCCGAAGCTTCCACGATGCGAATCGACCGAGCGGGATCCGCCAATTCGTCGAGCAGGGCGTTCGAGTGGCTCACAATGACGAGTTTTCGTTTGTTGTGAGGACGATGTGCTAGCGACATTAGACGCCGCAGCGCCGATGGATGGAGATGCGCGTCAGGCTCGTCGAGACCGATGACCCCAATCTGATCCGGATGCAACACTGCCACGAGGAGGCAGAGGTAGGCGATCATTCCATCCGACATTTCCCACGCGTAGAACTTCCGTTCTGGATATCTACTGTCCTCGACCGCGAACGCGATCTTTCCTCCGGCAACATCTGCTGGAAAGACGATCCGTTGAAAATAGGGGAATTCCGCACGGAACGCGCGCTCAAGCTCCGTCCATGCTTCAGCGTGGTCCGACTGTAAACTGTAAAGGACATTTGCAAGACCCAGGCCCTGTCGATCCAGAAACTGCTTGGGGGCAATGACGAGGCTATCGCGCGGCGACGGAATTCCCTGCGTCTCGGTCCTGGCCCAAGCAGGAGCAACGGACAGAGCTCCAAGGACTCGGAGCGACATAGCTAAAAGCCTGAGATAAGACAGCCCCTTGAAACGACTTGGGTCAACGATGGCCTCGAAGGCCAACTTGGTCCTGGGTTTGGCCACGCTCGGCTTCTCCGGAGTGGTATCGTCAGGGAAAACCAACCGTCGTCCGTCTTCGTCGGTAGTCACGAGCTCCCGTCGATTCCCACCTTGCTGCATGTCTGAGAGCGACTCACGTCGAATCACTACGCTGCCGCTGCTTGATTGGGCAAGTGACACCGTCCAGGTCAGATTCCAAGGACGCTTGGCGGGCGCGCTCGACGAAAAGCCCCATATCGTCTCTAGTTCAACATCGTCCGTGCCTCCGGCAGTCCGTATGCCGTCGAGCCCACCATGCGCGACTACCGCAGCTTCCAACCCACTTTCGCCACAGCGTGCAATAAAATCGAGAACCTCGAGAACTGTACTTTTGCCGGACCCATTGGGCCCGATTAACACCGTTGGGACTTCTTGGTCGAATTCAATTTCGACGTCCCGCAGCAGCCGGAAGTTCTTGATAACAAGTTTTTGCAGCATGTCCGCGAGGACGTTACCACGCTCGCCCGCTCGCGTGCCAAACTTGCGACGTTTCCGGCCACATTTGGCAGATATTCACCATTCAGGCGGCATTCCACTCACAGGTTCCCCGCTCCAAATCGAGCGCCGTTTCAGCGGTCCCGCCGTCCCCCTCGATGCCCGCGCTCCGGCTCTTCATTGTCCAGGAAGTTACCGTGAAACTAAATTGGGACATCGGTGGGCAGAGTCGCTCCCTGGGCAGTCCCAGGCTTCACACAGCGTACTCGGGGTCAAATCGATATGGCGTTGCCGCAACGTAAAGCTCAAAACTACGCGACACGCTTCGCCTCCGCCAGTATCTTGGCTTTCAGAGCAGGGCGGAGCGCGTCTCTCGTTACGAGGTCGACTTGAACGCCGCACTCGTCTGCCGCGGAGCGGCTTCGTTCAACGCCGCGCTTCGATCAAATCAGATTTTCAGGAAATTGTTCTGCGTCTCCAGCCACCACTGCCTGCTCAATGGTGAAGTTTCACACACCTGCCGACTGTCAGTTTCTATTCCTGATGTAACATCGGCACGCGAAAGCGACTGACGTTTTGTGATCATTCGTCAATTATGTCTAAGTGCCGCTGTGGCATAGAAGACTTCAACGGTCATGCAACCTTCGATTTGGACTGCTTAGGTTCGCGTAAATCAAGTTGTGGGTGATGTCGCTCACAACGGTCACGATCACGACCGTTGTGGCGGCGCGGAATGTGAACGAAAAAACTTCTGTTCTTTTCATGACAGACGCGTCGCTCCGCTGCCACTGCGTGTACGAGCTGTTGGAGCACCTAAGGAGCACCCATGCGTACAACGTCATTCCAATTCATCACCCTGACTGTTGGTGTTTGCCTCTTTGGCTGCAGCGGCACGGATAACTCCGGTCCACCCCCTGGAACGGGCGGCGAGCAAAATGTTGGAGGTTCCACGGGCGTCGGCGGGAATACGAGCCCGGTCGGCGGTTCGCTGGCAGCAGGCGGCTCTGCGCACGTGGGAGGGGGTGCCAACACGGGCGGGGCCGCAACCGGCGGATCGATGGCAGCGACCGGCGGCAACATCATGGGTGCGGGCGGAGCCACGGGAGGTTCACCGCAAACAGGTGGAAGTATGGCCACCACCGGTGGTGCGCCGGCAACCGGCGGCTCCAAGGCGACCGGCGGTGTGGCCCCGACTGGCGGCATGCCCGCTACCGGGGGTGCAGCAACCGGTGGCAAGGCGGCTACTGGAGGCACCGCGACTGGCGGTGCGACCGGCGGCACCGCTACCGGCGGCGACCGCGACCGGCGGTGCCGCGGCGGCCGGCGGCCCCAATTGTTCGGCTACCATGCCGACCGGCGGCAATACGTACACCGGAAGTAATGTTAATGGCACAGCCGACGGCCTCAATTACGGTATCTGGACGAATGGAAGCGGGGGAAGCATCACCGTCTTTACCAATGCTCATGCGTTTAGCTGCATCGTGGAACAATAGCTAGTGATTTCCTGGCCCATCTCGGCCTGGATTTCAACGGCTCCAAGAGTTACACCGCTTACGGAACGATTACGGCACAATTCGTCGAGTCAAAAACGGGAACCGCTGGCGGCTGCTCGTCTATTGGAATGTATGGGTGGATGCATAGTCCATGTATTGAATGGTACATCAACGAAGACTCGTTCAATGGTATGCACGCGAGGGGCAGTGTCACAGCCACCATTGATGGGGCTACGTACTACTTGACCACGACCACGACGACCGGAACCGGTGGCGCCAATGCTTGCGAAGCCGGTCATACGGGCAGTTGGACTCAGATATCGAAGTACCCGGCAAACGGCTCGCCAATGCGGGACAATTACCGTTAGCGACCACTTCGCGGCGTGGGCGAACCAGGGCTGGAGCCTGGGGACCCTGGCCTCGGTTCACATCAATGTAGAAGTAGGGGGTGGTACCGGAAGCATTCAGTTCCCAGTGGCAAACGTTACAACGACCAGCAACTGAACTGGCTGCTTCGTTCGCCCGCCGCACCTTGCTCGGGTTCGCCAAGGCTACATCTAGACGATGAACTTTGGGTCCAGACGGGTCACACACGGTGAACCGATGGCTACTTGCTAACTTTGTGCGTTGGTACCGTGCTGTTTCTCACGAACTTGTCGGGCTTACTAGCGATTTTCCAACCGAACTGTGGTACGGAAGATGTGTAATTATTGGGCTGGGCGCTCGCTGGGTAATCGGAGTGCTCATGTGCAGGCGGTCAAGGCATAAAAGGAAAGGGGTTCTCGTATGCTCAACCACGTTGGTCTCATTTGTACGATAGCTGCTGTTCTGATGGGGGTGCTATCGTTGTCACGATCCTGTTTGGAGACCGCCCGAAGAAGGTCACCAAGATCGTTGTTGCCGCTGCAGCGGGTCACGCCGACGCGACCGTTGACACTGCGTTGTTCAAGGCCATCCTCGTCGGCGTTCTTCTCGCGGCTTCGTGGCTTACCCCGCGTCTTGACCAAATTGCCTAGTCCCAGCCGATCCCTAAGCACAGGCTTCGAGAGCTGAAATTCTGGGGCACTCGTTCCAGAATCCATTTTCGGCCTCGTTTTTGAGCAGGCCGTGCCGCCACGGCGGCAATCAATCGGTGAACTTCGGGGCTAGGTGGGTCACCAACGGCAAAGGCGATGACTCACTGCTGCCCCACGCAATTGGCATATGTTTTGGATTTGACCCTTGGTGAGTATTGTGAATTACGCTTGTACCAGATGGAGCGTTTCCATCAGGGACTTGGCGGCCAGCTGGTCGCCCCAAGACCAGTGTGCGGGAACGACAACTCAGTTGCAGGCGCGATTCGGTGCCGATCGCGTCTTGGCGGCCTGCTCACCTTCTACTATCGAGAAGCGGTGTGATGGGCCGCGCCGATTTTCGGGACACTACGGGAAGCAGCTTTCGAGGCGACCGTCACCGTGCCGTAAGTTGCGGCTCGAGCCTAATATGAGCCAATGACGCGCCAAAAGGCGCGGCCTAGCTGGTTATAATTGCCAGTTTAAGCTCCATCAACTGGTCGATATAGGAATCTCTGAGCTTCACGGAGTTGGTCAGCTGCGTCGAAGTCTTATCGAGCAGATCCATGAGCGCGGTTGTCGCGGTAAAGTATTCCTTGGCCAATCCCGCCGGCCGTGCCGACTTCGGCTGAGCCAGTGCCGCCTCCGTCTGCTGATGCAGTTCCATCAGCTTTGTGACCGACTGGCTGAGGCTGTTGAAGATGTTTTGCCGGTCCAGCAACGCCAGCGTGGCGAACTTGGCTACCGCCGACTTCAGCGCCGGCATATCGCCGCTACGGACCTCTTTGAGCTGGTCCGGCAACGAGACAAATTTTTCGTCGGAATTCAAATCGCGCGCGGTGGTCGCGCGGTCGACGCGCAGATTGTGCAGCGCCGTGAACAAATCGCCCGAAAATCGGCGACTGCGGCGATCCGATTTACCGAAATCAGCCGATTTCAAGATTGCCATGCGCTCGTCAAGAACACGACCACCACGGCCGCAGCCATGATTGCGATGACAGATTTTAGAAGTACGTTGACTGAGATCGGGTCGATCACTTTTGCCTCGATTTAAGCTAGAAGTTCTTGTTGTTCCTTTTTGCGCACGATGGCGTCCTTTCCGCGCATCGGCGCATTCTCTAATTTTCGTCGATCGCCGCGTCGCGGGACGAGTTGAGTTTGATCCGCGGACCAGCTTTCGCGGGATGGTCGGCGAGCAGCCTCACTCATGTCAGTTCCTTTGCGCCGAGGATTTCGCTTCGCCGGAAGGACGGTCGACGTCACCGTCATGCACCGACAGCAAATAGGGAAGATCGATCAGCGCGATCATGGCGTCTTCGTGGTCACCAGGGCGGAGAGGAAATCGAGGCGTCGCCTTGCGCGGCGCGCGGCACCGGTTTAACCTGCGAGGCGTCGATCGAAACGATGTCGAGCACGCGGTCGCCCAACAGGCCGACCGGCGGCCGCCGATCTGGACGATGATGACGATGTGCAGCGGCGTGGCCTGGTCAGGCCCTGGCCGAAGCGCGGGCGCAGATCGACGATCGGCACGATGGCGCCGCGCAGATTGAGCACGCCGCGCACGTATTCCGGCTGTTTCGGCAGATGGGTGATACCCGACCAGCCCTTGATCTGGCGCACCGCCATGATGTCGACGCCGTACTGGTTGTCGCCGATGGCGAAGCTGATGAATTGCGTTTGCGCCGTGGCATTTTGCGGCGCCGCTGGCGCTGTTCTCAATCGTTCGGATTGACTTGACCGGTGGAGGCTTCTGGTGACGCAACTGCTTGATTTATGTGCCTATGGCTCGCTGCTTACGACTGGTTGCAAGGTTGATTTCTTCCCTGATGTCTGGACGGTTTTCGGAATTGGCGCAGGCAAAACGTGCAACCGTGCAGACCGCAAAACCCCGCACATGTGGGGTGTTTCCGGCGCAAAATCTAAGTTAATGCTG
>CAWIGY010000066.1:0-89325 GCA_963835565.1 uncultured delta proteobacterium
CTCGATTTGAGCGCGTGACCTAAGCGGCCAGGTTGCCGTGATTGCGCAGGAGTTCTTGGCGTTCGTGAAAGCGCCAATACTCGTCCCAATCGCCACTGCAGCGAATTGCACGCAGACGCAGGATGGCTTCTGCACCTTCAAGTCCCCAGCGTGCGCCGGTGATCCCCATCCGATCCTCAACGAGGTAGCGGCAGGTGCCCTCGATCACGCCTGTTGCAATGGGAAGCCCTTCGGCCATGTACTGCGAGTAGCGTAGGTATTTTTGGTACTTGAGTAAGTAATCGCAGCACTTGTCTACGGGCTTGCGCGCCTTGCGTGTCAGCTTGGCGAGCGTCGCTTGGCGCCGAATGCTCGCGGCCACTTGGTGGGCGGGCCCGGTCAGCAGTCGGGCAAGGTACTGCCGAACGAATGCTTCGTTCCGGTTCGCGTCCTTGTCACATAATGCGTTGCCAGCAAGCCACAGATAATGGATGACGTGAATCAGGTCGAGAATCAGCTTGATGGTGAGGCCACGCGATGTGGCTTGCTGCTCGACCTGCCTGATCTGCTTTTCTTCGCCATCGACCAACACGACGATGTCGCGTTGACCGTCGGGATTGCGGCGCTGTATCTCGTCGAACATCTCGCAGATGCCGTGTGCCTGGCTTTTCTGAATGCTGGCATTGACGCGCTTATCCTGTGGGCGAGGTCCTCGGGGCTTGTTGGTGTCTGGCTTGCGGTCGAGATTGGACAGCACCTGCTCGGCGGTGCGCACTTGCCGCTCTTGCTCCCAATTCGCAGTGACAATCGCCATACGCTTATCGTGCTTTCTTAGCTTTTTGGGGGCCATCGGGTCACCCCGTGTCCCGTCTTGTTTGGCTTGTTGGGCCGCTTTGAGAGTCGATTCGCGCAGCGACCGTTCGAGCATGGTCACGCCCTTGCCGTCACACGAGGCCACCTCCAACGCAGTAGGCGACAACACATCGTTATTGGGTTTCAGGTCCTGCTGGTAGAAGGCTTCCAAGTCCTGAGCGGCTCGCCCGGCCAGTTCTTGGGCTTGTCGTTTCGGCACGTGCGCCCCGCTTTGCCTGGTGATCGTTTCAACCGTATCGTCCCAACTACTGCGCTGCGCTTCGAAGGCAACTCGCTGGCGTACTTCGAGCGAATACAGTTCATCGGGAAGATTGAGCTCACGGTCCAACGGAAACTCTGTGCCTTGACCTGCTCGTGTGTAACCGAGGCGATTTAAGCGAACAGAGCCAAAGTCACACTCGATATCCCGACCCCGACTGCGAACGCCGACGCCGGACTCCCGTGGCTGCTCTGCCGCCTGCTGGCGTTCCTGCATCGAGCGCCGGTCGAGCCATGCCTGATACATGACCCTGAGCAACTCGAAACCGCGCTCGCGCAGGGCACGTTCCATCTCGGCGTGCGACTTGCCGCCAGTCTCCGATTGGATCCAATTCAGCATTTGCTCGAACATATCGAACGCCGGGCGAAAGAAGTCGAATTCAACAGGGTTATGTGCTTGCATGCTTGTGGGCCTCCTGGGACGCATTGATCTTCAATCCAACGCTACCAGAGAGGTCCTTTGCCAACGGTGCTGCGTGTCGTCGCCACAGCCATTGCTCGCTGTTATTTGTAACGACATTTAAACTACACGATCAATTTCCACTCTCGCGATCATCGAGCCGCACCCAAGCCAAGATCCCAAGAGTGGCGTTGGCGGCTGTCAATTTCGATTAAGAAATACAGAGAACGAAATCGAATATCTGGGTGATGCTGAGCTCCAGAAGCTCCACGACGAGGCGCTCGAAATCAGACTCGCAACATACAAATACAAGAGCCAAGTCGACGATCCCAGTCCAACGCATCTTGGCTTCATTATCGAAGATAGTCCTCAAAGCGCAGCCGTTGATGCCCTGCGCAACCGCGTCAACATGTACGGCTACGTCAGCATGGTTGTGGCGGGCATGCAGGTTCAAGAGAAAGAAATCGCCGAATTGCGAAAAGAGCTTGCGGCAGCCCGGCGTGATGATGCTGCATGTCGTAAGACGCATAAGTAAATGCAGGGAACACACCGCCCACCTGAAATCGAATCGCGCGCTCGTGCAACGGGTGCAGGAATGTCCGCCGGGGTCGGGAGGGTGCTCGTAAAATCGGCACTTTACCGCTGCCCCGAGGCCGAATTGGACAACCCGGGCAGAAGCCGCAGATGGGTGCGAATTCGTCGAGAATTACGCGCTTAGCAATTCTGTCCACCATGCAGTCACATCAACGGCAGTGGCCAGCGTCGAGCGTAAATAGCGGTGACGCACAACCTGCGCGGTGACAAGATGGGTTCGTCGTGCATCACCGGCACTTTTGGTCTTGGATCAGCAGTATCGCGTCGGTTGCCATCGCTTGCGGTGGACGAACGGATCTCGCAAGCGATATGGGACAAGCGGCTGGAATCGGCAACGCGTCGGTGCCTTTAGCCGTCGCTGCGGGCGGATCGATGACATGTGCGGTCCTTTCTAACGGCACCGTCGCTTGCTGGGGCGAGGGCGCCATCGGACAGTTGGGATCACGGGCCCTCCTGGGCGGCTCTCTCCGGCCGGCAATGGTTTCGAATCTTGGCGACGTGACGGCCATCGCGACGATGTGCACCCATGTCTGCGCATTGATTTCCGATGGGATAGTCGCTTGCTGGGGCGAAAACAGCGCGGGGGAGATTGGAACGGGGTCCGGGACGGGCCCGGACGTTTGTATGTTGAGTACTGGGCTGGAGCTCTCATGCGCCCAAACACCGATGCAAGTCTCGGGCGTCGAGAATGCCACCGCTATCGGCGTCGGATGCAACTATAGCTGCGCCGCGCTGTCGGACGGCACGGCCACGTGCTGGGGCGGCGATGCACCCATTCTCACGGCTTATGCGGGCTTACACGATATTGCGGCCATCGCGGGCGGTGTAAGCCGCATGTGTATATTGCAAGGGGACGGAGTGATCACGTGCCAGGCCACGGACGGTAGCGACAATGCGCCAACGCAACCGGTTGTGAGCGGAGCTACCGCAGTAGCGGGCGGCGATGCGTTCGATTGTGCCGTACTCGGCGATCGTTCAATTACTTGCTGGGGAAGCAATTCGAACGGTCAGCTCGGCAACGGGACAATGGTGGATTCCACCGCGCCCGTCGCCGTATCGAATCTTAGCCAGGTTGAGTCGATTGCGGCAGGTGCAACGCACGCCTGTGCGCTCCTCGACGATGGCACCGTCGCGTGTTGGGGCAAGGGCGGCCAGGGTCAACTGGGTAATGGCTCGCTGACGGACTCAGCGATATCGGTGCGAGTGATGAGTCTGAGCCACGTAATTGCAATTGCTGCGGGTACGGACCACACGTGCACTGTTGTGTCCGGAGGAACGAATCGAGTGTTGGGGAGGCAACGACTTCGGACAGCTTGGAAACGGAACCACCACCGACAGCTCGGTTCCCGTCACGGTGACCGGATTCTGAGCGTTTGCTTCGCCGCCAGCGGTTTAGCAAAAGGGAGACGATAACGTGCTAGAGTTCCACCTCCCGCAGGGGCCGAAACGAACCATGCGTCACCTAGACTTATTGCTGGCTGGTTCAATCCTTATATCTGTTGCCTGTGGTGCTCGCTCCGGACTCGATTCGCTGAACTTGATTTCCTTCGGTGGCGCGACGGCATCTGGGGGGGCTATTTCAACGGGCGGATTGAAGTCTTTGGGTGGTAGCAAAGCCATTGGAGGCACGCCATCCACGGGCGGCTCCACGAACATAAAGCTAGTCGCGACAGCAATCGCCACCGGCTCCGAGCACACCTGTGCCGTGTTGAACAATGGCGTAGTTCAATGCTGGGGCGATAACAGCAGCGGCGAGCTTGGAAATAACTCCACGACGAGCAGTTCCGTACCAGTCACGGTCATTGGTATCACTAATGCTGTAGTTGTTGCTTCTGGCGGCTGGCACACCTGTGTGGCGGTGAGTAGCGGCACGGTTCAATGCTGGGGAGATAACTCCTACGGACAGCTCGGAAACGGCACCACGACAGGCGGCCCCACGCCCGTGGTCGCGCTCGGTATCACGAACGCGGACGCCATTGCCGCTGGTTTCTGGCACACCTGTGCCGCACTGAGCGGCGGCACGGCTCAGTGCTGGGGATTCAATAGTTACGGCCAGCTCGGCAACGGTGGCACGACCGCTATTTCGCCATTTGGTATCTCGATGCCCGTCTCGGTCACCGGCGTTACCAATGCCGACGTTGTCGCTGCCGGCGACTACCACAGCTGCGCGACGCTCCGCTCTGGCGCAGTCCAGTGCTGGGGAGGTAACTCCTACGGGCAGCTCGGCAATGACACCACAACGAACAGCTTCCTGCCCGTACCGGTCTCCAGCATCACCAACGCAGTCGGTGTTGCCGCTGGCTACTGGCACACCTGCGCGGTGCTCCGCCCTGGCGTAGTTCAATGCTGGGGCGATAACGGCAGCGGCGAGCTTGGTAACAGCTCCACGCCGAGCAGTTCCGTGCCCGTCACGGTCAATGGCATCACCAACGCTGTCGCAATCTCCGCCGGCTGGAGCCAGTCCTGCGCGGTGCTAAGCAGTGGCGTAATTCAATGCTGGGGCAACAACGGCACCACGCCGAGCAGTTCCGTGCCCGTCACGGTCAATGGCATCACCAACGCTGTCGCTGTAGCCGTTGGCGCCGACCACGCCTGCGCGATGCTAAGCGGGGGCACGGTTCAGTGCTGGGGTTACAACGAGTATGGTCAGCTCGGTGACGGCACCACGACGGGCAGTTCCGTCCCGGTCACGGTTGTTGGGTTTTGAAGGAACCTCGGCAATTGTCGGCGAACCCGGTAGGGTCGAGGACTGGCGCGGTGGTCTTAGGCAATGGGGATTAGCTGGTTTTTTAGCATTCGCGCGCTCGCTGGAGGAGGCAGATCTACCCTCTCGACGAGGTGCCGTGATTTGCTGCGTGTTCGAGAAATTAACTTGTCGGCCCCGATTGCTGCGTTCAGAGGCCGTTACCCTTCCAACTACGCCGCATCCTTCCGCCGAAGTTCACTGAGAGCTTGTGCATCATGGATCTCAGAACGGCATTTTGCCTCTCTTTGATCATGATGCTTCTACGACACACTCTGGACACTACGGGATCGGACTGGAGGCTGAAAATGGTAGCTCGTCGGCACGTGCTACGCTGTGCGTGCTTTGACGAAACGACTTGCTCTAATGTCGCTCGCCTCCATCGTCACCGCACAGACTCTATCTGGTTCGGCAATGGCGGGCGCGATGTCGGACTTGCCGAAGAAATTCCAGAACGCGCCATACTCCAGGATGTCGCTCAGCGTCGGCTATCCAAACGACGGCTCGCAGGTGCGCGCAAAACGCATCAAGCCGAGCAAGTACGTCAAGCTCAAGCCGGGGAGCGAGGGGAAGAGTTATGGACACCCAGCGTTGGTCTTGATGTTAGAGCGGAGCGCCAAAGAGCTACAGCGCGTGGCAACCGGTTCGGTGCTGGTGGTTGGCGATCTCTCCGATGCGAATGGCGGACCGCTTTCGGGCCATCGCTCGCATCAGAGCGGACGCGACGCAGACGTCGTGTTCTACGTCCTCGATGAGAACGGCAAGCGCATCGTCCTCGACCACTACGTCAAGTTCGACTCCCATGGCAAAGCGCTAGACGGCAGTGGCTATGTCTTCGACGATTGGCGCAACTGGCTCTTGGTACAGTCTTGGGTTCGAGACCGACGCGCTGGGCTCAGTCACATCTTCATTTCACGTCCGCTGCGCCAGCGCCTGATCAGCTATGCCTCGAAACAGCCCGCTTTCAAGCAGTACGTTCCCGAAGTGTCGGCTTTACTCAAGCAACCCGAAGAAGGCGAACCTCACGACGACCACTTTCACGTCCGCGTATCGTGTCCCAAAGAACAGAGCGAGATCTGCCGCGAACAGTCGAAGTAGCCTGAGGTGCGGCGTCGCATCTCGCCTCAACAGCATCGTGCACCGCGAATTGCCCACTTTGCGGCCTCAACTTGTCAACCAATCCTTCCCCCCCGATAGGCTTAAGGACTGGCGCGGTCGTCCTTAGCAACGAGGAGCAGCTGTTGCCGGCGGCTTCTGCGAACCCGCTCGATAGGCTAGATCGAGCCTCTCGATGAGGTGCCTTGATTCGCGCGGTATTCGAGAAATTGGATTATTGGTCCGAAGTTGCTCCGTTTCATGGGTACCGTTGGGGCTGATGAATCCATAATTCATCACCCTGCCAAATCACGCCGCAATCGCCGGGTGGCCCCGGAAGATTTCTCTTCCGGGGCTCCCACAGATCCGGACGTGCGGATTTCCCGCATCCGGCTCGTCAAGTTGCAGGTTCGCTGGGACTGACAGATTTGGGCGGGTGTGCTGGTGGAAGCGGGTAGCGTTCGAGGAGAGCCTTGTATCGCTCCCACGCGAAACGCTTATTGTTGCGTCGCGCCAGGGACCTACACCAAATCCGTTCGGCCTCGTGGTGCACTCGTGAGAGTGCATCGCCGTTACCGGTGATGCCGAAATAGTTGTAGTGGCCCTTAAGCGCGCGGCTAAGCACAAAATGTTGTTGTGCCACAGGGTCGTGTCGCATTCGTCGGCACCGCTCTTTGAGACGTATCACCGTCCTTGAGAAACGGTCTTTTGCCGTCCGTTGCTTGACTACCCAATTCCCATTCCTCGACCTTGCCCAATAATGGGTGAAGCCGAGAAAATCGAAACTCCGCTGTCGCTGTGCACGCTGCAGACCCAGACGCGGACTGTTGAAAGACAACAGTCGGGTCTTATCAGAATGCAATCGCAACCCGAATCGTCCGAAGCGTTTGCCGAGCACGGCCATCACACGCCTAGCATCAATCTCCTGTTGGAAGAGCAGGACGAAGTCATCCGCATAGCGGATAACCTGCCCGCGCCCTTTCATCCGTCGCAATATGTCCCAGCGAAACCACTGGTCCAAAACGACGTTCAAGAAGATATTTGCAAGTATCGGTGAGATGACCCCGCCCTGTGGGGTGCCTAGTTCGGAGAGTCGGATACTCCCTTGCTCCATCACCCCGGCTTTGAGCCACCGGTCTATTAATCGACGAATCACTCCATCCCGTACCCTCTGGTCCAAAACGCTCCGGAGTTGTGCGTGATCGATCGTGTCGAAGAAACTCTCGATGTCGGCCTCGATGACCCAGCAGCGTTGCCAGAATGTCGGTCGTTTCTGAAGCTCCTTCAGCGCTTGGTGCGCCGAGCGACCTGGTCGAAAGCCAAACGAGTGAGGATGAAAATCCTGCTCGTAGATGGCTTCCAGCAGCATCGCCACCGCCCGTTGCGCGACCTTATCCTCAAAAGTGGGGACTTCGACTTCACATTGCACCTCCTGCAGTAAGGCTTAGGACATCAACCTCGTCGTTGGTATTCTCTTCGAGTTGTCAACCCAGGCTTGCAGCTCCTTCTCTTTTTCAGGATCTATCGTAATCCAGTATGGTGATCCATTGTTGTTCTGGCGTGCATCAATGATTCCGCGATCGATCCAATAGTACACCACGTGGCGACTGACGTGGAACCGGGCGACGATATCGTCCACGGTTAGTTCCTCAGGCTTTTTCAGTGTTGGCGCAGGGATTCGGTGCTTGTACCGAATCCAACTGACTATTGCCTTGGTGAAGACATCTCCCTTGCTTGGATGACGGCCTTCGCGGTTCAGTGCCGCTACGATTCCGCGGTCATTGAGACCCACCGCAAGTTCCCGCACACGCTGCACCACATCTTCTGGGTATCGGACCTTATCGCAGGCTTTGGGTGGCACCATGACCCGAAGTTCCTCAGTGGCGCCACCTTGCCAGCGAGTACGGAGGATTATTACGCGTCGATCGACATCGCGCTCAACAGTAGCGTCTTTGAGTAGCAGCCTTAGCAAGCGCTTCTTGTCCTTTGCCTGGGTCGATGATGCATTCCACAGTCGAGGGAAGTCACGAGCAATTGCCGCAACTCGAGCCCGCTGTTCATCGGTCGCTACTAGCGACTCCCTGTCCCTTATCTCGGAATACTGCAGCCGCATCTGTTCACACGCAGTCAGGGCATCGTTCCACCGCTTCTCAAGTGTTACGGCCACCAAGCGATTGGAGGGATCGACCTCTTCGTAACGTCGCTGCGCCAGTTGCGCATCGTATTCTGCGCGCTCGAGGCGCATCTGCCATTGGTGAAGAATCGCCGAATCTCGTTGCCGTACTTGCTGTAGCACCTCTTCGGCAATCTGTGTTTGTGCTGGGCGCAGCAGCTCGAGGACTCGCTGCGATATTGTGCTGTCGAGCAAATCGCAACGCACAGCAATACAGCTATGCGTCAACTGCCCATCAACCCGCAAATGGTTGCATTCGTACATTGGGTAGATGCCGCCGTTGCCCTTGTAGCGCACAGTAAGCCGCCGCCCGCAACGAGCGCACAAAAGTAGCCCTTGAAGAAAAGTTAACCCTTCTCGCGCTGCACCACTCAATAGCGTCTCCTCACCGTTGGTTCTGTTCCTTTCGAGAAGTTCTTGGTTTCTCTGATACTCCTCCCAAGTGATGAAACCGACATGATGATCCTGCAACACCACGTGCCACTTGTCTATGGGCACGCGCTTGATCCCACTGCGCACCTGGCCGTCAGCACCGATCTGCTTGGCGCTTTGGTAGCGACCCCACGTGTAGACCCCGGCATAGGATGGATTCTTCAGGACCCCCAAAACGCGTGCATGGGTCAATCGTCCCCAGATGAGCTTACCATCCCAAACCCCACCGTAGGACCTCTTTGGAAATCGGAGACCCTCATGAGCAAAATGTTGCATTACGGCATAAGCGCTTCCGGCTTGCCGAAATACGGTGAAGACCAATCGGATTGCTCCGGCTACCTCCTGGTCGGGATCGATAACGATTCGATCTTCATCATCGTGACAAAGCCAACAGGCAATGAAAACCTGAGCTCCCCCTTCTTGGCCTTATTGAGCTTGGCTCCCTGCAAACGCGCGCGAATGAAATGAAGTTCTGCTTGTGCAATCGTGGCCTTCAATCCAAGCAACAGCGCATCGTTGAATTCCGCTGGGTCGTAGCAACCGTCCTCGTCCACCACCAGCGTCTTGGTCAACCCGCAGATCTCGATCAGACGGTGCCAGTCCAGATTCGATCGTGCCAGTCGCGACGCCTCCAACGCGAAAATCGCTCCCACATTGCCCATGGAAACGTCGCCTATCAGGGTCTTGAAATCCTCCCGTTCCGTCGATTGCGCTCCCGAGCGGCCCAGATCTCGATCGAGTACCCGGACCTGATCCGCTTGCCATTGCATCTGCAGTGCTCGGTTCTTCAGCGCATACTGTCGCTCCGTGCTCTCTTGATGGTGTCGCACCTGGCCCATTGTCAACTGCCGAATGTACACGTACGCCGGTCGTTGTAGATGGTGAATTTGCACCTTTGGGTTTGTCAACACCTCCATCATGATCTCCCCCGAGTCGCACGCTGGTGTTTGCCGGCTCCGCTTGCCGTTCGGCTGACTCCAATAACGACAAAACCATGTTGGTTACCAACGTAGCAACATCCCCAATGTCCACGTTGACCGGTAACGACATGACGCTCTATTCGAGCTCCTCTCGTCGTCGCAAGAGTTCCAGATTGATCTCGCAAATCTCGTCGAGCACAGAACGCACCTGCCGATAGTTGTCAACCAGTGAGTTTACCTGCTCCTGATATTCCGTTGGTATGTACACCATCTCTGGTCGCGCGCCGGGACGGCTGACGGACAAGTAGAACTTCGGTCCGTGTCCTTGCCCTTGCATACAACTGCAGCCCGATTTGCCGCAGCGCTTGTACCGCTCGATCAGCGAGCCTCGCAAGATTACCTTCAGCGATGGTAGCTGGCGCAACAGTACCGATCGCCGCCTGCGCAACGCCGATGCCTCCGATGAAGCCAAGTCTGTCGGACCAGTCATATAACTGGTCCGATACTATCACCACTTTTCTCATTTGCAACCCCTTCTCTTCACAGAACGCCGTAGTTCCCCGAGCAGCTCCGCCACCCGCAAAAGACAGCCAAAATCGAAGAATACAACCGGGCCGCCCAAGACGGCGTACTGCGAGCAGTCTCCTCGATCCGTCCAGTCCCGCGGAACGGCAAATGTCCCCCCTGCCGTTCCACACAGGCTCAGGCACTCAACCCCACCGACTTTTCGTATCTTCAGAACCCCAAAACGCTGCCCCCTCAATGGGTGAAACGGATGGGTGATCTCAGCACTTTCCCAAGGCGTATTGGAACCAAGTGCAGTTCGAATGGTACTTCGGTATTCCGATGGGTCGCGTCTTGCCGTTCGCTTTTGGAATGTGAGCACGCAACACCGGAGGTGGCCTATAACTCCCCGAGCGGAGTTGTTCCGCCAGTTTGCTAAGGTTTTGCTCCAAGTGCTTGGCGAAGTCGGCCGCATCGCGACCGTCAACACCGCTAGCCCCATCCTTGCGCGTTCGGCGATACGCTTCCCTGACCCATTCGAGGTCAATCGCGTGCGCCACGCTCGAAAACACTCGTTTCCGGTGCTTCCTAGCCAGTTTCGCTATCCATTGAAGTTTCGTTGTGACGTTACCCGAGCACAGTGTCCCGGCCATCTTTCTTTTCTCCGTTTCTGCAACTCGACCGCCCCTTCCCTCCACCGAGTCCCGCGGGTCGCGGTTCCCCGGCTTCATCGGTACTACGAGCGGTTCCGACTCCTGCGTATCCATTTCGCCTTGCTTCGTTTTCCTTCGCTTACCTCTCGCGAGGAGATACACAGGTCTCCCAGGTTCCTGGAGAACCCCATTGCCAACGTGCCGCGTTCTTAGACCCCGGAGAAGCTGCAGAACCATGGCACTCGGTAATGCAGTATTGCCTTCCACCGTAGTGACGGTGTCGGCCTCCTCGGTTCCTTCTTTCGGGGCTGTATGGCGCGGCCCGCTCAGCTCGCTGTCTACGCTTCGCAGTCCAGGTCACCCTGGAACCACGCAAGACTCGCTTACGAGCGACTGCCAATCACTCGCCAGGATTGAAACCCGGTGGGTTCTTTCAAGGGCTTTCGCAATTACTTCTCAGATTATGCTTCCTCCTTCCAGGCTTGCCCTGGCGCAACACCGCCGTAGTTCACCGTCGCTCAGTCAGCCGCTGCCCCGGGTGCTGGATTGGGAAGCCTTAGCTCTTGGCGCATCAGCGCCGTCGCAAGTAAGCCCCCGTGGTCCGCGAAAACCCATACTGCATGAAATTATTGGCGATTTCATACCGTGCTAGATTTGGTCCGTGACCCAGCTTGTTCTCAAATTGCTCATCTGGTCGCTTCGAGCCCTGTTGAAATCCAGCGACTCTCTTGTAATTGAGAACCTTGCCCTGCGACAACAGCTCGCTGCCTATGACCGCTGCCAGAAGCGCGTCCACGTGAAGCCCCAGGAACGAATCTTTTGGGTAGCCCTATCAAAAGCGTGGGCGTCTTGGCGCTCCGCCCTGATTATGGTCAAACCTGCAACCGTGATCGCTTGGCACCGGCGCGGCTTCCAACGCTATTGGCGTTGGCGTTCCCGTAAGCCCGGACGTCCCCCAATTCCAATGGAACACATAGCCTTGATTCGTCGCATCAGCAGCGATCATCCGGAATGGGGCGAGGACAAGATCGCAGAGGAGTTGGCAATCAAGCTCGGAGTGCACGCACTCGACCAGCACAATTCGCAAGTACATGGTGAGCCGACGAAAACCCAGAGACGGTCAAACCTGGCGGACCTTCGTCAAGAATCACGCCAAGCAGATCTATGCCTGCGACTTTCTGACTCAGCATACGGCCTTGTTCACGGTCGTTATGCATCTTCGTCGTGATGGAGATTGCCTCGCGCCAAATTGTGCTCATCAACGCGACGACCAGCCCAAGCCTGGCTTGGGTCAAGCAGCAGATTCGGGAAATCACGCCCTGGGGCAAAGTTCCTCGTTTCCTGATTCACGACAACGACGGGATTTTCGGCCAATATCGTGATCGCAAGCAGCGCGGTGAGAAACGCCGCCGCTACCGATGCCACTTGGACCTGTGGCTGCGACGAGGTCATCGGCATTGAAGGCATTCCCAATTCCGTACGGTGCACCGAACGCGTCTCCGTACATTGAACGGTTCAATCGAACGCTGCGCGAGGAAGCGTTGAACCACTTTATCTTCACAACCACGCGAAGTATCCTTCAGGTCTGTCGCGAGTACGTGAACTACTACAACGGCGCGCGCCCGTCACAGGCAACACACGCGATCCCTGATCCATATCCGGAATTGAGGAAACCACCGCCGAAGACAGGCAAGGTAATCGCGCTGCCAGTGCTCGGTGGCGTGCAGCACGATTATCGCCGCTCAGCATAGTCGTCGAAGGCAAGCAATTGCTCATGGATGCTGCCGGTCCTGGCAAAGGAGCATACGGGGCAGACCTTCTGGCCTCAAGTGGCCATTGGGACAGGATGCTGGTTTTTTTGCGACTCGCAGGTGACCCGTGCCCGTCGATTGGTGGCGGCAAAAGGGACTTACTGGTTGCCAGTCGCAACCCAAACGAATAATCGCGGAGCACGGGCTGTTCACTCCCATCCTATGGCGATCGACTCCTCGAACGGCACCCAGACCTCTGCAACCTCTTGAATTTGCTGGGCAGGAAAGTCGAGTTGCAGGCCCCCGATTTGAACCGGCGAATCCGTCAAGGTTCGGCGCATGACCCTTCATTCATGTGCCGTCCATGTGCCGCGACTGTGCACCCAGAGACGGCACGTCGAGGAACTGGATGGGACTCCGCGGAATGAACTTTCTAATGGCATTCGCGAGGTTGCGTTGGAAGGTCGCGAATCGCTTCGTGTTTTCGGAACGCCATCGCAAAGTTCGATTCCCGGCGCCTCCACCGAAGATTATTTTGTTGTTTGCGGTACTCGCACGTTGATTGATCTCTGAGGTCAGCGTGCAGGGCCAACGGGGCGAGTGATGGGTGGTGCGGGGTGTGCGGGTTGGGATGGGTTCGCCGGAACACGTCACACAACGCGTAACCCTCAACGCTTTGGCGCTGCACCCTGCACGCCGACCTCTGGCCACGGTAGGAGTCTCTTCGGTGTAATTGGGCGCGACGCGTCGGCTTGCCGCTACGTGGTTGAAGACAGAGCTTTCGCGAGTACCGGAGGGACTTTGATCTCGGCAAACATGGACTTCGGATAGAGGTAGTCCTCTCCGGACTCATCAATGATTCGCAGCATGCCAACACTTCGGGCTTCGCTGTCCGGAAGGGCAATGTAGATTTTGCGAAGCTCGAGCGAAGCTGGTCGAGAACGGCGCCGATAATTTGAAGTGTCACGTTGGCCGATAGTACCTCGATTGCCAGAAATTGGAAGCAGTAATGATTTGCCTGGAAACGATCGTGAAAGGGGTCCCCGTTCCGGTCACTGTTCGACTCCCAATCCCTGTCACTGTCGCCGATTGGAAACTATTTTGCGAGTGCACAGACGAATCTGTCCAAAACGGCACAGTGATCGATAACTAGGAATCTGCCTTTTCCGCATTCACTTCTACGTACCATTCCTCGGATGCGAGTCCTGCAATCTGAGTGACTTGTTTGCATTGTCGGTAAATCTGTGCAGCATTAAAATGGCCTTGCATAGGAGTATCCATTATTCAATTGACGCGGAGACCGCATCTTGGATGGATCTTTGGAGATATACCTTGGAATTGAATCAGCGATTTCCTTGAATACATCGTCGCCAAGTTTCGCAATTTCTGTCATTGTCACTTGGAGAACCCCCGCCCAATACCCAGCTGGGCTTCCCACCATGGGGTAAGCGTCTGCGGCATAATATGCTCGACCGTAAGTGAATCTAGCAATACTCGCTCCTTATGCCCAAATGATTCCTCAATGCGTTCCAATATGAACTTGCGGCCAAGGAAACCAAGGCCTTTCCAGGGACTCAGCCTGGGTCAGGCGTAATCTCACAACCCCGAACAAGTCGTTGTTCAACTCGACGCCAGATGACGGATCTCTTGACCGATGCAACTAGCCACGTAAACTCCGGTTCCGTTTTGGCCCACGCACCTCTGATCGATGTTGCATATGACATTGGCGCAATCCGCCGATGCTGCCGGTACCGCGCTAGCCCCCGATCTGAAAAGAGCCGTCGTCTGTATCGTGAATAAATTCAGGCGCAGCATTAGTGCCAATGGACGCGGGATACATCGGGCATAGGATGTGCAAAACACTAATTCGTGAGCGAGCACGCCCACCCAGCTGTCCCAACTTTCCACATCAAATGCTGTATAACCGAAGTTTGTCAGCTGTGGACGGTTGGGGCATGTACCAATTCTCTACAACCGAGAGCCTCCACGGCGTTCAAGTAATTCCTCAACTCAGTACACAATAAGAAGCACGAGCGTGTCAACTTCATCATTAGACTGACATTAATGATGATCACTGTTTGCGCCTGCCCGTTGTGAAAGGCAGCCCGTGATGCCGTCTCCGAAGCACGGTTGATTGATTTCACTGATGCGACTCTGAAAACAGATTCTCGATGTCATTGCTCCGTCGTTGGTGGTTTGTCTTGGCAATCATTTGGGCGAGTTTCGGCCTCATCGATCTTGCGTCGGCAACTTACTGGCCGGCAGCGCGAAACGAGGCACCCGAGGTTTCGAATACGGTAGGCTGGCCTTTTTGGCTGGTGTTCGAGATACCAATCGTGGGCACGCTTGGCGCGATCTTCGTGCCTATTGGAATAATACTTCTCGTACGGCGACTAAGATCGCAAGACCGCCATGAATCGGGGAATTAGCAGACAGACTCAAAGACGTGCTACACGGCGCCACCTTCAGGACTCAGCGGCCTCTGTTGAATTGAAGCCTCTCCATTTTCTGGATCTGAGTCGTTTGAGTGTCGCGCCATGAAGCGATGCACAACTACTAGGAGCGGCGGCTGTAGGACCCGTGTGAGAATGGCCAACATCAACGAGCCCCCGATCACGACGATGGCCAGCGGTTTCTGAGCCTGCGCCCCTATCCCCTGCGATATGGCAGCGGGCAATAGCCCAATTGTGGCAACGAGCGTAGTCATCAGTACTGGCCTAAACCGTTTTTCGGCAGCCTCCCTAGCAGCCTGTTCAATGCTTCGGCCGTCGGCTTTGAGCCTTTGATAATAAGTCACGACCAGAATTGCGTCTTGAATAGCGATGCCAAATATCGAAATGAAACCCATGGCTGCGGATACCGAGAAATTCGTTCCAGTTGCCAGAAGCGCAAGTAAGCCTCCGGTGCAGGCTACAGGGATGTTAATCATTACGATCAGCGTATCCATCCAGCTTCTGACGGCGCTGTAGGTTAAGAATAATGATCAGAAGCAACGTGAGCGGCACAATGATCTTAAGTCGCGCCTCGGCCTCGTTGAGCTCATTGATCTGCCCGCTCCACTCCAGGTGCGCGTCGTAGGGCAGATGGATGCGCTCGGCAATCTTTGCTTGAGCTTCCGCGATGGTGCCGGCGAGGTCACGGCCCCGGACCGAAAACTTGACGGGGACGTCGCGCATACCATTTTCCCGAAAGATTCGCGCCGCGCTATCCACGCGCTCGACCTTGGCAATCTGCCCCAGCGGAATGGTGGTACCGTCCGGCGTCGCAATCATGATGGCGCGAATTGCCGAGAGCGATTCTCGAAAAGAAGGAAGCCAGCGGACCGTCAGATCAAAGCGTTTTTCTCCTTCGTAGACCTGGGTGATAGCTTGGCCGCCGACGGCCGCTTGGACTGTGGCTTCTATATCACCCACATTGAGTCCGTAGCGGGCACCGGTGAGTCTGTCCGGAGTAATGAGCACATTCGGTTGACCAAGCGAGGGAAGCATCCCAAGGTCAGCGACGCCCTTCACCGAGGACATAACGTCAACTATCTGCTGCGCAACGTGTTCGTTCGCTTTGACATCCGGGCTGAAAACCTTAACGGAGTTCTCGCCTTTGACGCCCGAGAGCGCTTCCTCAACGTTGTCATTGATGTATTGGGAGAAGTTGAAGACAGTGCCAGGAAATTCCGACTGCAACTCGCGATTGAGTTCGTCGATGAGCTTTTCCTTGTTCATCCCGTGCGGCCAGTTTTCGAAGGGTTCCAAGGGAGCAAATAGTTCGATATTGTAGAAACCAGTTACATCGGTGCCATCGTCCGGCCGCCCCAATTGGGACACAACCGTCTGAACCATTTTATGATTGCGATTTTGGTCTGTACAAGCAACGCTCGGGTCCTTGGGGCAGCCGCGCAAAATACGCCTCATTTTACCGACGTATTGGGATGACGTCTCCAGGGCGATGGATGTCGGTAGCGTGGCACGAATCCAAAGGTTGCCTTCTTCCAGTTTCGGCAAGAATTCGCGACCTAAGAGAGGGAACAGTACGACGCACATTGTTATGGGAACAGCAACTACGAGTATCGACAGCTTTGGAAAGCGCAGGGCTATGTCGAACATGGGCTCGTACACTCGGTGCAGCCCCCGCATCAATGCGTTCTCCTTTTCTTCCGTTTCGGCCGGCACGAAGCGACTGACCAGAACTGGGGTCAGCGATAAAGCGAGCAGGATGGCGCCGCCAATCGCATAAGCGTAAGTGCGCGCCATCGGGGCAAAAATGACGCCGGCCACGCCCGTCATCGTGAAGAGAGGCAGAAATGCCACCCCGATGATGACCGTTGAAAATGCCATCGGTCCGCCGACTTCTCGCGCGGCAGCCAACACACGATCCTTGATTTTGCCTTGGCCGTGCAATCCCAAATGCCTAAAGATATTCTCGATCATAATGACCGTGGAATCGACGACTATTCCAAAATCAACAGCACCCAGGGATATTAAATTTGCCGACGTGTGCGTTGTCGTAAGTCCAATGAAGGCCACCAGCAGCGCCAAAGGGATATTGAGCGCCGTGATAAAAGCGGCTCGTATGCTGCCTAGAAATAGAAATAGGACGACCGCAACCAGCAGCATGCCGATGATGAGGTTCTCCAGAACCGTGTGAGTCGTGAGCTTTACCAGATCGCCGCGATCATAATACGGCTTGATGTCTACGTCGGGCGGCAACAGGTGTAACTTGCGAATTTCGTCGACCTTCTTATGGATGCCGTCGAGTGTGGGCTTTGTTTCTCCCCCGTAGCGCATCAAAACGATACCTTGCACGATATCTGGCCTGTCATCACGGCCCACCATGCCCAATCGCGGCGCATACCCGATATTAGTGTTGGCTACATCACGAATTCGCACCGGAACGCCCTTTTGCTCACTGAGCACGATGTTTTCAATGTCGTGCGTCGTTTGCAGCAAGCCCTGCGCCCTTACGTCGTAGGATTGCTCACCGAGTTTCAAGCGTTGGCCGCCGGCATTTTGATTGGCGTTTTGAATGGCTGATTGTAATTGTGTCAGAGTGACGCCGTGACCACGCAGGCGGAAATGGATCGACTTCGACTTGATACTGCTTCGTTTCTCCGCCATAAGAGGTTACGTCGATCACGCCGGGGACTTGCTTCCACAGTTTTTCCAGCGTCCAATCTTCGGTGGCCTTGATATCTTTCAGAGAATAGCCGGGGGCAACGATCTCATATCGAAACAGCTCTCCAATCGCGTTCCAGGGGGATATGTTCGCCGTAACCCCATTCGGTAACGTAATGAACTGCAGTCGATTGATGACTTCCTGCCGCGCCTCCCAATAGTCAGTGTCCCAATTGAAAGTAGCATTTTACGTCACTCAGGCCAAACAACGACTGCGAACGCATGTGCTCGATGCCGCGCATTCCGGAGAGCCCAATCTCTAGCGGAATGGTGACCAATCGCTCGACGTCTTCGCTCGAAAGACCCTGCGGCTGCGCAATGACTTCGACAAGTGGGGAAACCGGATTGGGGTAAGCCTCGATATTCAGTTGTTTGAACGCATACAGTCCGCTGGAAATGAGCATCAATGCTGCAAGCAACACCAGACTTCGAAACCGTATGGCAGCCGCAACGATCTTTTGAATCATAGTGCCCGATGGATCTTATATAGGGTGGGTGCCTGTTGGGAACAAGTTGGCTCCCTTGACATCGCGTGGCGCATGGCTCAGTTGCGGCCCTATTTCGTTATCATTACAGGAACAGTTATGGCGATGATGTGCCGCGCCTATGAGGACAATAAAATTGCGTTCTTGACCACCACCCGCTCACCTGCCGTTAGCCCATTGAGCACGGGGACAAATTCGCCCGGTTCCGACATATCAACTCGTACTGGGCGTCGCTTAAATATTTGCTGACCATTCGGGCTCAGTCCGCTTTCTATCATTACCATGTCTTGTTCACCCAAGCGCACTACTGCATCACGCCTAACCGCCAGCGTCTTTCTTCCCGCAGTTGTTATCGTAGCGGTTGCATACATTTCCGGTTTGAGCAAATGCTCTGGATTGGGAAGTGTGCACCGTACCCGGGCCGTGCGAGTCACCGGGTCGAGCATCTCCGATATCCAGTCAACTTTGCCTTCAAATACCTTATCCGGATACGTCACGACAGATAGTCGAATCGTCGCGCCGGCTTGGACACGAGCCAAATCAACCTCGTAAATGTCGGCCAATGCCCATATCGGGTCAAGAGTGCCGATGGTGAAAAGCTCGACAGCCGTTCCGCCCCCATATTGACCCTGCACTTCAATACCGGGGTTGACATTGCGCATCAAAACTTCGCCTTCAATGAGCGACTTTAGAATGTATGATTGCGATACTGTATCGACCGTTCCCGCGCGGAGAAGCGCTGCCTTTTGCTTAGCGCGTTCCATTTCGGCTTGAGCCTTTCCGAAGTTGTCTTCGGCCGCCTCCAGATCCGCCTGTGACCCGGCATGCATATCGTACAAGTCACGCTTGCGATCGCGGTCATGCTTGGCCGCAGTCAAGTCTGCCTGGGCCTTGCCATAGTCCGAGGAGGCCTGGCCAATATCGGGTGACTGGATGGTGACTAAAGCATCACCTTTCTTTACGGTCTGGCCCAACTGAGCCTGGATCTTAACGACTCGCCCCGTCACGGGGGTATAGACGTGGGTTACGTGGGCATCGTGGAACGTCAGTCGGGCGCTCGTGACCAATGCTGTTGCGACGTCCCGCTCACCAACTGCTTCAACCTGAATATTAGCCCAGTACACTTGCCTCTTGGTAATCCAGCTCTCTCCCGGTGGCGGCTCGAAATCCGCCGCTTCGGCGGACTTCGATTTGCATCCCGTGGGCATTCCCAACCACAATGCAGTCAGGAGGCTTATAGACAAGACACGCAGAGAGCTGGGTTTCATAATCAAGCGTTGGATATTCGGCAATATACGTGCCAAGGCACTGGGAACATGATTTGGTGATGCCGCCGGTGGTGAGCGATTAACTCTAAATCGCTCGCGGATATGCGATTTTGATACGAACATATGCGGCATTAACCTCAGTGCGTGGGGACAATTCGCTAGCTAGACCTAGGAAATCACAGCGGCGGCAGGCCTGAACGACAACCCTCTGTCCCAACTTTCCACAATGCTTGCTCCACGCTGCACGATTACGGCCGTAGACGCTTGGGACATGTCCCAGATTTCCACAAACCAAGGCCTCGGCGCCCTCACAAAGTGGGTGCTGAGTGAAGCCTTGCTCATAGAATTGACACAGGGGGCGGACCAAGCGCGCAAGATTGAGCTAGGTTAGACGCTGGTTATATCGGAGTGTCATGACTACCATCCGCGCTCTTCTTGTCGATGACGATCGTGACATGTGCGAGCTACTCGCCACGTGTCTCGCGCCGTCGGTCAACGTTCGGTGGACGACTTCCGCCGATGAGGCCTTCGAGTTCGTCCTACGTGAGGACTTCGACGTCGTTGTAACGGACATCAAAATGGCGGGAATGGACGGCCTCGACTTTTGCTCACGCATCGTCCAGAACCGTGGGGACGTGCCCGTCATTGTCATGACGGCGTTCGGTTCCTTGGAAACCGCCGTAGCCACAATCCGGGCCGGAGCGGCCGACTTTCTCATGAAACCCTTTCGCTTCGAGGAACTGGGGTTCGCAATCGAGCGCGCCGCAACAACGCGCGCGTTGCGCGTTGAAGTCAAACGACTCCGCCAAGCCGTCGCCGACACCCAGCACATGGGGGAGATGCTGGGGGCGAGTCCCGCGATGCGCTCGGTCTTCGATCTCATCGCTCGTGTCGGTAAGTCCGACGTGCCGATGCTCATCACCGGCGAGAGCGGCACGGGCAAAGAGCTGGTCGCCCGTGCGATCCATGCACAGAGCACGCGCCACGCCGGGCCCTTCGTGGCCATCAACTGCTCCGCGCTCCCTGAAGCGCTCCTCGAGAGCGAGCTCTTTGGTCATGTGCGAGGCTCTTTCACTGGTGCTAATGTGGCGACGCGCGGCCTATTTCTCGAGGCGTCCGGTGGTACGCTATTTCTAGACGAGATCGGCGAATTGTCACTGGCACTCCAACCGAAGCTCCTTCGCGCACTGGAGAGTCGAACCGTGCGACACGTCGGAGCGACCGACGAGGTCCCGTTCGATGCGAACGTCATTGCGGCGACTAATCGAGACCTTGAAGCGGCAATAGGCGAAAAGCTCTTTCGCGAAGACCTCTATTACCGCGTAAATGTGGTCCACATTGAACTGCCACCCCTGCGGGCGAGAGGCAATGACATCCTGCTGCTTGCGCAACACTTTGTCTCGCGTGCAGCCGCACGGCTTAACAAACCGGTGCATGGCCTATCGCCGACCGTTGCTGAGAAGCTCTTCGATTATTCGTGGCCCGGCAATGTTCGTGAGCTGCAGAACTGCATGGACCGGGCAGTGGCGCTGGCCCGGTTCGAGGATATCGTTGTGGATGATTTGCCGGAACGCGTTCGGTCCTACAAAGCCTCGCACATTCTTGTCGCGGCGGAGGATCCAACGGAGCTCGTTTCGATGGAGGTGGTCGAGCAGCGATACATAAGGCGAGTTCTTGAAGCGGTGGGGGGCAATAAATCTAACGCAGCCCGAATTCTCGGGTATGACCGCAAGACGCTTTACCGTCGCCTCGAAAGCTATGGAATCACCGACATCGCTGCAGCGCGGCAGTCTCCCGACGACGAGGACAGGGAACAGTGACGGGTTCGCGTAATGGCTTTACCCGTCATCCCGGAAGCGTTCGCGCGCGCGCGGACTCTGAAAGTGGTCCGGAATCCTTGCTCGAGCGCCTATTTACCGGATTGACTAAGTTCAGCGCCACGGTCGTAGCGCTTGCGTGGACGGGCCTCGTCGCGGTGGCAGATCGCCTGACGGGCGTCGAGCCCGTCTTCACGCTTCTATACGTGGTTCCGATTGTGCTCGTAACATGGTATCTCGGTCGTCGTGCGGGGTACTTCTCTGCTGTTTTCTGCGGCGTGTGTGGCGTACTTGTCGACCATTTCGCGCGACCGGCACTGCTGCATGGCTGGATTACGACATGGAACAATACGGCGCAGTTCGGAGTGTTCCTCGTAATTGCGGCCCTCGTCGATGCCTTGCGCAGGCGAGTCATGCGCGAATCGTACGAGCGGCGTCTTGCCGTCGATCAGCTTCGCCACGCCGACCGCCTCAACACTATTGGAATGCTTGCGGCAGGAATTGCCCATGAGCTGGGAACCTCATTGAATATCGTGCTCGGTCAGGCACAGCTCATCGAGAGCGGACGCGCGATCGGCGAAGATGCGAAAGTGTCGGCTCGTTCAATTATAAGTCGGTCCGAACGAATGTCGGCCATCATCCGGCAGCTTCTCGATTTCGGGCGACGGAGCGGCAAAGGACGCCGACGTGCCAAACTCATCGATTTAGCAGCCGATACCGCCAACCTACTCGGGAAGATGGCACGTGATCACAAGGTGCGAATCGAGGTGGTACCGACCGAGGCGGACACCACCGTCTTCGTCAACGTATCGGAAATCGAACAAGTGGTAAGCAATCTAGTTGTGAATGCGATTCAATCGATGCCCAGGGGTGGTCGAGTGGTCGTCAGCGGCGGTTTGGAGGATCACCCAACGCTCTCTAAAGATATTTCGTGTACTTGGCTGTCGATTGAAGACGAAGGCGAGGGCATCGTGTCCGAACACATCGAGCACATCTTTGACCCCTTCTTCACGACGAAGCCCGTCGGTGAAGGCACTGGACTGGGGCTGTCTGTGGCCTACGGTATCGTGGCCGATCACGGCGGTTGGTTCACGGTGAATAGCAAGCCAGGCAAGGGTTCACGGTTTGCTATTCACTTTCCTACGCAACCGCTGTCGGGCGACTCATCGAGGCGCTGATGCGCACGCGCCGTGGCCGGTCAGCGGCTTTTGTTGTCCTATTTCTCACGTTGAAGTTGAGTTAAACTCTTGCAGAAACGCACAATTCTCGTTGCCTTTCTAGGAGTATCTGGTCCCGCATCGCACGATGCGCGATGGGCAACTCTACCCTCACGAGCGTTTGCAAGCCCCAATGCCCACGTTGCCTGCACACACAAGCACCGTCAGCCCGGCATTCGAGTCCAGATAGCTCATCCATGCCCGTCGCACCCGCTCCGAGCCAGCTACCCAACCGCTGACCTCGACGTCAAAACCCAATCAACATCCTCGCTTGCGGGCTTGTTCAACACGCGTTTTAGCGCCGGTCTCCGCGCGGATTACCGCGCTCCGCCGCCGCGAAAACGCTTTGTCATTAGACCGCGCTTACACCACACCTATGCTATGGGGCGAACATTTCACGAACAACTGCCAGGACAGAATGAAGCGTTGACTCTGAAATACGCCCGAGGCGTCGAAGAAGCCGTTCGCGATCAATCGTACGGATCTGATCGGTTACGATTTGCCCTTTTCGATTGTCGAATTGACATGGAATTCGAAATGGGTAGGGCTTTCCAGCGGAGGTCAGCGGTGCAACTATGGCTGTCTGCAAATTAGCGTTGAGTTCGTCAGGAGAGATGATAACGCAGGGTCGCGTCTTTTTCATCTCGGTTCCACGTGTCGGGTCCAATCCGACCAGGTAAACGTCGCCTCGCTTTGGAAACTTGGTTGTTACCACTGCCATTCGGCCTCATCGAATCGCGTGGGCGTGTAGTTGTCTAACATTCCCTTGGACTCGGCACGAAGCCGTCGAGCAGCATCGGCCCAGCCAATGCGAGGTGAACGCACCGGGGCGATGACCACGCATTGATTTTCCACGCGCAGATCAATTTCATCAGTCAGTCCGACTTCATCGATTACCGCTTTCGGCAAGCGAACGCCGCGGGAGTTACCAATTCGAACGAGCTGGGCTTTCATGACAGTGATCACAATGTAATCACAAGAGGAACAGAAATCAAGCTTGAAGTTACGCAGGGGGAATCCAACAAGCGGATTCGCGATCAACGCCGGGAAATCAACGACGACTTGGCAACGACGGTCCAAGTTTTTCCCGACGCGCCTGTGCGGGCGATGCCACCCGTGGAAGGGCTCGGCGGTCGAAGTAGCTCGTGGCTAAAGACCGCGCGATGACTGTCGTCCGAGTAAGTCGAAGAAGACGATTCCGTGGTATGTCCAGTTGAACTATACGGTTCCTGCGACAACGAGTAAGCCAAGCAACGCACGGGAGACATTGACCCGCGTCGGCGACCGAATGATCGGTGCAATTAGACGAACAGATTCCAAGAGCCCCAATACAGGAATCCCCACGGAATTGGATGCCAAGGCGAAAGCCCCATCAGCAGTTCATTGGTGAACCACGCAATAATTGGCACGGCTCCCGGAACCCGAAATGTCAGTTGAACGAAACTGCGCCTAACGCGCGGTAGCTCAACGCGGCAAGACTGTCTGCATTCGTCGGTAACAAGGCGCCAGTCTATTCAGTTCGGCATCGGCGCACAAGAGGGCTCCAATGTCGTGGCCACGGGGGCGCTTGTGCCTCCGTGTGGTTGCATGGAGAAGACTGGAGACGATGACGTAAAACCGCGGCGTTTCGGCCAAAGGTGTTTTGGATGGGTTGGGGTGATGGAACGACAATGGCGCGACACCCCGAGGGGGTGGTGGTGTGGGAGGGGTCCGGCGCGGTAAATCCCGCCGCCCCTATCCCGATAACTCTGGTTTGCACCTGGCAAGCGCCTGAAATGTTCAACCTTGACCTGATGCGTCTTGCCGTGATGCGCTTGCAGGTGAAACCATAGCCGTTGGCAGTGAGGGGATTGATTGTGTTGATGGGTAGCGCTCGCTTGAAGGTCTTGGCAATTCTGTTGGATGTTGCCACAGGCTACGCTCGCCCGCCGATGGGCAGCGGCCGACAGGTACAAGCTCGTGGCCGTGGGCGGTGACTGATGCGTCGTCGCATCTTGATGGGTGGTCACGGCGCGTGCACCCAGCGCCTCTGTTCCTTGCTGTTGGCCGTGGCCACCTGATGGCCAGACCGCCTTGTGGGCGAGACTGGTAGGTCATCGTGGACCGCTACGCAACTGGCGTGCTGAGCCTGCTGCTGGCCGGCGGCTGGTTATCGCAAAGTCTGATGCGTGGCTCCGTGCTGTTGCGCCGTGCTGGCAAGACTGGAAGGTCTGAGATTTCTGCCACGTGGCTCAGACAATGGGTTGCGTTGGTCTCCGTTCCGACCTGATGCGAGCGGCCACCGTCGAGTGGGGCCGCTGCGGCCGAGACTGGAGCGCCAACGCAACCTGCAAGGTACCCAAAGCATTTGCGTCTGTCGCTCGTGAAGGTCATCGCTGCGACTGTGAGCTTGCAGCACACTCACGCGTTACTCCTGCCCAACAAGCGCTTGCTGCCGGCGGCCTCGGCTTGTTGAAAGGTCGTGGCTGCTCCGCTCGTGGTTCGCTGGCGCTCACAACCATTGTACTCGCTGCGCTGTTCTGGCATCCTGGTGCGTGTTTCCGCGGCTGGATGGGCCGCAGCTGAAACCACAGCCGTTGATATGGAACGACCTGTCAAGTTTTGGCGCGACGTCTATGTCATTTTTTTGTCTTCGATAGTTTTCATTCTTCGTGGTTGTGGATGAAACAGAGAGTGAACGACCGAAAGCGAGCTTATTCGACGGTCATCAAGCTGATATTCGAGGGTTGGTCCGAAGGACGTACCTCATTGTCTTTCATGCGTCGGGAGCTGCCTCGGACTAGGCAACGCGGGTTGGGTACCGCACAACGGCTTCGAGGATTCTCCTTTCCGTGCCACTCTCGGTCGCTCACTCTCTGTTTCATCGTTGGTGTTGCTTCGTGGGATTGTGGGATTGTTTGTAACCCGCTTGCGGGAAGCGTAGCCAGATTTGCTTGCGCTTAGGGCAGACTTGTGATCGATGGGGTGACGGGCAAGGGGGGATGTGCTTGAAATTCCGCCAATGGCAACGTGGGTTACGGACCTACAGCATCTGGTTCCGGAATTCGTCAAGGACGCTCCAGCTCCGGCCAAACGCCGAGCTGCATTCACACGTGAGGTCGTGGAGGCGGCGACTTGCCGCACCTGGAGGGAGCCGTGGATTTCTGCGGTCCCCTGCGTGGCTCGAGTCGGCCGGAGACTGTGTCGAGGTCGCATTCGTATCGTGATCTCGACGCTCGAATCGGTCGAGTGGTGTTGCACGGATTGCCCCGAGAATGGCGTCATTACGGGGCACGTTGAAACACCCTCAGACTTATCAGCATATGCGCCAAAAGGGAAGCTCGTGTTCTGGGGGATCGATGACGCGGAACGCGATTTTCTCCGGGAGCACACCGCCGAGATGTTCGAGCTGCGCTCGATCATTTTCTCGTGCACGCCCGCACGTAGACGTGCCGGGACTGCTGCTCATCGACGCGACAGTCGACGAGCTGGATGAGATGTACACTCTCGTCGAGGAACTGACCGACGTTATGCCGCGTGGGCGTAGGCGCGAGTTGCTCGACGGGCTGCGAGCGAGTCTATGCAATTCGATGGACGGGTTCTAGGGTTGAGGACCTATTGCGACATCGCTGCTAGCATCGCCCGGTTCAATTCTGGCAATGATTGGCTCTTTTTGACGGTTGGCGCCAAGCGTAGCTCAGGGTGCATCAAAGCAATTCGGTCGGGAAGCAATTCAGCAAGTTGCTTTTGCGGCCAGCCCTCGATGAGCAGTCTTGTAACGACATGCAAATAGGCGCGAGGGTTGATGTCGTGCCCGACGCAAGTGGCGATGATGGTCAGGATGTTCGCGGTTCGCTCACCGCCGAGATATTCCCACGCAAAGAGCCAATTCTTCTTTCCGAGAACCAACTTTCGCAGCTCGCGTTCTCGGCGATTGTTGGTCAATTCAATATTGCCGTCCTGGAGGAACAGTATCAAACGGTGCCATTGGCGATGGATATAGCCGAGGGCTCGTCCGTACTCGGACTTGGGCGCAATGACCTCTCGCTGCTTGTCCACCCAGTCGCGCAAGACTTCCACGACGGGTGTCGAGTATTGCCGGCGTCGGTCCAATCTCTGTTCGGCAGTGTCGCCACACAGAGTCGCCCAGCGCTCAATCGCAAAGAGTTGACGAATCAGATGCAGTGCTTCGAGTGCGACGGTCTCGCCCGAGCGAGCCACTTGCAACCAGGCCGCGCCGTGCATGACTCCAACAGCCTGGACGGCGTCCGCCAGCGCGTTCGACGAATGCCAGGATGTTGGTTTCATCGCATTGCACGGTGCGCGCGAAGTCGTCACCGAGAAACCGACGTACACTGTCCGAATCGCCTTCGGGCGAATAGAAGAAAGTCACCCAGCGGTCATTTGTCCAACACCAGACCGTGCCGATGCGAATGCCTTCGGGCGAATCGCGATCCAAGATCGGAATTCCCGTAGCATCCGTTCCCAGTAGCCCCGGTCCGCGAGTGCACTCAGCAATGGCTTTGGCGATGGGCTGCAGCCAATCAATGTGTACCGCGACGCTATGACCGAGAGTTTGCGGGGCAACCTCGACTCCAGCGCGTCGAAAGCGACTGTTTTGTCGCTCGATCGGTTGGTGTTCCAAGTACTTGTCGGCAGTGGCTTCAACGATGAGGGTTGTACCCAATACGCCGCGCTCGACGAGTTGATTGGGAGTCGGAGCCGACATGATCGCGTTGTCGTGCGGACAGGCCACACGCTCATCGCGCCGCTGGATGACGACAACGCGAGCTGGAATCACATCCAGTATCTCGCACACCGAATGTCCGACGGTCGTCATCTCGGCGCCACATTGCGGGCACACGCGCATCGGGGCTGGCACCTGAGAGATCCCCTCATCTGTCAAATGAAGTTCGACGTGTAAGTGATCGATCTGCAAAGGTTTATGCTGGGTGGGCGCGACAAGGATGACGAGAGCAGGAATTTACGCGCGGCTGGCGCGTTGCTGGCGGCATGAGCAAGAAGACCAAGGTCCGTTCCCGCAAATCCCCAAGACGAATCCTCAAGTCCAAGCGTATCAAAACGCGAATGAATCCCAAACAAGTGCGACGATTTGTGGAGGAAATATTCGGTGAAACTGAACATGCCGCGCGAGTGCAGTCGTTAGCCAACGCGGTCGTGGGCATTACTCATGTTGCTGTGCTGGCCATTCACGCTATCGGACAGGCCTACGCCCAGGTCGCAGGAATTACACCCAAGAGCGGCGTCAAGCAGATCGACCGACTACTGAGCAACTCCAATCTCGCACTCAAGAGAGTGCTGGAGACTTGGGTAAAGTTCGTGATCGGTGTTCGCGAAGAGCTCGTGATCGCACTGGATTGGACCGAATTTGACGATGACAGACATACTACCCTGGCAGCGTACTTGGTCACTCGCCATGGGCGGGCTACGCCACTGGCTTGGAAAACGCACTGCAAGTCCAAGCTCAAGGGCAACCAGAAACGCTATGAACGGGAGCTGATCGAGCAGCTGCACGCATGGATCGAGCCCGTGGTTCGCATTACATTGCTTGCTGACCGTGGCTTCGGAGACCAAAAGCTGTACGAATACCTGGACAGCCTTGGCTGGGACTACGTCATCCGCTTCCGGGGCAACATCATGGTGACCGCGGCTAACGGGGAACGCAAAACAGCCGCGCAATGGGTGGGTCCCAGGGGTCGAGGCAGAATCATGCGGGGTGCGATGGTCACCAGCGACGACTTCAAAGTCGCCGCTGTGGTGGTGACGTGGGACCGCAAGATGAAGGAGCCGTGGTGTTTGGCCACCAGCCTCACGCAGAGCACAGCGAGCCAGGTCATCAAATTGTACGGCAAAAGGTTCACGATCGAAGAGACTTTCCGAGACCAAAAGGATTTGCACTTTGGCATGGGCCTCAAGGCCACTCACATCGGTAAAATTGCGCGACGCGATCGACTTCTGCTGTTGGCTGCTGTGGCGCAAGCTTTGATGACGCTGCTGGGCGCGGCCGCCGAGGCGGCTGGACTGGACCGATACCTGAAAGTCAACACGGTCAAGCGTCGCACGCATTCGTTATTCCGTCAGGGGCTGTATTGGTATCACGCGATTCCGAACATGCGACGCGAGTGGTTGGTTCCTCTAATGATGGCGTTTGATCGCATTGTTAGAGAGCATGCGGTTTTCTGCGAGATCTTTGGCACCATTTCAGGGGATGCACTAGGGCTGGCACCGGATTTTCGACAGTGATGCGCTCAAGGTGTGCTGGCAGCGCACGGCGTCCGGGATGCCGACCTTTGCGGCTGACTTTGGGCTTGTCCGTCGCGATATCCGTCAACCTCTTTTCGGGTTTTGCTTGCACCGGTTGCATAAACGGCAGCGACAACTGTCGCTCGACTCGCTTGAGCGTCTCGGAGCGTGGGCGCTTTCGGGTTAGATGCGCTAGGCGCTTATTTAGCTCGGTGTTGATGTCGCGCATCCGCACGATAAGGCCAATGATGGCTGCGATCAACTCGACAAACCTCAGCGAGGTTATCATCTTGTGCAACCAAGCACGCACCTGTTCCAGGTCAGGAACATGGGCTGAGGTGATCGGCTGCAACGTGGTCATTCAAATTGTAGACACGCCACTTCTCCGATTAATTCCGGGTCGTGCGACGATTTTTCGAAAAATCGACTCGACCAGGATTATGCTGCTCGATGCGGCTCCCACCGCGGTCGGCGGTGAGCTCCTTGCAGGTCGATCCCTTCTACAATGAGATTCAATTCGGCAGATTCAATCGCCTGGGCTTGCAGTGGAGCGCCTTGCAAGAACCGTGCGTAAAAACGGCCGCGTTCCAATCTTTTGGACCACATTGCGAAGCCGTTACGGTCCCAGTAAACAATGCGTACCCGATCACAGCGCTTCGAGAAAAACACGTACAGGTAGCCCAAGTATGGGTCTTGGGCAAAAGCATTGCGCACCATCGCGATTAGGCTATCAGCGCCTTTTCGACCGTCCACGGGTTGTGTGGCGATGAACACGCGTACGCTCGGGGGAAGGCCCAGCACAGCGTACCTCTATTCGAGCAATTGCAACAATCGACGCAACGCCGACGGGTTAACCGAATCTGCGAAAAACACCCTATGCCCTGACCGAAGCGTTATCTCAATTTGGCGATCATGCCGGCCATTGTCAGCGGTCCGAACTTCCACAAATGCCGGCGTTGTCGCGGCTCCCGCCGCCAAGATGCGTTTCCACCTATACAAGCGCTCCGCGTCAAGACCCTCACGCTCAGCGAATTTGTTGACCGACAAGCCCGACGACAATTGCTCACCAATTACGCGTCGTGCCTCCTCAGTTGACCAACGAGCGCGGCGCTTCTTGGGTACGATCGGTGGAACACGAGCCAGCGACTTTGGCAAAATGGGCCTCCGCCGTACGGCTTGCCACCAATCCCCTTGACCCTCCATACGCCGCTCGCGGATGGGTTACGATTGTTTTGTCTACGCTGCTTTTGCTAGTGCCTCCCGCTCCACTTTGGAGCCTATCGCCCAGATGAATCCGACGAGCTCACGAGCCACAGCGGTCAGCACTTTCCCCGGCTGCTTACTTTGGTAGGTCATCTTGGTGAACTTGCGATGCAACCGCTCCTGAGCCTTCCAGGCAATCTCAGAAACACCGGGCAGTAGCGTTGGCAACACTTGCTTCAGGCGATTGCTCAACCATGGCTTGTGTCGAGTGTGACAAGCAGTTTCACCGAGCACATGTCGAAGATGGGCGTTGCCCGTGCGTGTGATGCGCCCTTTGGATTGCTTGCCTCCGCTTGAGTACTCGGACGGAACAAGCCCAGTGTAACCCATCAACTCCGTCGGTTTGCGAAATCGCTGGAACGTACCCACTTCGGTCACAATGGTAACAGCCGTTAGTTTTGCAACGCCGCGTAACGCTTGCAGCGCATTGATGACTGCTTTTTTCTCCGGTGACACGGATTCGATGGCTCGCTCAATGGCCTTATCCAAACGACTCACACGTTCGCCTTGATGCAACACTTCTGCGATGTGCGCTAGCAGCGTTTCTCGTTGTGCTCCAGCTTCAGTGATTGCAGCCATCGCCACCACGGATGCGTCCAGGCGCGACAACCTTCAGGATCGCGAAGTGGAGTTGATCCGCTTTGCCGGACAGGTTGTTAAAAGTTAAGCCACATATTGCTTAGAAGCACAAGACTCAAATTCATCAGGGGTCATGTAATTGATCAACGAATGCATTCGACGACGGTTATAGAACACCTCGATGTACTCGAAGATTGCTTCTCGGGCCTCAGCTCGTGTCCGATAGACTTCGCCGCATACCAGTTCTTTCTTGAGCGTTGCAAAGAAACTTTCTGCCACTGCGTTGTCGTAGCAGTTGCCTTTGGCACTCATGCTTTGAGTTATTCGATTGCGCCACAGACGCCTTCGGAATGCTCGGCTTGCGTATTGGCTGCCTCGGTCACTGTGAAATATGAGCCCAGGTTCTGGATGACGTAAGCGCACCGCTGTGTCGAGCGCGTCGCATACTAACGTGCTCGTCATACGGTCTGAGTAGCTCCAGCCAACGACTTTCCGCGAGTACAAGTCAATAACAGTTGCCAAGTACGACCAGCCTTCAAGAGTCTGAATGTACGTGATGTCAGCGACCCAAACCTTATTGGCCTCTGTAACTTCAAACTGCTGATTGACCAGATTCGGCGCAATAGGCAACGAATGATTCGAGTCCGTCGTGTGTTTGAATTTGCGCTTGCCCTTGGCTCGCAAACCATTGTCACGCATGAGTCTGGAAACGCGTTTACCGCTTACGGCGATATCCCTCTTGGCCAGCTCCTTGGTGATCCGAGGTGACCCGTAGCGACTTCGCTTGTCTTTGAATATCTCGCCAATCATCTCGCCCAATTCCTTGTCACGACGCTCGTGGTTAGACAGGGGTTGTCGTTGCCACGCGTAGTAGCCACTTGACGAAACCCCGAAAACTCGGCACATGCTGCGGATGGTGAAGTTGGCCTTCTCCGCGCGGATGAAGCGGTAGATGTCTACTCGCTTTCCTTCGCGAAGAAGGCCGCCGCTTTTTTTAATATCGCCCTCTCAACACGCAAACGCTCAACGTCCTTACGAAGCCTGCGATTCTCTTGTTCCAGCGTTTCCCCTTGCTCGTTACGCTTAGCAGTGATCGTTTCTGCGTGTACATCCAAACCCAAATATCGTGTATTCTTGATCATGACCGACTCCTCCTTTGTGGCTCTGCGTCTCAGTTCTCTTTGCCGAGACCGAGCGTAACCCACGCCTAAGGCGCGAGTCGGTCGTTCCATCATGACTAGACACACCTCATGGAGCCATCATGCTAAAGGGAAATGAAGCGCCGGAGTTTCTCGGCATCGACATCGCCGGAAGCGAGAACACCTGGATTGCTGGCCTGGTGCCAACTGTCGATGGGAGGCCCGCATTGCGGATTTCGCCTCACAAAGCGTCTCTCAGCGAAATAGTCGCCTACTCAAACACAAACGATGTCGTGGCCGCCTGCGTAGACGCGCAACTCTCGATTGCGGCATCCGACGAGAATGGCTTTCGATCCAGTGATGTTATCCTTCGTTCGCTCTTGTCCGAAGACGCACGGAACTGGGTCGCTTCGTTCAACTCCCTTATGGCGGTTCCGATCCGCGCCAGGCTACTGACGGAACAGCTCTCACCTGTTGTTGGGACAATCCTTGAAACGCATCCGCGGGCATGTCTCCACTTCGTGATCGCCAATTCTGCCCAGGCTCAGGCACTGCAGTTGTATAAACGTGCCCCTGACGGGCCCACACACGCCGCCACACTCTGGGACCTTTGGGTTGAAGTGCATGGTATCAGCGGCAAGCGCCCAGAGGTCGTTCACGATGGCGCCGTCGATGCTTTGGTTTGCGCCACGATCGCGTTTCTCTTTCACGCGCGGCCTCACCATCTCCGCCGTCTCAGACATGACGCCGTCGATCGTTCTGGCCGCGGACCGTTCTATGTGCTTCGAGACAACTGGAAGTTCACAGCGACCGGACCATCGGGCGCCTAACTCCGGGCTGAACTGACGGCATTGCTTCCCGCACGCTGTGGCTCGTCGTCGCACCGTTGCGCGGGCAAAAGGCAATCACTTTGACTGTCAGGGTCGTCCGTAGCTGTGTTAGACTGCCGACGTGAAGAAGTGGCAAGGCTTCGAACAGCTTGTGGCGTGCATTCATCAACTGCTCAACGCCACTGACTACGATGTTGAGCATGACGTAACTGTTTCAGAACCGTCTGGCGCCTCGCACCAAGTGGATGTGTACCTTCGCCCTAAGACAGGTTTTGCGGGACCAATCCTTGTTAGCTGCAAGGCGTGGGCCGAACCCGTTGGGGTTGACCACGTTCGAGAATGGTCGGATATCGTTCAGCATACCGGTGCTGCTGCGGGAGTTATCGTGGCGATGTCGGGGTTCACTTCTGGCGCCGTGGATGCGGCGCGCAACAAGGAACGCCGGATTTCGCTTTGGCGGCCAAGGCCCCTGACCCCGGATGACTTTGCGCCTGATGAGAAATCCACTGAAGGGTACATCGCACACGTCACGATTCAAGGTGAGCTGAAGGCACCGAGAATAATCGAGAGCACATTCACGCTTGATGCACCGAGAGCTGACGGCAAGCCGCCAACGCGAGAGGTGCAGTACCAGTTCTCCGTTGACAATCGCGAACAGTGGTACCTGCGCGATTCTAGCGATAACCTGGTGGGCAACCTCGTTGATCTGGTCGTCGGCCGCGCGAAGGAACTCTCCGACTCTGGTAGCGCTGAAATTGTACTAAACAATAAGCATTTTCTGGTCCTTGGAGGTGTTCGTCTAGTGCTGCGGCGCGTCGCATTCGATGTTGAAGTCGTCACTCACAAGTTCAGTGTTGAAGTCGATCTCTTCAGGGACGCTTTCGGTTACGAAAATATTCTCACGGGCGATCTCAAAATAGTGCCCCTTCCTATGTTTGATAGTTTCACCAAATCAAAGAATGCTCGCTCTGTGCTCGGATTGGGTGTCTAACTCGGCAATGAACTTGGCAGCTATCCTTTCTGATGCGCACTGCCTGCCGCGCGCCGTGGCTCGTCGAACTCGCTTCAATTATACGGCGCCCGGCTGCCTTTCCATCTGACACGTTTCGGTGTTACTGTCAGGGCTGCAAGTTATGCGTTAGCCGCGCCCGAGCCGAAGACAGCGATTTGCTCCGTGTTGCAATTGGTGTTGGCGCACGCCGAGCATTCGGTTCCCAGGAGCTGGCACACGGCGCTAGCGCCGCAAAGCGGTCACAGATGGGGGAAAGCGATGCGTACGATTCATGCGCGACGTCTCCTTGGGCAAGTCCACCTCCAAAACGGCGCCCCGACGAAAGAGAATAAGTTCCGCACGCACCTCGGGACGTGGCTGGAACAGTCACATTGTAATCGATGGCATATAGCTCGGCTTTCAAAGCTGCGGCTGATTGAGCTACGGTGAACTTGGGCGAGGATTGTGGCGTAGATTGGCAGGATGACAGCGTTTGGATCACCTTCCATGATGGCGGTCAAGGGTGAAGAATGCACCGCCCAATGACCGGAAAAGGTCCTTCAGCACGCAAATCCGCCAATCATAGCCGCACTGCCGGTGCGTCCAAGCACGCGCGAAAGGGTGGCGGCGCACTATCCCGACTCAACACTTATGCCATGCTGGCGATCATCCTGTTGTTGGCGGCAGCTGCGTTCGCGCCCTGCCTCAATAACGGATTCATCAACCTGGACGACAGCAGCTATATAACTGAAAATCCTGGCATCCGCAGTTTTTCTGGAACCAATATCACCTCATGGTTCACCGGGTTCCACAAGGGAAATTATTACCCGCTGGTTCTTTTGACATATGCCCTGGAGTACCAAGTCCAAGGCCCGGATCCTTTTGTCTTCCACGCCCTAAGCCTAGTGATCCACCTCATCAACTGTGGACTGGGATTCTGGCTGCTGCTGCGGCTGACCGGCAAAAGGGAGCTGTCCTTTATAGCAGCCGCGATCTGGGCCGTGCATCCTCTGCGCGTGGAATCCGTAGCCTGGGCCGCGGAGCAAAAGGACTCTTGTACGTCCTTTTTGTTCTTCTCTCGCTAGGCGGGTATTCGGAATACAAACAGAATCAAAAACCGGTGAGGTACCTACTTTCGCTGGTTGCATTTCTGTTGGCCTGCTTCTCCAAGGGCATGGCCGTCGCCCTGGTGCCGCTGCTGTTTATCGCCGATTATTTCTTAGGGAAAAAGGCCGACAGGAAGAGCTGGTTGGAGAAAATTCCCTATTTCGTTGTGGCGATATGCTTTGGTCTGATGGCAGCCAAGGCTCAACAACAGAGCATGTTTGTCGAGACCGGCCGCACTTTTTCCGACAACCTATTGGTGGCCGGTTACGGGTTCCCGTTTTATGTCATCAAGTTCATATTACCGGTGAAGCTTTCGGCCTTTCATCCCTATCCTACACCGTCCCTGCCCTGGCAGTTTTATCTGGGCTCCTTGATAAGCCTTGTTCTGATTGTGGGGGTACCGCTTGGGCGGCGCAGGTATCTGGTCCCGTTTCAAGGCTGGCTGTTCTATGCGGCCAGCATCGTGTTCGTGTTGCAGATTGTGCCGGTAGGCGGATTTGTGGCAGCCGAGCGCTACTCCTATCTCTCTTCCCTGGGGTTGGCTCTGGCCGCGGCCGCGTTTCTGCTTAAACTGCTGGAGCCTTCGGCGATGAAAACCGCCGGCTTGGCACTTGTTCTTCTTCTTCTGGTTACCGAAACGGCACTATCCGCCGAGCGCTGCCTGGACTGGCGCGACAGCATCACCATTTGGAGCGATGCGATAGGGAAGTATCCCAATACCAACGAATTCGCCTATAACCAGAGGGGCAGTGCCTATGACGTGGCTGGACAGCCGCAGAAAGCTTTGGAGGATTTTAGCCGGGCGGTGGAGATTAACCCCAAGTATTGCGATGCCTACTACAACCGGAGCTGTGCCAACTATGAACTGGACCGTTTCGACCAGGCCATCGAAGACTGTGACCGGGCCATCGCGGTTTGCCCACAATTCGCACCGGCTTACAACAACCGGGGCCTGGCTTACGGACAGAAGCAGAACATGGCACAGGCGCTGTCCGATATCTCCCGGGCCATCGAGCTGTCGCCCCTCGATCCGAATTTCGATTACAACCGAGCAACCACCTACCGGCAGTTGGAGGCCTTTTCCCAGGCCCTAGCGGATTTTAACCGAGCCCTCGAGCTGGATCCGAACTACGCCGAGGCTTATTTCTACCGGGGACATACCTACTATCAGATGGGCGACCCCGAGCGGGCCCTGGTCGATGTGCAAAGCGCCCGGCGTCTCGGCTGGAACCAATGATCTTTTTTGGGATTGGGCCACCTTGAGAGTTGGCTATCCGAAGATAACGTTTTGAACGTATTGGCAGGTGGAGCTGCACGCCGACCCTAGTTGACCGTTCTGGGAACCCAGGTCGCATTGCTCTCCTCGGTCGGTCTGGGTGATGCCATCCCCGCAGTATTCCGGTTTCTGGCAGGTGTATGAGCAACCGCTGGCGCCAAGGCTTGCGTTGCCATTATTCGCGCCAAGGTCGCATTGCTCTTGCGGACTTTGCACGACGTCGTCGCCACAATACGGTCCCCACGTGCAATGCGTCGTGCAGCCGTCATACGTGGTGTCATTGTTGGGACCTACGCAGCCAGCGGGCAGATTGTTCGGATCCGTACCGCAATCGCATTCCTCGCCGGCTGTGACCACGCCGTCCCCACAGGTGGCCTGGCAGGTTGATTTGGTGGTCGTGAACCCACTCAAAGTGAGCTGGAAATTCGACTCCGTAGGATGTCCATCGCGCTCGAAGACCGCAATTTCATACGTGCTTCCCGTCGTAAGGCCGAGCGCGAGCGTCCGTTGCCGACAGTCACAAGTAGTGCTTCCGCTCGGGCAGGTCGAGTTGAACGCTACTTTGGTCACGGGATCTTTTGCATTCGCGCTTCCGTCGCATGGCACCAGATCGCCTACAGCCTTACCCGCCGGGATCACCGGGCAGTTGGTTTGGCCGGCTGGATTCGTGCACGGCATGTATATGTTTCCGCCCTCTTGGATGGTCGCATTGCCATTCGCATCGACATTGACACTGGCTGGCAGGCGCTGGTGCACGCCACCGAGATCGATGACCAGCACGCCGTTGATGAACACGAAAGTGTCGTCGTCCCCAAAGAACTGCAGTTGGAATGGGCCATTGTAAGCGAACAGGTAGCGAGCCTCGACGGAGAACCAGGAGTCATGAAACCACCCCTGCGCGGCAGGGATCCAGGCGCCATTCGGGTTCTGACCAAACCACACCGCCGGATCGACGCCAGGCGCAAAGCTGGGCGGGAAGACATATTGGTCCCCCCTGCAGCCATTTCCCGCGCCGAATGAGGCGGAACTGTACCAGTATGGCCAAAGGTTGCAGAGCAGCGGCTCGCTGTTGCCAGTCGTTGACGTCGTGACCGTGCCCGGCCCCGCGGTGCTGCCCGTCAACGTATAAATGGGAAAATTGTTAGCCGTAGGATCGAGTGGAAAATAACCGCCGTAAACGCTGTGGGGTGCACTTGAGAACCGAAAGAGGTTGGTCGCGCCAGCCACAGGCCCAAGCTCGAGCGTTGCAACCTTGTGCGTGTTGTTGGTGTAGCTGCTGTCGGTCCACCATTGACCGAAGCTGGTTGCACTGGCCGCTACCGGGGCTGGCCCCTTGTACAAGGGATGGCCGTCCGATCCAGAGACATACGTGAGCCCATTGAGCGGGCTGTTTGTCATGCTGTAACCGGGCACATGGCCGCCGTTCGTGTCATGGCTCCAATCGGTAAACTGGCAATCAGTCAGAAACGCGTTCGCGCCGCCGCCGTTGCGGGTGGTGTCGTACGCCGGGTGGCCAGTGGAGTCCAAATTCGCTTGGGCCATACCCCAGGAGCGTGAGGTAGAGTCGTTCTGTCGCGCGGGGCCCGCCGTGTTGGGCACGCAATAGCGTTTGCTAAAGCTCATCGGACTGGCTTGACCCTGCACACCGCTGATACTGACTGGGGATTGTACCGTTGCTCCGTAATAGAAAAAGTCGGGGTGACCACCGGACACATTCTCGCTCATGAAGTCCCGGATTTTAGTCGGTAGCTCCAAACAATTGCCGGTATCAATACTCTGCGTACAAGGCTGGGTGTCGGGGTTGGTCTGGGTGGTGCAGGTGAAGCCCTGCTCGATTTGACAGGTTGACGAACAACCGTCGCCGCTGACTTGGTTGCCGTCGTCGCATTGCTCTCCAGGCTCGATATTGCCGTTCCCACAAGAGGCCGCACAGGCGTGTGTCGCGCCGGTCCCGTTGGTTCCTCGGCAGATCGGCTCCTTCGTACAGGTGTTTGAGCAACCGCTGCCGTCTCCGTTGAACAGGCCGTTTGGACCGGTGCACCCAGCTGGCAGATTGTTCGGATTGGTACCGCAGTCACAGGCCTCGCCAGTTTCCACTACACCATTACCGCATTTGGCCTTCGTGCAGACGCTCGGCGATCCCGTGCAGCTCCACCCCGGCTCGATCTGGCAGGTGGACGAGCAGCCATCACCGCTGACGGTGTTACCGTCGTCGCACTCCTTGCCAAGCTCGACGATTCCGTCCCCGCAAGTGGGTGTGCAAGGCTTTCCCGCGACGCGGCAGGTCCAACCGGCCTCGAGTTGGCAAGTTGACGAACAACCATCGCCGCTGACATTGTTGCCGTCATCGCACTGTTTGTTGGACGTCAATACACCATTGCCGCAGGTCCCTTCGTACACGCACGGCTGCCCTGCCGTCGGACAGGACCAGTCAGCCTCGATTTGGCAAAGCGCACTGCAGCCGGTGTTGACCGCAGGGGGACCAATCTTGGTGGCAGGTGACACTCCGTCATCGCACTGTTCACCCGGATCGATTACACCGTTACCACACTTAGAGAGGTCCATCGCCGCACCCGAATCCGAAATGCCACTGTCATGGACATTGAATCCGGTCGCAGCAGTCGCGCCTTGCCCGGAACCGGCAGCTCCTCCACCACCGCCGACACTTCCCCCCGGCATACCCGTTTGCACCGGCGAGGAGCAACCGGAAAACCAACCGATGGCGATAATCGCTAGCGGCGTAAAAAATAACTTCTGTGCGATGGAGCCCGGTGACATGGTAAGCCTCCCAAATCAATTACGAACACGGGTCTCTCTCGCCCGAACTCGATCCCTTCGACGGGTCAGCTCGGACAGCGACGAGCAAAACTGGCGGTACGAGGAGAGACTACATCAGTAGCTGGGGTCATTGGTAACAAGTAGCCTCTATATTACTGAGTTTCTACGTCCGAGCAATGGATTCGTCAGTTAGAAATACTAGTCATCCGCGGTTGAATTGCCGCCTTTTCATGATTTGTTCTCGGACACACGGAAAAGCCAAGCCACGAATGATGCTGATTGCACGGTGCAAATCGATTTCAGCAAGTTCGCGGCCAGCCATGACCCCTGATCGCACATGGACGCCAGCCAGCCTAGATTGACGCCCACCTGTCCCAACTTTCCACAACCCAGCTATGACTCAGGCTATTGGGGACTTATCGGCGCGCAGTTGCAACTCGCCTGGAATTACCGACCTTTCCGAAGTCGTCCGCTTCACCCCGACCCCAGTCCTTAAGTTGCGCCCGAGCGGAAGCATGCTCGAGAACTTCGTTTGCGTAGGGCCTTCGAGCCACCGTGGCTCCACTAGTTTTCTTTCATATGTTGTTGCGATACTTGGACGCGGGGCTGGCCGGTGCCGGTTACTGCTGCCGAACCGCTCGCAGGACTGACCGGATGCGATTTCGCTCGGTGCTCTCGCAGCATTCCGAAGTGAACAACTGGCTTCTTGTCGTCGATCACGACTTTTGCAGTTACGAAGCCGAATCTTATTGCTTCGACCGCCGTGCGTTCGCCTTTCTCAAGTTCGAATACGAAGGGGGGCCCTGGCAGTTCGCGGCCGCGCTGATAGACTTTCGCATCGATCGGCGTAAGGTCGAGCGTGACTCGATTCGTGTCGGGCAGAGCTGAGGCGGCCGGCGCAATCGCGGATAATTCTGCGGCGGTTGCCGGTTGAATCGCAGGGGGGTTGGACTTACCGGCGACCGGCGGCACATCGCTTGGTTCTAAGGAAGCGGGTTGCCGTGGTGCGGGCTCGATGTGCGCCTGCACTTGCAAGGTCGGATTGGCCGCATTGCGGTTGCCCCCATGCAGTACGGTTAGAACGGCACTAACGAGAATCATGCTCGCGAGAACGACCGCGACGAGACGGTACTTCTGTCGCTCCGAGGTGGCAGGGCGATCGAGCCCCGTTGAGCCGCAGGCCTCCTGCTGGTGAACATCGCGAATAGTAGCGTTGGCGCTACTCGGGATGAGATCAAGGCTACCGTCCGTCGTTACTTCGGCTGCAGCGTTGGGGGGCAGAGTCTCGACCGATGGCGGCGGAGGGATCACCAGTGGGGTAATTCTGTCTTTGGCTTCATTCGCCGAGTAATCTTCAGCTAGCGCAAATGGCTCCTCTTTCGCACTACGATCCAACGGTGTCTGAGAAGGCCGACTTGGCGGAGGATCCCCGCTGTCGGGGTGCAATAGAGTGGATTCGGCATTGCCCGCTCGCACGACGGCCGTGGGCCGCAACGTTGACGGATCGCGGGCGCTCGGGCGGTAATCGGGCGGTGCCGGCCTCAAGCTGGATCTACGAGCAGGAGGTTGACTCTGGCTCCCTGGGCCAGATGCAGGCGGGGGGTTCTCTGATTCGACAGTGGACGAACTTGTATCACCGTCTCGGCGCTCGGGCGCCGCATCCGACGATACTAGACTGACTTTGGTCGTTGAATTGTTCGACGTCACCGATCGCTTGGGCTTAGAGGTCAAGACTACCGCCCCCGCGGATTTCCCTTCACAAGAGCCACCCTGGCGGTAGACGCCGCTCAAACTGAGCCCTCGCTCGCTGTCGCGCAAGTCCTGGGAGACCCGTCCGATCGACCTGCGCGTAATCAATGCGTAACGATTACGCTATTTCTGCCCGCTTTCGCAGCCAAACCTGACCCGATCGCAATCCGTGGGCTTGCGTGTGCCCGGGCGAGACCACAGACATTGGAGATGAGCAATCGATCGATCGTGCCGTGCCTCTGGTTTGACGACCAGGCCGAATATGCCGCCCAATTCTATACAGAGATTTTTCCCGACGGTCGCATCACAGCGACGTCGCACTATCCGGAGTCGAAGGACAACCCGAGTGGCAAGCCACGCGGAAGTGTTCTTACCATGGAATTCGAAGTGGCAGGGCAGCGCTTTACCGCGCTCAATGGTGGACCCCACTTTGCCATTAATCCCAGCATCTCATTTTTCATTCAAGTTGACGCTTCGACCGAGGCCGATCGGCTCTTTGCTGCACTCGCCGACCATGGGAAAGTGCTGATGGCGCTGGGTAGCTATCCCTGGAGCGAACGCTATGGCTGGGTCCAAGATCGATTCGGCGTATCTTGGCAAGTCATGGCGGGGCAAGGTTCACCAGGCCGAGCGACCATCGTTCCTTGTTTAATGTTCGCTGGTGCGGTTCACGGCCAGGCTGAAGCTGCCATGCGTGCGTATGCCGATATATTCCCCAAGGGACGAGTCACCGACGTAGTACGGTATGAGTCCGGCGAAGGTCCCGAGGGCACGGTCAAGCATGGGCGCTTCGTGCTCTCGGGTCAGGAAATGGTCGCCATGGACAGCCACATCGATCATGGGTTCACGTTTAACGAAGCCCTCTCACTTCAGGTGATGTGTGAAGATCAATATGAAGTGGATCGCTACTGGGCCGCCCTGTCCGAGCAAGGCGAGCAGGGTCCCTGTGGTTGGCTGAAGGATCGCTTTGGCGTCTCTTGGCAGGTTGTCCCCATCGGCATCGCCCAGTGGTTGGCGAGCCAGGACACCGCTGCAAAAGACCGCGCTTTCGAGGCGGTCATGCGGATGAAGAAGTTGGATATTGCCGCGATCCAGGCGGCATTTGATGGAACGACTGACTAACAGGACCGACCGTTTCAGTCACCCGCCACTTTCCGCTCCGAGATACGCGACGCCAGGTAGCTGATTGGTGGACGATACAGCTTGACGCTTTCTACGAATTCGGAGACGGACATCCCCATCGCTTTGGCTCGAACCTTCAGTACGTGAATGGCCAATTGGCGATCTTCCAACATGGTATGCGACACGAGCCAGTTGCATAGAAATAATGCCATCTGGCGCGGCTGAAAATCGTCGTCGTGCTGAAAGTTCCGCACTTCGCTAGACAGCTTCTCATGCTCTGCGATATGTCGCGCCGCTTCAGGATAGCCGTACGAAAACATGAGGCGTTCCTCGCAACCAAAATGGCATATGGCTAAACGTCCCAGCTCCTCTGAAACTTCGCGCAGCTCGGTTCTGTCAACCTTGTCATCTAGCTGACTCACCCGCTCTATGAGTGAGAAAATGTATCGGTGCTGAACATCAATGTCCGCCAATCCCGACTCGTAATCTTCGGTCCATTTCATGGCGCACCTTCTGGTCCCCAAGATTAGCATCGTGGGACAGCAAGGCTTACGGGTGCGGGTTCAATCCCGATAAGAGGGGCAGGCTCATCAGCCTAACTCTCGGGTCGGGGTCCATAGCATTGGCGCCACTTGGCCGTCCGATCTTTCGGTCTAATATCGTTGCCACGCGCCCAGTGTCATTGCCGATCCTGACGTCCAGCGTGACGCCAAGCCCCCAACAAAAAGCAATCCGTAATTTAACGCAGTGGCGAGTGAACTGTTCACCGGCCAGCGCGACAGCTCTCCGACGAGTCGCTTGCAAAAACAATCACCGACGGGCTGACAGAGTGACATTTTCGCGCAAGGTCTGCGTTACGCATATCCGCGGTTGAGCCGTGTCGGCGGCGCGTGCTAGCACGCGGCCGTGAGCGCTTGTGGCAGCAATGCTGCGCTCTCAAAATCCCGGCACCTCGGTTCGAGGCTGCCTGTCATAAGGAGCTCAACCTTGAATCGTTCAAGAGCATCCATTCCGTCAATTCTAGCCCTCCTCGGGGGATGCGCTGCATGGCTCGTCCCGTCACTCGCCCGCGCCGCTGAACAAGCCCACCAGGGTGGCGGCGAAGCGAATCTCATTTTACCTGATCTCAACAGCGTCAAATTCCTCACCGACGCAACCGGCAAGGGCGGCCAAACCGGTCACGACCTGCTCCTGATTGGGTTGGTCGTCTCGGCACTCGGCATGCTGTTCGGTTACATCGTGATGAATCAGGTGAAGAACCTGCCCGTTCATAAGTCGATGCGCGAAGTCTCGGAGTTGATTTTCGAGACGTGCAAGACGTATCTGATTCAGCAAGGAAAATTCCTGACCATTCTGTGGGTGCTGATTGGCGCCATCATCGTCTGGTACTACAGCGCCGTTCAGCATTTTGGCTTGAATAAAGTGGCGCTGATTCTGCTTTTCAGCGTTGTCGGTATCCTCGGCAGCTACGGCGTGGCCTGGTTCGGGATTCGCATCAATACGTATGCCAACTCTCGCACGGCATTTGCGAGCATCAAGGGCGACGCTCACCCGGTTTACGCTATCCCCCTGAAGTCGGGCATGAGTGTCGGCATGTTGCTGATCAGCGTCGAGCTGGTCCTGATGCTCGGCATTCTGCTGTTCGTGCCGGGTGATCTCGCCGGGCCCTGTTTCATCGGCTTTGCGATTGGCGAATCGCTCGGCGCTTCCGCACTACGTATCGCGGGCGGCATCTTCACGAAGATTGCGGACATCGGTTCGGACTTGATGAAGATCGTCTTCAAGATCAAGGAAGACGACGCGCGCAACCCGGGCGTCATCGCGGACTGCACCGGCGACAACGCGGGCGATTCTGTGGGTCCAACTGCCGACGGTTTCGAGACCTACGGCGTCACGGGCGTCGCGCTGATCACGTTCATTCTGCTCGCCGTCTCCAAGAACGATCCCAAAGTCCAGGTTCAACTCTTGGTGTGGATCTTTGCGATGCGCATCATGATGGTGATTGCCAGCGCGGGCTCCTACTTTCTCAACGAACTGTTCCAGAAGAACGCTTTCGCCGGTAAAGGCAAGCCCAACTTCGAGAAGCCCCTGACGGCGCTGGTGTGGCTGACCTCAATTATATCAATCGTGCTGACGTTCGTCGTTTCCAAATACATGATCCCGGATCTCGGCGGCGACAAAGACATGTGGTGGCGTCTTTCGATGATCATTAGCTGCGGCACGCTCGCCGGTGCGCTGATCCCAGAATTCGTCAAGGTGTTCACGTCAACGCAGTCGATGCACGTCAAAGAAGTCGTCAATGCCTCACGCGAGGGAGGCGCATCACTCAACGTGCTCTCGGGCCTCGTCGCCGGTAACTTCTCGGCATTCTGGATGGGCCTGGTCTTCATCGGTCTGATGGGCGCCGCTTACGCAACCAGCACCTGGTTTCCCGAGGCGCTGATGATGGCTCCCGCCGTGTTCGCCTTCGGCCTGGTTGCCTTCGGCTTTCTCGGGATGGGCCCGGTGACGATTGCGGTCGATTCCTACGGCCCGGTAACGGACAACGCCCAATCCGTGTTCGAGCTTTCGACGATTACCGAGCTGCCGAACATCGAAGCTGAGATTGAGAAAGAGTTCAAAATCAAGCCCAACTTCGACAAGGCCAAAGACCTGCTCGAAGAGAATGACGGCGCGGGAAATACATTCAAGGCGACCGCCAAGCCAGTGCTCATCGGGACCGCGGTCGTGGGCGCAACGACCATGATTTTCTCGATCATCGTGATGCTCACCAATGGTCTCGATCCGGAAAAAATCGGCTTCCTCAGCATCCTTCACCCACTGTTCCTGCTCGGCCTCATCGCCGGCGGCTCGGTGATTTACTGGTTCACCGGAGCCTCGATTCAGGCCGTGGCCGCGGGCTCGTATCAAGCAGTCGAGTTCATCAAGAAGAACATCAAGCTCGAAGGCGCGACCAAGGCTTCCATCGAAGACAGCAAGCGGGTCGTACAAATCTGCACGCAGTACGCGCAAAAGGGCATGTTCAACATCTTCATCGTCGTCTTTACCGGCGCGCTGACCTTCGCCTGCCTCGATTCATTCTTCTTTATTGGCTACCTGATTGCGCTCGCCCTGTTCGGCCTATTCCAAGCGCTCTTCATGGCCAACGCGGGCGGCGCGTGGGACAACGCCAAGAAGATCGTTGAAACCGATCTCAAGGAAAAAGGCACCGAGCTACACGCAGCGGCCGTCATCGGCGACACCGTCGGCGATCCCTTCAAGGACACATCGTCTGTCGCGATGAACCCCATCATCAAGTTCACCACCCTCTTCGGCCTACTCGCCGTCGAACTCGCCGAAGGCCTCTCCGACAACACCCGTCACACACTCGCCGTCATCTTCGGCATCATCATGCTGATCTTCGTGTGGCGTTCGTTCTACATGATGAGAATTTCGCTGAGCGCAAGTGTGAAAGCGGCGCCAAAAGCCGCAGCGCAACCCGCGGAGTAACTGACGCGTCTTCGCAAACTGAAGGCCTGGTGGCTCTTGCTGCCGGGCCTTTTGGTTTTTGTTGGCGCGCGGGACACGGGTTGAGCCGATCGTTGCATTGCATAAGTGCGTTCAGTGAGTACCATTTGCGACAGCAATCCCTTGGACGACGGTAGACAATGTGAAATGAGTTGGACATGACAGCCTCCGCTTTTGCCTGTGGTATCTTGGCCAATCTCGCCACGCTCCTGGCGACAATACTCATCACTTTGCTGTGGTATGTCATTTTTGGAAGACGTGCATTGATGAAGTTCTTCGGCGTCACGCGCGGCAAACTTCTACGGATTTACGTTGGGCACGTCTGGTCTCCCCAGGCAGACGGCCTCGTTGGCTTTGAAGAAATGAACCGAGCAAAAGATATTGAAGCCCTCTTCAAGTCGCTAGTCCCAGGCTTCGACGGCATGTGGCGCGGAGCGTGCGCGGTCGGCGGGGCCCGGCGGCTTTGCTGGGACCGGGTGAATGCAGGCAACCTCACCCTAAGTCACGCGAAGACGGTGACAGTGACGGCAGGGACGATCGTCCATTGACGCCACTCAACTCGAGCAACGCGAAAGATCCCGAGCCAACTCGCCTAAACCACCTCCTTCCCGCCACGCGCAGGGCGCCAAGGGCGACCGAGCATGGCGTTGGAGGAGGTCGAGAGGTCGCGGCAAAGCCGCGGCCGAGCGGGTGGAGGCACCACCACTACATGATGAGAATCTCGCTGAGCGCGAGTGTGAAAGCGACACCGAAAGCCGCAGCGCAACCCGCGGAGTAACTGACGCGTCTTCGCAAACTGAAGGCCTGGTGGCTTTCGCTGCCGGGCCTTTTGGTTTTGTGGTGAAGGCACGGAAACGCGGGTTTCTGTGTCTGATCCGGTGCCGGGTTCTGTGCCGGTGCCCGCTCCAGGGGATATGGTCAGCCAGTACCCGTAGCTGTAACCGTCACGGTTCCGGTCACGGTCACCGTTCCGGTCGCAGTCTCAGTTCCGGTCTCAGTCAGTGTTCCCGCCTCAGTCACCGTTCCCGTCTCAGTCACTGTTTCGGTTTCGGTGACGGTGCCGGTCAGCGTACCGGTTGCGGACGTGCGGGTTTCCGTGGCCGTGTGCGTGTCCGTGGCCGTGCGGGTTTCCGTGGCCGTGTGCGTGTCCGTGCCTGTGGCCGTGTGCGTGTCCGTGGCCGTGTGGGTCGCCGTGGCCGTGCGGGTTTCCGTGGCCGTTCGGGTCAATGTCATAGATGACGTGCTAGTGCCCGTACTCGAAGCCCCACCGGTGCTTGCGCTCATTCCGCCGGTCGCGGGTGCCCCGCCCGTGCCGACAACTCCTCCGGTTGCGGCGATTCCGCCCGTGCTATTGGCTCCACCGGCGGTTGCTGTACCACCAGTACTCAACGCGCCACCGTTGTTCGATGCTCCGCCAGCCGTGCCCACGCCTCCGGTTACCGCGCTGGTCAACCCGCCATTTGCTTTCCCACCCGTGTGGGAGCCTGCGGCGCTCGTTGCACCGGCCGCACTCGTGCCGCCGACTTCGGTCCCCCCATCAGGTTGCGAACCGCCGCCATTGCTGTTATTCGAGCTGCCGCATCCAATTACCAAACCCAATCCAAGACTTGATACGACAATCGCGAAACTTCGCCGACTTGCAAACGCCATTTTGACCTCCTCACATAACGACTGGCACAGCTGCCAAGAATTTCCTGCAGAAGTGTGACGGTCACAATCCAATGCAGCAAGTGGAAGAATGAGAAATAACGGCTTTCGAAAAACGGCTCACGCGCGACAATCTAATTTAGTCTTCGCTTGATAAGAAATTATGAATTATTCCAAGATAGCTCCAATTTAGCAGCCGGACAGCACCTGAGTCACTTATGCCAAGCCGGATTGGCCTGCTTGGTCTAATTCCAACCGCGGTTTCGCATTTCCATCATGGACCGTTACGCGGACGGCAAACCACCAGCAGAGTGCTCCGAGTGCCACGCCAAAAATCCCGTCCACGAAGTAATGCCAGCCCAAGACTACGGTGGCAACAAACGTCACAATTAGACCTAGCCCATTGAATAATGTCATCAACAGCGAGCGCCGCATCGATAGCATGACAATGAGCGCGAGACCCACGTGTAGACTGGGAAAGGCCGCAATAAAGCCAAACGGAGCAATTTCGTGGGACATACCGGTCTGGGTCAGCTCGGTTTGAATCGCAAGAAATTGGGCCAGGTAAGTCGAATCGGGAGCCAGATGGAGGCAATCCGCGAAGAGATCGGGCCGATAAAAAATGGGACCCAGCGACGGAGCGATGAAATAGCACAGAGGTCCCAATAGGTAGGTTGCGAATGTGGCCAAGATGTAGCGGCGACCGCTGAGATAGTCTCTCGAGCCAAAGAAGAATAAGAATGACCACCACAGCTGCTCGAATAGCTCCACATACACTAGGTCCAGCCCGCGTGTGATCCGTGGGTGCGCAACGCTACGCCACCAGGCTAGTTGCTGGTAGAATTGTTCCCCGAGCAGGCTCGTGTCGAGCTTCATCAATAGCGCATCAACCGGGGCGCAAATAGTGAAGAGCATTCCCTTAAACATGGTGTGCCCGAAGGCGACCAGAGTGCAGCCCACGAAGGTGAGCCCTGCCGCTTGGAGCGTCTTAAGAGCCCTGCCCCTGCGTGCCGACCAGCGACCGGGCGTGCTCACCATGTGTAGGGCCAGGCCAGGTACAAGTATCGCGCAGGCCACTTCATCGATTTGAGAACCGGCGCGGATGAAATTCGGCACCAAAAGGAGCAGCGTAACAATCCCCGCCGTAGTAATCACCCACCTTTTCAACCACGGTCGCGCTGCGGAAAATGCAGTGTACCCGACGGGGGCATGGCGTAGGCCCAGCAGCCACACCATGAGACAGAGCATCCAAAAACCTCTGCGGTGTGAAACATCTCCCAGAATCCGGAACAGGCCAAACCATTCGAACCTTCCACGGACTACAATCCAATTAATTGGCAATCCTAGGGCGGCCGCTAACAGTGGCATCGCCACGATGAACGCGATGGACGGCAGGGATTTTTTCGGGCAGGTGCCGAATGTGACCGCCGGCATTGGCGAGTTCAACCGGCTCCTCCCTTCGAATCGGTTGAATTACTGGGCACTCGCCAACGGAGTGCCAGATAACCGCCCAGCAAAGCAACAATTGTGACAATTACTGCGCCCGTCATACCGTGGTAAGATGGATCGTTAATATCCTTGAGATTCTCTGCGAGCAGGGGTGGCACCGGTCCAGGTGGAATGATTCCCGCCGTCATCAAATCGACCGTCAGTCCGCGTGCTGCAGCTCGCGCGGCGCCGTCAGGATCATGCAGAAAGAGGTACGGCTTGCTCCATTGCACTGTCCGCGAATCCTGGGTTACGCCCAGCCGACCCGCTATCGACTCGGTGAAGTCCACGGCGACTTGGGTCTGGGAAATTACAATTAATATTGTATGGAGTCCGACTTTCGGGCGCAGCTGGCGTAGGTGCTCGCTGGCGTCCCCTCCGGTGGTTTCGATGCGAGTGTCCAAGCCTGCTGCGCGCAGTCGAGAGAGTGTGGCGGCCGCATCTCGGCGCGCCTGACCTTCATGATTCCTGCAACCCATTGCGCAGAGCGCACACAAGGTCCACCTGGTTAGAAACTGGCGGATCACGGCTCGACCTGCCCATTTTGCGCGATGTGATAGGCAACTTGGCGCGGCGCGCAGTGCAGTGTCGCCAAAAGGCCAGGCACCCAAATGTCAGGGTTGGAAGAGAACTCTTGAACCCGGCGCATAGCGGGGCGTTCTTTGCCCAGCAGGCCAAGCCGCCACACAAAGCTCCACGGATCGGGGAAGTCATCGGAATAGCCCATCGGAACAATGAGATATTCAACGTGCTCCGCCTCGAGCCGTTCGCGGATTCGGCCGTGCTGTATATCGCGCAGCAGGTTGGGGTCGGATAGGCCTCCTAGATCCACGAGCGAGCGGTTGCCAAAGTAGGAGATACCGCCAATATCAAAGCTGGCAACGCGCGCGTCGCGAGGTAATGTGGCTACCCAGCGCCCCGCCGCTACTTCAGTTGCGTTCACATGCATCACTGAAAGCTCCTGTGCCTCTGACCATTTCGCAAAACAGGCAGCAATGGACGGCAAAAGCGCGATGGGAAGCAACCAGGGCACCCATCGTTCAACTCGCCTCAACCCGGGTTGCACGTGGGCCAACGACAATAAGAAAATCCTGGCGCCTTCGCCAGCAAGGGGCAAAAAAAGTGCAGCTACTAACGGTTGATATCGGCCTGCATGTCCCTCAACCGGCAAGAGTAGCAGGTAGGTTCCAAACTGGACCGCGGCGAGCATACTTATGGCTCCAATTCGACCCGATTGCCACCAGGAACGAACGCAGCCAAGCAATCCGAAACCAACCAACACCCAGAAGACGGGCAGCCAGGGCTCACCGAGGGTGAATCGCCAAAGTCTGTCCAGCCAACGCGCAATGAGTTGAATGCGAACCTCGTACGCTGGCCAATCAGCAGCTTCTTGCAACCACAGCCAGCGTCGACCTGCCAAGGTTGAAGGACTGGCTTGACCACTCGCCGCTAAGTTGGCTCCGAAGTAAACGATCAGGGCTACCAAAGGCGGTAGTGCGGCCCACGCGACGCGCGAAAGTCTACGGCGCGCTTGGGGCGCTAACGCCAAAAGGCCGACGCAAAGGAGTAATGACTCAGGTCGAGTTAGTACAAGAAGTGCAAGCAGCACACCGCAGGCGACTGCCGTTACCGAGGATTCTGGCCTGGAAAACCAGAGTATGACCGCTACGACCAGCAAAGCGGTTCCCAGGCAGACTTCCATTCCAGAAAGCGCGAACCAAACGTGATTCGCGCTAATCGAGAATAACGCGGCGAATGTCCAAGCACGCGCATGGTCCCAACCATCTCGCGTAGCACAATATAGAACAGCCTGACCGGCAATAATGAGCAGCGATCCACCGAGCAACGCGGCATACACCGAAGGCGGCCAATGCAGGACCGCGTAATTGATGGCAAGCAACATAACCCAAAATACGCTGGTCGTCCCCGATCCGAAATGCCCGGGTATGACTCCCAGCGTGCGGTGTTCAATTAGATTGCGCGCCGCTGTCTGGTGAATCCAGGCATCGTCAAGGGGAAAGCCAGATTGGAGCTGGGTTGACCAGCCAATAGCCAACACCGCCGTCAACTGCGCGAGCAGCAGTCCGACATGCCAGTAGAGCCTCCGCGTCACGGACATTGCGACGGTTCCAGCCTGGCGTTCGTGGTCACCCATTGAGGCAAGTCGGATCCTATTGTCTGGACGATATGAACCTAAACGTTCCCTGGCAACGTTCCGAACCTGACTTATCGAGTTGTCGAATTGAAATGATGCCGGCGAGAATCGATCCGTCGTGGGCGTCCTCGGAGCTTACCAATATGGTTTTTGTCAAGCCGCCTGCGTCTGTCTTGCAAGTGAACGCACGTTCGAGAGTGCAGCCATCCTCAGACCATTTGTCTGGCTTATCGAACTCACAGTCCTGGCCCAGAGACGCAATTCCGTCCTTCAGTTGCTCGTCGTAGTCGGAAACGCGCGAGCAACTACTGGATAGGCCCTGCAACTGGACGTGATAATTGCCGTTTCGATTCGTCTTCAGGCAGTGGTTGGTGCTCTCTTTCTTTTCGGTAACCTCAGCTTTTGTGGGGGCATTTTCGGATTTTGGGGCTGGCGTCACGGGCTTTTCCTGGTTACCCGCGCAAGCGCAAAACGGTATCATCGCGAGTTGAACGGCAATAATGAGGGAATTTTTCAAGATGGCACCCATAAAAGCACGGGGCTACCGCTTGTGCAATAGGGGGAACGCCGTCAAAGTTAGCCATGCCCTTGGGCGCTTGGGACACATTTGCAGCGCGAATGGCGGAAATTCGCGATCTTGGCTCGGTTGCCGCCGTCTTGTCTTGGGATCAGGAAACTCACATGCCACCCAAAGGGTTGGCGGCCCGCGCCGAACAACTCGCGACCGTTCAGGGATTACACCATGAGCGAACAGTCGCCCCAGAACTGGATGAGCTCATGGCCAGCATCGAATCGAACAGCGCGCTTTCCGACACGCAAAGAGCGGCGCTGCGAGAATTTAGATTCGACCGAGACCGCGCGAAAAGAGTGCCCGTCGATCTGGTCAAAGCAATTGCTCGCGTGCAGGCTTCGGCACTGTCAGCCTGGGGTGAGGCGCGCGCCGCACACAGCTTTCAGCGGTTTGCCCCCGAGCTCAAGCGACTACTGGATTTGCGGCGTGAGATGGCCGACGCCTACGGCACCCCCGCTGATGGTGAGCGTTACGACGCTTTACTGGAAGGCAACGAGAAAGGGTTGCGCGTCGCGCGGCTGGTGCCGCTATTCGAGAATCTGCGCGACTGGCTCGTGCCGGCAATCCAAAAGCTGTGTGAACTTGCCCCGCCCCGCGCCGATTTCCTAAAAGGAGATTTCGATGCGAGTCGGCAATGGCAGTTTACGCTCGAATTGCTGGATGCGCTTGGCTTCGACTCGAAAGCGGGGCGACAAGATCGTTCGGTGCATCCATTTACCACCAGTTTTGACCCCGAAGATGTGCGCATCACGACCCGGATTTTTGATAATCTCCCACTGTCCAGTATTTTTTCCACGATTCATGAGGCAGGACATGCGCTATACGAGCAAGGCCTTCCGGCGCAACATCGGCGAAGCGTGCTTTGTGCGGCAGCCTCGATGGGGCTGCACGAATCGCAATCTAGATTGTGGGAGAACCTGGTTGGTCGATCACGACCGTTTTGGAATGCGTTTCTGCCCCGTTATCGGCAACTCTTCCCTGATCGGCTCGGTGATGTGTCGTTAGCAGCATTCGTGGCCGCCGTGAATCGCGTTGAGCGCAGTCCGATTCGGGTACAAGCGGATGAAGTCACGTATAATATTCATATCTTCATCCGCTTCGAATTGGAACTTCAGCTGTTGCGAGATGAATTGGGCGTGAAAGACCTGGCGCCAGCTTGGAATGAACTCTATCGGCGTTATTTGGGGATCAATATTAGCGACGACACCCAAGGTGTTCTTCAGGATATTCACTGGGCTTGGGGCGAGTTCGGTTATTTTCCGACTTATACGATCGGAAACCTGTACAGCGCCTCGCTTTACGATGCCGCAATTCGATCAATCCCTGACCTATTGGTGTTAATTGAGCGGGGCACCTTAGAGCCACTGCGCGATTGGCTTAGAACCAACGTGCACCAATGGGGGCGTATTTATGAGGCGGAGCATATTGTGCAGCGAGCCACGGGCAAGGGGCTCAACATCGCCGACTTTATCGCCTATTTGAAGCCGAAATACGAGTCGCTGTACGAAGTCCACTTGTAACACTTGGGTGTGATGTGCGCCGCTCCGTGCTTAACCGCAAGTGCCAGCTTTACACAATAAGGCGCTGCCCTCTTGACAGCCGGTACCCGTCATCCCCGCAATCGTCACAGCTGTGCAACAGTTTTGTCCTTGGGCACCGCAAAGAGCAGTGCAAACTGACTGCAGGGTCTCCATTTGAAGTGATGCAGACGGCGCCCGGGTTGCAAGGTTGCGATACTGATCCAGGGTCGCAACAGGACTGTCCATTCGCACCGCATTGTCGGCAAGCGTTCGCGTAGCATTCCAGTCCAGCACCGCAGGGAGGTGCTTGCCCGCAGTTCGCGGCACCACCCGTAGCAGCCAAACCACCTGTGGCCCTAAGACCGCCTGTGCCTACACTTCCCCCCGCGGGACTACCGCCCAACGCCAGGGTACCCGTTGCACCAGCCTGTCCTCCCATGATCACATTAAAACTTGCGCCACCATTTGAAGTCGTTCCACCCGCGTGAGCAACGGTGCCCGCATGACCACCGCTGGCCGAAAAATCCTCAAATCCAGCGACGGTCGCGCAGCTGATAGCCAGCAGCGAAAGCTGGGCCAAGGCTAGCATACTGGGAAGTGAACAGCGACCTGAATAACTAGGCAATAGCGAACACTTGCGCATGGTCTGGTTCTCCGGTCGTACCAGCAGTGTCGTCAGTACAGTATTTTGGCACCGCATTTAGAATTTTCCCATCGCCCACAAACCAGCTGCGTCGGGTGACAACAAAGGTCGGAATAAAAGTTTCGCACTGTCGCTATCCCGGCTCTTTGGTCCGCCAACCAGTAACCACACGGCGGCCGTTCCAACGCCTACCAAGCCCACCCCGAAGCCAATGTCGGAAATCGTGGCGTCTCGATTCCGTTGATCGCGTGAGTCCAGCGCAGATTTCGAGCAATTCTTGTTCGTCGGACATAAAGACTTCGCGTCATTGTTCGACTGGATTGCCAGGTAACCGAATACGCCTCCTGTAGCGGCAGCAGCCAAGCCAAGGCCTCCAATTACCCATGGCGTCTTGCCCGGACCCTCGGAGACAATTTCCGGTTGTTCAAATGGCGGAGGTTCGGGAGCAGGCTTTGGCTCGTTCTCAGTCGTTTTTTCCTCTTTTTCTTTCTTGGCTTCAGATTCCTTTGACTCGGACGACGCAGCAGCGGGGGCGGTTTCAGCCGGCTCGGATGCCTCGGCGGCTGCGGCTCTATCCTGCTTGTCGAGCTTCGGAATAGTGATGGTTCGCTTATCTCGCTTGGGGGCAATCTCTACACTCAGCTTTACAGTCTTGTACCCGGGCGCTGAGGCAACAACTTGCACGGGCCCCGGATCTACTGGAACTTGTACGCCATAAGACGCCGGGCTTACGTCCATGTCCTCACGCTTGATCTCAAGGCCTGGTACAGGTTCGGGTACCGCGATGGTAAGATACGACAAATCAGCTTCAAGCGCCTTTATTCGCCGATTAGCCTCCGCAGCCTGTTCGGCCTTGCCTTGCGATTTAGCAAGACTCGCGGCATTGTGAAACCTGGCCCAAGCGGTCGCAGTCTTTCCTTGCTTTTCATAGCAAGCTGCAAGATTAAGCAATGTTCCCGACATAGGGTCGAGTGCAAAACTATCCTTGAGCTTTTCGCAAGCAGCCGATGTTTGGCCTTCCGCAAGCAAGCGCCTGCCCTCTTGAAACAACACCTCCGCCGCTGCAGGGTCCTCCGCCCGGGCGGCTCCCGCTATAAGAAGCACCTGGCACAACGCGAGTAAAGTGTGGAGCGATTTGCCTGTCCTAAACATGTTTCACCGGTATCGATAGGGATCGTAGCCCGTGGCGGGCTTTGAATAGCCTTGCTTGGTAGGTACTGAAACACCCGACGACTGGGAACCTTGAACCGGTCGAGTGGGACGTTGAGGCTTGGGTTGAGCGGTCACGACAGGCCGCGCACCGCTCTCGGTGGAGGCAATTGATTGCGAAAGAGTGGGGGCAGCGGTCTTTCGGCTGGCAGCTGTGGACTCTTTCGCACCAGAATCCAGCTTGGTCTCGACGGTGCTTGCCACGGGCACCGTCTGTACGGAGGCTGCCGGCAAAGCGGATGCAGCAGCCAACGAAGGCATTGGTGCTGCTGAGTTGCGCGTTGGTTCGGGTGAGGCGCTCTTTCCAGCATTGTGTCTTATTTTGGAGCAGAGCGAACGCCACCACCTGCCAGCACGAGACCAACCAACACTATCGCGATTGTCAGAGATTTTCGTGAACGGGATGGCGCGGCACCATACGGCCCCAACTCTTCGAGGTCGTCCGCCGCCGCCACGATTTTGGGGGGGGCGTCGGCTGAGTCGCCGCTCCCGGTGATTGCACCGCCGCCACCGCTTCAGCCGGCGCTACGGGTTCGACGCTGCGCGCCGGCGTCTGCGCTCGAGAAGAGGAAGATGCCGCTGCGGCCAAAGCAGCCAAGGAACCCTTAGCCGTGAGGTTTGGGTTTATTCCCGGCTCGGTCGATTGCTTGGGTCTAAATGCGGTTGACTCGGTGTCCTTTGCGGCAGGGCTCGGATGAATACCTGGCTCGGTTGATTGCGGGCCGCGAACGACCACGCCCCAATTCCCAATATGGTGCGGGATTGCCGAAATGGAACTTCCACGACAGGTGGCGTCGGCGCTGGCGGGACGTGAATCGCCGCGGGCGCCGATGCTTGCGGGACAATTTCGGCGTTTGAAGGCAAAGGAGCATAATTCTGCGGCGAGTACTCCGTGTGGGCCGCACTCTGCGATATTGCCTCCGGAGGCTGGTGCGTTGAAAGTTGTTCTGGCGCATTTGCCATTGGCGCTGGTGCGGCAAGATTTGTCGCCAGATCGTCAAGGGGCACGAATGGCAACTCGTCCCTAGGCGGCGCCGGAGGCGGAGCGAACAGTGCGTCCTCTTCAGCTAACCCAACACGGGCCGGCTGCTGATAAGGATCTGGCAACCGCGCCGGCACGATTATCACCAACATCAACGGGCGATTGCTGTAACGCTGAAGCGGCCCGAGGATCGGTTTCTACTGCCCGCGCAGCGTCCTCGATCGGGGACGCATTCATTGATCCGACAGGTGCCAGCGGCAAAGTTTCAGTCTCAGCCGGCATCGCAACACTTTGATCGGTTAATTCGTTTTCGGGCTCATCCAAGGCCCTGGTGGTCACTTGCGAAACTGCCGAAGGCTCTACCGGATTGGCGGACTCTTGCTCCTCGGGCATCGTGCCATCGTCCGGTGACGGTTCCGCGGTTGAAGCCGGCTCGCTCGATATGGGTTCTTCTAAATCGTGATTACGCCAATCCGAGATTCCGGATAAAAGCACCGACTGGGAAATTCCGGCACGGATGGCCCAGTTAGATATTGCCGCATACATTTCCTCGGCATATTGGAACCGGGCGTTGGGCGACCGCGCCATTGCCTTGCCAATCAATTGTGCAAAGGGCGAGCTCGATTCGGGAGCGAGAGCCTCGACCGGAGTCGGATCTTCTTGCAAGATGTTGAACGTAAGGTCGCCAAAGTCTTTGCCTTCGAAGGGCAGCTTGCCCGTGATTGCCTCATAAGCAATCACGCCCAGTGTGTAGATATTGCTGCGTGGGTCAAGCTCACGCAAACCATTCAGTTGCTCAGGTGACAAATACTGAAAAGACTCGGTTTCCGCGACAATTGACGCCGGTGGCGCCTCGGGATTGGCCGTCAACAGTTGCAGCCTGGATATGCCGAAATCGATCAGTTTTACTGCGTCGCCGGTTCGTGACCTTCGGGGAACGATAAAAATGCTGAGCGGTGTTAGATCGCGGTGGACTACTCCCGCCTCGTGAGCAACCGAAAGGCTTTCCAGTAGCTGAATCAGGAGTTGAGCCACGGTAAGTTCAGACATGCAGCCCAATCGTTTCATTCGTCGCTGCAGGACTTCTCCATCTACATATTCCGAAACAATACAACGCTCGCCACTTGGCAAAAATCCCATATTGAACAGTTGAGCGATGTGTTCATTGCCTAATTGTCCGACGACCGTTGCGTCGTTCTCGGTAAATGCCGGCACGCGTTCATTGTCGAACTCAGGCAGAATCAACCGGATTGCAACGCGCTGATCGGCGGCAGTGTCGCGGCCTTCGTAAACGAGACCCATACTGCCCCGCCCAATGACGCGCTCAATTAAGTACTTGCCACCCAGGATCTGGCCAACTTCCAAACTCACCACTTTGCTCCTCGGGGCGAATTTTGCATTTGAGTTGCGTGCCACGATTGCACCTTTTGGAGTTTGGTCATCAAAATTTACCTCTGTCGTCGCCGCTTGCCGGCGAACCCAGTATCAGTGTAGCACCCTCTTGGTCCCCAGTGCCTAGCCCCTGATTTGTCAGTAATAATGACCTAGTTCGTGACATTATCGGCTCGTCAATTATTTGCTCTATGTCAACTTTTGTGCCCTCGCTGTGTAGTCACTTCACAAAAACGGCTCTGAATCTACCGGCCGTTTGGGCCTAACCGCGACCTTCGGGTGTGAATACAAGTCTAGCGTGACTCCTCGCGGTACCGTCCACCTCAACTCATTCATCTTGAGTCAACTTTTTGGCAATGCAGTTGGCTGGGCCGGGGCCCACTTTCTCGCGTTTAAGGTCGCTATCCGGGTGGCAAGGTGGCAGCGACGCTGGGGCGACCCGCATGCGAGTCACGGTACGACTTTATGGCGGCAAATCCTTCGAGTAATTGCGGGCGCCGTAGCGATACATAACCAATCGCTGACAACAAGGCCGCATCTGCCAACGTAAACTCATTGCCAAACGCGTAGGTTCGACCGGCAATCTCAGCTTCGACGTGTTTGAGTGTCGTCTCCACCTTGTGATCCGAGCGAGCGATCACTGACGACTCTTGCTTCTCGCTAGCACGCCGCTGTTCGAGAACGGCAGCAATGAGCACGTCGCACAAGCCATCGCTGATTGATTCCCATTTCCTCACGATCACGCGCTCCCAGAGGTCAACTGGGATCATTCGGGGTTCAGTCTTGACGAGCTCAAGATATTCCGCGATTACGACTGAATCGAACATGGTGTTCTGATCGTCCATAATCAGAGTCGGAACTTTGCCGAGCGGGTTGACGCTTTCCACGCTCGCCTCATTCAAAGACACTTGTGCTTCCTCACAAGCAATTCCCTTTTCACGCAGGACGATGCGAACTTTTCTCGCGTAAGGACTGTTGGGAGTATAAAGGAGCTTCATCGCTTGCGACGGTTACCACCGCCGCGGCGCACTGAAAAGCAGATCTCGCACGCTGGACACGAGTCCGGCGGGTAAATTCACCCTTCTTTGAACCGGACCGCACCGCTTGTCACGCTCAGTGGCGGTCAGTTCCGGGGGCGGGGTCCTGGACATGCCGTGGCCAAACTGCTTCACTTAGTAGGAGTTATCCCGGTTTTTGACGACTCAACCTGGTAAGGCCCCGTCAATGCTCCCAGTCCCACCGAACCATGGAATTTGGGCATTCGCCCTAACAGCCATCAGTCAAATAGCCGCGTGCAGCGCTACCTCCCACGGCACTGCGGGAAGCAATTCGGGCAGCGGCGGCCAAGCGGGCGGATCGTCAAGTGACGGCGGGACGTTCGTCTCGTCGGATGCCGGGATCCGCGTCGTCACCGGAAGCGACAGCGGCTCCACCACCGTGCCGACAACAGTCATCGAGCAAGATGCCTACTCGATCAGTTGCCAAATCCAAAACTGCATAAGCAGCGAAAAATGCGTGGACACGGATCAAGGATCGGAATGTGCGACAGCTTGTCCCGGCCAGTATTGCTTACATTCGGGAACGACACCTTATTGCACCAGAACTGGTGGAGTCATCTGTATCGCGCCGTAACCACCGAGCCGCGCAGCCAATTAGCAACCTTAACGCTCGAAACTCGTTGCCCTTGAGTCAACTTTTTCGGATGCCGTTTTCCGGGTCGGGACCCGGAAAACCAACACAATCAAAACGTCGGAACCAGAGTGAAAAAGTGCAGCTGGCTGCACTTTTTCAAGGAGGTAGACGGTCCTGGTCCTTCGACCACTCCTCGGCGTCGTCGCGCAGCGAGGAACGCCCGAAGGGCGTAGTGAACGGACGAGCGGGTCACCAATGAAAACCCAAAGCACGGCGTGCCGGCATTTCAAATAGAAATGGCGAACATGGCTTCGCTGGCTGGGAGGAGTCCCGCTAGTTCAGTTCCATCATTAGTGGGCCATGAAGGACTCGAACCTTCAGCCTCCGGATTAAGAGTCCGCTGCTCTACCAATTGAGCTAATGGCCCTGCCGGTCCCGGTGGGAGCCAACGGGAGCGCGCTTGGTAGCACGCTACCAATTGGGGTCAAGTCCAACCCGCCGGCCGCCGCGGATTCTCGGCGGGCTGAGTTTGGTTGGTGCGCGCCGAATCAATTGACGATCACTTGAACGGGCGGGACTTTCGGGATGAGGAATTCATCCCATGCCGGCGTTAGGTTGAGTCCCGGTGAGTAAGTCACGATCGGCGCTGCGTCTGGATTGCCACTTGCATTGGGCGTCACCAAATAGTTCTGATTCCAAAGGTAGATGGCGGGATACGTGGTGACCGTGCTTCCTTCGACTTTGATCGTCGTCAGATAGAGTTCCGACGCAGCCGCGGTGTCATTGGGATACGATTGCCCGGTGGGAATCATGGTCGTGGAGTACCGGGTGGAGGAAAATGTCAAAAAGTAGTACGTGGCGCCGTTCACGGCCACCGGCGACGGCGACCATTTGGGCCAACTGTTGTGAATCGTAGCCGTCGTCAGAGCGGTGCATTGCGGCGGATTATTGGCGGAGAGTGGCTGCGCCGTGCCGCCGCTGGCGGGCACAAAATAAATTTGTGCGTCGGGACGATAGTAGAGCGCATTACCGTCCATTGGGGCGCGGTTAAAAGCGATGTACTGGTCATCCCCGGAAAATGCTGGGTAATATTGACCATAACTTGGGTCTGAAGCGCCGGCGACCGGTGTGGCATTGCCCCCTTGGCCGTTGTTGAAAGGAACCACATAAATATCCGCCGTGGTGAGTGTCGGCGAGTTCGACGTCGGATTGGGTCCCACGCGACCATCCGTCGTCGAATCCGTCGATGTGTACGCGATCTTGGTTCCGTCGTGACTCCAGTTGGGTGTCACTGCACCGTGCGCGTCGCCACTGCGCGCAATAACGCCCCACAAATCTCCCTGCGCGGCCACCAACGCGTTGAATATGGCGTTCGTATTGCTCACGGAGCTGCCACTAATAGCGGGCGCGGGCACGGCTGCCGTGGACGCTAAATTAACCCAAATCAGCCAGTCCTGGCCCGTGTTAGTCATGGTTTGGCTGGCATTGCCGGCCCAAATTTGCCAGACGCTACCCGGGTCGCTTGAAATAGTGCGCGGCGCCCAAGAGCCAACGTAGCGATGATTACCCGCGGTCCAGTCATCGCGGGAAAAAGTCGTCACGCCTTGCCAAGAGGTGTTGGCCATCGTCATACCAGCCGTAGTAACGAAAGACGGTAGGGAGCCTACGGTTCCTGATGCCGTATCGATATTCGAGACCGCGACATTCCACGGCCAGTCATCGGTCGTGGTTACGGCCTTACCGTCAGGGGTTGACGCATGGCAACCGACACAGAGTGCGGTGCCCGCAGTCGCGCCGGTGCGACCGTTTTCCGACGTTAGCTGACCGGAAGCCCCCATCATCTTCGTTGTGATCTGTTCTGGAGTCAGGGCTGAAACAACCCCTTCGTCTCCGGGGCGGAAACCGTATAGGGCTGATACGCCCGGCGCCGCGACGTATTGCGTCGTGTGCCAAAATACGATGGTACCGGCGACTTCTGCCGGCGCGATGCGGAATTTGACGGAGCTTTCACCCCCGTTGCTGTCACGAACCGTGAGCGTGATGTCCTGCTCCATCACGTTGGTTGCCAAGGCGTACCAAATGGCCTCTGGCATCGCCCAAGGCATCTTTTCCGCTGATACGTAAGCAACCAAATCATTGGCTTCCGGAGGTTTCGCCTGGAAGGTGAGACGGTACTTGAGGCCAGCGGTGGCGCCGCCGTAAAAATTGACGCGCGGGCGCAGCCAATTGCGGGGAAACATCGTGCCATCTTGGGGCTCGATGATACAGGGGCCCGTGCCCGTAGCCGCAACCGGAAACAGATTCGGGTCGATGCCGTCGGGGTTCAACGCTTGAGTCGGAAAATCCGTACACTGCGAGGTGCATTGGGGATCAGTTGAAGCAAACGTGGGCCCCGCATCGTAGGGGTTGTAGCCGCTTCCGCCCGCACCTGCGTTGTAGCCAGAGTTGCCTCCGGTGCCTTTGGCGCCAGAAGCGGTGGCGGTCGAGGTACCGCCGCCACCCGCCGAAGTGCAGGCTGCATAAATGAGCGCCGCCAGCGGTGCCACCAGTGCCCAATATTTCCAATGCGTTTTCATAATCTAACTAGCCTTTTCCCAGCCGGTGGCGTTAACCATACCATTTCAATTGGATAAGTCGGTAACCCGATTGGCAAGTAAAGTTTCCTATTTTTTTGGTCATGACGTCACGCTCAGCCATTTTAAGTGCCCTGAGTTTGTCGCGCGTCTGGCTGCGGCTCGACCCGTGGCCACGTGCCGCCGAGCCATCCCCAAAAACTGGCCCATTCCCCAGGTCGTCCGGCAAATTTTTCGCGGTGTCCGCGTGAAATCCGCAATGGTGACCCATCGAGACCTGTTGCCTGCGCCCGATGCGTGGGAATATTGCGCTCGGGAAAGGAAAGCCTTGTTGAACTTCATTATGCAGCTTAAGGCAGATTGCTTTCGCTCGAGCGTGCTGCTTGCAATTGTTTTGGGAGCATCACTCATAGCCGCCATGGGTTGTTCGGCATCCTCGGGCGGCTCAAGCAACAATAAGCCCGGACTAGACGGCATCGGCACCGGAGTGGGAGGCACCGGCTCAAACCCCGCCTACAACGTCTGCCCAAACGGCGATTGCAGTAACGTTACTGTAACGGATAATTGCGATGGCGGTGCCGTCATAAGTATTACCGCAAAGACCGGCGAGCGCGATCTACTCAGCGTGAACCCAGGTTGCACCAAGGTCGTCAATTGGGGAGGCCAAGACGCAGCCGTCGTCGAAGCAAAGCCACCGCCGCCTACCACTGAGAGTTACGCCTGTCCAACCGGGACAACGCGCGTGCACGTTCGCGATGTGTGGTCGAAGTTGGCGAATCCAACCTTGGGTCAAATGGACGCTCGCCCGGACGCAGTCATTCTCACCGACACGTCGAATGCCTGGTTGACCTATTCCGCGCGTCAAGACAGTGTCAATTGTGACTGGTACTCGACTTGTATGAGCCTGGCAACGACTGGACAGCTCGTGATGAGCGCGCAAGCGGCAACCTGTCAAACACCGAGTGCCAATTCCGGCACATTCACGTTGTCGCAGTACGCGTCCAGTTCGGATGTGTGGATCGATTACACGGGCAGTTCGAGTACGATCTCCGCGGACTACAGCAACTATCCGAGCACCCTGGTTACTGGGGCTGGTCACTTTCGCATCACGACCACTCAATCCGATGTTGCAAGCGAACTGTGTTCCGCCGGCTCTCCACCGGACACCACCGCACCCGCCGGAACGATTCGACTTCACTTCCGATATATGTGGGGCGATCCGGCCAAGACGGGTTTCGCGGGCACCGCTTGCGAGCAACAGAACCTGGGAATCACTACTCCGCCTTATCCAACATCACTTGAGGTGACCATTAGCGGCGGTGCCGATGCCGGTGCAGGTTGCAACAATGGCACTGCCATGTTGGAGCTGCAAAATGGCGACTGCCCCTGGTATGTAATAGACATTCCGACGTCGCTTTGGGTGGCAGGCGCCACGATTAAGATCACCTACCCAGGAGCCGATGCATCGTCCCTGTCAGGAGTCGCGCTGCCGGCACCACCGGCGGCCACCGAGTACTGGCTTGCTTATGCAGGTCCGCCGCAGAACGTAACCACGGCTGAAGCGCAAGCCTGCATGGGTCGCTACAATCCCGCCACGCTTACGTATTTTTACACTCAAAACCCAGGCCCTGGCTATCAAGGTTGCGGCGGCGGCGCTGTCACGATTGACCCCTGTAATCCACCGGTTCCTGCTGGCTTTTCACCGATACATTTCCGCTATTTATGGGCGGGGCAAAAGACGTTCACGTATTTTCCACAACCGGATTTTATGCCCACGTGGATCGTGCTGCGCGTCAACGGAAACGAAGTCATTTGTTTCCGCGAAGCGAATCGACCCTGGTTCAACTGCCCGGTGAACAATACTTACTTCCAAACCGGCGCCACGTGGATTGCCGCAGACACGACGCGAGCACCCACTGAGTGGAACACGGTTGACGCGCACCCCTTCCCCAGCGCACCCGGAGAATATTGGATTCGTTGGACGTACGGAAAACCGGACTTCAATGATTCAGAAGCCCCCTGGGAAACCAACGAGAAGTTCACAATCTACACGTACTATCCAGATGGGGTCGGCGGCGACTTGTCGGCAACCGGTAACTGGGGCGACGAAGCCTGTGCACCCAAGCCTCCGTCAGACACCAGCATGAAACTCGGTTTCGGCGGTTGGTTCCCCTACGACGAGACCAACTATGTATACCCGTACGGTGCGTCACTAGCCCGGACCTATCCAGCGCCTGGCATCGTACAACAATTGCTCAATTACATCGTGCAAGAACGCTACCTGTTGTGGAAAGAGCACTATTTCGAAACTGCGGACGACCCTCTAGGCCTGGGAGATCAAACCCGCGTTTGCGGAGCGGACACGGCTCGAGTCGTTTACCGTGATCGCCAAAACCTCACTTACAGCGAGGGTCAAGGTTACGGCATGGCTATCTCCGCTGCGATCGGTGACCAACCCACTTTCGACAAGCTGTGGAACTTCGTTAGACACTATCTGTCCCAGAGCGCGAAGAAATACTGCGGTGGTTTGATGGGGTATCAGTGGAACGCCGATGGTAGCACCGCATGCAGGCCGCTGGATGTCCCCTGCGATCCGGACACCGAAACAACCTGTGGAGGCATTGGCGACAGCGCATTCGACGGTGATGTAGATATTGCGATGGGGCTTGTGTACGCAGCCATGCAATGGCCCGAGTACCGCAATGCCGCCATTACCTGGTTGCTGAAGATGGAATGTGAGATCGACACGGTATACGATGGTAAATGGAATTATCCCACCAAGGGCGATACGGATAACAAGGACTGTAGCGGATATCCTGGCTCCCCGTGCAAGTACGACCCCGGTTCAAATGGCACGGTATTTATGGATTATTATCCGCCGGGCTATTTCCGCGTCTTTGGCGATTTTTTGGAGCAATACCTAGATCCCACGCAGACAACAGCAAATGAGCGCGCCCAGCATCGAACCTTCTTTTACCATACGGCTTCCACTGTCTACGAAATGTATGAGCGTTGCTACGACCAATCCAACGTCAACCCCGCTTTGGTCAATGACACGGGCACATTTACCACGCCTTGTGCTGCGGGCAATGACAACTATGACTGGGCCCGTTACCAGTGGCGCGCAGGCATCGACGCGGCTTGGTTCGGTAATCGACAAGATTTCGTGGAGAACGCTACTGGATCGTCACGGCACTATGCGGGTAAATCGGAGATGGAAGCGAAAATTGATCTGATTCAAGATTTCTATGCCAATTTCTACCAGAACAACCCGGTCGAACCGAACGCCAACCGCTTTTCGAGCATCTGCCAGTATCTTATGCCTGATGGCAACGTGACCAACTGCGACCCCGGGTATGGTCACAATTCGTACTTCGTGAATACCGCTATGTGCCCGTACGTCAGCATCTTCGATGATGACGGTAAGACTACAGGCGACATCCGCCGTGAAGCTCTCGAGGAAGCGGTCTCGACAACGATTGAAAACACCCGTGTCTTCCAGGAATCGATCGGCGTTTACACACTGCTGTTCCTGACGGGAAACTTCCCGAATCCGTTGATGGTGCCTTAACGAAACCCGGCCCTGCGCGTGGCCTCCTGTTGGGCAGGACCTGGAATTTCCGCGTCTTTGTTGACGACTAATTACGTTTTAGACCTATGGCCTACATTGATGAAGCCTTTGAAGTGGAAAATGCTCTAGGCGTGCTACGGTGCGCGCGTCGTGTCTGCGCCTGCCATTGCCTGTACCGCTTTGGTCAAGTACTACGGTGATAAACCAGCCGTTGCGGGTATTGATCTGCAAGTTCACACGAGCAGTTGCTTTGGCCTATTGGGGCCGAACGGCGCGGGCAAAACTACGACGGTTGAAATGCTGGAGGGCCTCCACTCACCGACTTCCGGCACCATTCAACTTTTTGGTCAGAGTTGGGGCAAGGGTCAAGATCACGCCCTGCGGGAAAGAATTGGCGTTCAGCTGCAAGATACGCAATTGGCCGATAAGCTGCACGTGGATGAAGTGCTAACACTGTTTCGTTCGTTTTATCCCAAAGGACGCAGTACCGATGAACTGCTGCGACTGCTCGATCTCGAGGCCGAGCGCCATCAGCAGTACTCTCGCTTGTCCGGCGGGCAAAAGCAGCGAGTCGCCGTCGCTTGTGCGCTAGTGGGCACACCCGAGTTACTCTTTCTCGACGAGCCGACGACAGGTCTCGACCCACGGGCGCGTCAATCACTGTGGAAGGTCGTCGAGCAATTTCGCGCCGAGGGCGGAACCGTCCTTTTGACGACGCATTACATGGAGGAGGCCGCCGCGCTTTGCGACGAAATCGCCGTCATGGATCATGGAAGAATCATCGCGTCGGGCACTCCCCGCTCCTTGGTCGATGGCCTGGGCAACGTGCAGTTTCTAGAATTCGACACTTCAGACAGGCTGGATGAAGTGGCACTCAATGCGCTCTCGGTCGTAGAGAGCGTCGAACACCGGGGCCAGCATTACCGCGTGCGTCTCGATCGCAGCCTTTTGGCGCTGTCCACCGTTCTCGGCGAACTTGATCGCCAACACGCCATTCCCATCGGGCTAAGCTCGCATCAAGCTACCTTGGATGACGTGTTCATTAATCTAACGGGCCGCGCGCTCACCACGGAATCGACGCCAGCATGACCCAATCCGCGGCGCGTCTAAACCCGCAAATCGAATTGATCAAAATGCGCCTGCGCGAATTCGTGCGCGAGCCCGGTGTCTTATTTTGGGTCTTTGCGTTTCCACTACTGATGGCCTTTGGCTTAGGCATCGCATTTCGCTCCAAGCCGCCTGAGCGACCTCGAGTGGCGGTGGTCGCCGCACAACCGACTCACTTGAGCCAGTCACTTCTATCTAGCCAACGCGTATTGGCCGAACTCAAGGATGAAGCCAACGCTCGGCGCGACTTGGCGCGGGCCAAAACCGACGTCATCGTAAGGTTCGACGCACCGGGGCCTACTTACATCTTCGATTCGACTCAAGAAAAAGGTCCCGCCGCCCGGTTGCTCGTCGACGACATCTTAGAGCGCGCCGCCGGGCGTCGAGATCCCATCGCAAGCAAAGAGATTACTTCGTCTGAGCCTGGTTCGCGTTACATCGATTTCTTGTTGCCCGGTCTAATTGGCATGAACTTGATGGGCACCAGCATGTGGGGTGTCGGGTACAATTTAGTCGTAGCGCGCAAGCGCCGATTGCTGCGGCGCTTCGCGGTTACTCCAATGCGGCGCCCTCAATTTCTATTGTCCTATTTTTTCGCGCGCAGTCTATTTTTGGTCCTCGAAATAGGAATTTTGCTGCTGTTCGGCAAATTGGCCTTCGGCACGGTGATTCGCGGCAATATCCTGTCGCTTTTCGTACTCAGTTTCATCGGAGCAGCGTCCTTTGCCGGCATCAGCTTGCTGATTGGAGCGCGCGTCGAGAACACGGAATCGGCTAATGGCTGGATGAACCTGGTGCAACTCCCCATGTGGGTTTTGTCGGGCGCATTCTTTTCCTACGAGCGCTTTCCCAGCTGGATACTTTGGCCGATTCGAGCGCTACCACTGACAGCGCTCAATGACGCGCTGCGCGCCATATTCAACGACGGAACGTCAATCGTCGCCACTTGGCCGCAGCTGCTAGTTCTCGGAGTCTGGGGCGGCGCCGGTTACCTGATAGCTTTAAAAACGTTCCGTTGGCAATAGTGCGGTGGGAATTGCCTCCGGCCGCGATCGAAGCCTTCGCGCCACCGTGGCGCGGACCAATGTCGAAGCAAGACCGAGATTTTCTCATCTTGTTGGCGCGCAGGGGCCCGGCCCTGCGCGCGGCATACAGTTGAGTATGTTCCGAAACTTCTGAGCTCTTCGCCGGGAACTTTATCCTCTCGGCAGCACGAAGGCGCGCTCTAGGATCCGTCCGGTGAACGATGCCCGCAAGTAAAACCCGCGTGGAAGGCGCTCGACGAGTACACCGTCTTCGTCCAGGCCGCGGCGACGCGCCTGCGAATCGCGCGCCTTCGGACGCACCTGCATCGCGTGGCCGAGATGACCCGTAATCGATTCGATGTCTCCTCGGCCAATCAGGCCCGTCAATTCGTCCCAATCGCCCTTGAGCACGAGCCGTCTCTTCTTCGTTGGGGCTCCACAAGAGCGGCTCGCCAATGCGTCGCTCAGCGACGGGGATATCCCGAGATCCCTGTACAATAATCCAAAGCACACGGTTCAATTTGCGCTTCACACGTGATTGCAACCATTCAGTTCTTGCCACGTCGAGCAAGGGAATGGTGCAGACGAAGGTTGACTCGCAGGGCCGCCCGACTCGGTTGACCGGAAGCGTCTTGAGCTCAATGCCAAGATTCAGAAAGTCCGGTTCGTCCTTGCTGCCCGCGCTAGCACCGAGGCGCCGCTCTAGCAATTGGCCCACCCAGCCTTTCGCGTGCAAAAGCTGTTCGGGAACGCGACAATCGTCCATTTTAGCCAATTGGGCCAACGACAAACCAGCCAAGGCTTGCGCGCGAGACCAAAGCTCGGCCTCAGTTTGCGGCGGTGCAGGCCGGATAGGCATTCGGCGCTAGCATAGCCCGCGGACTTCACTTGGCTACCAGCCGTCCTGCGCTAGCTTGCCAATCAAGTGTCACGTTCGCGATGGCTCACAGTTTTGTTGGCTTCATATTGTGGGCTATGGGCTTGCCGTCACGCGGAACGGAGAGGTGACTCACAACTTAGCTCAACCCGTTTGGCGACAGCTGGACAAGCCGCGAACACCCCCGTTCTCGACAATCGAAGCGCGGAGCCATCACCCACTCTGGGAGCCATCCCGGACGCCGGCACCAGACATTTCGCGCCAGCGTCGCTAGCCAGCGCTGGCGATGTTCCCGCAATGCCCGAATGGTCCGAAGAGGCCCTGGCTGGGCGCGTCCCTGAAACGGAGGCACCTCGCTACTACGTCAAGAATCGGCATGTGTGGATCTATCCAGAGCCCAACATTGCCCTTCAATGGATCGGCTTTTTGTGGACGGGCGGCAGCGTACGGCTCAAAAGTGCGCGCCCCATTTACGGCCCAGGCTGTAGCTATTATTATGCCATCTTGCCCTGGGGATACATTTGCACGGACGGCAATCGAGGTACGCTCGATCCGAATGATCCGATGTATCGGCAACTGCTGCGTTACTCACCGCGCACGGACTCACCTTGGCCGCATCGATACGGCAAGGCCAGCAAACTAACGCGATACTTCACTTTTCCCGCAGTTCCCGCGCGAGGCAATTCGGATGCAGGCCTCGACATCGCCAATGAGTCAAAAAGCCCGATCGATTTTCAGTCTTTATCACCCGGCATTCACGAGGCGCATACCTCGCTCATCGAGCGATCCACGGTAGCCTATACTGCGGAAATCCGACAAAACGGCCAAGATTGGCTGATTACCTCGGATTACGCATTGATCGCCAAGGACAAGGTAACCCCGTACTCGCCCTCGTATTTTCACGGCGTTCATTTAACGGCGGGGCTAACACTGCCTTTGGCATTCTTCAGAGGCAGCGACCGACCTCGGTACGTGCAGTCGCAACCCGGACACTTCGAGCCCGCGGGCAAACCCTACGCTCGCTTGTCCTTCGTCAAACTCACCGGTCAACGGCAGCGAGCCGAAGCTGTCGATTGGCTCGAAACCAGCGACGGCGGCTGGATAAAAGCGTCTGACGCGACCGTCCCCACACCTTCGGCAGTGACACCCTGGGCCGCGCCCGTGGGAAAGCCGACACCCACACCGTCAATGCCGAAGGGTCGAGCCACCTGGATCGAAATTAGCATCGTCGGAGGATGGCTGATTGCGTACGAAGGCAACCAACCCGTTTTCGCGACACTCATATCCCCGGGCAGCGGCGGACTACCTCGCGACGGCCAAGCGCCGATTGACACGTTCTCAACGCCGCTCGGACGCTTTCAAATCAACGGAAAATTCGTGTCATCGACGATGATCGGCCCTACGGGTCTGATTCATTCCGAGGTACCCTACGCACAGAACTTCGCCGACCTTTACGCGATCCATACCGCCTATTGGCATGACAACTGGGGCTATCCCATGAGCGGAGGCTGCATCAACGTGTCCCCCATCGACGGCTACTTCCTGTTTCATTGGACCGAGCCCGCCATTCCCGAGGGATGGTACGGTGTTCGTTGGATCCCAACCCGGGAGCCGTTGACAACGGTTATAATTCATCGTTGATTAATGCTTGGAAGGGGCCCGGCCCTGCGCGCGGCAGATTGTCAAGCATATTTCAAGACTTGTGAGTTTTTTTCCAGAAGCCAGTGAAACTTCAGGCATGCTACCCACGTCCAGTCCAACTCAGCAGCATGTCTTCGGGTAAGCACATTGCAGTTGCTTGCCGGCCGGCTCGGTTCTCGGGCGGTCATCGTTCTGTCTTGTTTTGTTTGGGGTTGTGCAAGCACGGAAACGGCCGTTGCACCCCTGGGGTTTGGCCCGCTTGCCAAGGCTGAACAGGCCGGACAAGAACAACTCAACTCCCAACAACAAGAACCCCGCGAAAAAAAACCGAGTCGTCACAAATTGCCGTCGGACACGCCGTCGCCATCGCTTGGAGAATCGCAAGTTACCGATAATGCGACCGTCGCCGTCGAGTCAGCAGCGCCAGCCATACCCAGCGGCACCGCGCAGGCGCCGGCCACGCCCACCCAATTGGCGGATTGGCTCGGCCTATGGCACGGAAAAGACACGACCCGCTATCAAATCCCGAGTTTCCCAGCTCAACCCATGGACGACCCCAACGCAAGGATTCGCGTCGAATCCTCGAGTAGCCAGCAAATTAACCTCATATTGATCGATAGCTCCACCGAAAAAGACCTTTGCTCGCTCCTTGCCCACCTGGAAGCCAACCAAGCCAAGATTGACCCGGGTCAACCCTGCTTTAGCAACGAAGACGACTCGACCAACCTGTCCGTCCGGGTAAAATACGGAACCGGCACGCTACATGACGCCTCCCTCGTCGTAGACCTCACCCTGGACGCCGAAGTCCAGTCCGAGCAATTTCAAGCCAATGGGACGGTGGAGTATCATTTCGAGGGGAAGCGGTGAGACCGGGGTTAAGCCGCAGCTGCCCCGGCGGGCGCCCGGTCCGATGGACCCATCAATTCAATGGAATCGCGCTACTAGGGTACTGCGATTGAAAAGTTCCGCTCGGGTCCGTATCAATCGCTGGCGCCGTTGAACCTCGCCAATTGACCGTGGCGTCATCGATTCGCTGAACGTGCTAGATGCACAATCGGGGCCGTCGATTCCAAGACTTTTCGGTCGCTTTATTTTCTGGAGAGCGTCACCTGTTCGACATGGTGCCGTTGCGGTTTTGAGAATTAGTTGGACTAATTTGTTGTACGTGGGTCGCTCCGGGGTGTGTTAGCTTAGTTTTACGTTTGCCGAAATTGGCGTGCTGAACAGTCGCGCGGCGCAATAATCGCCATCTCGAGACTCGCGAGCCAACGCATCAACCATAATCACATTTGTCGCGGGAATCGTCACGGGAGCTGATACTAGGGAGGTCAATCTTGACACAATCGACGCAAACTCCAACGTGGAGACCCACTGAAGGAATCGCGGATAACGAGGCGACTGGCAAATTGCAGGGCGTCGCTGAACCCGGACCCTTGAACGGTGGTGCGTCGCAGCGCAGCAATGCCCCGCCGGATAGCAAGTTCCCTCAGTCATCGTACATAGGGACCAGTGGCTTCGCAGACAAGAATGCCACGCACCTCAACGACTCAATGCGCCCAGTTGCATTCTCGAGCAGCGCAATGCTCAACGATTCGGTCCCGCCCGCGCAGGAGTACGAACCATTGGTAGGTGGGACAGGCAAGGAAATCTACTATCGACAAGCGCGCTACTCGGTCGCGGACTTACTAGGGAAACATAGCGACATTGATCATTACGTAGAATTCGGCTCGCTAACTGGCACTATCATCGACTTCGGCATCAATGGACTTGCGTTCTCCTTGAGGGAAGGAGCGCCGGCTAAGGACAACATAGTTGAGGGTTTTCGAGTCGTCATCGGCAACGACACACTGTACCAAGGTCGAGCCCTAATTCGCTATTGTTGACGCGAGGTGAATTCGAGAACTACCATCGGTGTCGTATTGCTCGACGGGATAATGGATACGGATGCCATGGTAATGGCAAAAAATCGGGCACTTGCCGCCAGGACAGCGATATCGCTTTCACAAACTTTGGAAGCCGGAGTTTCCTCACAGTACAAGGAAGCCATGGCAGACCTCGTGCTATTGCTTAGCTCATATCGCGAACTGTTGAGCAGCCAGGAACGATCCATCACATCGCTGAGTGCTCCGTCCGCCCGCGAGCGCGCGGAACGCGAGGTTCTCGACATAGCCATTGCTGAGTTCGGTACCCAATATGACCGCTATCGCCGGCGCTGCAACGACCTTACCTGGGGCCTCGTTGGCGCAGCCAAACCGGCATACCGTCAATACACCGAAGCGGTGCTGCACCCCTATGTGCTATCCGCGCCGTTGCCTTATCACTGTTACTGTAAGCCTCTCGGATACCCCGGCGACTACATGCTGATGTCGTATCTTTACAACCCGCGACAGTACGGAAAAACCATCTACGACAAGCTAATTCATCAGGTTATTGTTCGCGATGAACCCATGGCTATAGGAGTGCAACGGCGCAAAGATTTCTCGCTAGATCAGATTCGCTCTGTCGCGTCACAAACCCGGGGGTCCACCATACTGCCATTTCGAATCTTATCTTTAGCTTGTGGACCAGCGCAAGAAATCTTGGAATACGTAACAGAATCGCCGAACTCTGGCTCACCAATAGTATTCACGCTCATTGACCAAGATCAACGCTCGTTGACCCATGTTAACTCCTGCCTATCAAGGCTTCTCATTCCAGGATCCACTAACATTGGTGCGAAGTATTTGTACTTGGGATTCATGCAGATGATTGCTGAACTGGACGCTTTTGATTCGCTGCCCGAACAAGATCTCATCTACGCAGCTGGACTCTTTGATTACCTTAAAACAGCCAGCGCCCAACAATTGGCTGAACGTTTGTTCGAAAAACTACGGCGGGGCGGCAGATTAGTAATTGGCAATTTCAAATCGCCCAACGATGCGACCTGGGCCCTCGAGTACTGGATGGATTGGCACCTAATCTATCGTAATCACGATGATATGAGATCGATTGCGGAGTTTATAGAGGGAACCCACAGCGTGGATGTCACGTGGGATGCGTCGGGATACACGAACATGCTCATAATCACACGGGGTTGAAGTGTCGCAGCCGCTAGCAGCTAATCGAAACAGTGACGAATTTGTCGAACGAGATGTCCTTTTCGAATCACACCGGTGTTTGCTAAACTGCGCGGCGCAACGAGTCGGTGCGGTACTCGTCGGCGTTCTCGTTCCGTTTTTCTCGATACTTGATTGGTTCATTGTACGCGAGCACTTTACTTTCATCCTGGCAATGCGACTGGCTGTCTCAGCCTATGGCTGGACGTGTTTTGCTCTCGCAAATGGTCGCTTTGGACGAAGGCATGTGTCAATACTTTCAACATCACTCTTCGGTATTACTGCACTTGCTATCGTCGTAATGGTTTATTTGCACCAGGGGTATCGGTCTCCTTATTACGCTGGGATAATGCTGGTGGTAGTGGCTGCCGGAACACTATTTCGATGGAACCTTATCGAACGATTTTCGACTTACGGCATTATATGTGCTGGTTACTTTATCCCCGCGTTTTGGCAGCGCATTGACGACCCTACAATACTGATTAGCAACGCCTTCTTCTTGGTTTCCACGGTCGTAATCGTTGCCGCCGCCCAAGGTCACAGTGTTGGCGTTGCAAAGCGAGAATTCTTCGGCAACCTTGACCTACAGGAAACCAAAACGTCTTTGGAGTGTGCATTCAATCGACTGCAAGAATTGGATCGGCTAAAGAGTCAATTCTTCAGCAATATCACCCACGAGCTAAGAACCCCGTTGACCATGATCCTCGCTCCGGTCGAAGGATTGATTGAAGGAGAGATTGGAAGCCTGCGTCCACAGCAAAAGGAATACTTGCGTCCCATCCAGCGCAACGCGCTCAAGTTGCTCAAATTGATAAACGATTTGCTCGATTTGGCAAAAATCGACGAGCAGTATTTACGATTGCGCGTAGAGCAAACAGACATGGTCGCACTCGTGAGTGACATCGTGCACAGGCGCAACCGCTCGCGGCTAGAAAGGACATTGCCTTAGAGCTCGAGCTGCGCAGATCTGAAGGGGATTTGCAGGTGGATCTGGAGCGGATGGAACGCGCACTGGTGAATCTGCTGTCGAATGCGCTGAAATTCACTGATCCGGGAGGCCGTGTCAAAGTTTGGATGGATGCCAATGATGATGAGGTCCAAATTGGCGTGCAGGATTCCGGTATTGGCATTCCACAAGACCAATTGGAGCGAGATATTCGAGCGATTTCAGCCAAGCCGACGGATCAACTACGCGCCGGTACGGGGGAACTGGCATCGGACTGGCCTCGGCCAAGGAGATTGTCGAGTTCACGGCGGTCGCATCACGGTCGATAGCCATGAAGGAGCATGGGAGCGAATTCGTGGTCCATCTCAAGCGAGGAGTGGCTCATCTTCGCCAGAGATTCTTGAGCGGCGCCAGTCGATTCATCCTGCAGACAGTCGGCAGCGGCGTGGTGAGGATCGCGAGCCTCGTGAGTGGACAAGGCTCTTGCTGGAACGTAAAGACTATCGCTTTCTTGAGATCGCCGAAGCCACTGAACGCCGGATAGCCGACACGCGGCGATTCAGGGCCGAAGTCGAACAAGATCCTGGTCGTCGAAGACAACGCCGATGTTTTGCGCTTTATCAATATGCAGCTCTCTGAGGATCACGACGTGTACCTGGCTCAGGATGGTGCCAAAGGTCTTGAACTGGCACTCCGGGAGCTCCCTGACGTAATCATCACTGATTACATGATGCCTGAAATGGACGGATTGAGCCTGCTGCGGGCGTTGCGTGGCGATCCACGAACCAAGAACATACCCGCTATCATGCTGACCGCAAAGACTCAGGTCCAAGATCGAATTGACGCACGTGAGGCCGGAGCAGAAGTTTATCTCAGTAAGCCATTCAGTCCCCGCGAGCTTCGTTCCGCCGTAGGGCAACTCCTCGAGCGGCGCGGTCGCCAGCTGTCACAAACGTTGCACGAACAGGTAAAGAGCCTGGAACTCATTAGCGCTGGCTTGGCGCATGAAATTCATAACCCCCTCAGCTATATTCGAAGTTCGTTATTCGTGATTGAAGAATTAGTTACTCAAATGCACAATGTAGCGCGCGATCCAGACGGAGCGCATGCTCTTGTAAGCTTGGTGCAAGATTCGCGAGACAAGGTTATGCGAATGCATCAGATAGCCAAGAAGGGAGTTGGCAGAATTGCACGAACGGTCGAACTGGTCCGCACCCACGCGCGCGAAGGCTACGTGCGCGAACCAATCGCACTATGCATAGATTCCACGATTGCGGACATGGCACCACTGCTTTCACCCGGGAATGATTATGACATCCGTGTAGAGTTGGATTTGCAAGCGAAAGGCGCCCACGTTAGTTGCATTGCCGAAGATATGCAGCGGTCAATCAGCAATCTATGGCAAAATGCCCTAGATGCGGTGGGCCCAGGAGGACAAGTTGCCATTCGCACACGTGCAGAACCCGGCTATGTCACCATCGAAGTTACCGACAATGGCCCTGGCATTCCGAGAGATCAACTCGAGCGGATATTTGTGCCGTTTTATACAACAAAGGAGCCGGGTAAGGGCCTCGGACTAGGTTTGTCAATTGCCTATCAAGTGATAAATCAGACCGGCGGGTCAATTACGGTCGAGAGCGTTGAGAATTCAGGGGCCAGTTTTCGCGTACGTCTGCCGACGCTCGCCACCGAAGGTCCATTCAACGCGCTACATGAGGCAGTCACGCTCAGAACCTTTGTCTCAGGGGACCACCAGCTAACGCGAATCCTCCCACCCGGTGCCGCTGAGCTCACTCATCCAGATAGAGACGTCACACGGTCCGTACGTTAGAGTTTCGCTTCTAACCCGCAGGTTCGTTCGTGAGAACCAGCCTAATCTGAAATCGTGCACCTTGCCCGGGACTGCTGGTACAGGTGATGTTGCCCCCATATCTTTCAACGGTCGCCTTGGCGAGCCTCAGGCCAAGGCCCATTCCGTCTTTGCCCTTGGTGGTAAAAAATGGTGTGAATATCCGCGCCAATACGTCGTTTGACATGCCGTGTCCGGAGTCCTCAATCTCGATGACGCCAAAGGCACCTTCGCTCCGGGTGCGAAGGGATATTGTTCCATTGGCCGTGGTCGCTTGAGCGGCGTTGCGCAAAAGATTGAGAATGACGTGAATCATTCGGCACGGGTCGGCGCAAACAGACACCGCGGACCGGCATTCAATGTGAAGATTGCGTCGGCGAGCGAGGGAGTCATGCCGGAACAGGCGCCAGGAACGTTCAGCCAGAGCATCCAAGTCGATCATTTGTTGATCATTCTTGGCCTCTCGATTCTCAGTCAGAGCCAGCATGTCCTCAAGCAAAGCGCCAAAGCTATCTATGCCCGCCAGCGCAGCTTCAAATATGTCTGAGAGTTGTCCTGCTGTCGGAATATCGTTTTTGGCCCGCTTGAGGTTCTCGAGGTAGTCGAATTGCTCGCGCATGCGAGAAAGCACTGTGCCCACGATGCGCCCCACCGCAGCCAGCCGTTCAGTATGAATCAGCCGCTGCTGCGTCAACCGCAGCTCCTCGGTGACGCTATTTAACCGGTGGCATTCGTCGGATAGCTGCTCGATTTTATTCCACACCTCTAGTTCGATGCATAGGCTTCGGTGAGCCTCCCGTATCCCATCCGCCAAAGTCAGCGCAAGTGTGTCGGGCGTAATGAATTGCACGACTCGCCAGGTATTAATGGCATCCAATAGTGTGTCTTTCCCGGCCCCGTTGCCCAGCACAATGGGTCTTCCAGGTAACGCAATATCCGCCAATTGTTTGAGCTGAGCGCGCTCGGGTCCAGCCAGGTCATCCGCATGTAATATCATGGTTGCCGGACCGAACAATTCGAGACCACTGGCGAGTACGGGAAGTATTTCCGCGTCCGCCAACTGCTCGCGCAACATGTGCTCGCAATGGGCGCGGGCGACGGGTCCAATCCAGACATTGAATGGGACCAACTCGCTGCTTACTACCTCAGGCATTGCGGTCTTGCTCCTCGTGGTTCTCGTCGAAGGGTAAAAGAAACCTCACCACCGTGCCTTGACCGAGCTCACTTTCCAGTTCCACGCGTCCGCCATGGGCGCGGGCCGCCAATCGAGCCAGCTCGAGACCAAGTCCCAATCGGGGTGGAGAAAAGCCGCTATAGAAGGGCTCAACGGCCCTGCAGAGCGTGTCATTGTCCATACCGCAACCCTGATCAGTGACTTCAATACACAACCACTGTTTGGCTTTAGTATTGGCGTCATCGGCAGCGGGTGGAGGTACCGATCGAGCGGATATTCTAATCGGCTGTCGGCTTTTGCTCGCTCGCACGGCGTTGTCAACCAAGGCGAGAAGTCCTTGACGCATGCGTTCTACATCAATGCGAGCTAGTGGAGTATTCGACATCGTCTCGGCGGATATTGGGTGCCCACCAGACTGCATCATGCCAAGAGCCGCCGTTGCGCCCAGAAAACGTGCCATGTCGGTCGGCTCTCGCTTTAAGTCAAAGATCATGAGGTTGTGCCAACTGGTGCACATTCTGGAGAAGGTCGATGAGCGACTCCATATTGGCTTGAGCTGATTGGACCATCTGTAAGATGGAATTGGGAACGTCTTGCCGCGCGATTTCGGTCATAACGAACGACATGACCGTGCTTAGATTTCGAAGGTTGTGGACGATGCCGGCCACGGCAGGTCCAACGGTTGCCAGGCGTTCAGCTGACAGCAATTGGTCTTGCGCTTGACGAAGGTCTCTCAATGCGTCATTCAGGGCGTCCCGGTGATCAGTCAGCAATCGGGTTAGCTTTTTGAGCAACTCAACGTTTGCCTTCACGCGCAGAGCCTCGGTTACCGAAGCCCTGAGTTCCTCGGGGTCGTATGGCTTTACGAGGAACCGCCAGGCTTTGGCGCGATTGATCGCTGCCAACATCGGTTCCACGTCGCTGTAGGCCGTGAGTACGATGCGCACGATGTCCGGCCGCGTTTCGGCAATCTGCGTTAGCAGTTCGACACCGGTCATGCCCTGCATCCGCTGATCCGAGATGATTAAATCGATGTCGCATCCGCTATTGATGATGCGAAGGGCATCGGCCGCATTGCCGGCGGTATGCACGTTCCAGAAGTCACCGAACAGCGCGACATAAACCTCTAAGTTTTCCGGCTCGTCGTCAACCAGCAAGATGGATTGGCGTTGCTGGGGCAACTCAATCTTGAGCTCATGAAGGGCATCCTCTAAGTGCGACGGTAGCACGGGGCCTCTTTCGCCAGGCAGACCAACCAACACGATCAGAACGAGAAGGCGGCGTGCCTTCAGCCAAAAACTGCGGATCCTCTCAGCCTAGGTACTCTACAGCAATCTCATGCCCGGTTGAAGAGGCTCAAATCGGTGACAAGGGTATCCCTAGGGACTACCTGTACGTTCGCTTAGGGAAAGCCGCTCGTGTACCAAATCACAATGGGGCTGCCGCTGTTTGCGTCCTGGTGGCTTTACGGCACGTTTCAGGCACTTTCCTGAATTTGTGACAATCTAGTCATGGTTCCAAATGCCTGGGTTGAACCTTTCGAAACAGATTGGCCAACCAAAAAATGCGGACCGGCCCATGATCGTTTCCTAATATCCGGAGTGTGCGGCAACGGAGACTCAATAATCGGCCTGACACTCGGTTCGCACGGCTGCAAATTGTCTCGCGTTCTCAAAGCCGCCGGCAAGCAGCCAGCATCGGCGTCTCATCGGCGCCCAGCTACGTAATCTCGCATCTCGGCAAGCTCGCGCTCGAAACTACCCGACAATATGGGAAAACGACACCAGGTCTTCGGATCTAAATTGGCATCGTCAACATGGAAGGATGGCGCATAACGTTCTCTCTTCCATTGATTGCGGGCCCAAAGCTGAAAGAACCGCTCTACCCAAGTTGCCAATTGCCGAAACTCGTACTTCTTGAAGGCCTCTGTCATCAGCATTAAAACGTCAAGCGGCGAACGTTTGTCGCGAATCGCGGATCGCTCAATTGCGTCCAACAAGTCATACGGCATCAGATCACCCTCGTCGGTCTGCTCCGCGCCCGCAGGGCGAAGCTCCGCGGTTGGTACTTGTGAGGTGACCACGGAAAGTTCCGGAATATTACCTACTGCAGCTGGGCCTTCATCGCGCATCCAAACCAGCCAACGACGGATAAATGCCTTGTCGATCCCGGCAATTGGACTAAGCCCACCTGCCGTGTCACCGTCCATCGTCGCGTAACCGACGGCTGCCTCGCTGCGATTGCTGGTCGCCAGCAGCAAGGCGCCGGTAACGTTCGCAATCATCCATACACCCGGAGCACGCGCACGCGCCTGGATGTTTTGCAACGCCAAATCATCGCATTCCCAGTTCAAAGAGCGATTCAGGGCCGCTTCAACGAGTTTCTGGTAATCGTTGACGAGTGAATCCACATCCAGCTCCAAATGGTTGGCACCGATTGCCGCCGCTAACGTTCGCGCTGCCTCCCGAGTTAAAATTGAACTATTCCGCGTCGATTGGTACACTGTCGTAAGCAGCGCGTGGACCCAATCGCGCTCAGATGCTTCAGGCGAGAGGCGCCGCCGAGGCAACCGCCGCGCGAATTTCTCACCACCCAGTTCAAGTTGGCCTAGTCGCACCAGCAGCGCCACCAGACAGCAAAGCGCTGAGGAATCGGCGCCACCACTGAGTGACACCACGAACCCGCTGGCGCGACTCTTTCGCATATAGTCGAAGAGTCCCAAGCAGAGGGCTCGAGTAAACTCCTCGAATTTGAGGCTCGCGGACTGTTCCCAATCGACCGAAGGTTGCTGGTTGATTTCGGGAGCAATCTCCGGAAAGCTCACGTCTACCTCAAGGCAGCCGTCGTTGTCCGCTGCGTTCATGGGTGGCTGATAGCTGGACACCCAAGCATAGCGACTGCGGGTTAATTCTACGTCGATTACCGCATCAATCAACTGCACCTCTTCAAAGGAAAACCGTCGATTGGCTGCAATAATTTTGCCACAACTGGCAATCAGTGAGTCGCCATCGTAGATAATGCGGCCGGCTTCGTTGCCGAGCAAATTGGCATACACATAGCTCACGCCGTATGCTCTTGAGCCCTCAACCACTAGTCGGCTACGAACCGCGTGCTTATCAAATGCAAAATGGCTGGCACTTGGGTTTAGGATAACGTCCACCGCTTGTAATGCCAACTCGTTGGCTGGGCGCTCCGCCATCCATGCGTCTTCACATATCTCGAAGCCAATCCGTACCCCGCCCACGTCGAAAATCAGATCTCCAACTTTGACGTCTTCTCCAAACAAGCGAATAGTGGTTCGCTTGCCCTTCGGCCAGGGCTTGAACCAACGCGGCTCGTAGTGAATTCCGTCACCGGCGAGCGCCCTTTTTCCAACGAACCCCTGAACTTTGCCGTCAACGACTAGACAGCAGGTGTTGAATACGGACTTTCTAAGTGCCAAAGGGAGTCCAAAGCAAGTGACCAGCCCCGCCGTGTGGGGAAGTATTTCGCTGAGCACCTCGAGCGCCGTCTTGTGCACGTTCGGCGCCAAGAAGGCGTCTTCACAACCGTAGCCGGTAATGCATAACTCAGGTAAGCATAAGAGTGCCACATTGCGCGAGCGGGCCAGGTCAAGCGCCTCCAGGATGCGTCGCTGGTTACCGACCCAATCGAGGGGTGTTTGATTCAATGTAGCGGCGGCAACGCGGAGCAGTTTCATGGCGGATGCATTCCACAGACAGATTAACCTTAATTTTCGGCTGCCGTCAAAGTCGAACAAACCTATTTATCTAACGGTGCGAACAAATCTTCGATAATTGCCAAGTTACGCAATGTGGATGCCTCGGAACCACCAAACAGACTTTGCGCTAGTTGCCGTTTTTGTTCTGCAGCCCGAGCATTTTTCCTCGACACTGCCGGCGGCAATCAGGTTGTAAACAAACACCGGCCGCTCTTGACCAATGCGGTGCGCCCGATCAGTGGCTTGGGCTTGCGCCGCAGCGTTCCACCAGGGATCGTAATGTATAACCGTATCGGCGCGCGTCAGATTGAGTCCGGTACCGCCAGCCTTGAGGCTGATCAGAAATACGTCGAATTCTCCATTCTGAAATGCGTCTACGCGGCGCTGTCGGTCCAGTGTTTTGCCCGTCAGCATGGTATGTGCAACCCCGCTTTCTAACAATTGTGCGCTGAGTCGCGCCAGCATGCGTGCAAATTGTGAAAAGACCAAGATGCGACGACCCTGCTGCAATTGTAGCCTGACCAATCTCAAAAATGCTTGCAGTTTTCTGGATGTCTTGACGTCACGCGCTACGGGCAACTGTAACAATTGTGGGTCGCAGCACACTTGTCTGAGCTTCAGCAAAGCGTCAAGTACCGTCACCGAGCTCTGCGCCAGGCCCTTTTTGGCAATTGCTTGCCTTACTTGTGCATGCACGGCGAGGCGGATGCATTCGTATAAATCGCGCTGGTCCCCGTCCAGCTCAACCGGTCGAATAATCTCTGTTTTCGGGGGCAATTCGCGAGCGACCTGTTCCTTCATTCTTCTGAGCACGAACGGCGCCACTCGCTGCTTCAATGCTCTTAGCCGAAATTCGTCGCCCGAGCGCTCGATGGGGTTGCGGAAACGCCTGCGATACCCGGGGAGATCACCCAATAACTCCGGCATTAGATAATCAAATATCGACCACAGTTCGTCCAAATTATTTTCGACGGGCGTTCCCGATAGACATAAGCGAGCGCGTGCTTCAATTTGCTTGACCGCTTGTGCGACTTGACTCCGGTAGTTCTTGATCGCTTGCGCTTCATCCAAAATGGCCAGGTGAAACGGCTGAACTCGAAAGATCCCGATGTCACGCAGCAAAATGGGATAGGAAGTAATTACAACATCGGCTTGCGCTAGCTCTCGCACCGCGGCCATTCGACCTTTGCCGTGATAGACGAGATAGCGTAGGCTTGGAGCGAACCGGTCGAATTCGCGTGCCCAATTGGCGCAAAGACTGGTGGGAACTACAACCAGTGAAGGTCGATCCGAGCGGCCCTGGGCCTTTTCTACGCAAAGGTGTGCAATCGTTTGAAGAGTCTTGCCAAGACCCATATCATCAGCCAACACGCCCCCCGCATTCAGAGCGCGAAGCTTCTGTAACCATTGTAGACCTTCGCGTTGATAGGGCCTGAGCGTCGCCAAAAGATCCGTCAAGTACACAGTTGCGACTTCGTGACCTCCCACTTGCGCCAGTCGTCGGCCACGCTGCAATACATCGCGCGCCCCGTCGAAAATGAGCTCGGATGTCTGGTGTTTTAGGGCTTGTTGTAGGTCAACCAGGCTTTTAGCCTGGGCGCCTGCGAATCGCAATTTGCCCGCTTTTAACCGGTCACCCCGGTACAATTCCAAGAGGACTCGAAGTAGCGCGCGCAATCGCTCCGGAGGCAATGTCACATAGCGTCGCTCTGCAATCGGCAGTGCTACTCGCATACTGGGTATGCTTAGGAACGAATCGAGAGAGCGCCCGTCTGGATATTTCTCGAGCAATTCAAGCAGCGTAGGTAAAACGTCAACGCGCTCCTTTTCAACTAGGATTCCGAGTTTCAACCCGAACCAGTCAAGATCTTCTTGCTCAGCTTCAACGACGGCAACCCATGGGGGATCATCTTCAACAACCTGATAGGGGAAGTCGTCCGAAACCGTGATCAGGCAGCCCGCTTTCTTCAAATGTTCAACCGCGTGAACCGAAAAGGAACACCAAGAGTGAACGTTTCCTTCCGGTTGCACGATGTAGTCCACCAAGGAGTCCAAGGGCGCGGTGAAATCGATTGCCTGCTCGACTTCTACGGCACCAAAGCTTTCAATAAGACACTGAACCCGCTTCTCCTCATCGAGATCTCGTTCAATCTCTCGTAGCTCCTCGCCCGTGGCGGCAAAGAATCGGCGTCGCAGGTCGGACGCGCGAAGCTCGGTTCCGCAATAGTCGAACGTCACGCACAGGGCGGGTAGTAGAACCTCCTTTTCTACACCGTCGAGCTCGGTGAGGAATGTCTCCGTGAGCAGACGCAATCGCGGCACACAGCGCGGGGTTGTGTCCAATGCCTGTGCGGCTTGCCCGAAATGAAGCATGCTGTACGTTAGAGCAGATGTTTGCGGATTTGTCGATGGGCCCATCGACCTGCGAAGGAGCCCAAGATCCGAGCTAAAGTACGAATTTGCTCAAAACCTTGAGCTTGAATCGCAGCAATAGACGCACTTAAGCACCGTGCGGGACGGGTTTGTTTAACTCGCGCAGCCCTCGACGGGCATTAAGCGCCATTGCCGAAGCATCGACAGCCATTTCCAAGTGAATGCATGACAAAACACAAAAAAGCAGAACCGGCGAGCGGGCCGATACCACGGACGATTGGATCTCCAATGGTACACAGGGGTGACACACGCCGCTTGCAGCGGGTGACGCCAACTGCAACGATTCAGCTGTGACCGGCAAGCGCGCGACTTTGCCGTACTTTCAGGGTTTGCTTCGATGAGTGAGCTTCAGTCGGGCGTATTTCTCGGCCATTACGAACTGCTGGTCCGTATCGGACGCGGTGGGATGGCAAGCGTATGGGTCGCGCGAGAACGTTCCGCCGTCAGTGGAAAGCAGCGCTTGGTCGCGGTCAAGGCAATGTTGCCCGAGCTCGCGCGCCACTCGGAATTTCGCTCGATGTTCTTGGGTGAGGTTCAAATAATTCAAAGCATCCAGCACGACAATGTGGTGCGCGTTTTCGAGGTCTCTGAGGACCGGAATATTCTTTACATGGTGATGGAGTGGGTGGAGGGCGATTCATTACGAAATATCATCCGCGCGTCGAAAAGCCGTGGGGCGCTTCCCCCGGAAATTGCGGTATGCGTGGCCGCGGATGCGGCGGCGGGTTTACACGCGGCCCATGATCTTCGTGATTGGGATGGGGAGTTGCGCGGCATTGTTCATTGCGATGTGTCCCCACACAACATCTTGGTTGGGCTTGACGGCAAAGCGAAGCTGGTTGACTTCGGAATCGCTAATGCATTGGGGCGGCTGGAGCCCAGCGGAGACTCGGAAATCATCAAGGGCAAGTTGAGTTACATGTCGCCGGAGCAAGCGCGCGGCGAACGGGTTGATCGTCGAACTGACGTATTTGCCCTGGGAATTGTACTATTTGAAATGACCACGGGCGAACAGCTATTCAAGGGTCGCGATGTGGCCCACACCCTGGAACTGGTTAAACACGGAATAATTCCTCGCCCCTCGCGGCTGATTCCCCGTTATCCCTTGAAGCTGGAGAGCATCGTCCTAAAGGCCCTCGATCGCGATCCGCAACGCAGGTATCAGACGGCGGAAGAGTTTGAATTCGTGCTATCTGAGTATTTGACGGACGAACACACGGTGGTGTCACACCCGGTAGTGTCCAGATTGCTGACTCAACTGCTGGGAGCACGAATCGAAAAGCGGCGCGAAGTGATTACGTCGATTGTGGCGGCCATCGATAACAATCGCCCGGTAGGCAGCCTCGAAGACCGCACCTCATTTGTTCCTGATATTCCGACGGCTAGCGATTCACTCAATTTCACGCTCTCCGGGCAGACCGACTCGGGGCTTGGCATCGCGGCGCGCCTCGAAGACCATACTACTTCGGCGATTCCGATCTCCAGTCGGCCGCCACCACCAAACGATGCTTCAAGTTCGGTTTGGCGCTGGATTGGCGCCTTTGGGTTGTTAGTCGGTTTGACCGGCGCCTGCCTATATTACTTCTATGTGGTGCGTCCAAAGCAGGCTGAAGCGGCGGCACTTCAGCAACTGGTGGGATCAGGGTCCGCCGCAGGCGTGGCAGCGGCGCCCGCGAATTTCAGTGCCGCGCCGAGTTCGGGCAGCGCCAAGCGACCCGATAAGGCGCAGAGCGTTGATAGTTTGCCGGTTGACAATCAAGGGGCTGCCGAATCACCGGTTATGGCCGGTGGAAAGTGGAAGAAAGGCAAGAAGGGCGACAAATCAAAGGGTGAAGGTGCCAACCAGGGTGAGACCAATGCTCAGCCTTTGGCACAGTCCGAAGCAGACAAAGGCACCAGCGACAAACCAGCGGAAGAATCAGCGGCAGACAAGCCCGTAACTCCGGTGGGTATTGATCACGCGGCGGCGAATGCAGCATTGGCCGCAGCCGCTGCCGCTGCTCGATCATGTCGCTCTAGCGGGCAGCCACCAAGTCCAACGGGGCGTGCGGCCGTGACATTTGCGCCGGACGGCTCAGTCGCAGCGGTGAGTATTTCGCAAAATTTCATGGGAACGCCCATCGGAAATTGTGTGATAGCTCACTATCGCAGCGCGAGGGCACCCAGCTTCGTGGGTGACGCAACAACACTGTTTAGCTCGTTCGATATGTCGGAATGAGTATTCTGCAGACTGAGGCCGTTAGGGGTCCCGTCAGTCATTTGTTCCCGCAATTCGCGGCGATTGGCCAATCCTCACGTAAATCTGTGCTATGGGGGCGAGGCTATGCGTCGTAATATCGTTCACCCGGGCGCCTCCGAACTCACCTATGAAATCCGCGGAATCACGGAATTAGCTCACGAGATTCACCAGCTGAGCGGGCGCCCTATCTTCTGGGAAAATATTGGTGACCCGATTGAAAAGGGGGAAATTGTCCCCGATTGGATCAAAGACATTGTCGCCGACACGATTCGCGACAATCGATCCTTCGGATATTGTCCAACGCGCGGGGTCAAGCAGACTCGTGAATTTCTTGCGGCGCGCGTCAACAGTCGCGGTCATGTGCAGATTTCCGCAGACGATATCTTGTTCTTCAACGGCCTCGGCGACGGGATTCACAAGGTGTACACCATGCTGGCTCCCCAGGCGCGGGTAATCGGTCCCTCCCCTTCCTATTCGACGCACTCGTCCGCTGAGGCCGCGCACGCCGGATCAAATCCCATCGTTTACCACCTAAACGTCTTCGACAGGTGGATGCCAGACCTCGACGAGTTGCGAAACAAGGTGCGTTACAACGAGAACATTGCCGGGCTTATGATCATCAACCCGGACAACCCAACCGGTGCCGTATTTCCGCCTGCGGTCATTCGGCAGATGGTCGCGATTGCACGCGAGTTCAATCTCTTTATCGTCGCCGACGAGATCTACCAAAACCTCGTTTATGACGGGCAAGAATACCTTCCGCTGTCTGATCTGGTCGAGGACGTTCCCACCATTTCACTGAAGGGTATCTCCAAGGAGGTTCCCTGGCCTGGGGCACGCTGCGGCTGGATGGAGGTGTACAATCAAGACAAGCGCCCGATGTTTCGCCGTTATGTGCGCTCAATCGTGGATGCCAAAATGTTGGAGGTCTGCTCGACAACGTTACCTCAAATGATTATCCCGCGTGTCTACGATGACCCCCGATATGCAGCTTGGGGCGCACAGCGGCGGGCCTTTTTCGCCCAGCGAGCGCGACGCGCCACGGAGATCTTGAGCGCTTGCACTGGCGTTGTCGTCAATGAGCCTCGCGGCGCATTCTATCTGAGCTTGGTATTCTCGGAAGAACTCAGTGACCGCATGAACCTTCGCATAGAAGATCGAAAAATGGAGGAATTCTTACAACATCGCTGTCCACCTGGGATCTCCCTCGATCGTAAATTCGTGTACCAATTATTGGGCTCAAAGCAAATTTGCGTTGTCCCGCTGTCTGGCTTTGTTTGTGATTTACCCGGCTTTCGAGTCACGCTCCTCGAGCGAGACGACGCGAAATTCGAAAGGGTATTTCAATCAATTGCGGACAGCGTAAACGAGTTCATCGCGAGCGCGTAGCAAGCCCAGTCACGCGTGCACGTACACCACCGTTCCCCGGTCTTTGTTGATCACGCCGTGCCAGTGATCGGGAACCGGGGGATCGGTCCACTCGAATAGCCAGGCGGCGTCTTTGGGAGCCAGGTTGATGCAGCCGTGGCTTCTTACGCGACCGAATTCATCGTGCCAATAGGTGCCGTGCAGGGCAAAGCCCTTGTGAAAATATTGGACGAAGGGCACGTCGAGCAGGCTGTAAGAATCAGCGGCATCGTCCGCCCCATCCATGGTGGCCGATACATGCTTCGCATACACCATGAACGTGCCCCTGGGCGTTGCCGACTCAGTTTCTGGATCACCGAGCATGCCGCGCCCGGTGCTAACCAGCGTCGCGTATACGGCGACTTTGCCCACGTAAGCGACCAGCGATTGTTTCAAAATTGAAATATCAATCCACTTGCGATCGCCGGTGGCGAAACTCGGAAACTCGGTGCGCCTCGGGATTAGCCGTAAGCCCGCTGTGGGAACATAGCTTCCCTCGTGCGTTTGCATAAATCCCCCGGTGCGGCGCTCGCCGGTCAAGGCGACACCCTGCCGGCGCGACAATGCGCTGTCCGTCACTAAATTGCCGTCGGGCTGCAGACGGAACACAGGCAACTGGTCCTTTTCGGCAAAACCCGCGGGAAGCCCGCCTGAATCTTGCGGGAGTTCGATCCCGTGAAAAGCGCTCGGCACTACAATTCTTACTCGGTCCAGGGCCACCAGGTCATGCTCGGTGGTCATGCCGTACCAGCGCACGTCGTGTGAAAACACGTATAGCAATGCAAACCCACTATCCGGCGCAGCCCTGCCTGAGCTTACTTTCTGTTCCAGTCGATGCAAAACTCCGTAGGGCTTTCTGCGCTCGGCCGCCGTTCTGCAAAAAGGGCGGAGGCTCACCGGGCGAGCCGAGGACCTGGGCTACGGCGGGACGCGTGTCGTAATTGAGCAATTTCCAATTCGCGAAGCTGGAATGTCGATCCGATCCTTCGAGACGGACCACTTGTTCCCGTGACGGCAAGGCAAAATAAAAATGCGGCGGTGAGCCACTGGCCATGGCGTAAATGTAAGGCAGGCTGTCGCCTCGCTTAGGCCGCACCGAGGCCTGTTGAATGATGGCATCGTCCATCGACAGGCTGGATCCCTTGCCGATGCACACGAACCCACGCGGATTGATGCGATACCAACCTTGGTCACAACCCTCGTTTTTTATGGCAGGTGCACGCGCGTCTACCACCGCGCCCACTCGCAAGTAACCGAAGCGCGTGCGGGTGGGACCGGTATCCGTATATACCCAGGTTCGCCAGGCGGTACTGGCAATCTTCAAGCCCGTTGGTGTAAACGGCAATGAATCATCCGTTTGCCCAACATCCTGCATTTTTGGGTCGTTGGTTGCCTGCGAGTCGGCAACCGAACTAATCGTCGGTGACAATTCCCCAACCTGCGTCCGTTTGGTCGCCTCCAAGTGGGCGGGCGGTTCTTGGCGTTTGCTGCAAGCCAAAATCGGCATGGCCAACAGGAATCCCAAGGAAATGCTGGCGCCCACTTGACAAAAGAGCCAAGTCTGCCTCGATTCAGAAACGAGCCAACCAAAAGATCTACTGAATTGCGCCAGAATCACACTTGGCCTACCTTACCATGATGTCATCCTTGCCAGGCTATTTCAAAATCCTCAAGGAGGTCACTCGCCTTATCTTGCGACGACCCGTGGTAGGCGTTGCGGCGGCCGCCCAAACCGAAGACGGGCGGTGGCTACTCATTCGACGTCATGACACGGGACAATGGGCCTTGCCCGGCGGCACCTTGGAATGGGGGGAAACACTGCGCCAGGGCATCGTACGTGAACTCGCGGAAGAAGCGGGCGTTGACCAAGTGAAATTGGGCAATGTGCTAGGCGTTTATTCGGACCCGATGCGCGACCTCAGGTTTCATGCGGTCACCGTAGTGGTGGGCGCCACCATTGGACTTCCCCAGCGTGCCCCGGATAACCCGGTTGAAATACTGGAAGTTCGATTGTTCACCGACGCGGAACTTCCGCCAACACTGGCGCATGGCATGAGTCAAATGTTGGAGTTCGCGCGCAAGGGTGAAGGTTTTTGGGAGTGACGCAAATGCCCCATTGAGCAAAAAGGCCAATCGTGTAAGGATTACAGGCCGTGAATCTGCACCGTTGGATTTTCCTCAATTGCCTGACCCTTGGGGCTTTCGGCTGCCAGCTCTTGGGCGGTGCGCGCATTGAAGAGCTAGCCACGGGCTCCGCCAAGCCGGGCAATGTGGCAGCGTTCGTTGCAGTCACTGAGAAGGACAAGCCGGTGGCTGGGCTACCGCCATCGGCCTTCAAGATCAGTGAAAATGATCAGTCCATTGATTCAGATTCAGCCCAATTACAGTTGCTGGAGGCGGCCCGCTATGCATCATTTCATGCGTTATTGCTGGTAGACATTAGCCAGGCTAAAGAGGCAGGCTTGCGCAGGGTCCTGGCCAAAGCGGCGGGGGCGTTCGTACGACGCGCACGACAAGGTCAATCGATCACCGTGGCGGCTTACGACGGAAGCGACAAGGTTCGGATCGTCGGTGAATATCCAGCGGATGCCAAGGCAGCCACGCCGGAGCAAGTGGACGCCCTGCTGAGCCTTACACCGGGAGATCCTTCTCGTAATCTGCGGGGCGCAGTGGTACAGGGGCTGGAGATCCTAGACCGCGACTTGGCGGTGAATGCAAGCCCGGTGCGGCTGGGCACGCTGGCCGTGTTCGCGCGGGGGCCGGACTTGGCGGGACGCACGCCAGAGAACCAATTCAGCGAGGCTCTTTCATCAACTGCTGACAAGCTGGTATTCATCGGCGTTACTGGGGAACCGCAGGATAATGCCGCCAAGCGACTGGCTCGGTCGGGGCAGATTTTGGCCCAAGCCGCCGACACCATCCCCATTGCGTTTGAAGACGCTGGAGCATTGGTGGATGGCTTGTTGGACCAATACTATCTTCTATCCTACTGCTCGCCGTCACGCGCAGGCACGCGCAATTTGAAGGTCACGGTAAGTGTGCCGGTTGCGGATGGAAAGGACGAAACTGACTCCTTCGAAGTTCATTTTGATGCCACGGGTTTTACCGCAGGCTGCGATTCGCAAAAAGTGCCACCTTTAGTCCCAAAATCGAAATCGAGTCTACCCTCAGAAAAAACCGCACCACCTACTGCCCCATCCACGAACAAATCAGCTGGCAGCTCTGCTGGGGGTAATGACGGCACGAAGAGCCCGGTTAAGCAACCGGATAACCAAGAGGCTCCGGTACCTGCCAAACCGGGATATGCGCAATAGCGATTTAAGCTGGAATACCGTGGTGCATAATTTGAGATTTCAAAATGCCGTTGTCTGGGCCGGGCCCCAGACAACCATGTTAATTATGGCCAGAGGCCCCGAAAACTTGGATTAATGGAAAGCGGAGCAAACTAGCCAATGCGAAGAAACAGGCAGTCACAGATTCTTCTGTAGTCGACCTGTCTGATAGGAATGGTAGG